>CANJIU010000036.1 GCA_947474365.1 Opitutia bacterium | reverse complement strand
CAACGCAAATATACGACAAAAACCCGTCCCTCCCGCCGTGCTCCGCACGGCGCTCAGCAGCCCGTCAGAGTTGGGCCTCCCGTCGCCGGAAAAATTTTGGAAAATCACCCCCAAGCCTGATTTTCCAAGTCCGACGGGCTGCTAGTCGCAGGGAAAGGAGTCGGGCGAGTTCCGTTGCGGCCAACCCGCTGGTGCGCTGGCCGGTCAGGGCGTCGACCAGGACGTGTTCGCTTTGGCCCGGGGCGGTCGCCACGCGATACCAGAACGAGACCCCGTCGGGGAGCCAGTGCGGAGTGACGCGGTCGCGGAAAATGGCATTGCCGGTGAGCTGAGGCAGCGCACGTGCGCGTTCGTAATCCGCCTTGGTGCCCTGGCCGAAACCAGTGACTGCGGTGGCGAAGAGGAGGAAAAAGCGAAACGCGTGCATCGTGGTCAGCCACGCGCCCCAACTCCCCGGGCGAACAGGCGCTGCAACAGGATGAAACCGAGCAGGAGCGAGCCGACGACGATCCGCATCCACCACGAACTGAGCCGGCCGTCGAAGAGGATCGCGGCCTGGATGGTGCCGAAAATCAAAAGGCCGAGCAGGCTGCCGAGGACGTGGCCGCGGCCGCCGGAGAGGAGGGTGCCGCCGATGACGACGACGGCGATGGCGTCGAGTTCCAGTCCGATGCCCATGCTCGGATTTCCCGAGCCGGTATAGAGCGTGGCGACGATGCCGGCGAGGGCGGCGCAGAACCCGTTCAGTGCATAGACCGCGATTTTCGTCAGCCCAACCGGGACGCCCATGAGAAGGGCGGACTGCTCGTTGCCGCCGATGGCGAGCAGGGCGCGGCCAAACCGGGTGTAATGCCCGGCCACATAGGCGAGGCCGACAGCGGCCAGCAGGAGCAGGGCGGCGGCGGGAAGGTGCAGCGATTCGCCGAGGGGCAGGTCGAAGTTGGCCAGCCGTTCATAAAGCGGGTGGGTGATGCCGACCGACTCGGTGTTAATCCAAAAGCCAGCGCCGCGCGCGAGAAACATGCCGGCCAACGTGGTCAGAAACGGCGGCAGGCGGAAAACGTGGATCAAAGCGCCCATGAACGCACCCAACGCGGTGCCTAGGATCAGTCCGATGGCCCACGCGACGGCGGGCGTGACGCCGCGTCCGGTCACGAGCGTCGCCGTGAGAATGGAGGTAAAGCCGACGACGGCGCCGACCGAGAGGTCGATGCCGCCGGAAAAAATTACGAGGGTCATGCCGATCGCGGCGATGCCGAGAAAGGCATTGTCCGCCAGCAGGCTCGCCGCGACCCGACCGGAGAAAAAGCCCGGGTAGAAGAACGACGCGGTCGCGAACAGCGCGCAGAAGATGGCCGCGGTGCTGAGCAGAGGAAGATTGCGGCGGAGCGCACTCATGCGGTGGCGTTCCTGGCGCGACGGAACGCGCGGCTGGCGATTGCGCGGAATTTTTCCGACTGGACGAGTGAGACGACGAGGATCAGCAGCGCCTTCGGCACGGGCGCAACCGCGGGGGCGACGCCGAGGTTGTACATCGTGGTCGTGAGGGTCTGGATGAGGAGGGCGCCGAGGAACGAGCCGAGAATGGAAAACCGGCCGCCGGTGAGCGCGGTGCCGCCGACGACCACCGCGAAAATCGCGTCAAGCTCGGCATTCTCCCCGGCGCGGTGCGCATCGGCGGCGCGGATATTGGCGGCGGTAAAGACGCCGGTCAGGGCGGCGCAGGCTCCGCAGAAGACATAGGCGAGCGCCTTGATGCGGGCGGCGGCGAGTCCGGCGAAACGGCTGGCGAGCTCGTTGTCGCCGACGGCTTCAAGAAAGAGTCCGAGGGCGGTGCGCCGGAGAAGGAAGTGAGTCGCAAGGTAGAGCGCCCCGACGACGAGCGGCGCGAAGGGGAAGCCCGCGATGAAACCGTTGGCGAGGAATTCGAAGGCCGGATGGGCGATTACGATGACCTGCCCGTCGGCCAGCAATTGGGCGATCCCACGGCCGGCGACCATCAGGATTAGCGTGGCGACGATGGGCTGAACGCCGAGCCGCGCGATCAGGAGGGCGTTCGCCGCACCGGCGACGGCGCCTGCTGCCAGCGCCGCCGTGAGCGTGAAGGCGAGGCCGTGGCTCTCCCGCAGGAGCAGCGCGCAGATGGCCCCGGTGATCGCGATGACGGAGCCGACGGAGAGATCGACACCGCCGGTGGCGATGACGAGCGTCATGCCGAGCGCGAGCAACATCGTGCGCGAGCCCTGGTTCAGGATGTCGATCGGAATGCCGTAGAGATGGCCGTCGTGCAGAGTGATGGAAAGAAACGCGGAATTCTTTGCGAGGTTGACGACGACGAGTGCGGCCAGGCCGGCCAGCAGCCAGATCAACGGCGAACGTGGGGCGGAACGGGATTCAGGCGCGCTCATGGGTTCCGGCCATCAATTGCATGAGTCGGGCGGGAGTGAGATCGGTGCCGGAGGCGTTGCCGGTCACCCGGCGTTCGCGGAGCACGAGGACGCGGGTGCAGGTGCGGACGAGTTCCTCGACCTCGGACGAGATCAGCAGGACGGCGAGTCCTTCGGAACTGAGCCGGGCGATGAGCTGCTCAATCTCTGCCCGGGCGCCGACGTCGATGCCGCGCGTCGGTTCGTCGAGGATGATCAACTCGGGCCGGGTCGCGAGCCAGCGGGCGAGCAGGACCTTTTGCTGGTTGCCGCCGGAGAGGTTGCGAATGGGCGTCCCGGCGTTGGGCGTCTTGATCCGCAGTGCCGCGATGTAGTGGGCGCAGAGTTTCTCCTGTTCGACGCGAGTGACGGTGCGCCAGGCGCCCTGTTTGGCCTGGAGCGCGATGATCAAATTTTCGCGCACGGAAAGGTTGGGCAGAATCCCTTCGGTTTTCCGATCCTCCGAACAAAACGCGAGGCCGAGGCGGATGGCATCGCGGGGTGAGTTGAGGACCGCGGACTCGCCCCGCAGCCGGAGTTCCCCCTCGTCCGCCGCGTCGAGCCCGAACAAAAGGCGGGCGGTCTCGGTGCGACCGGACCCCAGCAGACCGGCGAGGCCGGTGACCTCGCCGCGGCGCAGCGTGAGATCGAGCGGGTGAACGGCTCGTTGGCGGGCGAGGCCTCGCGTTTCGAGCAGTGGGACGTCGGTGGTGCCGGAGATGGCGGGTGCGCCGGGCGCGCCGCCGGAATCGTCGGTTACCTCGCGGCCGAGCATTTTGCCGACGAGTGAGAGTCGGGAAAGCCCCGCGGTGGCGTAGGTGCCAACGAGTTCTCCGTTGCGGAGGACGGTGAGCCGGTCGCTGATCGCGTAGACCTGGTCGAGAAAGTGGGTGACGAACACGATGCCGAGCCCCTCGCTCCGGAGTCGACGTATCACCGAAAAAAGTTCACCGACCTCGTTTTCGTCGAGACTCGCGGTCGGTTCGTCGAGGACGAGCAATCGCGCGCGCAGATCGAGGGCGCGGGCGATGGCGACCATCTGCTGGAGCGCGACCGAGAGCGAGCCGAGCTCGGCGTCGACATCGCAGTCGAGCCCGAGGCGCGCGAGAGCCTCCCGGGCGTGGCGGCGCACGGCGCGCCAATGGATGAAACCGAAACGTCCGGGCTGGCGGCCGAGCGCAATATTTTCCGCGACGGACAGGGCGGGAATGAGATTCACCTCCTGGTAAACGGTGCTGATCCCGGCGCGCTCGGCGTCCTTGGGTGAGGCCGGGCGGATTGGTGCGCCCGCGAGCATGATGCTGCCCTCGTCGGGCGTGTAAACGCCGGTGAGAACCTTGATCAGCGTGGATTTGCCCGCGCCGTTTTCGCCGAGCAACGCGTGGACCTCTCCGGCCCGAACGGTGAAGTCGACCCCGCTCAGGGCGGTGACGCCGGGGAAGCGTTGGGTGATGCCGCGGAGCTGAAGAAGGGGAGGTGCCTCGGCCACGGGGAAAGGAGGACGGCGGCGCGACGCCGCGCGGCGGGCTCAGTATTCGCGCGAGGCGATGATGGCCGCGGTATTCTTGGCGTCGAAGAGCGTGTCGACGTTGAAAAGTTTCTTCGCGACGGTTTTTCCGGCGAGCACGGCGGAGATGGTGTCGTAGACCTTCGGTCCGAAGAGCGGATTGCACTCAACGCTGCAGCCGAGTTTGCCGGCGACGACGGCCTGCAGGGCCTCCTTGATTCCGTCGATCGAAAGGACCGTGATGTCCTTGCCGGGTTTCAGGCCTGCCTCCTCGATGGCCTGGATGGCACCGAGGGCCATGTCGTCGTTGTGGGCGTAGACGACGTTGATGGCCTTGCCGTGTTTTTTCAGAAAGGCCTCCATGACTTCCTTGCCACCGGAGCGCCGGAAGTCGCCGCTTTGCGAATCGATCAGCTTGAGGCCGGGAAATTTTGCGATGCCGTCGGCGAAGGATTTCCGGCGCTCGTTGGTAGGGGCGGAACCGGGCGTGCCCTGGAGTTCGACGATGTTGCCCTTGCCGTTGACCTTGGCGGCGAGCCACTCGGCGGCCATCTTACCCTCGGCGTAGAAATCCGAACCGATGAAGCACACGTAGAGCGACTCATCCGAGACCTGCACGGTGCGGTCGGTGACGAGCACCGGGATTTTCGCGCGCTTGGCCTCGCGCAGGACGGGCTCCCAGCCGGTTTCGACGATCGGGGCGATCACGATGAAGTCGACGCCCTGGGTGATGAACGAACGCACCGCACGGATTTGATTCTCCTGCTTTCCCTGGCCGTCGGAGAATTTCAAATTGATGCCGCGCTTGGCGGCTTCGTTCTTCATCGAGGCCGTGTTGGCGGCGCGCCAGGCGCTCTCCGCGCCGGTCTGGGCAAAACCGACCGTGAGGGTCTTGGCCTCGAGCTGCAGAGCGGTCAGGGCGACGAGGCTGATGACGAGGCGGGATAGGAATGTGTTGAGGAGTTTCATGGCAGCGCGGACGAAAAGAAGGGTTGGCTGAGGTTTGATCGCGACCAGAGGACGCTCGAAAGGGGAGGACGGATACGGAATTGAGGAAAAGGTGGTGGAAAAGTGCGCCGGGGGGCAATGACCGTTTGCTGCGCCCGGGAACGAATGTGGAAAATCGATAGTTGAATGTGTGTTGCCGGGACTTCCGTTCTCTAGGCCGGAGTGTTTGATGCCATTCTCCAATCTTCCCGTCGCGACGAAATTGTCGCGGCGCTGGGCAATCCTTCCAACCCCTCTGTTTGCCAATGCACCGTTTCCGCCTTCATCGCTTCCTCCGTTCCACCGCACGGGCCGCCGGTATTGTCGTCGCGGTCGCGGCCTCGGCGGCCGACGTTCCGACCGTCAAACCTTCTGCTCCGGTCAAATCGGAACCAGGTGCGGTCGTGGAGTTGTCCCCGTTTGAGGTGCGTGCGGCGGACGACGTCGGTTACCAGGCCGCCAACACGACGAGTGGGAGCCGGCTCAACACGCGTCTGAAGGACACTCCCGCTTCCATTTCGCCGTTCACGCCCGAGTTTCTTTCCGATATCGGGGCGACCAGCCTCTCGGACATGATCGGGTACGCGACAAACGTCGAACTCGACACTGAGGATGCGACAAACGGATTCAACAATCCCGAGGGGAAGCTCGCCATTTCCAACGACGCGCAGTTCCGGATGCGCGGGATGGCGGCGGGTTCGTCGCGCGACTTCGTCGACTCGAGCATTCCCGTGGATCTCTTCAACGTCGAACGCGCCGAGGTCGCAAGTGGGCCCAACTCGATCCTCTTCGGCCTCGGCCAGGCCGGAGGCAACGTCGCCCTCACCGGCAAGCGCGCCAACCTCAACCGCCGCAAAACGACTTTCAGCAACGTAGTCGGATCCTGGAATCTCGAACGATTCACGGCCGACCACAACGAGGTGATCCTGCCGGGGAAATTGGCGGCGCGTCTCGTCGGACTCTACGAGAATGCCGAAGGCTGGAGAAAGTGGAACTTCACCGATCAAAAGCGTCTCGGCGGCGCGGTCGTGGTGCGGCCGTTTAAGACCACCACGGTGCACGCGACGTTTGAAACGGGCCACCACCAGAACAGCGTCCTGGTGAACTGGAATGCGGTCGACAACCTGACGCGCTGGATTGCTGCGGGGCGACCGGTGGCCGACGGTGCGGCGGTGACGGGGACGACACGGCTCAACCAGACGAATCAGCGCTACGCCTTCAACGAGCAGGATGGCGTGGTCTACAACACCCGCGGCGAATTGCAGAGCAGTAGCACGTTTGCCACTCAGACCCTCGCGACTCCGGCCCTCTCGCCGTACGAGTTCAACAACACCGGACCCGGCGGGAAACGCCTCCAGAATTTCAACAGTCGCGCTGTCCTGGTGGAGCAGCGCATCGGGGACAGTCTCTCGCTGGAGCTGGGCTATTTCCACAACCGCAACGACGCGGCGGCGTACGGTGGCAGCGGCCAGCCGACGTTGTTTGCCGATCCGAATCTCACCGTGCCGCCTGCGAGTTTCATCGGGACTGTGCCCAACCCGCGGGCCGGGCAGTTCTACATGGAGGACAATTGGAGCCGGGACCGGATCACGATCTCCAACGATGTCGTTCGCCTTACGGCCGCTTGGGAAAAGGATTTGGGCCGCTGGTTTGGCCGCCACCGGATTGCTGGTCTCCTTGAGAACTCGCGCAGTCAGCGGGTGAGGTACTGGGGCACGGAGATTTTTGTGGACCAGCGCAACGCCGCCATCGGTAATGCGGCCAATCCCGAGGGCGCGCAGAACATGGTCTTCCGTCGCCACTACGCCAGCGAGGGAGATTTCAGCAATTACTACGCCGGTAACAGCTCGGTTCCCGTGCCGGCGTTCAGCTTTGCTGGTCAGGACTATCGCGCGACCTACACCGCCCGCACCAAGGCGAATTCGCTCACCAAAAAGGACCTCGATTCTTACATGCTGGCGACCCAGAGCTTCTGGTTCGAGAACCGATTGATCGTCACCGCGGGTTACCGAATCGACCAGATCGAATTTCAGAACGCCAACGAGGCGCGCGTGTCGAACCCGAACGATCCCCGCGTGCTCGCGAAGACCCTAGTGCTCAACGAGTGGGACTTCGACGGCACCTACCGCGTCAACCACTACCGTCCGGCGACGTTTTCCACCGGCGGCGTGTTTCATGTGACCAAGCGACTTTCGGTCTTCTATAATTACGCGACGAACAAGGGGACGCCACGGTTCGACCGCACAATTCTGCCCGATGGCGATGTCCCGCCGCCGACCGGCGGACGAAGCACGGATTACGGCGTGATGTTCGACGTGCTCGGCGACGATCGGTTCTTCCTTCGCGCGACCCGTTTCGACACGGCGCAGATCAAGGACGCCCCGATCATTCCGGGCGGCGTCGGCGTCAACACCGCCAACGCCCTCGGTGGCGACAACCTCATCACGATTTACGATTCCCTGCTCAGTGCCGGCCGGATCACCCAGAAGCAATACGACGAGCAACTCGTCACCTACAACGCCGGCACGGTCGACGTCGTGACCCATGGTTACGAACTTGAGTTCGTGGCAAATCCCACCGCCAACCTGACGCTCCGTCTTGGTTACTCCCATTCGGTCCGGCAGCGCGCGAACATTTTTTCGGAAATCTATTCCTATTATGATTCCAAGGCTCCCGAGCTCCGGGCCCTGGCCGGCAACAACGCCGCCCTGCTTGCCACGATCAACACGGAACTCGCCACGGTTTATGATGAACTCGCGACTCAGGTGGCGTTGCAGAGCGGCCCGCTCGGCTCGCGTCCCGACAAGTTCAATGCGACCGCCCGCTACAAGTTCACCGAGGGGCGCCTGAAGGGAGGCTTCGCCGGTGGCGGCCTTCGCTATCAGGGCAAGAACGTGATGGCTTACGACGTGAAGACCGGCGCGGAAACGTTGGGCAATGAAACGATCTTCGGGGATGTCTTTGCCGGTTACCGGGTGCGGGTGCCGCTGCTCCGGAGCGCGCTGACCCTTCAGTTGAACGTCCGAAACCTCAGCAATTCCTATCGCATGGTCGTCGGGCGCCGGAACACTGCCGGCGACGGCCTGCGTCGCATCTATTTAAACGAACCGCGGAGCTACCGCTTCACGACGACCCTCGAGTTCTGACCGACCCAGATTGGAAGTCCCTGCGTTCCCGCTTTTCCCGCGATGCTTACTCTTTTCTCCTCTCGCCGTGGCCTTGTTGCGATTGGCGTGTCCGCCTGCCTGAGCGCCGGCGTTCCGCTCAAGGCCGCGACTCCCCCCGTTTCCGCTGGGGAGGCGGTGGTGCTCACGCCCTTCGAGGTTTCGACCAACAAGAACGTCGGTTATCTCGCCAACGACACGCTCGCCGGCAGCCGCCTCCGCACGAATCTCGCCGACGTGCCCAACGCCATCAGCGTTTTCACGCCGGAGTTCATGGCCGACCTCAATGCCACGAGCGAGGCCGACCTCATGCGCTACTCGGCCTCGGCGGTGCCCGAGCGTACCGATCAAACGCCGGCGGCGCAGGGCATCTCGATGGACACGGGCGGCTTTCAATTTCGCATCCGCGGCCAACAGGCGTCGCGCTCGCGCAATTATTTCGGCACCTCGCTCATTCCCGACACGTACAATGCGGAGCGCTTTGAGGAGGCCCGCGGTCCCAACGCCATCCTCTTCGGTTTGGGCGGGGCAGGCGGCATCCTCAATACCTCGACGAAGACCGCGAAGACGGGACTCACGTTCACGAATCTTGGTTTCACTGCTGACAGTGACGGGCTGCTCCGCGCCACGCTTGACCACAATCAAAAGCTGAGCGACCGGGTCGCGTTTCGCCTCAATGTGCTCCAGCACCAGACCGACGGCTGGCAGGAGGATTCGACGGGGAAAAACCAGCGCATGCACTTCGCTGGCACGTATCGCCCGTGGCAACACGTGGCGCTGCGCGTGGAGGCCGAATACGGTCACGGGAAGAGCACCCTCACGCGCTACTACGCGCCCTTTGACAACGTCTCGCTCTGGAAGGCGAGTGGTTCGCCTCTCGTTACCGGACTCGCCAATGCCAACGCCGCCGTGGGCATCGGCAAACGCGCCGCCAACACCCGGATCACCTTCCTCGGCAATGACGACACGTTTCACAATTTTTCGCAGACCGTCTTCAGCCAGCCTGCCTCCAACCGCGTGAATTCCGTTGTGCTTCCGGGCGATTGGGCGGCGATCGACCCGAAGAACCCTTTTCCGGAAAAGGCGAGCTTTGCCGGCCCGGGCGGGACGAGCGAATACAAGCAGAAGAGCCTCGGTGCGGTCGTCGAGGCCGAGCCATTCCCGCGGTTCTTTGTCGAGCTCGCCGCCGTGAATGATCTGCGCGACCACGACGTCTACGACACGACACACGAGGTTTACCGGATTCTGGGCGAGCCGGGAACGACCTACCGCGAAGGCACTCCCAATCCCTATGCGGGCGACTACTATGTCGACACGCGCTGGGTGCTCCGGCGGGAGCGCAACAGTGGGGAGCGATTCCGCCTCACAGCGTCGTACCAGCTCGAACTCGGGAAATTCGGCCGTCACACGGTTTCCGCGCTCGCAAGCCGCGACAACACCGGCAACCCCCGTCATGTCGGATTTCTCGTGGCCGACGGTTCGCCGTTCAATGCGCAGCCGCAAAATGCCAACAACCAGCTCTGGACGCGCCGCTACATCACGAACCCCTCCGACACCTCGCAGTATTCGGCGCCGGATTTCCGCCGTATTCCGTCGACGTTTTCGGTCGTGGTCGATCCGGGCACGGCTCCACGCACGATCAACACCGCGTGGTCTTACAATGAGCTGAACGATCAATGGGGCCACACCGATACGAGGTTGGCGGCGATTCAGAGCTATTTTCTCGGCGATCGCGTCGTCTCCACTGTCGGCTGGCGTTACACGAAGCTGGAGGGCTTCGCGCGCCCGACGAACAATCCCAACACTCAGGTGGCGGCCCGGCCGGAGTCGTTTGGGTCGTTGCGTTTCCTCGGCGACGCGCCCTCGGCCACCCCGTACGATTTCGAACGCGTCTCCTACGGGTTGGTCGGCAAGGCGACGAAGTGGCTCTCCGCCTACTACAATTACTCGGAAAACGCCCAGCCGCCGGGCAGCACGCAGACGCTGATTCCGGATGGTTCGCCCTTCCCGATGAACGCGGGCAAAGGAAAAGACTACGGCGTCATGGTTTCGCTCTTTGGCGGGCGCGCCTTCCTACGCGCGGGCCGGTTCACCACGAGTTCGGTGGATCAGTCGAGTGCGTTTGGCGCGAGCAATGTCGCCGGACGAAACGATCGCATCATGGACGCGATGCTCGCAAGCAACCTGATCACAGCGGCGCGGGTGGTGCGCTTTGTGGGTGGCGACTTTGATTTGGCCGACCTCGCCACGAATGGCTACGAGGTGAACTTCACGGGCAACATCACGCCGAACTGGCGAGTCATGGTCAGCCTGTCGAAGACGAAGTCCGTCCAGACGAACATGCTCAAGCGCAGCCGGCCCGCCGCCGCGCTCGTGCTCCCGCTCTGGCAGACGCCCGGAGCGCAAACGCTCAGCACCTCCGCGGGTGTCACGGTTGCGCAGGAGATCATCAACTATCAGAACTGGCTCGCCTCGACCACCGCGGTGGAAAACACCGGGACGATCGGCCACCGCGAAGTCGAAGGCCGCGCCTTCACGCGCTACGATTTCAGCCAGTCGACGCTGAAGGGGTTGTTCGTTGGCGGCGGTTTCAGCTACGGCAGTGCGCCGGTCATCGGACGCAGCACCGCGGGCCGCCTGTTTAGCGCGGCGGTCCGACGCGAGGCCGACCTCCTGCTCGGCTACCGGACTCGTCTGCCGCAGTGGCTGGGGCGCAGGAATCTGGAATTGCAGTTCAACGCCATGAATCTCCTCCATCAAGCCGACTACACCCTCGTGCGTCGCGATCCCGACGGACAGCTCTTCCGCGCCGCCGTCAACCCGCCGACCAATTACGCGCTGGGCGCGAGGCTCGCGTTCTGAATTTCATCATGAAGCTTCGAAGTCTTCTTCTATTCCTCCCCGTCGTGCCGTTTCTGGCCGCGGCGGCGGAATCTCCCACCGCCATCAAGACCGCGCTCGCCACCCATGACCGTGCGCTACACGTGCACGACACTTGGGTTAGGGATCCGTACATCATCACGGGCCCCGACGGATTTTATTACTATACCGGCACGACCCAGCGCCCGGAGACGATCGTCACTGATGAAACCAAGACGAATACGGGTCTTGGCCCCAAGAGTCTTGTTGGCTGGCACGTTCACGTCTGGCGCAGCGCCGACCTGACCACGTGGGAGTCGCTCGGCACGCCGTATACCTTGAAGGACACGGTCTGGTATGAGAAGGCGCGCGCGACCTTTGACCAGAATTCGCCTTCGGAGTGGCGTGTCTGGGCGCCGGAACTGCATTGGCTCGGCACCCGCTGGGCGCTCATCCACACCACGCCGCAGCCGCTGGCGCCGAAGGTCGGTGGCACGCTCGTGTTGAGCCAGGGCGCTGAGCTCAAAGGTCCGTGGACCAGCCCACTGTCAACGCGCATCGGCAAGCGCCACGATCCGTCGCTGTTTCATGATACCGACGGCACGTGGTGGATGATCTGGGGGGCCACGGAAATCGCCCCGTTGAAACCCGATTTTTCCGACTACGCGGGCGAACCACAACACATCGGGCCTTCAGGCGAGTCGGCCAAGATGGGCCACGAGGGTTGTCTCATCCAGAGAATCGAGGGTCGCTATGTGCTCTTCGGCACCGGTTGGTCGACCGGGCAGATGCGCAAAGGCTCCTACAACCTCTACTACGCCACCGCCGACAAAATCACCGGTCCCTATGGCGAGCGGAAATTCGTCGGTCGCTTTCTTGGCCACGGCACTCCCTTCCGTGACAAGGCCGGCCGTTGGTGGTGCACCGCGTTCTATAACGGCAATGTTCCCACGCTCCCTTCCGAGGGCATTGTCACCCGCGATCTCAGCGCCGATGCGCAGACCATCAATCAGCCGGGGCTGACCCTCGTGCCGCTCGACGTCCGCCTGGCGGGCGGCGATGTTGTCATCCGGGCGAAAGATCCCCGTTATCGGACGCCCGGTCCCGATGAAGTTCAGAAATTCTCCCAATAAGCCGATGAAACACCTCCGTCTCTTTGCTTTCCTCCTCGGCGCCACGGCCACGCTGCTTCCCGCCGCGTCACCGCCGCCGCCCAACGTCCTGCTCATCATCGCCGATGATTTCACCCACCGCGATGTGGGTTGCTACGGCGGACAGGCCTACACGCCGTCGATCGACAGCCTCGCGCGGGATGGCTTGAAATTCACGCGTTGCTTCCAGGCGGCGCCGATGTGTTCGCCGACGCGCCACGCGCTCTACACGGGCATGTATCCGATCAAGACGGGGGCCTACCCGAATCATACCTTTGTTTCCCGGCCCAACACGATCAGTATCGCGCAGCGTTTGAAGGCGGGCGGCTACCGCGTCGCGCTTTCTGGCAAGCGCCACGTCGGTCCCGAGGACGTGCTGCCATTTGAGTACCTCCCGGATCCGCTCAACGGGAAGAACCATCGCGCGTTCCTTGCGTCGGTCGCCAAGGAGAAAAAGCCGTTCTGCCTCGTCCTCGCTTCGCATAACCCTCACTCGCCCTGGACCGAAGGTGACCGTTCCCGTTACGACGCCGCCAAACTCCGGCTCCCGCCGGGCTGGCCCGACACTTCCGAGACGCGCGAGGACTACCGCAATTACCTCGCCGAGTGCACCGCCCTCGATGGCGAGGTTGCCGACGCGCTGGCGATGCTCACCGAGACCGGCAATGCCCAAAACACGATCGTGATTTTTCTGAGCGAACAGGGCACGTCGCTGCCCCGCGCGAAGTGGAACCTCTATGACCGCGGCATTCAAAGCGCCTGCCTCGTACGCTGGCTCGGCACCGTCCGGCCTGGGACGACGACGTCGGCGATGATTGAATACGTCGATATCCTTCCGACGCTCCTTGAGATCGCCGGTCAGCCCCGCACCTCCGACCTCGACGGCCGGAGTTTTCTCCCGGTTTTGCGGGGCGCCGCCGACACGCACAAGGAGTTTGTCTTTGCCGAATACACCAATCGCGGCGTGAACAATGGCTCCGATCACTACGGCATCCGCTCCGTGCGCTCCGCCCGCTACAAGTACATCTGGAACTTCACTCCGACGGATTCCTACGCCAACGCCTCCCTTCACAGTGCCACTTATGAGAGCTGGACACGCGCCGCGGCCGCGGGCGACGCCACCGCGAAGACAGCCATCGCGCGCCTCCTGCACCGCAGCGAGATCGAATTCTACGACGTCGTGGCCGACCCCGAGGAATTCAAGAACCTCTCCGCCGATCCCGCGCTGGCGGCGGAGATGGCGCGGCATCGCGCGCAACTTGATGCGTGGATGAAAGCCCAGGGTGACCTCGGTCAGGCCACGGAGATGGAGGCGCTCGCTCACATGAAGAAGTACATCGAGGATCCCGGCGCCGCCGCCGGCGACACGAAGAAAAAGAAGGGAAAGAAGAAATGAACATCCGCCGCCTTGTCTCCCTGTTTGCGTTCGTTGCGTTTGTCGCTGTGGCCCACGCGGCCGCGCCGGCGCGGCCCAACGTCCTGCTTATCCTCGCCGACGACCTCGGCTGGTCTGACCTCGGTTGCTACGGGAGCGAGATCAAGACACCGAACCTCGACGCCCTCGCGGCCGGCGGAGTGAAGTTCACCCAGTTCTATAACAGCGCCCGGTGTTGCCCGACGCGCGCGTCGCTGATGACCGGCCTTTATCCTCACCAGGCCGCCGTGGGCAACATGACCCAGGATCGCGGTCCGGAATTTCCCGGCTACCGTGGCACACTGCAGGCCGACGTCGTCACGCTCGCGGAAGTCATGCGTGACGCCGGCTACCGCACTTCGATGGTGGGCAAGTGGCACCTGCACATGCCGAAGACCGACGTGAAGCCGACCGACCGGGGCTTTGAGGATTTTTACGGGATGCTCGGCGGCTATAATTCCTGCTGGGACGAGTCGCCGTTCTACACGCGCTGGCCGAAGGGGCGCGCCCCACGTTCCTACACGGCGCCAAAGGACGGCGTGCCCGGCACGTTCTACTCCACGGATGCGTTCGCGGACTATTCACTCGATTTCATCGCCGAGGCGCGGCGGGAAAAAAAGCCGTTTTTTCATTATCTGGCATTCAACGCGCCGCATTTCCCCCTGCACGCGCACGAGTCCGACATCGCGAAGTATGAGGCGATGTATTTCGCCAGGGGCTGGGACACGATTCGCGACGAACGCCTCGCGCAACTGAAGCGTCTCAAGCTCGTGCCGGCTGATTTGCCCCTGACGCCCCGCAGTGGCATTCCACCGAAGTCCCACGCCAAGCCGTCCCCCTATGCCGGTCAGGACAACCCGGCGTGGAACACGCTGCCCGAAGATCGCCGGCGCGACCTCGCGCGCCGCATGGCGATCTTCGCCGCGATGGTCGATCGCCTGGATCAAGCCGTCGGGCGCGTCGTCGCAGACCTCCGGCAACACGGCCAGCTCGACAACACCTTGATCATGTTTCTCAGCGACAACGGGGCGTGCTGGGAATGGGACCCGCTCGGGTTCGACGAGAGCAGCAGTCCTAAAAATATCCTGCACACCGGAGCCGATCTGAAAAAGATGGGTATGCCCGGGAGCTACCTGAGCTACGGCAGCGCGTGGGCCAATGCGGGCAACACGCCATTCCGACTCTACAAACACTTCAGCCACGAGGGCGGCATCCGGACGCCGTTCATCGCGCATTGGCCCGCAGGGATCAAATCGCGCGGCGACCTTCGTACTCAGGCCGGTCACATCATCGATCTCATGCCCACGCTCGTGGAACTTGCCGGAGCAAAGTATCCGACGGAGAGGAACGGCACCGCAATTCAGCCGATGGAAGGGCGCAGCCTGGTGGCCGCCCTCACGGGCAACCAAGCGATTACCCGCACTGCGCCGCTGTTCTTCGAGCACGACGGCAGTCGGGCCGTCCGCGACGGAGATTGGAAACTGGTCTCGATCGTCGGAGACAAATGGGAGCTCTACAACCTCGCCACCGATTCGACCGAGATGCGCAATCTGGCGTCGGCCGAACCTGATCGCGTTCGCACGCTGTCCGCCGCGTGGCTGGCGTGGGCGAAACGCAGCCACGTCGAGGTCACGCGGGATCCCTTCACCGAAGGTGCCGGCGGGGCCGGCAAGCAGAAGAAGAAGAAATAAGGCTTCGTCGGCCCGCAGGGTGCCGGCGCGTCGGTCACGAAGTTACCGTCGCCGGCCAGCGATCGAGGAAGGCCAGCTGGGCCTCCCGGTCGGGCACATTCTTGTAGTCCGCGCGCGACAGGAATTTCATCGGGTACGCCGCTTCGAGGGCGAGGACCGACACGATATTTTCCTGGACCGCAAACCGGGCGCGCCAGGCGCCGCAGCCGATTTCCGAGTGGGAGTCTCCTCGTCGGCGGATTCGGCGCGTGCGGTGGGGCAGGGGATCGCGGGACAGCAATCCGATCAGTCGCGCCGTGAAATCGATCGCCCACGAATCCCGCAACCACTGCGCCTGGGCGTCGGCGGTCGGCGAAAACCGCACGGAAAATCGGGCGGGCTCGAGTTGTTCGGCCTCCATGGCGTCGATCCAGCCGGCGCGGGAGGACGGGAAGGCGTCGTGGGCCGCGACGTAGGGTTTGAGATCGAACACCGGGGTGCCGTCGAGGAGATCGCAGGGACCGAGCAGAAGTGTCCGTCCCTCGATTCCGAGCAACGCGGTGGCGGTGAGTCCGAGGGGATTGGGGCGATGCGGCGATCGCGTGGCAAAGACCCCGCGCCGGCGCGACGGGCCGCGTGGCGGGAGCACGAGCGGGCGCCAATCCTCGTTGCGATGAAACCACCACAGGAGCCATACGCGCTCCACCCCTGCGAGATCCTGCAGGGCCTGCTCGTAGCCGCAACCGGGCAGCAATTCCAATTCGTTGCGTTCCTCCTCGGCGGCGGCGGGTTGGTGCCCGGCGTGAAACTTCACCTGCTGGCGGGTGCGGAGGTATCCGATCGGATGAAGCGTAAGTGACGGGGGCAAGCCGGTACGAAGCCGGGGACCGGCCCCGGCGTCTACTTTGAAATGCGCCCGCCCTGGCGCTGGCAGCGGCGAAGCGGGATGGCGGGGCGATTACGCCGGGCCGGGGCGCGCGGAATCGCGCAATTGAGTGACGAGGTTGGCGAGAGCGGTTTCGCTGCCGACATTGCCTGGGAAGACCACATAGCCGAGGCCGGGGAATTTCGTTTCCGGCCCAAGTCGCCAAACGGGGACGCCGGGCAGGGCTTGTCCGAGGACCAGCGCGCGGCGGACCCCGAGGCCGCGCGTGGCCGTGTCGCTGGAGGTGATGCCGCCCTTGGCGATGAAGTAGCGCGGCGCGACGCTGAGACCCTGGACAAGCATGATGAGGGCGTCGGAGATCCGCCGGCCAATTTCGAGGCTGGTGGCGGCATCCACGGAGGTGACGAGCGTCCGGCTGGTGGAGACGACCGTGTCGCGCCCGGAGGTGAGCGCGGCATTCATCGTCGCGATGGCAGCGGCGAGCACGGAGTTGCGGCGCACGGGGTCGAGCAGGTCGGCGACGGAGAGTTCGATCGCGGTTTGCCCGCCGGTGGCGAGGAGGGCGTCGAGTTGCGCGGTGGTTTTGGGGACGTAGGAACCGATCAGCGTAAGGCCGCCGTGGGCGGTGGACGTGCGAAAGGCCTCGGGGGAGACCAACGCCTGTTGCGGGGACTGCCCGATGCGGGCGGCGACAAAACCCGCCGCGGTGCGGTAGAGGAAGCGTGAGCCGGCTCGCTCGGCGGCGAGCGAAGCGGCGGCGAACACCTCGATGTCGCGCGGGGCACTGGCGTTGACAATGCAGACGGATCCGCGAGGAAGGGCGCGGAGTTTTTCGGCGACCATCACGGGGCCGCCTTGGCGGATGAGGTCGAGCGGCAGGGTGGCGACTTCGGCGGAGCGGATGCGGCCGGCGGTTTTTTCTTCGACGTAGGACGGGAGGTGCGAGTGGCGGTAACCGAACGCGGCATCGCGCGCGAAAGGTGTTTCGGCGGCGGGGACAAGTCGGGACCCCTCCGCGACGTAATGCGTGTCGTTGAACGTGTAGCGGCCACCGGCCTCGAAATAGGGCGTGAGAATCGTGGCGTCGAAGGGGCCGAGGGTTTCGGCGAGGATGTCCGTCTCGAGCGGGAAGTGCCCCCTAAGAGTCGAATCGCTGCGACTGGCGACGACGATGGAGCGATTGGTTGCGGCCGCGGCGGCACGGAGATTGGCAGCGAGCTCGCGATGAAGGGCGCGCGTAGCGTCGGGTGCCAGGCTACGGGAATTGGTCAAAATATAGAAGCACGCGGGCGCACCGGCGAGTTCGGCGCGGAGCGTCGCGGTGTCCCATGTGGTGACAACGGCAATGTCGCGAACCGTCTGTGTGCCCGTGGGATCGTCGTCGAGGACGACGAGGGTGCTGGCTGATGCGGCAGCGCGATTGGCCGCGAGAACGTCGTCAGGCCAGACGGGCGGCAGGGCGGCGAAGGTGGCGAGCTTGTCGAGGTCGGCCATCGCGTCAGGTTCCGGTGATCTCGACCTGGACGCCCTGGGTAGCGCCTTTCAGGAGGAAGAGCGCGCGCTTGCCCTGCGTGCCTTGATGCGGCGGAGGGGTTGCGGGGGCGAGTCCCGCCGCGAGGAGTTCCGCGTGCGAGGCTCCGACATCATCGACCCGGAAACAGAAATGATGGAGGCCGGGTCCGTTTTGCGCGAGCCAGGCGCGAATGGGATGATCGGGCGTGAGTGGTTCGACGAGTTGGAGGTGGGTGTTGCCGAGATCGAGATGTGTCAGGCGCACGGCGCCGCCATTTAGCACCTCGCTGCACACGATGGGAAAGCCGAGGCGATCGCGCCAGACCTTGAGTGCTTCCTCGGTGGACGGAACCGCGATGGCGAAGTGGTCGAGGGCGCGGAATCCGAGGTCGGAAGCGGAATTTTCGGAATCTTGAAATCGGGCATCGGGCATCGACCATTCTTCATTTCCAGAGGCGGCGCGGGTGGTTTTCACCGTGAGGACGGACTTGCCCAGGATGCGGCAGAGTTGTTCCGCCTCGTCGATCGCTTCCGAAAGTTTTTCCGCCGGGAGGACGTCCGTTTTGGCGATGAAGCGTAACCAGCCACGCGTTTCGCGGAGCTCTTTCAATGCGATACTGAGTTTGTGGACAAAGTCATCGCGACTCTCTGCGGCGCCGCTTTCATCGTAGTTAGGAGCGCTGGAAGTGCCGCTCCGCACGAGTTGGCCGGCGACATGGCGTCCGAGTCTAGAGTCAGGGAGTGCGTCGACGATCTTGCCGACGCGGGCGGCAAAGTTCCAGAGACGGTCGGAAAGTTGAGATTGGGTCATGTAGCAGTGTGAATTTTATGAAAACGATGAAGTCGGGACGCTGTAATTAGGGCGGTTCAGAACGGATGAGAGAGTAGATCGCTGAGATTCCAGATTATCGATGCCCGATGCCCGATTTCACGATCTCGGAAGATCGACTGCGACCACCTGGCCGCTCGCCTGCGATCGGTAGCACGCTTCCATGAGCGCGGTGGATTTCAGGTAGTCGTCACCGGTGTTTTCAAAGGGTGCGCCGTCGGCCATGCGGTTGGCGAAGTGGCGCTGGATCGCGTAAACACTGTCGCCCGCAAATCCGTCACGGGTGTGCGGATACTCGATTCGTTGCGTGGCCTGGCCAAGGGGCTTGAAGATGAGATTGCCCTCCAGGTCGAGCTCAAGGTGACCCTTGCTGCCGTCGATCCGGACGAGACCGAACGTGTAGCGCGGGTTGGCGGTATCGGCCTCATTGTAGCGCGACGCGTCGAGGATCGCGGTGGCGCCGCTGGCGAAGCCACAGACGATTTGCGCGGCGTCTTCGCCCTTGATGGCGGCATTGCGTCGCTGGAAGCGGGTGTAGACGGTGGCGATCTCGCCGCCGAGGTAACGAAAGGTGTCGAGGAAGTGGATGCCGGTTTCGTAGACAAAGAGGCGCGGGTAGGTGCGGAAAAACGGTTGGCGCGCCAGGTACGCGTCCTCCTGCCAGCCGTCCCCCATGCGCATGCGGACGTTGATCGAGAACAAGTCGCCGAGCGTGCCGGCGTCAAGGAGGCGGCGCATCTCGCGATACCAGGGCTGCCAGCGGAAATTTTCGTGAATCATCAGGCGGACGCCGGCGCGGCGGGCGGTTTCGACGACCGCGACGCACTCGTCCCACGTGGGGGCGATGGGTTTCTGGCAGATGATGGCGATGCCGCGGGCGGCGGCGAGGCGGACGATTTCGAGGTGTGTCTCGGGTGGCGTGATGATGTCGACGAAGTCGGGTTTTTCCGCATCGAGCATCGCCGCGAGGTCGCTCCACGCATAGGCGCGGGGAATGTGGAAAAGCGTGGCTGTTTCCCGGGCCTTTTCGAGGCTGCGGTTCGCGAGGGCAACGATTTCGACCTCGGGAATTCGCTGCCATGCCTCATATTGGAACCGGCTGAAGTAGCCGGCGCCGAGGCAGACACCGCGGAGGCGGCGGGAGGACGGAACGATCGTGGAGTCGGACATGGGAGGGCGGAAAGGGGAGACTTGCGGTATGGCGAAGCGAACGCGCCGAGGTCAGACGGGGACATCCTCGATTGTTTTCGTTGCGTCGGCGAGCAGCCAGCAGCCGGCGGCGACCACGCTGCAACCGGCGATGATGTAGAAGAAGACGTTGGCGCTGCCGGTCCAGAGCAGAAGGGCGGGGAAGGCGGGCCCGATGATCGCCGAGCCGATGTTGCCGGCCATGTTCATCGTGCCGGACACCTGGCCGGCGTGTTTTCCCCCGATGTCGATGCAGAAGGACCACGACGGGCTGAGGACCATGTCGACGCCGAACACGGCGAGGGAAAGCCAGAAAATGGCCGGTCCCACCGCGTGCTGCTGTGCGCTCATCAGCATGCCGAGTGCGGTCAGGCAAAAACCAAAGATTGCCGGGAGCTTCCGGGAGAGTGCGTGCCGTCCGGTGGCGTAGATCGCGTCAACGAGGGCGCCGGAAACCACGTTGCCCAGTGCGCCGCAGAGGAGCGGGATCATGCTGTAGATTCCGGCGTCGGCGGAATTCAGATGGTAGGTGGCTTTAACGTGAGGGTAGAGCCAGGTGAGGCAAAAAAATGTCGTGAAGTTGGCGAAGAGATACTGGGTCATCATCAACCAGAGTCCGGGTGACGCGAGCATGTGGCCGATGGGCATTCGGCACACTGGGCCGCCAATCGCGGCGGTTTGGCGGTTGGCCACAATATAGGCGAGTTCCTCACGGGAGATGGTGGGATGCTCGGTGGGTTCATCGCGAAACCAGAGCCACCACGCCACCGACCAGACGCAGCCGGCGCCCATCAGGATCGCGAACGTGGCTTTCCAGCCGAGGGAGTCGATGGCGGTGGCGAGCACGGGCAGCGCAAACGCGGCGCCGAGACGGGACCCCGAAAAGTTGATCCCCTTGACCAGGCCACGCTCGCGGACGGGAATCCACGAATAGACCGCGCGCGCCATCCCCGGGAACGCCCCTGCCTCGCCCGCGCCGAACAGAAAGCGGATGATCAGCAGTGACCCGTAGCTCCACGCGAGGGCGGTGAGTCCGGTGAAGACCGACCAGACGGTGACGATGCCAGCGAGAATTGTTCGTCCACCAATCTTGTCAGCGAGCATGCCCGAAGGAGTTTGAAAGAGCGCATAACCGATCGCGAACGCCGACATCACCCAACCGAATTGGGTGTCGGTCAGGCTGAGTTCCTGGGTGATCGGGCCTTTGGCGGTCGAGATGCAGACCCGATCGACATAGAGCAAGACGGATAGGAAAAACGTGGCGGTGACGACGAGGGCGCGGCGCGGAATCATGCGGAGGGGAGAGCGAGGGAACGACGTTCAGAGTCGCGGCCAGGTGTCGGGCGGGGAGTCGTAGGCAAAGGCGCGCACCGGGCAGCCGTCACCCGCGGCCAGCCGGAGCGGGAGCGCGTGGAAGAAGACGCGCGGCTGGGTGAGCCGGTCGAGATGGGCGAGGCCCTCGACAATCGTGACGCCACCCCCAAGCAGGATCTTATGGATACGCGTCACCTCGGGGAGGTTGTTCACGTCGGCAATCGAGGGTGGTTCGACGCCGAGCATCTTCACGCGATGGTCGACGCACCAGGCGGCGAGGTCATCGCCGATCCGCGGCAGGCCGTCGCGATAGAGCACGACGTCGGCGACGTGATGGTGCCAGTCGGTGCGCAACAGCAGGCTTTCTCCGTCGCTGAATTGCGTCGCGACCGGACCAAGATGGGCTACGGTGAGAACGGTTCGTGGTGCGAGTGGAACAAGATTTACGACCCACGCCGGTCCGAGGCAGAGCGAGAGCGGTTTCGTGTCGATGGTCTCGGTCCCGGCGTCAAAATGAATTTGCGAATCCATGTGGGTGCCGGCGTGCGAGTAAAGGTGCCACGTGGCGGCATTCCAGCCGTCGCGGGCGACGGTGTTCTTCGGTTCCATGCCGACGCCGCGTTGTCCGGGCGTCAGCGGGAGGGTGAGATCGACAAGGTGAGGCATAGGCATCGCGGCGTCGGAAATTCTACGTGAGCGCCTGGCAAACGAGGTTGCCCATCTGCGTGGTCGTGAGCGTGCCGCCGAGGTCGGCGGTACGGTTGGCCGGGTCGGCGAGGACACGCTCGACGGCTTGCGTGATGAGGCGGGCGCCGCGAATTGTCCCCGGGTGATCGAGCCATTCCAACATCATGGCCACGGACAGAATCGTGGCGATGGGGTTGGCGATGCCTTTGCCGGCAATCGTGGGGGCTGTGCCGTGGGAAGGCTGGAAAACACCGTTGGTCTCGCCGAGATCGGCAGAAGGCGCCATGCCCATGCCACCGATGATGCCCGCGGCCAGGTCGGAAAGAATGTCGCCGAAGATATTTTCGGTGACCATCACGTCGAGCGATTCCGGGCGTTGAACCAGAAAGAGTGCCATTGCGTCGACGTAGACACGGTCGGTCGTCACCGACGGGAACTCGCGGGCCACCTCGTCGAAGACTTTTCGGAAAAACGCCATCGAAGGAAGGACATTGGCCTTGTCGACGAGGGTGCAGTGCCGCCGGCGGGTGAGCGCGAGTTGGAAGGCCTCACGACAGATGCGTTCCGCGCCGCGCCGGGTGATTTTCATGGTGTCGGTCTCGTAGTCCCGGCCCGGGGCGCGGGGCGTGAGCCGCTCGGAGAACAACCCTTCGCAGTTCTCGCGGATGATGACGAAGTCAATGGGGCGGCCCGTGCCACCGTAGCCTTTCAGTGGCGTGTGGGACTCGTGAAACAAACGGATGGGGCGAACTCCGTTGAAGAGGTCGAGTTGCTCGCGCAGGTCGATTTGTGGTGTCATTTCGACGCCGCTGGGCCAGCGGACCGAGGGCAGGCCCATGGCGCCGAGGAGAACGGCGTCAGCTTCCTTGATGCGCTCCAACGTGGCGCCGGGGAGCGGGTCGCCATTGCGCAGAAATTCGCCGGCGCCGACGGAGTGTTCGGTCAGTCGGAACCTGACCTCGGACAGGCCTGTCTCGACGGCGCGGAGTACCTTGATGCCTTCTGCGACCACTTCGGGACCGATGCCGTCGCCGCCGAGGACGGCGATTTGAAAATGGGTGCTCATGGGGCGGGCACGGTATCAGGCCTGGGGGATTTTGGGGAACAGTTATTCCACCTCAATGGAAGGAATGTGTGGCACCCGTATTTGGCACGTTTTTCAATCCGCCGCTTGATTGCCGGCGAATTTTTTGTGCCAGTAGGGGCTACATGCTGCAATCGCTTCAAATCCGCAACCTGGCCCTGCTGGAGCACGTCGCGCTCGACTTCGAGGCGGGGTTCACGGCGGTGACGGGTGAAACGGGTGCCGGGAAGAGTATCTTGCTCGGGGCGTTGAGCCTGTTGGCGGGCGAGCGGGCGGACAAGACGATCATCCGCCAGGGCGCACCGGCGGTCGACGTGGAGGCGAGTTTGTGTTTTGTCGATTCGACCCGGATTGACGCGTTACTCGGCGAACTCCAGCTGCCTCCGTGCGAGGAAGGCCTGTTGCTCCTCCGGCGCAGCCTTCCGCGGGAGAAGGCGCCAAAAATCACGGTCAACGGCAGTCTGGCCACGCTGGCGGCCCTGCAGCGGCTCGGCGAGCACTGGATCGATTTTCACGGACCGAGCGAACCGCGTCGGCTGCTCAAGGAAAGCTGTCAGCTTGGGCTGCTCGATTTGTTCGGCCGCGCAGGCGAATCGTTGGCGGACTACGGCGTGAGCTACCGGGCCTGGAGGGAACTCACCGCGGAGCACGCCCGCATCGCAAACGAAACGAAGCTGGCGCCGGATCAGATCGAGTTTCTAAAGGTGCAGCTCGCGAAGCTCGACGCCCTGGAGCTTACGGATGAATCGATTGAGGCGCTCGAGCGGGATTTTCAGCGGATGACCCGCGCGCAGGAACTGATTGACCTGGCCTCATCGCTTGCTGGTGGGCTCACCGGGGAGGACGGGTTGCAGCGCCGGTTGGCGGAATTGCTCCGGCAGGCGCGCCAGCTTGCGGGCATCGACGCGGCGAGCCAGCCGTTGGCGGAGCGTTTGTCGTCCGCAACCGTCGAGCTGAATGATCTCGGCGCGGAGTTCTCGACGCTCAGTCAGCAATTGCAGTTCGATCCCGAGCAGGCGGAGGACCTGGGTACGAGGATGAACACCTGGCTCGAGGTGAAGCGGAAACACGGCGGGGATGTTTCCGCCGTTATCACCGCACGGGAGGAGATGCGCCGCCGCTTGGAGGTTCAGGGCGACTTGGAGGGCGCGTTGCTGCGCCTGGAAAAAAAGATCGCTGATGCGGCGCGGAAGGCGCGGAAGGATGCTGCAGTTTTGCGGGGGGTGCGGGAGAAGGCGGCAAAAGAGCTGGCCCGCGCGGCGGCGAAGAGCATTGCGCAGCTTGGGTTCAAGAAGGCGGACTTCCAGGTGCGCGTCGTGCCTCTCGCCGACCTCACCGCGACGGGCGATTGCACAGTGGAGTTTCTCTTTTCCCCGAATGTGGGCGAGGCGCCCTTGCCGCTTAGCCGCATCGCGTCCAGCGGCGAACTTGCGCGGGTGATGTTGGCACTAAAGACCGTGCTGGCGGATTTGGATGAGGTGCCGGTGCTCGTGTTCGATGAAGTCGACGCGAACGTCGGCGGTGAAATCGGCCGCGTGGTTGGGGCGCAGATGGCCGGAATTGCGAAGGGCCATCAGGTCCTGTGCGTGACCCACCTGCCGCAGGTCGCAGCGCAGGCGACGTGTCATCTGGTTGTCACCAAGGACCAATCCAAGGAGCGGGCGGTCGTTTCGATTGAGCCGATTCAGGCGAGTCGAAAAGCCCGGGTGAGCGAACTCGCCCGCATGCTGGGCGATCGCACGGCCAAGAGTGCGCTCGCCCACGCGGAGGAATTGCTGGGCAAAAGGTAGTAGGGGCGCCGTGCGTTCTCAGCGGCCGGACGTCGATCCCAGGTTCTCTTTGTGGAGGGCGAGCGGAGCGGAGAGGTTCCGGCTGAAACTGCGCCACTTGGACAGGGGTAAATTGGCGAGCGCGATCACTGCGACCTGAGAAATCCCAAAGCTGATCAGTGCGACGAACGCAGCGTCGGTAAATCCATAGCTGTGCAAGCCGACGCCGAGCATATTGGTGCCGAACCAGCTCCAGCCGACGGCGATGTTGCCCCCAACGGCGAGGCACATCAGGCCGCGCTGTTTGATCATGCCGCCCCAGCGCGCATGAAGGATGATGGCGTTCCAAATCACGATGATGAGCGCTCCGTTCTCCTTGGGATCCCAGCCCCAGAAGCGGCCCCACGATTGATCGGCCCAGATGCCGCCGAGGATGGTGCCGACGAAACTGAACAGGGTCGCGAAGCACACGATGCCGTAGACCATGCGCGCGAGGGAATCGGCGGTCACCTTGTCGAGTGTCGTCGTGAAAATGCCGCGGACGATGTAGATCAGAGCGAGGAAGCCCGCCAGTGCAGTCGCTGCATAACCAGCAGCGACGACGACAACGTGGGTCGCGAGCCAGAAATTCGAGTCGAGTACCGCCCGCATCATCTCCAGCGTGTCGCCGGTCAGCGAGAGATGGTGGGCAATCAAAAGGGTGGCGAACCCGATCACACCAGCGGCCACGCTGCCGATGGCGTTCTTGTAGAAATATTCCAGGATAAGACAGAGGCCGACCGAGCCCCAGCCGACGAACAGCGCGGAAGAATAGAGATTCGTGACCGGGGGGCGGCCTTCCAACCACATGCGCATCGCAATCCCAGCAGTCGCGACGATCCAAGCCACCGCCACGAGCCAGAAGGCCGAGCGACCCAGGGTGTCGGGCCACACCAGCCAGGAAAATACCGCGATGAAGAACGCCAGGGCGTAGAGTGTCATGCTCGTGTAGAACGGCTGCGCGGCGTTGAAGCGCGCCTCGGCGTCACATTTTTTCAGGCGTTCGGCGAATTGCTTTTCGAGATCGGCCCGGAAGAGCTCGATGAGCTTGTTGAACTGCTCGGGTTTGCCGTTGCGCCAGGCGTGGCCCAGTCCGGCGTAGGCGAGGGCGGCGGCATTCACCCGGCCCGAACGGAACGTGTCGAGCAGGGCGGCGCCCGCGGGCTTCCATGCGTTGGGATCGGTCTCGACCGCTTCGGGCGGAATCACGAGGAAATTGCTGAGGTTCGCCATGTCGACGAACCGCTCGCCGATCTGCGTCATCGCCGCGGCTGCCGCCTCGTCGTGGGGCTGGCCGGCTTGTTTGGCTCGGACCGCGGCTACCCCGTCTTTCACCTGCTCCTGGAATTTCAGGAGGTCGCCGAGAAAATCGGGACGGTCGGGGGACGCTAGCGCGTGCCGTAGTCGTTGGTAGTGGACCAAATTTCCGTAGAGCTGAACCACGGCGCTTTGAAACGGTGTACGAACGGCGGATTCGACCTGGTTGGCGAGCTTGGCCTGGCGATCGAGTTCCGCGAAACTCTTGAAAAGCTGGTTGTAGGCGAAACGCTTGTTGTCGAGTCCGTCCTCCACCTTGAGATCGAACACGGCCAGCAGGTCGGGGTTGACGATTTCAAAGGTCTTGTAGGTGTCTGCGAGATCCGCCCGATAGCAGGTGTCGAGGAGCCACTCAATGGGTGTGGGCTTGCGACCGTCGGGCGTCTCGACCGATTGGCGACCCTGCAATTGCAGCAACGAGCTGCGGGCCACCGTGTCGAGCGGCTTGAGCCGCCCGTTGACCAGCACCGGAAGCCGGCTGAAGCCGACGACGTCGAACGCGGCGGGGTTCTTGGGTGCGCGCAGCGATTTCGACACGACGTAGCCAACGGCCATGAGCAGGACGAGCCAGGGAAGGAGCTTCTTCATGGATGGGAGGGACGGGCGTTGCGGCGCTTGCCGACAAAAGCGAAAAGGTGGATGCAGAATTGCACCGTGAGGCCGAACGTCATCAAACCGCAAGCGACGTAGGGAATCAGCCAGCTGGGATTCTTCACCACCTGGAGGATTGTCACCTTGTCGTCGTTGGGATCAAAGCTCGCCTGGTAGAATGTAAGTCCGGCATAGCGCAACGGATTGTTCATGTAGATGAGGACCTCGCGATTGTCGGTGCCGTCCGGGGTGGTCAGCCGGATGCGGCTCGAAAAATTCTTCGGGATTTCCGTGCCGGCGTAGCGGTCGTGGCTGAATTTCAGCAGCGTGAGTGCGAACGGCTTGTACGCTCGGGTCGAGCGCAGCGCAATCGTCCACTTCCGGCCGGCATGCTCGAAGGCCTGCGGGGTCATCGCGGGGTGGGTCGACACGAGCCAGGTGCCGAGCGAGCCCTCGGCGCCGATTAATTCGACGAACGCGGTCGGGATATTGCGCTCGTCCTGTTTGTAGGTGATCGGCTGTGGTGCCGCGGTGATGCGGGTGCCAACGCCCTTCGTCGCCGGAGAGCCCGATTCGCCTCCCGCGGCGGGCGCAGGGTGATTGGCGTCAGCAGGACCGGAACTGCTGAGCGCGGAGTTGGGATAGTAGGTTTTTGTGACGATCCGGAACGGCAGTTTCGGGTGTTGAATCGTCTGGCCAGGAATGAGGTTTGGCTCGGGAATCACGACAATCTCGTCGAATTTCGGGTCGGTGGTGTCGACCAGTGCGAGTTCGTTGTCCCGGTAGCTCTCGGAGAAATTCTTCGTTTCATTCTGCACGAGCCGCATGCTGTAATCCTCCTGCCAGAGGCCGGACAAGAGTTCGCCCACGAGCAGCAGAATGAGGCCGATATGGGTAAGCTGGACGCCCGACTTTCCCCACGTGAACTTGAAACGGTAGAGGTGGGCCGAGAGCAGGTTGATCAGCAACAGCCCGCCGACGAGGTAGCCGCCGGGCAGGGGAATCGTCAACGGGCCGACCTGCCAGAGTGCGATGAACGAGCGGAAAAACTTTTCCTGAATCGCCCAGATGCCGAGGTTCACCTGCGCGAGCGTCCCGGCGAACACCAACACGAGTCCGAACACGAGCAGAACGACCGTGAGTTTGAGGGAGACGAAAAAATCCCTGATCTGGCGAAACGCGTCGTTCATTTCGCGGCGGCCGGCTTGATCGTGTTGAGAAATGCCGTGAAGGCGGCCTTTTCCTTTGCGACCAACGCGTCGGGTCCCATGAGCTTGAAGAACCAGGTGGATCCGTTGTGGGGGACCATCGCGCCGAGGATGCGCTGGGCGCTGGCGCCGGTGCCGGCGAGATCGACCACCGTCATGTGCAGCCCTTCGTGATCCACGTGCTGCGTGGATGCTTCGAGTTCCCCTTGGGCAACGGGAGGCAGTTGAATCTGCCCTCGCCAACGATTCAGGTTCGCCAGGTCGCCGCCGACGTCACCCGGGAATGCGGTGATGGAAAGATCGGCCTCGCCTGCCATTCCCTCCGCTTTCACCGCATAGCTGCCTTTACGCATGGCCGAGCCGGGTTTCGCAGTCCAGTGGGCAGGGGCAGTCCAAGTGAGCCCTGGTCCGCTGGCGGTTGCGACCGCGGTGCTCGCCATCGCGTTGCCATCGGGTGCGCCAGCCGGGGCCGCTGCTTGCGCAACGCCGGCACCGGCGGGCGCTGCCCCGCTTGGTGCGGCGGCGGCTTCCTTCGGCACGCGATAGGATTCAATCGCGGGTTTGCGGCAGGCCGGGAGCAACAGTGAGACGGCGAGCAGGGAAACGGAGAGTCGGGTGGCGTTCATGGAAACCCCATTACACCCAGCCCAGACGGGAAAGTTCAAATCAAACCGCGCCCGGATTTCCGTTTTACCTTGGATTGAGGTTTGCGGATCGAATTGGCTCGAAGCTGCGCCAGTCATGGCGATCCTGACTAAGTTGTTACACTTTGGTGCGTGCCCGGTTGGACGCCCGCTTTTGTTGTTCCCCATACCACCATGAATATTCCCCCTGTCAGAGGACTGCTGTTTGCGGGCGCGCTTTGCGCCCTCGCTGTTACGACCCGTGCCCAAATCGTCGAGTTGCGTGCGACGATCAACTCCGCCCAGGAAAATCCGGACACGCGCTCTCCGGCCACCGGCAATGCGATCATGCTCTACAACGTGGCGACCAACACGTTCGACCTGATGGTTTCAATCAGTGGCATGACGAATACGGCGACGCTTTCGCATATTCACGAGGCCGCTGCTGGCGCGAACGGCGGCGTAGTGACGACGCTCGGCGGCGAGGCAGTGTACACCCGCACGAGCACGTCGCTCACGGCCACGTTTACGAACGTCAGGCATGGTGGCTCACCGACGACGCTGCTCAAGGGCGGCGCCTACTACAACATCCACTCGGCCCAGTTTCCGGGTGGGGAGGTCCGGGGCCAGTTGACCGCGCAGCCAGTTCGGCTCTACGCGAAGATGACCGTGGCGCAGGAGCAGGCGGCGTTTCCAGCCGTGAACCTTTCCGCACTCAATGATTTTGGCGGTGCGGTGATGAGTTACGATCCCTCCACGAACCAGCTCAGCCTCCGCTCCTCCGTCTATAATTTCAACAACACGCTCAATAATTCGCACTTCCATGAAGGCGCACCCGGCGTGAGCGGCGGCGTCGTCCACAATCTCGGCAACGCCGCCAATGCCGGGATTTATTCGAACGTCAGCGGCGCGATTCAGGGTTCGTTTGACGGCGCCTATCTCGGAGATCCGATCAAGCTGCTCTCGGGCGGGGCGTACCTGAATTATCACAGCACGACGTTCACCGGTGGCGAACTTCGCGGGCAGGTTTTCGTCGCGCAGGAAATGCCCAGCACCCGGTTCATCAATCTGTCGGTCCGCGGCTTTGTCGGCACGGGCGAGCAGGCGCTCATCTCGGGCATCGTGGTCAACGGCGAGGAACCGGTCCGTACGCTGATCTCGGCGAAAGGCCCGTCGCTCTCCGCCTTCGGCATTGCAGCTCCGCTTGCCAACCCGCGCCTCGCGATCTTCGACTCCGCTGGCCGGCAGATCGCTGCCAACGACGATGTCGGCGCGATCGTTGCAGGTTCGGAACTTGCCAACATCCCGGGTGTCCCGCGCAACCCGGTGGAGTCTGCGCTCGTGGTCGTCCTTCCACCGGGCAATTACACTGCGATCGTCTCGGCCGCCGCCGGTACCGGTGTCGCCTTGCTGGAAGTCACCGACCTGCGCACGTTGCCGCCGAGTGTGACGACCAATTGATCCCTGGTGGGAGGCGGGCGATTGCCTGCAATTTTGCCTGTGGCAGCAACCCGGCGCTTTCATGGCGCCGGGTTTTTGTTTTGCGGGGTGCTCCGTGGCTTCGGATAAAAGCAGGATGACGATCTCTCCGCTCGGCGACTCGGCCGTGGTGATGACGTTCGGCGATCAGGTCGATGCCGCCGTCGCCGCGCTCGTGCAGGCGGTCGCCCGCGAAGTCGAACGGGATCCGCCTCCCGGCGCGGTCGACGTGGTGGCGGCGTTTGCAAACGTCGCCGTGTTTTTCGATCCAGCCCGCGCGCCTTCTTTCGAAAAACTGCGAGCGACGCTTGAGGCAGTTTCCGTCCGGGTCGTCGACTCCGGACCGGTGTCGCCCATGCGAACCGTTGATATACCGGTTTGCTATGGACGTGAGTACGGGCCGGACCTGGAGCACGTCGCCCGCCATACGAAATTGTCCGTGGCCGAAGTCACGAAAACCCACGAGGACGCGGACTATCTGGTCCACGCCATCGGATTTACGCCGGGATTTCCGTATCTGGGCGGACTTCCGCAAGGACTGGCGACGCCACGCCGCGCAACCCCGAGACCGCAGGTTCCAGCTGGGACGGTCGGGATTGGAGGCGCGCAGACGGGAGTTTATCCGCTCGCGACGCCGGGCGGATGGAATCTGATTGGGCGCACGCCACTACGGCTCTTCGACGCGACCCGTTCAGAGCCAGCCCTGCTCAGGACCGGCGATCGGGTGAAATTTCGGGCCATTACCGCCCGGGAATTCGTCGAGTTCGAATCCCAGTATCGCGATTTAGGTGACACTCGTTCTGTCGCCAGAGGGAACAACGGAGAAAAGGGCCGAGGATTACGGGAACCGTTGAGCGGAGTGGAGGTGATCAGCGGCGGGATGTTCACGACGGTGCAGGATCTGGGGCGGGTGGGGCAGCGGTCGCGTGGAGTGCCAAAGGGAGGGGCGGCCGATCCGTTTGCGCTTCGCCTGGTCAATTTGTTGGTGGGCAACCCCGAGGACGCGGCCGGACTGGAGTTCACCCTCGTCGGACCGGAGCTAAAGTTCCACTGCGACGCCGTGGTCGCGTGGGGTGGTGCGGAGGTGGCGGGGTTCGACCGGAACCGGCCGATGACGATCAAAGCCGGATCTACGTTGAAGGTAGGAGCGATTCGGAACGGATGCAGATCCTATCTTGCCGTGGCCGGAGGAATAGCGGTGGCCCCGGCGCTGGGCAGTCGAAGCACTTACGGTCCCGGGAAGATCGGTGGATTTTTCGGGCGGGGATTGCAGGCGGGCGACCTGTTGCCGTTGCTGGCGACGACCCGTGAGGTCGCGGAGCACTGGAGGATCGATTCCCGCATATTGCCGGCCTATTCCGCTGCCCCGGTCGTTCGAGTGACGCTGGGTGCGCACGCGGATCAGTTTGCGCAGGGTTGGGAAACAAAACGATTTCAGGTTTCCACCCGCTCCGACCGAATGGGGGTGCGATTGACCGGTGAACCGCTTGTGCGAACCAGCGGCGGTGAAATGTTGTCGTCGCCGGTGGCGCCCGGCACAGTGCAGGTGCCGCCCGATGGCAGTCCGATTGTCCTGCTGGCGGATGCGCAGACCATCGGTGGGTATCCACAAATTGCGCACGTGATTTCCGTTGATCTGCCGCTCGTGGCCCAGCTCCGGCCGCACGATTCGGTGCGGTTTTCGGTGGTCTCCCTGGACGACGCGCGCGCGTTGGTGCTCGCGCAGGAGCGCGCGCTGACGATGCTGCGGGCCGGGCTGGCCGGCAAATTGCACTGAGATGCCAACGTCAATCGACCTCAATTGCGACCTCGGTGAAGGGGCCGGACACGACGGGGAGTTGATGCCCCTGATCAGTTCGGCGAACATCGCCTGCGGGGCGCATGCCGGGGATCGGAACTCGATGCGGGCGGCGGTGCGGCTTGCGCTGAAGCACGGAGTGGCGATTGGGGCGCATCCCGGATTTGCGGATCGAGAGAATTTCGGCCGCCGCGAGATGGCGATCGCTCCGGCGGCCGCGGGGGAAATGGTTTTCATGCAGGTGCGAGCGCTGCAGGCGGTCGCTCTTGAAGTTGGCGCGGTCGTTCATCACGTAAAGTTGCATGGTGCGCTCTACAACATGGCGTCGCGGGACAGCAAATTGGCGGAGGCGATAGTGCAGGCCGCCTGCGCCACGGAAAAAAATCCGATGCTCTACGTTCTGGCCGGAAGCGAACTCGAGCGGGTCGCGCGGGCGCAGGGCAAGGTGATGGTGGTGCCCGAGGTGTTTGCCGATCGTACTTACAAGCGCGATGGCTCGCTGACGCCGCGGGGCCGGAACGGTGCGGTCATCGCCGAGGCGGATGCCGCTGTCGCACAGGTGCTGTCCATGGTGAGGCAAGGCGTCGTGCTTGCGGGCGACGGCACGCGGGTGCCGATTCGGGCTGAAACCGTCTGCCTCCACGGTGACACCCCTCACGCCGTCTGGTTCGCGCAGGTGGTGAGGACCAAACTCGCGGCGGCGGGAATTGCCGTGCGGTCTCCGGGGGTGTAGGCGTAGGAATCCTTTGTCGTCAGGCGGATTCGATGGCGACGATGCAGACATCGTCCTCGAAAACCGCCCGGTCGCCGGCGGTTTTTAGCGCCTGCAACAGACGGTCGCTCACCTCGTCGCCTGAGAGGCGGCGCGCGGCTGCGAGCACGCGGCGCACTCCTTCCTCGCCAAACATCGCTCCGGTGGAATCCGAGGCTTCGAGCACGCCATCGGTAAAGCCGAGAAATAAATCACCTTTCCTGAATTCGCAGGAGTGTCGAGTGTAGGTGAATCCGCCCAGCAGGCCGGCGGCCGGCTCAGGGTCATCTGGGGCCAGGCGGATCATCGTGTCGGTGCCTGCCGGACGCACGAGCGGCGCGGGGTGGCCTGCGTTGCCGTAGGTGAGTGTACCGGCCGCGACGTCGATCACGCCAAAGAACACGGTGGCGAACACGGGTTCCCCGGTGTGTTCGACGATGGGCATGAGGCTCTGATTCACCTCACTGACCACATGGGCAGGGTCCATCGCACGCGGCCCCATTTCCTCCACGACACCGCGAATCAGGGCGGTGAGGAGACCCGCGCGGACGCCGTGGCCCATCACATCGCAAATCAGCACGCCGCATACGGTGTCGGAAAGCTGGAGGATGTCGAAAAAATCACCGCCCAGTGTCTCTGTCGGGATGTAGCGGTGAGCGAAACGCAACGCGCTCGCTCCCGGCGCTGCGGTGCGGGGGAAAATGGGATACGTACGGTTGAGGAAGGCCTCCTGGACCTGCCGGGCCATCCGGAGATCGGTCTCCATTTCGGCGCTGCGCCGTCGCAGCTCCTCCTCCGCCTTCTTGCGTCGGGTGATGTCGTGGCTGATGCCGACGAGGCCGATCATTCGTTGATGGGTGTCGCGCAGGGGGACTTTCGTCACGAGGGACCAGTGCACGTCGCCCTCGGGGCCGAAGTCCGACTTTTCGTGATTCAGGACCGGAGCGCCCCCGCCGAGCACCTGGCGATCGTCCGCAAGCGCCTGCAGGCCCCGCTCCCCCGGGAAAAAATCCGTCGTGATCCGGCCGGCCGCTTCTTCCTGCGATTGGACGCCGAGGGCCGCGAGATGCGACCGGTTGTTGAGCACGTAGCGGGACGATGTGTCCTTGACGTAAAGCCGACTGGGCAGGTGATCGATGATCGTGCGGAGGAGATTCCGCTCCTCCAGCAGCTTGTCTTCGGCCTCCTTGGTGGCGGTGATGTCCCGCGTCAAGCCGAAGGTGCCGATGATTTTTCCGCTGGAATCGCGCCAGGGCATCTTGGTGGTCGAAGCCCAGCCCTGCTTTCCGTCGAGCATGGTAAGCCGCTCGATCTTGGCGATGATGGGCTTTCCGGTCCGAATGATCGCCTGTTCGTCGGCGAAGGCTCGGGCGGCGTGTTCGGGGGAGAAGAAATCCCGATCCGACTTTCCGACGCAGTCTTCGGGCGAGGCGGCTCCGAGCGAACGGGCATGGGTCGCGTTGTTGCGGACAAACCGGCTTTGGATGTCCTTGAAGTAGATCCGATCCGCGCTTGTTTCCATCAGAACGCGAAGGATGGACGAATCCAAGGATTCGACCGGCAGATCGTGGCCGGATTGATGGATCGATGCTTCACTCATCGGAGAGTGCCAAAATGGATCCGGGCGGGGCCGCAGGCAACCGCCCGTAGTTACGTCGGGTGTGGTGGCGGAGCGTCCCGCGCTACTGCTTCACCATGGTGAACCAGTCGCGTTTTTCGCCTTTGTCGTTGAGGAACGTGAATTCGAGCTTGAGACCGTCGATGTCGACCACGGATGAGCCGGCTTCATTCAGCGCGAGGTAGAAGGCCGGATGGTTCAACGGCACCGGTTTTGCGCTGGCGTGACCGGCGCTGCCCGTGACGACGTTTACTTCCCCGAAATGGGGCGAACGGGCGCGCGGCTTGCGGTAGACGCCGTCGCCGTCCGAACGGCCGCTGGTCTTCTGCTTCACGTGTTTGGACGCGTCGAACGACTCGCCCTTGCCGTAGTGGCCGTCCATCAGCCATGAACGTTCATAAACGTGGGAGTGGCCGGTCAGGACGAGGTCAACGCCGCCCTGCTCCAGCACCGGCAGAAAGATGGCGCGCATGTCGTTCATCCGGCCCTGGCTGTCACTGTCCTTGTCGGAATCGTGGGTGCCTTTCGTATAAGTGGGGTGGTGAAAAAACGCGATGATCCAGTCGCGCTTCGTCTCGGTGAGGTCGGCTTTCAGCCACTGCATCATCGCGCCGTCGGCCGAGCGTTCCGAATCGCTCGAGTCGAGGCAGATGAAATGCGTGTTGGCGTGATCAAAGGAGTAATACGCCTCGGTGCCGGAGACGACGCCGCCTGCCTGGGCGCGCGAGGGCAGGGTGAAGATGTCGTAGTAGACGCCGGATTGGGTGGCGGAGTTCGAGCTCTTGCCGTCGTGGTTTCCCAGCGTCGACCACACCGGGGTGGTGCGGAGGGTCTGCGGATACATCTCGAAAATTGCCTTCTGGTAGTCCGCGTCCGTGCCGTCAGGATACGCATTGTCGCCGAGGAGGAGGACCAGGTCGGTCGCGCGGGTGCCGGTGAACTTGTAATAGACGTCGCGCACGGCGGTTTGGACCGGGGTCTTGGTTCCGGCGTCGCCCAGGACCCAGATGCGGGTGGGGCTGGCAGGACCCGCCAGCGGCGGCGTGGTGAAGGTGTTGACGGCGGCGCGGCCGGGGGCGTCTTCAGCGGCGGCCTTCTTCTCCGAGGCGGGTGGGGTGAGAGGCGCGGCGCCGACGGCATAGAAATACTTCGTGTTGGGCGTCAGGCCCGAGAGCTGGACAATGTGTTCGGTGGAAACGCCCTCGGCCTTCGCCGTACTTGTCATTTTGGCGCGGTCGGTGCCATAGGTCACGACGGATCCCTCGGTCGCATCCGTGCGCCAGCGGACGACCATGCTGGTAGGCGTCGGGATTTGGAGATACGGGCCGCGGACGACGGTGGTGGCGGCGTCGAGCAGCGGGAGAACTAGGAGAACAGGGGCGGTGAGGACGAGGCGGAGGAGGCGCATGGAAAGAGATTAGGACTGGTGGGAGGTCAGACGGTCGAGTTCGGCGGAAAGATTCGCTGTCTCGGGCGATTCGCGCAGCCAGGCCGGGAGCGTGGCGAGAGCGTCGCGGGCGGCGAGGTAGGCGGCGGCGGCCTCGCGGGTGCGACCGACGGCGGCAAGGATGTCACCACGGCGTTTGAGCCAGGCTTCCTTCCTTTCGCTGGTTGTCGCTATGCGGTCGAGCCGTTGCAAGGCCGCCTCGGTACGACCGAGGGCGAGTTCCAGTTCGAGCGCGCGCGAAACGAGTGCCGGCACCGGACCGGTTTGCGCAATCGACTCATCGATTTGGCGCACGGCATCGGCAGGAGGTAGAACGCCGGCGTATTCGAGGAGCAGTTCGGGGCGGACGGCCGGCAGCCGTGAAAAGGCCTCGCGGTAGTCTGCCAGGGCGGCGGGATGGTTGTTCAGGGCGCGGTTGGCGCGCGCGCGATAAATCCGGGCGATGATGTCTTTTGGCTCACGAGCCAGTGCCCGAGTGAGCAGTACGACGGCCTCGCGAAATTCGCGCCGGTCCAGCGCGAGTTTTCCTCTCACCTGATCGAGCCGGGGTAGATCGGGATTCAACTCCGCCGCGCGGAGAAAATTGGCTTCCGCCTGGGTCCCTTGAGAATGCTGGGCGTAGAGTTCACCGCGACTGAGGTACAGTTCGGCGTCAGACGGTGCCGCGCTGATTTGCGCGTTGATGCGGGCGAGCGCGTCCTCCAATTCGGGATGGGCCGGCGCCACCGACGCGCCCAGCAGGGCGGCGACGAAAATGGGGGCAAGGCGCGACATGGGGATCACTGAAGCGATGTGATGATACGGTGGCAATCCCGGTCCCGAAAATTCCCGCCGGCGGAAGTTCGGGTCGGCTACGTGTTGAACCGGAACAACGCCACGTCGCCGTCGGCGAAGACGTATTCCTTGCCTTCGAGGCGGTATTTTCCGGCTTCGCGGGCGGCGGCGACGCTGCCAAGGGTGGTGAGATCCTTGTAAGAAACAATTTCCGCTTTGATGAAGCCCTTCTCAAAATCAGTGTGAATCACGCCGGCAGCCTGCGGGGCCTTCCAGCCTTTCTTGATCGTCCATGCCCGTACTTCCTTTTCCCCGGCGGTGAAATAGGTCTGCAGACCGAGCAGCGTGTAGGTTCCGCGGATGAGAGCGGAAACGCCGGAGTCGTCGACCCCGAGATCCTTAAGGAACGCCTTGGCTTCTTCGGCGGGCAGGTCAATCAGCTCAGATTCGATCTTGGCGCTGATCGGCACATAGGCTGCGTCGTGATGCGTGCGGACGTACCCGGCGACCTGCTGGACAAACGCGTTTTGCTCGGCGGTGGCGAGGTCGCTCTCCGCGACGTTGCACGCGAAGAGAACGGGTTTGGCCGTGAGCAGCTGAAACAGTTTCATCATGGCCTTTTCTTCGACGGTGGCGGGAAGGGTATTCGCGGTCTTTCCGGAATTGAGATACGGTTCGAGCTTTTGCAGCAACGCCAGTTCAATGATCGCCTCCTTGTCTCCCGCCTTGGCGTTTTTCTGCGTCTTGTGGATGCGCTTGCTGACCGCGTCGAGGTCCGCCAGCACGAGTTCGGTCGTGATGACCTCGATGTCGCGCACCGGATCGATGCCTCCCATCGTATGTACGATGTCGGTGTCTTCGAAGCAGCGGACGACCTGCACGATGGCGTCCACTTCCCGGATGTTGGCGAGGAACTGGTTGCCCAGCCCCTCTCCCTTGCTGGCGCCGGCAACGAGGCCGGCGATGTCGACAAACTCGATGGCGGCGGGAACGACGACATTGGTCTTGGCGATCTTCTGGAGCACATAGGCGCGCTCGTCGGGCACGATCACGACGCCGACGTTCGGATCGATCGTGCAGAACGGATAGTTTGCCGCCTCGGCCTTGCGGGAGCGGGTGAGAGCGTTGAAGAGGGTGGATTTGCCGACGTTGGGCAGGCCGACGATACCAGCTTTGAGCATAAGGTGCCGACCTTCTCAGCCGACGGCCGGAACGGTCAACGGAAAAGCCCCGCGGATCGGTTTGAATCACCGGGCGGGGCGGTCGGTTTCGACGAGCGGCAACCTCGCAGAAACAGACTTCTCCTATTTCTTTTTGGCCGGTTTAGGATCGAGATTTGCCTTCAAATCGGCCTCGGTGACGCTGGAGGCGACCCCCTTGGCGGGTACTTCCATTTTCGCGAGCCAGAGGGCGGCGTTGAGGACCAGCTTGCGTAGATCGTCGTTGCCCCAGTTCGAATGAAAATGTGCCCCGGTCAGTCCGAACCCCCGTCCGCCATTGGGCCGTTCGTAGGCCCACGAAACCGTTTGTGAGTCGCCGCGCGCGACGGCCGCCCGTACGGCGGGATTGCCGGAATGGTGACCGTCGGGACGTGACGTGGTGCTGCTGTCAGGGATCGCCGCCAGCAGCGGCGTCACGCCTTTCATGCCCTCGGCAAACCGCAGGTTGAAATACCACTCGTCGACGATGTGAAACGGCCGGACCCCGTGTGCGACCGGGTGATTAGGCAGGGTCTTGAAGTTGGCGTCCCAGTGGGGATTCACTGACCAGTTGATTTCAAACGCACCACCGACCCATTGCAGAAATTCCTTCTGCCCTTTGGCGAGGGTTGGCTCGACCGCGTAATGCAGGAGCCCAAGTCCGGCTCCGCGTTCCATGGCTTTGCCGAGCACGGCAAGGTGATCGTCCTGCAGTGCGATGTGTTTCTCGCCCCCGTCGGCGAAAATAATAATCGCATCCGCACCCTCAAAGGACGCCGCGTTCTTGGGCCAGCCGTTGAAGGCCTCGGTCTTGAGACCGGGAACGTTCGCCAGACATTTCTGGAGAAGGAGGATGCCGGCGTTGTGCTCATGCTGACCCGGTCCGTGACTCGGTGGTCCGGCGATGAGGAGGATTTTTTTGTCGGCCGCGAAAAGGGACGTGGCCAGCAACGACGTCAGCAGGGCGATGAGGAGCAGGCGGGCGGAGGTTTGGAGCGAGGGGTGCATTCGAAGCGTAGTGTTTTGGCTCTTTCCCGATGGAGGCAATCGCGAAGCGGACTCCGGATGCGATCACAATGCGTTTGACTCATGCCGGCGCGGGGCGGGGGATGGTCGGCCATTCCTCTGGCCCCTCATGGACAAACACGATTCAATTTCCCGCCGGCGTTTCATCTCACGCTCCGCCATCGGCGCCGCGGCGGTCGGCATCGGCGGTACCAACGCCCGGGCGGCGTCTCGGGAAGGTGCGGCGCGCAAGCCGCTCCGCATGTATGTCGGGCATCAGCATGATCATTCCGAGACTACGCTGCGGGCGCTGGCGGCGTTTGGCGTGAAGCACATCTGCAGCGGAAAAATCGGACGCAAACTCGACGATGGCTGGAGCGTCGATGCGCTCGTGCGGCTGCGGAAACACGTCGAGACCTTTGGCATCAGCCTGGATTGCGTGCCATTGCCGTTGAGTTCCGGCTACATCACCGCCTCCGAGCATCCGGAAATCATGCTCGCCAAGGATCCGGAGCGGGATCGGACGCTCGAGGCGTTTTGCGAAATGATTCGGAATTGCGGCCGCGCCGGAATCCCGATGGTGAAGTACAACCTCACGTTTATCGGAGTGGTGCGCACCGAGCGCGTAATCGGCCGGGGTGGCGCCAGTCTTTCCGCCTTCGATTTCGCGAAATCGAAACAGGAACCGCCTCTGACCGAAGCCGGTCGGATTACCGACGAGATTTACTGGGATCGCATCGGCTATTTTCTGAAGAAGATTGTGCCTGTGGCCGAGGAAGCGAAGGTGAAGATCGCGTGCCATCCCCAGGACCCCGGCATGCCGCCGGAGACCGGTTGGCGCGGCGTCAACACCGTGCTCGGCACTCCCGACGGGCTGAGGCGGTTTGTTGAAACCCAGGCCAGCCCCTACCACGGGTTGAATTTCTGCCAGGGCACGGTGTCCGAAATGCTGGAAAAACCGGGCGAACAGATTTTCGACGTGATTCGCGACTTCGGACGCCGCGGCAAGATCTTCAACGTGCACTTTCGCAACATCCGGGGAGGATTCCTGAACTTTGTGGAAACGCTTCCGGACGACGGTGATGTCGACATGCCACGGGCGTTGCGTGCCTACCGTGATGTCGGATACGAAGGTATGATCATGCCCGACCACGTGCCGCAAATTGTCGGGGATCCGCAGGGCCAGAAGGCGTTCGCCTTTTGTCACGGTTACATCCAGGCGCTTTTGCAGGTATTGCAGGCCGAGGCGTGATCGCGACTGGTGCGCAGGGGCGGAAACACCGACTCGGGGCGAGTTTATCCCGACTGTCCGGCAGCGCCGATCGTTGCACGTCGATCGGCCGGACCTTCACGCTTGGGACGCGCCATTGGATGCTTGCGGCGACTGTCGGTCTCCTATCCGTATAGTCGTAACTACGCCGGCTCTCCATTGGGGGTCGCTCAATGTCCCTCACCTCACCTTTGCCCTCCGCCTCGCTGTCGCCACGCCGTCGCTACGCCATTGTCGGCGTTGGCTCCCGGCATGAACTCTACCAGGATGGAATTGAGAAGACTCACGCCGATTCGGCGGAGTTGGTGGCGCTGTGCGATCTGAATCCGGGACGGATTGAACTGGCCCGCCGCCGTTCGGTGCGGAACGGCGCACCGGTTCCCTCCGGATATCTGGCGAACGATTTCCAGCGGATGTTGCGCGAACAGCGACCCGATGTCGTGATCGTGACGACGTCCGATTCCACCCATCATGAATTTCTGATTGGAGCAATGGAGGCGGGCTGTGACGTCGTCACTGAGAAGCCGATGACGACCGATGCGGAAAAGTGCCGCCAGATCTTGGATGTGCGCCGGCGGACGGGACGGGATTGCCGGGTGACGTTCAACTACCGTTACTCGCCGCCACGGTCGCAGGTGAAGGAGTTGTTGATGAGCGGGGAAATCGGCGACGTGCTTTCGGTCGACTTCCACTGGCTGCTCAACACGCATCACGGCGCCGATTATTTCCGGCGGTGGCATGCGCAGAAAAAAAACTCCGGCGGGCTTTTTGTGCACAAGTCGACCCACCATTTCGATTTGGTCAATTGGTGGCTCGGCGCATCGCCGGTTGCGGTGCTCGCGTCGGGGAAACGGGAGTTTTACACGCCGGAGATGGCGCGCCGGATGGGATTGAGTGGACCGCACGAACGGTGCCTGACCTGTCCTGAACGAGATCGTTGTGGGTTTCATCTCGATCTCGCGGCGAGCCCAGGGCTTAAGTCCCTGTATCTTGATAATGAAGTTCACGACGGCTACCTCCGCGATCGTTGTGTGTTTCGCTCCGAGATCGACATCGAAGATACCATCAATGCGCTTGTGACCTATGATTCGGGCGCGACGCTCAGCTATTCGCTCAACACGTTCAACGCGTGGGAGGGTTACACCATCGCCTTCAACGGTACCAAGGGGCGGATCGAACACAGCTTGGTCGAGTCGGTCTACGTGAATGGAACCGAGACGATCCAGGGCGGGGTGGCGGAAAACGGGGTGAGGATTCGGGTCATCCCGCTGCGAGGCGCAGGCTACGATCTCGAACCGTGGCGCGCCGAGGGGGATCATGGTGGCGGGGATCGTTTGATGCTGGACGATATTTTCCGCAGGGATCCGTTGCCGGACAAATACCGGCGCGCCGCTGATGAGCGGGCCGGTGCCGGTTCCATCTTGGTCGGAGTGGCGGCCAACCGCAGTCTGCAGACGGGGGCGAAGGTATTGATTTCCGATCTGGTGCCGGATTTGCCAAGGCCTGATTTCGCGCCGATGCCCGACCGCCGGACAGCGGTCCCGATGCCCCGGCGAGGGGCGTGACTTGGGTTACCGGCCTTCTTTCGATACGCCGCGCGGATCGAAAATGTAGCCGATGCCGTGCACCGTGCGAAACGCGTCGAGCGAAAGTCCATGCGAGCCGAACAGTTCGCGGATCTTCACGATGTACTGATCGAGAGAGCGGCTTTTGACGTCGGCATGGATGCCCCAAACCGAATGGATCAGCGCCTTGCGGGTGATAACGTGGCCGGCGTTCGCATTGAGATAGGCGAGGATTCCGAGTTCCTTGCGTCCGATTTTCTGCACCAATGTATCGGGGAATGAAATTTCCAGTCTCTCGGGCGTGACGCGGGCACCACAAAACTCGAACGGCTCGTCGCTCACCCGGACGTTTTTGGTCACATTTTGGTCGGATTTCGATTCGGTCCGGCGCAGAACCGCCCGAATCCGGGCAACCAGTTCGTTGTAGCTGAATGGTTTTGTGACGTAGTCGTCTCCACCCAGATCCAAGCCTCTAACCTTGCTCGTTTCCTCGACGTTGCCGGTCAGAAATATCACTGGGACCGTCACATCCGCCGCCTTCAATTCCTGAATGAGGACGAATCCGGACTGGTCTGGAAGATTGACGTCGAGCAGTACCAGATTCGCGAAGTTCTTCTTGAGAAACTTCAAGGCGTGCTGCGCCCGGTTGCAGATTTGCGTGTTCATGCCGGCCTTTTCGAGGTGGACGGCAATCACGGTTGCCAGCTCCGCTTCGTCTTCGACGATTACGATCAGCGGCTTCGGCTCGTTTCGGGGAGGGGTTGAGTTTGGCATATGACCGGCGGGAATGGTTTTTTACAATTGAGCGTTGGAATGTCAACCTTCCCACCGTCGGTAAGGAACCCGGCGCATGCCATGGTCGATGGCCGGACTGGAATTTGTCTTGAGTGCATTTGCCTGCGTGTGTGCTTTCGGCGTGTGTCCGAAAAAGCACCATTGCTGATGCTCGGGCTGCCCAAGGGCAGCTTGGAGGAGTCCACGAAAAACCTGTTCGCCAAGGCGGGCTGGAAAATCACGACGAGTTCGCGCAGCTATCGTCCTTCGATCGACGATGCCGAACTCGACGGGCGGTTCATCCGCGCTCAGGAGGTGAGCCGTTATGTGGAGCATGGCTTCTTCGACTGCGGGCTGACCGGCTACGACTGGGTGCAGGAGAACGGCTCCGACGTCGTTGAGGTGTGCGATCTGGTTTACAGCCGCGCCTCAACGCTCAAGTCGCGCTGGGTGCTCTGTGTGCCTGAAAGTTCGCCGGTCAAGTCGGCCGCCGACCTCGCCGGCAAACGGATCGCGACCGAGTTGATTAACACGACGAAGCGCTACTTCGAGCAGAAGGGCGTCAAGGTGGAGGTTGAATTCTCCTGGGGCGCCACGGAGGTCAAGGTGCCGGACTTGGTCGACGCAATTGTTGACATCACCGAGACGGGGTCGTCGCTGCGCGCCAACAAGCTCCGCATCGTCGATACGCTGTTGGAGACGAACACGAAGCTGATCGCGAATCGCAAGAGCTGGGCCAATCCCGCCAAGCGAAAAAAAATCGAAACGATTGCCCTGCTGTTGCGCGGCGCCTTGGAAGCGGAATCGAAGGTCGGATTGAAGATGAACCTGCCGAGGCTCGCGCTTGAGTCGGTGGTCAAGAGCCTGCCGGCGTTGCGCAATCCGACCATTTCGCAGCTCAGTTCGCCCGACTGGATCGCTTTGGAGACCATCATCGATGAGAGCGTGGTTCGCGAAATCATTCCTCAGCTCAAGGCGCTCGGTGCGGAGGGTATTGTGGAATATCCGTTGAACAAGGTGGTCTATTGAGGGTTGGAGCGGGCGCGTTTTTCGCGCCCGCGCGAAGCCGGCAACCGAAGAGTCGACGTTTCCCAATGGCCGCGATCACCCTCGGTCTTCTCCAGCATGCGTGTGGCGGCGATCCGGCCGCCAATCTGAAAAAGACCCTCTCCCTGACGGAACGCGCGGCGAAGGGCGGGGCGAACATCATCTGCACGCAGGAATTGTTCCGCTCCCAGTATTTCTGTCAGGCGGAGAAACACGATTACTTCAAACTGGCCGAGCCGGTTCCCGGGCCGAGCACGAGGGCGTTTCAGCGGATCGCAAAGAAGCATGGTTGCGTGATCATCGCGTCGCTGTTCGAGAAACGAGCCTCCGGACTTTACCACAACACCGCGGCGATCATCGATGCGGATGGCACGATGCTGGGGATCTACCGGAAGATGCACATCCCGGACGATCCGCTTTACTACGAGAAGTTTTATTTCACCCCGGGTGACACCGGGTTCAGGGCTTGGGACACGAAGTTCGGCAAGATTGGGGTGCTCATCTGCTGGGACCAATGGTATCCCGAAGGTGCCCGGCTTACCGCCATGCAAGGTGCGGAGATTCTTTTTTATCCGACCGCCATCGGCTGGCATCCGCGAGAAAAGGAGGAGCACGGCGTGATTCAGCACGACGCTTGGGAGACGATCCAGCGGAGTCATGCGGTGGCCAACGGCTGTTTTGTGGCGGCGGTCAACCGGATCGGGCTGGAGAACCCCGAGGGTGGTGACGGAATTCAATTTTGGGGCCAAAGTTTCGTTGCCGGCACCAGCGGGCAGATCCTGGCCAAGGCGAGCGTCGATCAGGAGGAGGTGATGCTGGTGCCGGTTGACTTAGGCAAAGTCGACGGGACGCGCACGCACTGGCCTTTCCTGCGCGACCGTCGCATCGATGCCTACGGCGATCTGTCGAGGCGTTTCATCGACTGAGCATGATCGCAGGGCGAAAAGCCGTGAGAAGATCGATCCAAAAAACGCCGGCATCGCTCGGCTTCCGTTTTCCGGCGGAGTGGGAGCCGCAGGCCGCTGTCTGGCTGTCCTGGCCGCACAAACTCACGACCTGGCCGGGGCAGTTCCGCCCGGTCCCGTACTGCTTTGCCCGGATTGTCGCAGCGATCAGCCGATATGAAAACGTCCGGATCAATGCGGCCCGGAAGCTTCACTCCCGGGCACGACGACTGTGCGCCGCCGCCGGTGCCGAGATGACGCGGGTGGAGTTTTTCGATCACCCGACCGACGATGCCTGGTGCCGCGACCACGGCCCGATTTTTGTGAAGAAGGATCGGTCGGGCGAAGTAGCGGTCACCGACTGGCGCTACAATGCCTGGGGCGACAAGTATCCGCCGTACCAACACGACAATGCCATTCCACTGCTGATCGCGGAAAAGCTGCAGTTCCGCCGCTTTGAGAACGACATGGTTCTTGAGGGCGGATCGATCGACGTAAACGGCCGGGGTGCGTTGCTCACCAGCGAGCAATGCCTGCTGAACCGGAACCGAAATCCGAATCTCACGCAGGCGCAAATCGAGCAGAACCTGCGGGAATTCCTTGGCGTGCAGACGATTCTCTGGGTGGGGGAGGGGATTGTCGGGGACGACACCGATGGGCATATCGACGACATGACCCGTTTTTATCGGGAAGACGGTTTGATCACGGCGGTGGAGCGAAATCAACGCGACCCGAATCACCGGATTCTCGCGGCGAACCTGGAGCGGTTGAAAGGTTTCCGCACTTCACGTGGAAAGGCGTTCAATATCGTCACCCTGCCGATGCCCCGAGCCGTGGCGTTTCAGGGCCGGCGCGTGCCGGCGAGTTATGCCAATTTTCTCGTCATCAACGGCGCCGTGCTGGTGCCCACCTTTCGACAGAAGCGGCGCGATGCCGAAGCGTGCGAGATCATCGGAAGCTGTTTCCCAGGGCGCGCGGTGGTGCCCATTGATTGTTTCCATCTGATTTGGGGCCTGGGTACCTTGCATTGCATTTCGCAGCAGCAGCCGGCCTAGAGCACGAAGGGAATCTGCCGGATGGTTTGGAACTTGCGGGGCCAACGACCGCTCTCCACAGGATCGAGTCCAATGTCGCTCCGTTCTCTCCTTCTCGTCCTGTCCGTCTTCGGGCTCGTGGGCTGCGAGTCGCTTTCCGACGCCACCAGTGGTGTGCGGGAGCGTCTCGTCGCGAGGGAGTCCCCCAAGACCAGGACATTCCCGTCGGAACCACGTGCGACATACGATGGAGTGCGGATGGCGGCGACCCAGATGGGGTACAAGTTTCAGAGGGGAGGTCCGGCCCAGGGAGAGTTTGAGGCGGTCAGTAGTGTCGGCGGCGGCGATCGCATCGGAACGGCCCGACAGCTCGCGATGAAAGTGCGGCTGGAGAGAGCTTTGGCGGGGGGGACGGATGTGAGTGTGAGAATTACCGAGATATTGGAGGCTGATTCGTCCAATCGTGCAGGACAGGCGACGGAAACCCCACTCCGTGACACCCCCCAGTATGAAGTTTTCTTCGAACACCTCAGTCAGGTGCTGGGCGTTCCCGCCCAGAGTTCCCGCTCTCGATAAAGGACAAATTCGGGCTTGCGGCCCGCCGAGGTGGAAGGGATTCTGACCGTTCGCGGCAGTTAGTCGGTCAGGCTGGCGTAATGCCGCGAGCTCCCGCCGGTCTGTCTTGTTAGTCCAACCATCAACCAATCCGGTCGTGCCCACAAGGCACGGTCGACCCGTCGGATGGGCGCTCTTGGAGTAGGCGCACGGCCGACGCATCTGTCATATGAGTTCAGTAATGCAAGAGCTGCTCGCGCAGTCATCCTTCGACAAGTTGAAGGAAGGCGCCATCGTCCCGGGCACCATCACCGAAATTCGCCAAAACGAAGTTGTCGTCGACATCGGCGGCAAATCCGAAGGCGTCATTCCTGCCAACGAGTTCATCGATATCGGTGAACTTCAGATTGGCTCCACCATCGAAGTGATGGTTGAAAAGCTTGAGGACAAGAGCGGCGCGCCGGTCCTGTCGTTCGACAAGGCCGAGCAAAAGAAGAATTGGGATAATATCCTCACGAAGTTCCCGGAAGGCTCGGTCGCCGCGGGTCGCGTCAAGGCCAAGGTCAAAGGTGGCCTCATCATCTCGATCGGCGTTGACGCCTTTATGCCGGCGTCGCACATCGACATCCAGCCGCCCAAGAACCTCGACCAATACGTGGGGCAGACCTACGATTTCAAGGTTCTCAAAATCAATCTCGACCGGAAGAACATCGTTCTTTCCCGCCGCGAACTCATCGAGCAGCAGCGCACCGAAAAGCGCCGCAACCTCCTCGACTCGATCCAGCCGGGCCAGGTCCGCAAGGGCGTCGTCAAGAACATTACCGACTTCGGTGCGTTCATCGACCTCGACGGCATGGACGGCCTCCTCCACATCACCGACATGTCGTGGGGGCGCATTTCCCACCCGAGCGAAATGCTCAAGCAGGGTGAAGAGGTGCAGGTCATGATCATCGAGGTGAACCGCGAAAAAGAGCGCGTTTCCCTCGGGCTCAAGCAGACCACGAAGAATCCGTGGGACGAAATCGACCGCAAGTATCCGGTTGGTGCCAAGGTTCACGGCAAAGTCGTCAACCTCGTGCCCTACGGCGCGTTCGTGGAAATCGAACCCGGCGTGGAAGGCCTCGTACACATCACCGAGATGTCCTGGACCAAACGCATCACCAAGCCCTCCGAACTGCTCAAGGTCGGCCAGGAGCTCGATGCGGTGGTTCTCGGCATCCAAAAGGATGAGCAGAAGATCTCGCTCGGTCTCCGCCAACTCGAACCGAATCCGTGGGACATGGTTCGGCACAACTACCCGATCGGCGCCCGGGTTCGCGGCAAGGTCCGCAACATGACGACCTACGGTGCCTTCATCGAACTCGAAGAGGGAATCGACGGCATGGTGCACGTGTCCGACATGAGCTGGACCCGCAAGGTCAACCACCCGTCCGAAGTCCTGAAGAAGGGCGACGAAGTGGACGCGATCGTGTTGGACGTCGATTCGAACCAACAGCGCATCAGCCTCGGCATGAAGCAACTCGCGACCGATCCGTGGTCGGACATCGACGCTTTCTTCAAGATCGGCGACGTCGTCAAGGGCACTGTCACAAAGATTACTTCGTTCGGCGCCTTCGTGGAGCTGAAGGACGGAATCGACGGCCTGGTGCACATCTCGCAGATCAGCGAGGAGCGCATCGACAAGGTGAAGGACGTCCTGAAGCCCGGTCAGGAAGTGGACGCTCGTGTCATCAAGATCGACCGCGAAGAGCGGCGTCTCGGCCTGTCGATCAAGGCGGCCAACTACTCCGAATCTCAGCTTGCCGCCGAAACTTCGGCCTACGAGCAGCTGAATCGCAGTGCGGGCAACGACATGATGAACCTCGGCGATATTCTCGACGAAGCTGCAAAGAAGGACTGATTTCCCAACCAGCTAAAGAATTCAAGGCCGTCCGGAGCAATCCGGGCGGCCTTTTTTGTTTCGTATGGGGGGGAGGTAACAAAAACGCCGACCACTGGGTCGGCGTCGCAATTGATTGCTCAACACTCAACAGGCGAAGTCTTCAGTTGCGACCTGCCTTGCCGGCCTTGCTGGTTTTGCTTTCCACGAATTCACGGATTACGGCCATACGCTCGCGCAGCCGCTTTTCGTCGTCGATTTCGTCAAGGGTGCGCACTGCTTCATTCTTGGCCATTGCCTTGCGCATTTTGGTCAGCGCGAGGTATTCCAACTGGCGGATTCGCTCCCGGGTGACGTGAAATTTCTTTCCGACCTCCTCGAGAGTGAGCTCATCTCTCCCTTCAAGACCGAAGCGAAGCTTGATGATCTCGGCTTCCCGTTGGTCAAGGGAGTTGACCATTTCAGAAAGGTCGCTGTTGAGGTTCTTTTCCTGCAATCCCTCGAAAGGGCTCACCGCATTGTCGTCCCCGACGATTTCCCCGAACGTCGACGAATCCCCTTCATCGCCAATGGGGGCATCGAGTGAGGCAGGACGCACGCTCACCGATTTCAGATGTGCGACCTTCGACGTCGGGATCTGAAGTTCGATCGCCAACTCTTCGTCCGAAGGCTCCCGACCGAGTTGTTCGGTCAGCATCATCGCCGTACGGCGCATCTTTGAGATTTTGTCGACGAGGTGGACTGGTAGGCGAATCGTCTTACTTTGGTTCGCCAGTGCCCGTTTAATCGACTGCTTGATCCACCAGGCGGCATAGGTTGACAGCTTGCCTCCCTTGCGTGGGTCGAAACGTTCCACCGCCTTGATTAGGCCGATGTTACCTTCGCTGATCAGATCGAGGAGGGGTAGCCCGAAGTCCTTGTAATCCATCGCGATTTTCACGACCAGACGCAAGTTGGCGGAAATCATGTGGTCCCGGGCGGCCTTGTCGCCCCGGCGAATGCGGCGAGCCAAGGTGACTTCCTCTTCAATGGTCAGCAGGGGCGTCTTGCCAATTTCCTGGAGGTAGAGCTGGAGATTGCTCCGTTCGCCATGGGCGATGGGCGCTTCCGCGGCGGGTGGCTCGGATTTTTCCAAGAATGACGGTGGCGCGTTGGGAGAAACGGCTGTGAGAGTGGCGGTCGGGGCCTCGTTGGGCGCGGGATCGTCAGCTGCGTTTGAACTGCGAAACATCTTTGCTTTTGTGGGCATGGTAAATACCTCTTTGAGGTTAGAGGAGGAAGTCGGAGTCTTGTTCCCGAGTGGTGAGCGGTTTTCGTTCCAATCGTGATTACGACTCAGCACGAGGCATGGATGCGTTCGTCGTGAGGCTAGATGCGAAAATATGGCGCACCCAATTGTGCCAACGACGCCAAAACGGTAACAAAATGTTCACACTGGCTACAACGGGCACCATAGGTTCAACCACCCGTTCGCGGTGGACTCCCGCGGGAGTTTGCCGGCGGTCGACAGAAATAAGGACCGATTACCTCCTCCTCAGAACTGTTCCGCCATCTCCACCGCTTTGAAAAGGGCCGAAGCTTTGCTCACCGTTTCCTGGTATTCTGATGCGGGGACGGAATCTGCCACGACTCCTGCTCCGGCTTGAATGTAGATTTGCCCCCCTTTGAGGAGCGCGGTCCGCAGCATGATACAGGTGTCCATGTTGCCATCGTACCCCACATATCCGAGCGCGCCGGCATAGAAACCGCGCGTCGAGGGTTCGTATTGCGCGATAATCTGCATCGCCCGAATCTTGGGCGCTCCGCTCACCGTTCCGGCAGGAAACGTTGCCCGCATGAGGTCGTAGGCGGTCTTTTCAGGGGAGATTTGGCCTTCGACCTGGGAAACGATGTGCATGACGTGCGAGTAGCGCTCAACGACCATCATTTCGGGCACTTTCACGCTCCCAAAGCGACATACCCGACCGATGTCGTTTCGTGCCAAGTCGACCAACATCAGGTGCTCGGCTCGTTCCTTTTCATCTGCGAGCAGTTCCTTTTCGAGCGCAAGGTCCTCGGCGTGTGACGCGCCGCGTTTCCGTGTCCCGGCAATCGGCCGAATCTCCACCAAGCCGTCCGTCAGGCGGACGTGCACTTCGGGGGAGGCGCCTACAATCGAAAAATCCCCAGCCTCCAGGATGAACATGTACGGAGATGGATTTACCGTCCGCAGGGCGCGGTAAAGATCGAGTGGCGACTTGCTGAAGGGCCGGCTGAACCGCTGCGATGGCACGAATTGGATGATGTCGCCTGAACGGATGTATTCCTTGCCGTCTTCGACGACCTTTTCGAAGCGGGACTGGGTGAAATTACCAGGTGGGACGATGATTTTCTGCGGATCGACCAGCGGCGCTGGCGCCAGTTCGCGCGGTTGGCGCAACAAGGCGTAGAGTTCGAGTAGTTCAGCAACGGCGTCGTCGTACGCCTTCATGGGATCGCCCCTGACATGAGCGTTCACGCAGAGTCGGAGGGTTTGTTTCGCCCGATCGAAAATCAGCAGCGAATCGGACAACATGAAGTAGAGCAGTGGCAGACGCAGCTCGTCCTTTGGTGCGGCGGGCACGCTCGGTTCGATGCGGGTGACGTACTCGTAGGCGATGAACCCGACCGCCCCACCGATGAAGCGGGGGAGCCCGGGAAGCGCGACCGGGCGATGATCGCGCATTTCATTTTCAATCAACGTGAGCGGATCTGCTGGCGTTGGAACAATTTCGGACGGGCGTCCGGGGACACGGATTTCCGTCGTCGCGGCCCCGCAGACGAAGATTTTTCGGGGGCGGCACCCGATAAAGCTGTAACGGGAGAGCGTTTCCCCTCCTTCCACCGACTCCAGCAGGTAGGACGGGCCGGCGTCCTTTAGTTTGGCGTACGCCGACACCGGGGTCTCGAAATCCGCCATCAGGTCCGTGTAGACGGGAATGACATTCCCATCCTTGGCGAGGCTCGCGAAAACTTCCTTGGTCGGATGAATGTGCATCGTCGAAATGTGGGTGTATGCGTGCGCACGGGAGGCCTCGCAAGGCGAATGACTCAAACTGTAGCGGGTCCAGCGCCCGAAGGCTGTGCTCCCCGGTGGACGGCGCACGCAGGCCCCGCGGAAACCTACTTCGTCCCTTGTGCCGACGCCTTCAGTTTCTCAATCAGGTAGTCGTGGATTTGGGGATGTCGGACACCCGGTGCTCCCGGGTAGACGAGTTCGCATTCCACGCCGTTCTCGCGCAGTTGTTCCTGCAGCTTCACGCCGAAGTTGGCGGTATGCGTCGGGTCCTTCTGGTCCTGCCCGAGCGCGGGTGGCGTATTGTAAATCATATAGATCGGCGGGTCGTCGCGACTGACGTGTTCGAACGGCGAATACTCCTTGATCCATGGGAGCAATTGTTCGCGGGCGGCCAGGAACTGGGCGAATTGCGTATCCCGGGTCTTCAGATCCTTCGGGTTTGGCATGAAACCGAAGGCGTGGCCGCCATAGCGGCTGTTCGGTGTCCATTCCTTCATCTGACTGGGATCGAGAGTGGTCTGAGCGACGTTGACCGCGGCGCACCAGAGGCGCGTGGATTCGCGTGCCACCGGGTCCTTGCTTGCAACGTCAGCCAAGTCCGCGTGAAACGCCAGCCAGAGGCTTGAGCACGCCCCGGCCGATCCGCCGGAAGCTCCGATTCGTGCCTTGTCGATGTTCCATTCGCGCGCTTTCGACCGGACGAATTGCAATGCGCGCGCGGCATCGCCGAGCGACCATTGTACGGGCGGTTTGATACCCGCCTCGATGGCCTGGGTCACAAACCGGTAGTTGATTGAAACCACAGAAATGCCGGCCTCGAGGTAGCGTTCAAGGTTCACAACGCGCGCTTTGTCACCGTTGACCCAGCCTCCGCCGTGGATGTGAAAGAGCAAGGGGGTGGGGCGGCTGGATTTTGCTTTCCAGAAATCGAGCACTTGGCGCTCGTGGGCGCCGTACGGAACGTTCCCTTCAGTCGGAGATGGTTGTGGGGGATCGACTTCCTTCGTCTTGGTCGCGGCCGCAGGGGCCGCAGGTGGGCGGGCGTCGGCGGCCAGGGACACCCCGGCGATGAGCACAAACGAGATGAAGGGGATGAGGCGTTTCAAGGGGGGGCGGTTAGGCGATCACTCGACGGTCACTGATTTTGCAAGATTGCGCGGCTTGTCGACGTCACACCCACGTTCCACGGCAATATAGTAGCTGAGCAATTGTACGGGTATTGACGCGACAATGGGTAGCACCGCCTCGTGGCATTCCGGGATGACGATGGTTTCGTCGGCGAGACCGGCGGGAAGTTCGACCCGCTCCGTGATGATGGCGATGATCGGGCCTTTCCGGGCCTTGATCTCCTGCATTGAGGAAATGATCTTGTTCACGATTTCCCCTGAAGGCGCAAAAAACACGCTTGGACATTTCTCACTCACGAGGGCGATCGGACCATGTTTCATTTCCGCCGCCGGATAGCCCTCGGCGTGGATGTAGGAAATTTCCTTCAGTTTCAGCGCCCCTTCGAGCGCGATGGGAAAAAGTGACAGCCGGCCCAGGAAAAGCATGTCGGTATAATGGGCATAGCGTTTCGCGATGGCCTTGATGTGGTCTGCCTGCAGCAGGGCCTTGCGCACCAAATCCGGAGCTCCTTTGAGCGCCTCCACGTAGCGAACGCCGGCGCCGAAGCTCAGGTCGCGCATGCGCCCAATATACAGCGCGAGCATCGCTCCGATCAGCAGTTGTGAGGTAAACGCCTTGGTTGAAGCCACTCCGACTTCGGGGCCGACGTGCTGGTAAATGCCGCCATCGGCCTCGCGCGCGATTGTGGAGCCGACGACGTTGTTCACCGCCAGAACCTTGTAGCCCTTGCGCTTCGCCTCGCGCATCGCCGCAAGCGTGTCGATGGTCTCCCCGGACTGACTCATCACGAAAAACAGCGTGTTGCGGAACAGGGGGGAGTTCCGGTATCGAAATTCCGAGGCGTAATCGCATTCAACCGGAATACGGGCGAATTCCTCAATCAGGTGCTCGGTCACCATGCAGGCATGCAATGCGGTACCGCAGGCACAGAACATGAAACGCTCGATACCGCGAAATTCACCCGCGCTGATATTGAGTCCGCCAAACTGCGCGGTGCTCCCGTCCGCGGAAAAACGTCCCCGCATCGCGTTTTCGAGCGCCGTCGGCTGCTCAAAAATCTCTTTTTCCATGAAATGGGAGTGATCGCCCATTTCTGCGTCGGTGATCGACCAGGTGACCTTGTCGACCACCGGCTCCACCGAATCTGAACCCAGCGTCGTAATTGCAAAGTTGCTCGCGGTCAGGTGGGCGATTTCGCCGTCCTTGAGGTAGACGACACTTTGGGTCCGACTGACAATCGCCGAGACATCGCTGGCGACGAGGCTTTCGCCGTCGCCGAGGCCGAGGATAAGCGGTGAACCTTTCCGGGCGGTGACGAGTTCCCCTGGGGCGTCGAGAGCCATCACCACGATTCCGTAGGTGCCCTCCACATGATGCAGGGTCTTGCGCACGCTTTCAACAAATCGGCTCTCACCTTCCCGTGCCACGGCTTCCTTGGCGTAGTGATAGGCGATCAGGTTGCAGAGCACTTCGGTATCGGTCTCGGATTTGAACGTGTATCCCTTGGGGAGGAGGAAGTTTTTTATTTTCCCGTAGTTCTCGATCACGCCGTTGTGGATCAGGGCGATCGTGCCGTCGCTGCTGACGTGCGGATGGGCGTTGGCGTCGGTCACTCCACCGTGGGTCGCCCAACGGGTGTGGCCGATGCCAAACGTGCCCGTGAGCCGGTGGTGCGAGGCCTCGATTTCCAGGTTGGCGACCCGACCGATCTTCTTCGCTACCTCAAATTTGCCTCCCTGGAAAACGGCGACTCCCGCCGAATCATAACCGCGATATTCCAGGCGTTTTAGGCCCTCGATGATCAACGGTGCTGCTTTTTGTTTTCCGACGTAGCCGACGATGCCGCACATGAGTGTTGGTGAGTTTCTGACCCTATATCGCCACGCTGCGAACTACGAGCCGCTGCATCAAGGCAAGACTGGCACCGCCGCAGCGGTGAGGGAATCGTGGTGGCGCGTCCCCGGGAACTGGCGGATGAGTTAACCGCTGTGGATAAGTTCCTGCAGGCCCGCCTCGACGCCGACTTCGGTGCGAAAGTCCAAGGCAGCCGAGGCCTCCTCCGGAGCTCCGAGGGAATGGATGATATCGCCGTGGCGGGGCGCCGCATGGGACGGTGCTGCGCTTCCGACATAATGGGCGCGAAATACCGTGATCACGTCGAGTAACGAGGTGGGGCGGCCGGTGCAGATGTTGGCCACTCCTGACCCGATCCCGGAGCGCGTGGCGGCGATCACGTTGGCGCGGGCCACGTCATGGACCGAGATGAAATCACGCGTCTGTCGTCCGTCGCCGTAGATGGTGACGGGCTTTCCCTCCCGGAAGCGGCGTTCAAAAACGGAGATCACCCCGGAATAGGACGAGGCGGGGTCCTGCCTTGGCCCGAAGACGTTGAAATACCGATGGCACCGCACGGTGAGGCCAAAGGCGGCGGCGTGCCCGAGTAGAATCGCCTCGCTGGCGAGCTTGGCCGCGCCGTAGGGGCTGATAGGGCGCTTCGTCGTCGATTCGCGAATCGGCCGTTCAGTCGCGTCGCCGTAGACTGCCGCGGACGAGGCAAACACGATTCGTTTTACTCCGTGCACGCGCGCCGCCTCGGCCACCAGGTGCGTCGCATGGAGGTTGAGCGTGTAGTTCAGGTCGGGGTTGGCCATGCTCTCTTGCACGCTGACCAATGCGGCCAGATGGATGACGGCGTCGGGGCGTGTCTCGGCTAAAAGATGGTCGAACGCCCCGGGAGTCGTGAGATCGAATTCGTGCAGCGCGAAATTCTTTGAGGCTGACGCTCCATTGAGATTGGAGCGGCGTCCGGTGCGAAAATTATCCACGCCTGTGACCAAATGTCCGGCGGCGAGCAGTTGATCGACCGTATGACTCCCAATGAAGCCGGCGGCACCCGTGACGATAATGTGGGACATGACCGGTGTTTTTCGGAGAAATTGCTGGCGAAAAATGATCGCGTCGCAAAGGTGGAGCAAGGCTTTAGCGAAAATCCTCTCTCGAAATTTATGATGACGACTCAGAAACGCGTGCTGGCGGTGATTATGGGCGGCGGGCGAGGCACCCGGTTGCATCCGCTCACCTTGGAGCGTTGCAAACCGGCCGTGCCGCTTGCGGGCAAGTACCGGCTGGTTGATATCCCGATCAGCAACTGTCTGAACAGCGACATCAACCGGATGTTTTTGCTTACGCAGTTTCAGACGGCTTCGCTGCACCGCCATGTTCAGAGCACGTACCATTTCGATCCATTTGGCGGTGGATTCGTCGACATCCTCGCGGCCGAACAGACCGAGAAAGGCTCGGACTGGTATCAGGGAACCGCGGACGCGGTGCGTCGGAATCTCCTGCATTTCCGGGCGTTTCCCCATGACCTCGTGCTCATCCTGTCGGGGGACCAACTCTACCGGATGGATTTTCGCAAGATCATCGATGAGCACCTTGCGAACAAGGCCGATGTCTCGATCGCGGCGATTCCGTTCCCCGTGTCCAAGGTTGCTGGCCTGGGGCTCATGCAGGTCAACGACGACCATTCGATCGCACGTTTCGTCGAGAAACCCAAGGATCCGGCGGTGATCGCGGGTCTCACGCTCAGTCCCAAGCTGGAGTCGGAGCTGAAGGCGCCGGCCTCCGGGGAAAAGCACTGTCTCGCCTCGATGGGTATCTATGTTTTCAATCGGGCCGCGCTCGCAGACGCCTTGGACAACACGATGGCGGACTTCGGCAAGGAGATTATCCCGGGGCTGCTCGGCCGGAAACGGCTCTTTGCCCATATCTTCGAGGGGTACTGGGAGGACATCGGTACTGTCCGATCGTTTTTCGAATCGAATCTGGCGCTCGCGCAGCCGATGCCGCCCTTCAATTTCTACGATCCCATCGCGCCCATCTACACTCAGGATCGCTACCTGCCACCATCGAAACTGAACAAGTGCGGCATCGATCACTCGGTCATCGGCGACGGCTCGATCATCCTCGATTCCACGATCAAGCGCTGCGTCTTTGGCATTCGTTCGTATGTGGGCGAGGGGACATTCCTTGAGGATGTCGTGGTCATGGGATCAGATTACTATGAGACGGATGATCAACTCGCCGCCAACACCGCCAAGGGCCGGCCCCACCTGGGCGTCGGCGCGCGTTGCCGGATCAAGGGCGCCATCATCGACAAGAACGCCCGTATCGGCGATGGCTGTGTGCTCATTGCGGATGGCAAGGCCGATGGCACCTACGCCAATGGTGCGGTGATCATCCGTGACGGTGTGCTCGTCGTGCCAAAGGGCGCGGTGCTTCCCCCAGGCACGCTGGTCTAAAGTTCGGTGCGGGAAGGGCGGCTAGCACTCCCAGTCCGGCGCGCGTGAGCGATAAGCGCGCCGCCGGCCGCTACCAGGAACACCGAGTAAAAGGTCCCGCGGCTGACCCCGAGGATCAACGAGGCGTCGGGTTCGCGAAACACCTCGCCGATCATCCGGACGACCGCGTACGCGATGAGGAATTCTCCGCCAAGCCGGCCGGGTTGACTGCGCGTGATGTCCGAGCGCCAGAAACGCCACTGCATGTAGGCGAGCAGGACGAGGCCCTCCAGTCCGGCCTGATAGAGTTGGGAGGGATGCCGGGGAAAAGGCGGGTTCAGGCCGCGATCGATTTCGTTGTGCGGAAAGATTACGGCCCATGGGACCGAGGTCACTTTGCCCACCAACTCCCCGTTGATAAAGTTGGCGATCCGCCCGAAGAAGAGCCCGGCCGGTGCCGTGGAAACAATTAAATCGCCCACGTGCAGCAGCGGTACTTTCCGGCTGCGCGTCCACCACCACAGGGCGGCGACGACTCCGATGAATCCACCGTGGCTCGCCATGCCACCTTCCCAAACGCGGAAGATTGAAAAGGGGTCGTGGTTCAGCGTGCCAGTTTGATAAAGGATGAAATAGCCCAGCCGGCCGCCGATCAGCACCCCGAAAACAACATAGGTCATCAGGTCGGTGATCTCGCTCATCCCGAGCGCGGAACGACCCTTGAGCCAGTAGCGGTGCAAGAGCCAGGCCGCCGAGATGAACCCTGCCAGGTAGGCCAGCCCGTAATAGCGAATTCCAAAGTTGCCCCAGTGCGGCCCCAGAAACGGACTCAAGTTGTGAACCCAAAAGGCGAACGGCATGGGCAATTCTAGGGCGTGGCGGAGCCCCGCCTGCAATATTTAAGAGCGCGAGTGGGCGATCTCGTTTGATCGGGCTTCGATTTTTTCTCCCGAAACGGAATTCGGCGTTTGTTTTTGCGCTCTTCTCCGGGCTGAATTTCCCTGGTTCGTCGCATTTCCCGCAACACGTGCGTGCCCTGCTCCTGGATTCAGCCGCGCCCTTCCTCCCAACATGTCCAACCACACGCTCGCCCTGTTTACCGCCTTTTTCGCACTTGCGGTCCCGACCTTGTCGCTGCGCGCCGCCGCTGCCGCACCCGCCCAGACCACGGGCTCGATCTCTGGTCGGGTGCAAAACATCGCCACCGGACAATACCTCAACAAGGCCCGCGTCACTCTCAAGGGGACCAGTCAGGTTGTCTTCACCGACAATTTTGGCGGGTATCAACTCGTCGGGGTGCCGGCCGGTCCCGCCGTTCTCGATGTCTTCTACACTGACCTCGACCCGGTTACTCTCACCGTCACCGTGCCCGCTGGCGGCACGGTTGAACAAAATTTCGATCTCTCCAGCGTGAAGCGGTATGGCCAAGACGCGTCGACGGTGAGGCTCGACGCCTTCGTTGTCTCGATGGACAAGGAGACCGACGCCCAGGCCATTGCCACCAACGAGCAGCGCTTTGCCCCGAACATCAAGAACGTCATGTCCACCGATTCGCTCGGCGATGTCCTCGGCGGCAGTGTCGGCGAATTCATCAAGTTCCTTCCCGGCGTCACCGTCGAAAACGACCTTGCGGACGTTTCCGGCATCTCCGTGCGCGGTATTGGTGGCGGCATGACGGCGATCACCAACGACGGTGCCCCGGCCTCCAATATCTGGGTGAGCACCACCCGCAGCGTGGACATCCGCAGCATGGCGCTGAATGACATTTCCCGCATCGAACTCACCAAGGTCCCCACGCCTGCGACGCCCGCCGATTCCCTCGCCGGTTCCGTCAATCTGATCAGCAAAAGCGCGTTCGAACGCAGCGGCCGCGAACTCCGCTACAGCCTCAATCTCGTGGGTAACAGCGAGAATCTCACGTTGCACCGGACGCCGCACTCCCACCTCGATCGCGAGACCTACAAGATTCTTCCGGGGGCGAATCTCGACTTCACGTGGCCCGTCACCAAGACCTTTGGGATCGTCATTGCCGGCACGCACGCCGAGATTTTCAACGAACAGCACCGCACGCTCCAGACCTGGACCGGCGTCGGTGCGGGGACCAATGCCGTCAATGCCACGTACGCCAAGCCGTTCCTCTCGGCCCTCGCGCTCCTTGATGGACCACGCAACATCATCCGCAATACCCTCAGCCTGAAAGCCGACTGGAAGGTCACCCCAAACTCCGTTCTCTCGATTGGCCACGTCGCCAGCCGGACGGACACGCGCATCGGTTCGCTCTCGATGAACTGGAACACGGGAACCAACGGCACGCCCACGCCGGCCACGGGCACGGTGTTCAATTACGGCCCGACCTTCACCGCCGGCGCGACCGGCCGTGGCACCCTGAGTAACAACGGCACCAATCAGCTCATCAATCAGATCACCGACACCTCGAACGTCACCTACCGCTACGACGACGGCCGCTGGCGCATCGAGTCCGGTGTCAGTCGTTCGGCCTCGGAATCCAAACGCCGCTACGCTGACGCGGGCTTTTTCCTTCAGGCCATCGCCACCAACAAGGCGCCGGTCCGGGTCACGTTCCGCGACATCTCCGGCGCCCGGCCCGGCAAGGTCGAGGTCTTCGACAACAACAACGCGCCCGTGGATTACAGCGACATCTCGAATTATCGCGGCACCACCGCGAATAACTCCACCCTTGATTATCGGAGCGGCAGCAACACCGGCTATGCGAACGTCCGCCGCAGCCTCACGTTCCTGCCGGTCCCGACAGCCCTGCAGGTCGGCGTCTCGCGGCGCGACCAGATGCTGGATACGGAAAACAGCACCGAGGCCTGGACCTTCATGGGCCCGGACGGCGTGTCCGGCGCCACGGCGTCGATGGCGCCCTACACGATGCAGGTCTACAAGAACGTCGATCCCGGCTACGGCTTCCCCAACATTCCGTGGATTTCACCCACCGGGGCCTGGAATGCGTTCCTCGCCAATCCGCGCCTCTATCAGAAAACCGAGGCGCAACGCGTGACCGAGGGCAACACCTCGATCGACAACTCCGAGCGCATCGATGAGACCGTGCAGGCCGCCTACCTTCAGGCCGAGACGAATCTCTTCCGTAATCGTCTCCGCGTGCTCGGCGGCGTTCGTTTCGAACACACCGAGGATCTCGGCCAGGGTGGCATCAACGACGCCGACGCCGTGTGGCAACGCACCGCGAGCGGCGCGTATGTCCGCAACGCCGCGGGCGCCCGCGTGCGCAAACCCGAGGCCGGCGCGGCCGGTTCCTATCAGGAATTCCTGCTCATCCGAAAACGCCGGGCTTCGTTCTCGAAGAAGATCTATTCGGGCTACTACCCGAGCCTCCACCTCACCTTCAATGCCACCGAGAACTTCGTGCTCCGCGCCGCGTACGCCAAGACCTACGGCCGTCCGAACTTCAGTGACATCATCCCGCGTGCCGTCGCCACGCCTTTTGACCTCAACGACGACGATCCCACGCCACCGCTGACCGGCCGCGGCACGCTCACGATCCGCAACCCGGCGCTCAAGCCGTGGACCGCCGACAACTTCGATCTCTCCGCTGAGTACTACACGGCCAACGGCGGTCTCGTGAGCGTCGGTGTCTTCCGCAAGGACCTCCAGAACTTCTTCGGCGACGCCTCTCGCATCGCGACGCCGGAGATTTTGTCCGAGATGGGACTCGATCCGCGCTTTCTGAACTGGAACATCGTCACGAAATTCAACTCGGGTGACGCCCGCATCACCGGTGGTGAGTTCAATGTGAAACAATCCCTCCGCATGCTCGGCAAATGGGGCAGCTACTTCACTCTCTTTGCCAACGGCACGAAGCTGCAACTCGACGGCAACCCCGGGGCCTCTTTCACCAGCTTCATCCCGAAAAGCGGCAATTGGGGCGCGACGTTTTCCCGAAAACGCTTCACGTTCACTGCCCGCTGGAACTACCGCGGCCTCGACAAGCGTGCGCCGCTCGCCGCGTACGGGCCTGGCGGCTACGAGTATATCGAGGCGCGCACGGTGCTCGACGTGAACGGTTCGATTCAGCTCACCCGACGTCTGTCGGTGGTCGCCAGTGCCACCAATATCTTCAACAAGCCGCTCCGGTTTCTCCGCTACGGTTACGATACTCCCGACTACGCCCGCCACTACGCCGAGCAGGAATACGGCATCCAGATGGCAGTCGGCCTCCGCGGTTCATTCTGAGTCGCCGCGCGGTTGGCAGTCGCCGGCGTTTCCGTAAAACATCCTTGCGGCGACCGCATCGGACGGGCGCTATGGTGCGGTATGAGCGAACTCAAACGCACGCCGTTGCGCGATTTTCATGCGGCCCATGGGGCCCGACTGGTGGATTTCGCCGGCTGGGAGATGCCGGTGCAGTACCGCAGCATCCTCGAGGAGCACAAGGCGGTGCGCCGTACCGCCGGGCTGTTTGACGTGAGCCACATGGGTGAGGTCGACGTCAAGGGACCCGACGCCGCGCGGTTCCTGAATCACCTGGTCACGAACGACGTCGCGAGGCTCTTCCCGGGGCGCGTGCTGTATTCCCCGATGTGCTATCCCGAGGGCGGGGTGGTGGACGATCTCTTGGTCTACATGCGCGGGCCGGAGGATTTTTTCCTCTGCATCAACGCGGGTAACATCGAGAAGGATCTTGCTTGGATTCGCGGGCAGGCGGCCAGCTTCAACGTGACGATCACGGACCGTTGCGCGGACTACGCATTGCTGGCAGTCCAGGGTCCGCGAGCGGCGGAGATCGTGCAATCCCTGTCGGGCGCAAAACTGGGGCTCGTGAAATATTATCACTTCACCGAGGCGACCGTCGCCGGGGTGCACTGTATCGCGAGCCGCACCGGCTATACGGGCGAAGACGGGTTTGAGCTTTATCACGCCGCCGGCGACGCGGTCGCTTTGGCGACGGCCCTGCTGGAGGCTGGGCAGCCGCGCGGTCTCGAACTTGCCGGCCTGGGCGCGCGCGACAGCCTGCGGCTCGAAGCCGGTTATCCGCTTTACGGACACGAAATCACGGCCGAGATTTCCCCGCTGACGGCGGGGCTCGGTTGGACCGTCAAGCTCGACAAGGGCGCCGATTTTGTCGGGCGCGCGGCACTCGTCGCGGAAAAGCAGGCGGGTGGAGCGAACAAAATCGTGTTCTTCAAGACCGGGGATCGGAGAATCGTGCGGGCGGATGCGCCGGTGCTGGATGCCGCCGGAGCCACGGTCGGCCGCGTTGTTTCGGGGACGCTCTCCCCGATCCTTAACGAGGCGATTGGTTCCGCCTTGGTGAAATCATCGGCAGCGGCGCAACCTCTGGCGGTCGACATCCGCGGCACGAAATTGAATTTGCAACTGGTCAAACCTCCGTTTGTGGAACTAAAAAAATCCTCCGCATGAGCAACATCCCGGCTGAACTCCGCTATACAAAATCGCACGAATGGCTGAAGCTTGAGAGCGACGGCACGGTGACCGTGGGGATTACGGACTACGCGCAGAACTCCCTTGGCGACATTACCTACGTCCAGGTACCCAAGGTCGGCGCGAACTTGAAGGCCGGAGAGACCTTCGGGGTCGTCGAGTCCGTCAAGGCGGCCAGCGATCTCTACTCTCCGGTGGCGGGCACCGTCGTCGCGGTGAACGGTGCGCTCGATGGCGCACCGGAAACCGTGAACAAGTCCTCCTATGTCGAGGGCTGGATGATGAAATTGAAGCCCGCCGATCCCGCGGCCGCCGGCGGCCTGCTCGACGCCGCCGCGTACGCGCAACTGGTAGGGTAACCGTTGGCGGGGCAGCGCGCGGCTCCAAAGCCGGAATCCGCGCTCACCCCTCGGCGATGCAGTAGAGAAAGTCGTGGCCCCGGAGAAAGAGTTCCCGGTCGACCATGACAGGGGAGGCGTCGATACGGTCGTTCAGTTGGTTTTTGGCGACGACCTCAAACTTCGTGGAGTCCTTCAAGACCATCACCAAACCCTCTCGCCCTACGACATACAGATGGCCATTCGCAGCGAGGGGCGAGGCGTAGATGCCGCGCAATCCTTCGAGCGGTTGGTCCTGGTAGTGAATCTCGCCGGTCAGGGCATTCAGACAGGACAGGTACGCGTCGTTACTCTTGGAGAAGAATATCCGGTCACCGGAGAGCACGGGTGACGGTACGTAGGGCGTGCTCTTCCTCACGTTCCACACGATGTTTCCGCTGTCGGAAACATCGCCGCGCGACGTGAGTTTTATCGCCTGGAGCGAGTAGCCCTGGAAGCCGCTGGTGACGTAGATCATGCCGTGGCCAGTCACGGGAGTAGGAATCACGTTCGGCGTCAGACCGGCGGCCTCCCAGACGATTTCTCCCGTGGCGGTATCGTAGCTGCGGGTGCGGTTGGTCGCGGCGATGATGGCCTGCAGCTTGCCGCCGACCTCGACGATGACGGGGGTAGACCAAGACGAACGTTCGTCGCGGCTTTTCCGCCAAACCTCCCGGCCGGTCTTCTTGTCGAGTGCTACCACAAACGAACCTCCCTCGTGATCCCATGGGACAATCAGGTTGCCACCGGCGAGGGCGGGCGAGGAGCCTTCGCCGAATCCGTTGCGCGTCTGCATGTCGCCAAGGTCCTTTTCCCATTGGAGATTTCCCGCCAGATCGTAGCAGTAAAGCCCCCGAGATCCGAATGAGACGTAGAGCCGTTCGCCGTCCGTTACGGGTGACGACGATGCGAAACTATTGGTTGGGTGGTGGCCCTCGTGCGGGACCTCGCGGCGGGCGGTTTTCTGCCAGGCAATTTTGCCCGTGGAACGTTCCACCGCGATGACGACGAATTCATGTACCTTGGTCGGTTTGGCCCCGCCGCCGAAACCGCCCGGGCCGCCCTTGCCGCCCTTACCGCCTTTTCCTCCGCGACCCTTGGGATCTCCGCCGCCAGGGGGAGGACCGGGGCGGGGTGGTGGCGGCGTGCTCGGCGTCGAATCCGTGGCGCCCGGCTTCACTTCGCCGGTTTCGATCGCAGCAAGCAGATAAATTTTGTCCTTCCAGATAATCGGCGTGGAGAAGCCATAGCCTGGAATTTTGGCCTTCCAGCGGAGGTTTTGCTGGTCGCTCCAAGTGGTTGGCGGCTGGGCGCCGGGAGCGACGCCGGTGCCGGCGGGCCCGCGCCATGACGGCCATGAGGAATTGTTTTCACCAAAGGCCAGCGGCGAAACGAGGAGGAAAAACGCGGTGGCGAGGGACGGGAGTCGGAAACAGGGCTTCATGCGTGGCGATGAGAGACGAGGCGTTGGCGGGGGAGGGACCGGTGGGTTGACGGCTTGTTCGGCGGGAAAGTTGCACGGCGAGGTCGTGCCGGTCAACGCAGTGAGAAAATTCGAATCGCCGCTTGAAGTCATGCGTCATTCCCGGGCACGATTCTCACCATGAGTTCCAGCCATGCCCCCGCTGCCTTAGGCCATACCGCAATGAACCGCACCGCTTGGTTGATCTGCATTATCGCGGCCATCGGTTTCGCATTTGATATCTACGAGTTGCTGATGCTGCCGCTTATCATCAAGCCGGCGATGGGGGCGCTGAGTGCGCCGCTTGTCGAGGGGCTAGTCAGCGGTGGCATGGAGCGGGCCAAGGCCGCGGCGCTCTGGTCGCCGGGTGGTGAGGAGTATGTAAAGTGGGCCCGCACCTTGTTCTTCATTCCCGCGCTCGCCGGTGGTGTGTTCGGTTTGCTGGGTGGTTACTTGACCGACCTGCTGGGGCGCCGGCGGGTGCTGACCTTCAGTATTTTGCTCTACGCCTTTGCAGCGTTCGCGGCGGGATTTTCTACGTCGCTCCCTCAATTGCTCTTCTTCCGGTGTCTGGTCTTTGTGGGAGTGTGTGTGGAATTTGTCGCGGCGGTGGCGTGGCTCGCCGAGATCTTTACGAATCCGGCGCAACGGGAAAAGGTTCTTGGTTACACTCAGGCATGCTCTTCGTTTGGCGGTTTGCTGGTCGGGGGAGCCAATATCCTGGCTGCGAAATGGGCGCTTAGCCTGCCGGCAATTGCCGGGGAGCATGTGGCCTGGCGTTATACCTTGATTTCGGGGGTTATCCCGGCGCTGCCGTTGATTTTTATCCGGCCCTTCCTGCCCGAGTCGCCTGAGTGGCAAAAGAAGCGCGATGCCGGCACGCTCAAGCGGCCGAGCCTCGGCGCGCTTTTTTCTCCGGAACTGCGTAAGACGACCATCCTGACTACGCTTGTTTTTGCGGCCAGTTACGGAATTGCGTTTGGAGCGATTCAACAACTGCCCCAGATCATCGGAGCCCAGCGCATTGGCACGCCGGCGGTGGCCGGCCATGCCGCCGTGATCGCCTCGGCGAAGGAAAAGGGCGACGCCGCCATGGCCGCGGCCAAGGCCGCCAAAAAAACCGATCCGGTTGCGCTCAAGGAAATGCGCCAGGCCGCTGGTAATGCGAGCGATGAAATGGTCGCCGGGGTTTCGATCTATCAGGAAGTCGGCGGACTTTTGGGACGCTTCATTCTCGCGGTGCTGGCGGTGATTGTCGTCAGTCGGCGGACGTTGTTTCGCATCTTCCAGATTCCCTCGCTCATTTTTGTCCCGTTGCTGTTCTGGTGGATCTCGGGGCACCTGGGTGATGCGAGCAACCTCGGGCTCATCAAGGCGGGGATCTTTACCGCTGGCGTCTTCACCGTCGCGCAATTCAGTTTCTGGGGGAACTACATTCCCCTCGTGTTTCCGGTGCATCTGCGCGGTACTGGAGAGAGTTTTGCCGCCAACATCGGTGGCCGGGTCCTCGGCACCGCCGCCGCCTGGATCACCCTGACGCTTTCCGCCTCCGACAAACCGGACCCGGCTCGGATGGCACTTGTGGGTGCGTGTGTTGCGGGTGCCTACGCGTTGGTTGGTGCTCTCCTCACCCAATTCCTTCCCGAACCAAAACCGGAAGGCTTGAAGGAATAGCACGCCGGCGGTGGGTGTGACCGCTCGGATGAGCCATCCTTCCGACCCTCCTGAAATTCAGTCTCCGGCTGGCTGCCTGTGGGCAGCGCTCTCGTTGGAATCAGCCTTTCGCGTGGAGACGTCGCGTGAGGTTTCCCGAGTGATGCTGGAGTTGGGCGAGGCGGTGGAATTCGAAGCCTCCGGCGTGGTGACGCGGGTGAGCGTCACCCGAGAAGAGGTCGAGTCCCTGTTGCTGCCGCTGGCGATCGCCTTCCGTAATTGGCAACGTAACGAGAACAGCCGCTTCTTCGTCGGCGTTGTCGGCGGTGCAGGCAGCGGGAAGACCATCCTCAGTGCGCTGCTTTGTCGTGTCCTGCGGGTCCTCGAGGGTAGGGAAATTGCCGTTTCTCTCAGCATGGACGGTTATCATTTCCCGAATGTCTTCCTCGATGCGCACGCCGGAAGGGAAGACGGAAAGGAAGTGGGGCTGCGGGAAATCAAAGGACGCCCGTCCACCTTTGACGTGGCGGCATTGGTGGCGGACTTGCAGCGATTGCGGTCGCCCCATGGAGAAAAGCACGAAATCCTTCTCCCTGTCTACGATCGCCGGCGGCACGACCCGGTGCCGGGGGTGTTGGCGGTGCAACCCCATCACCGCATCGTGATCGTCGAAGGCTTGCACCTTGTCCGACCGGAGCTCGGCTGGAACGAGGTGAAGGAAGGACTAGATTTCTGCGTGCTCCTCGACCTGTCGCTCGCGGCCTGTCGGCGGCGGGTGGTGGCCCGCAAGATTGCCGGGGGCCGCTCGCCCGATGATGCCCTGGCTCATTTCGAGCGCGTCGATCGGCCCACGATCGAGGAGATGCAGGATCCGGTCCGACGGAACCGGGCCGACCTAGTCATCCGGATCGTGGATACGGGAGAGGATTCGGGCAACGCGCCGCGGATCCGCTTCGCCGGGGTAGAACGCCGCGAAGCCCTCGCCGGGACGGTTGCGTTCCACGCCATCCCGAGGGGGGCGGTTCACCTGCTCGCCGTCGGCTTGAACCCCGCACTGCAGAAAACGCTGGTTTTCGAGCGTTGCGAGCGCGGGAGGGTCAATCGTGCGCGCGAGATCCTCACGTCGGTCGGGGGCAAGGGGCAGCAGTTTTCGCGGGCCGCGAGTCAGCTGATTCCGGGAGGGGTCAGTCTCGCGCAATTCCTTGGGGGCGAGAACGGAGCCCGGCTTAGCCGGATGATCGCCGCCGCTGGCGTGAACCAACTCACGGTTTCAGCCGCCGGCGAGACGCGCTGCTGCATCACCGTGATTGACTCGGCCAGGGGCGAGGCAACGGAACTCGTCGAGCCCTCGCCGCCGATTGCGCCTGCGGAGGTTGCGGAGTTGTCCACACGCATCCGTGAGGTCCTGGCACGTGGAGAGATCGGCGGCCTGGCCCTTTGCGGCACTTACCCGCCGGGAGTCGACGCGGATTTTTATGCGACTCTGGCGCGCTACAAGGGGAACGCGCTTCTGCTGCTCGACGGCTACAAGGGGATTGAAGCCACGCTCGCGACGGGACAGGTCGACATTTTGAAAGTGAATGCCGACGAATTGCGGAGCCTCGCTAGTGGGGGTAGCGCTGCCGCAGAACCGGATGCGGCGGAGGGCGCGGCGCCACTTCCCGCAGTGGCTCTATCCGTGCTTGCGGCGTACCGGCTGCGTTGGCTGGCGGTGACGGCAGGTCCCCGGACCGCGTGGTTGTTCGAAAATCCAACTGGCGGCAAAGGAACGGGCAGTCCGCGGTGCTGGCGTTTTTTCGAATTTCGCCTGCCGGTCGTCGACGGAGTCATCAATCCGATCGGTGCCGGGGATACGGTGGGGGCCATTTTTCTCGCGCAAATGGCGGCGGGGACGTCCGCCGAGACCGCCTTCGCCACCGGTCTCGCCGCCGGGAGCGCTTCCTGCCGTCAATTGGGCGGTGCGGACTTTACCGTGGATGACCTGCGCGACATTCTCGCGAAGATACAAATCGTCTGTGTCAAGCACTGGTGGCCGGCGGCCGCCCGGGATCGGGCAACGTGACTGAACGGGCCGGTGCCGGCGCGGACGTTCGCCTTCATGGTGCGTCGACGGGCGCCACCACGCCGTTGCGCTCGTCGTGGAGTTTGGAGAGATCGAGGCCGTCAAGTACGAGGACGCCCTGGAGCGAGGAGATGAGCTTCGCCTCGCTCCACTGCCAGACGATTGCGGATTTCGCGTCCAACTCAAAGAGCTGTACGCCGGAGGCGCCATGGCCCGGACCGTGGGCCTGCCAGTTGGCGAGGACGATGTGACTGTTGGGAAGCAATTGAAACGTGGCGTAGAAATTCGCGTTTACTGCCGCAGGCATCTGTCCCGCGGCAGCGAATCGGCGCGCGACTCCTCCTTGGACATCGAGTTCGACCATGAACGCGCCATAGCCGGCGGAGGCCAAGGTGTGGCCATTCGGCAGGCGCACGGCTTTCCATGCGTGCCGGAATCCAGCGACGGTCCATTCGTGCAGTAGTGTTCCGTCGCGTCGCCCTTCGCGGATCATGGTGTCATTCATCATCAGCCAGGTGCCTTGCGCGGTCTCGCGCAGCAGGCGCACGTAGGTGCCGGGGAAAATCGTCTTTTTCTTCACCGCCGTGGTGGCGTCGATTTCCAAGATTACCACGCCCTTTTCGCCGGCGAGATTCGGGCCGGCGAGAAGTGTGTTTCCTCCGGGAAGCCGGCGCGCTGAGGTTACGCCTTTGAACACGGCGACATCCTTGGCGACTTTCCCACTGGCGATGTAGAATTCCGTGTAGCCTGCATCGTGGCCAACAAGCACGCGACCGCCGCCGATGAGCTGCAGATCGCGGGCCTGCGGATGGCCGGTGCGAACAATCCAGTTTTTCGTGGGATCATTTTCATCGACGTGAAGGAGCTGGGCCAGCCCCTCGTCAATCGCTAGGAAGTCGTGCTTGATTGGGCCTGCGCGCAGGCTGGCCACGCCGAGTCCCAGAAGCAGAAGGGAAACAAAAGCCGGGCGACGAAAACGCATGCGAGACATCGGAGCACCTTGGACTCAGGTTGTCACGGCTTGCGACGCTGGAGCGGAAAATCACGCCCGCCGCCCCCCCCGTACCGCCACATCCGCGGTCCCAAGGGCGCGAGAACCGATCTGATCACGAGTGTCACTTATTACGTGACACTTTGCTTTTTCATACGAGGAGAGTGGGAAAAAAGTGTCACGTAATACGTGACACTGGAGAATAGGAAGAATGGCGTGTGAAAGGGCGGAACGGAGGGAGATGAAGGCGCGGGGCGCGAGGGTGCGAGTAGGGGCGGGCGTCGGCGCGAATTGGGCCGGTGTGGCCGGTGTGGCGGCGCGCCACGGAGGTTGGCGTGGTGAAGAATTCGGCTCGCGTGGACCGGCGACGCGCGCAACCTGCCAGCATGTCGATACCCCGAACAATCGTTTCCCTCGGCGCTGCATTTGCGGTCATGATCCTGCCCTGGATCGCCTCGGCGGCGGAGAAAAAAGCCGCCCCGGGTCCGAACGAACCGTCTCCGTCCAGTCGCACGTTTTACATCGATGGCATGAAGTCGGACGCGGATGTGAAGGCGATCACCGCCGCGGCCTCCAAGGTGAAGTCGGTCACCGGAGTCGTGGACCTCACGCCAACGAGTGGATTCGCCAATATCTCATTCGATCACCACGCGGTGACCCACCAACAGATCGCACAGTCCATCATGGATGCCGGTCCGTTCAAGGTGTCGTTCAAGTTTGTCGTCCCCGATTATCCGAAAGGAGACAACGCGGCGAAGATGGACGCGATCTTTGGGCGCTTCGCGAAGCTCGTGAGCATCGAGCCAATTGACCGGACTAAGGGTTCGTTCGTCATACGCTTTTTGCCGTTTGCGCCGGAGCCGGGCAAACCGCTCGGAATGGGCTTCAACTTTGGCCATATCGCCCATCCCATCATTGATCCGGCTCCGAAGGGAATGGCGCTGCGCATCCAGCAGCTCTCGGAAGGCAGTCTGGCGAAACCGGCGGATGGCGGAAAAAAGAAGGCGAAGAAATAAAGGGATGGGACTTGGAGAAATTAGAGAACGGTTGTCCGGTAATCGCCTGACGGTTCGAACTGTGACGTAAACGAAAAACGCGAAACTGATGCGGTCACTTTCTGCGGCCATCTTCGTTTCTGGATTTATGGCGATATCGTCTGGCGGCGCCGCTCCAGTGGATTTCGTGCGCGAGGTCCGCCCGATTTTCGAGAAGCACTGCTATGAGTGTCACGCCGAGAAGAAACAGAAGTCGGGGCTGCGCCTCGATATCAAGTCGGCCGCGCTCAAGGGCGGCGATGCGACCGCACCGGACATCATTCCCGGTAACGCGCGGAAAAGCCCGCTGATCCAATTGGTGGAGAGCACCGACAAAGACGAACGGATGCCGTCCAAGGGCGACGGTCTGTCGCCGGCTGAAATCGGGACGCTGACGCGATGGATTGATGAGGGTGCGTCCTGGCCGGATGGAGTGGATTTGGCGAAACTTGAGGACCGTAGCGATCATTGGTCGTTCAAACCGGTGGCGAACCCAACCACGCCGACGACGAGGAGTCGGGAATGGGCGCGCAACGAAATCGACCGCTTCATCCTCACCCGGCTCGAAAAGGAAAACCTGTCGCCCGCACCCGAGGCGGATCGGCCGACGTGGCTGCGGCGGGTAACGCTCGATCTCACCGGGTTGCCGCCGACGCTGGACGATGTCGCGGCGTTTGTCGCGGATAAGCGGGCGGATGCCTACGAGCGGGTGGTGGACGCGCTGCTGGCGTCGCCGCGCCATGGAGAGCGTTGGGCGCAGCACTGGCTGGATGTCGTGCGCTACGCCGACACGCACGGCTTTGAGGTTAACACCGAGCGGCCGAACGCCTGGCCGTATCGCGACTATGTGATCGCTGCGTTCAATCACGACACGCCCTACGACCGGTTTATCCGCGAGCAGATCGTCGGTGATGCGCTCGGGCAGGAAACCGCGACCGGGTTTCTCGTCACGGCTTCTGTGCTGCTGCCTGGGCAGATCGGCAAGGATGAGCCGTCGAAGCGGTTGGCCCGGCAGGACTCGTTGGATGAAATCGTGACGAACATCGGGCAGACGTTCCTCGGACTGAGCGTGGGCTGCGCAAGGTGTCACGATCACAAATTCGATCCGATTCTGCAGCGCGATTATTACGCGATGCAGGCGTTCGTCTCCGGGGTAGAGTACCTTGACAGGGAGTTGCACACTCCTGAGGCGGAGGCGCGGAGGGAGGAGTCGCGGCAGATGCGGAAGCAAGTTGCCGCGCTCGACGTGCGGCTCGCGCAATTTGTGCCGTCGGCGAAAGCCGGCGTCGAACGGGCGCCGGTGAATGCGCGGGTGAACACCGATCGTTTCGCGCCGGTGCGGGCCAAGCGACTGCGGTTCACGATCAAGGCCACCAACAGCCTGGAGCCGTGCCTCGATGAATTGGAGGTTTTCAACACCGCAGGCGAGAACGTCGCCCTCGCCAGCACCGGTTCCATCGCAACGTCGTCGGGCGACACGGTTGTCGCCGACCGTCACGAGCTCCGCCACGTCAACGACGGTCACTATGGCAATGTACGGAGCTGGATGTCCGGCGAAAAGGGCAAGGGATGGATTGAGCTGGAATTTGCCGCGGAGCATACCATTGAGCGCGCCGTCTGGGGGCGCGATCGGGATGGCAAGTTCAGCGACCGCCTCGCCACCGAGTACACCATTGAAGTTGCCGCGACCGACAGCGAATGGCAGCTCGTTGCCGACTCCACTGATCGGCGGAAATTTGATCCAAAAGACAAGAAGCCCGTGGCGTTTTCCACCGCGGGGCTGGGGACGAAAGAGGCGAAGGAGGCGAACGGGCTGCACGTGCAGAAGAAGGCGCTGGAGGCAAAGCTGGCGGCGACGGACAGCGGTACGAAGGCGTTTGCGGGCACGTTTCGGAAACCTGACGTCATTCATTTGCTGAACCGCGGCGATCCGGAACAGCCCAAGGGGGAAATCCCACCGGCGGTGCCGGCGGTTTTGGGCGGATTGAAACTCGAAGGGGACTGCGACGAGCAGACGCGCCGCCGCGTCCTGGCCGACTGGATCGCGGATCCGGAGAATCCGTTGACCGCACGTGTGATGGTGAACCGGATCTGGCAGGGGCATTTTGGCGCCGGGATCGTCGGGACGGCGAGCGACTTCGGACGAAGTGGGCAGAAGCCGACGCATCCCGAATTGCTCGACTGGCTGGCACGGGAGTTCGTGCGCTCTGGCTGGTCGGTGAAGCACCTTCACCGCCTGCTCGTGCTCTCGGCGACGTACCGGCAATCGGCGCGGTACGACGCGGCGGCGGTCGCCAAAGACGCGGATGTTCGGTTGCTCTGGCGGTATCCCGCGCGGCGTCTGGAAGCCGAGGCGATCCGCGACGCGATGTTGGCGGTGAGCGGCACGCTGAATCCCAAGATGTACGGGCGTGGTTTCGATCTCTTCGACAAGCGCGGCGGTCTCAGTGGATTCATCCCGGTAGAGTCCTTCAAAGGCGATGGGTTGCGTCGCATGATCTATGCGCACAAGGTCCGGCGGGAACGCGAGGCGGTGTTTGGCGCGTTCGACTGTCCCGATGCCGGCCAGAGCACGGCGCGCCGGCGCGATTCCACGACGCCGATCCAGGCCCTGAATCTTTTCAATAGCCGTTTCACCTTGGATCAGTCCGCGGCGTTTGCCGTGCGGGTGGCGCAGGAGGTCGGTGACGATCCGGCGAAACAGGTGCGGCATGCCTACGAACTCGCGTTGGATCGATCTCCGACGCGCGACGAGACCGCTGAGGCCCTGCCGGTCGTACAGATGCACGGAGTCGCGGCACTCGGCCGGGCGCTTTTCAACAGCAACGAGTTTCTCTTCCTGCCATGAATCTCGCTGCGGAGCGACTCTCCACCGCCGGACGCGGGCTGCTGGACCGCCGGCATTTCCTGTCGCACGCGACCACGGCGCTGGGGTCCATTGCGCTCGCCAGCCTGCTCGGGCGCGACGGACTGCTGGCGGCGCCGGCGATCGATTTTGCGCGGCCGTATGCGCCGCGACCGACGCACTTTCCGCCCAAGGCCAAGAACGTAATCGTGATTTTTTGCGCGGGCGCGGTCAGCCAGCTGGAGACGTGGGATTACAAGCCAGAGCTGATCGTGCACGACGGTAAGCCGCTGCCAGGCGGACCGGCAGTCACGTTTCAAGGCCCGGCGGGGAATTTGGCGCGCCCGCAATACGCGTTCCGGCAGCGCGGCCAGACGGGCAAGTGGGTCTCGGATTTGATCCCGCATCTCGCGGAGCTCACGGATGACATCGCGTTCATCCATTCGCTGACGAGCAAGAGCAACACGCACGGACCGGCGGAGAATTTTCTTTCCACTGGCTTCGCCCTGGATGGATTTCCGAGCCTGGGTTCGTGGGTGACGTATGCGCTCGGGAGCGAGAACCAGAATTTGCCGGCGTACGTCGCCATTCCGGATCCGCGTGGCGTGCCGCAGAATGGATCGAACAATTGGGGGCCGGGTTTTTTGCCCGCCGCGTTCCAAGGCACGACGATGAGTTCGAAGGACCCCGTCCGCAACCTGGTGGCGCCGGGCGTTTCGACTGAGGCGGATCGCGCGGCGCGTTCGCTGTTGCAGCGGATGAATGCGCGGCACCTTGAGCAGCATCCCGACGACGGCAAACTGGCTTCGCGGATCGCCAGCTACGAGCTCGCCGCGCGCATGCAGCTCAGCGTGCCTGAGATCAGTGACCTCGGGTCGGAGCCGGCGCACATCTGGAAGCGTTATGGCGCGGACGACGCAACGAATCCAGACAAGGCGGCGTTTGCCAAGAACTGCATCCTGGCCCGGCGACTCGTCGAACGGGGTGTGCGCTTCGTGCAGCTCTTTAACGGAGCGTACGCGAGTGGCGGCAAGCTGAACTGGGACGGTCACAACGCGCTGAAGGAACAATATGACATTCACGCGCCGATCCTCGACCAGCCGGCCGCGGCGCTGATCGGCGATCTGCGCGACCGCGGACTGCTGCAAGACACGCTCGTTGTGTGGTGCACCGAATTCGGCCGGATGCCGTTCTTTCAAAAAGGTGCGCTGGGGCGCGATCACAACCCCGACGGCTTCACCTGCTGGCTCACCGGCGCCGGTGTGAAACCAGGTGTCAGCCATGGTGAAACCGACCCACTCGGCCAGCGGGCGGTGAAGGACATTCACCCACTTTACGATTTCAATGCGACGATCCTGCACCTGCTCGGCTTGGATCACGAGCGGCTGACGTTTGAGCACAACGGCGTGCAGCGCCGGCTGACCAATGTCGAAGGGCGCGTGATCAAGGAGGTTCTGTTGTAAAAAGGGCGGGTGGATACGGGCTGCATTTCCGTTCTGTGCCATTGCCAGACGTCGGCCCGGCCCCTTGACTGTGGACGAATCGCTTTGCGCACTGCGGGATTTTGCTCCCGCTTTCAGAACCTCAACACCTTCGCCTGTGAAAATTCTTCCCCGTTTTCTCTTTCTGTTGGGCGCCCTCTGCGGTCCCGTGCTGCTGGCGGCGCCGAGCGCCAAGCCGAACATCCTGATCATCCTCGCCGACGATCTCGGCTACTCCGATCTCGGCTGCTACGGCGGTGAAATCGCGACCCCAAATCTAGATGCGCTCGCGCAGGGCGGGCTGCGGTTCACCCAATTCTACAATACCGCGCGCTGCTGGCCCTCCCGCGCCGCAGTGATGACCGGCTACTATGCGCAGCAGGTGCGCCGCGACATTGTGCCGGGCATCGCCAGCGGTGGGGGCAATCGCGGCATTCGGCCGTCGTGGGCGCCGTTGATGACGGAATTCCTGCGGCCGGCGGGCTACCGCAACTATCATTCGGGCAAGTGGCATATTGACGGCCGGCCGCTGCAGAACGCCTTCGATCACAGCTTCGAAATCGGCGGCGGACAGAGCAATTTTTTCAAGGCCCCGGGCAACACGGACGACGAGGTGCCGCTCAAGCAGACGCCGGATTACTATGTGACGACGTCGACGGCTGAACATGCGATTAAGTACCTCCGTGAGCACGCCTCAAAGTTCTCCAGCCAGCCCTTCTTTCATTATCTTTGTTTCACCGCGCCGCATTTTCCGCTGCACGCTCCCGCCGCCGACATCGCGAAATACCGCGACACCTATCAAAAAGGTTGGAACGCGATCTCGGCCGAGCGGTACGCACGTCAGAAGAAAATGGGTCTGGTGACCCATACCGCGCCGGCCATGGAACGGGACGTCGGCCCGCCGTATGATTTTCCAGCGGACATCGTGAAGCTCGGGCCGGGTGAAATCAACCGGCCGCTGCCGTGGGCCGAACTCAATGCGGTGCAGCGTGACTTCCAGGCGGCGAAGATGTCGATTCACGCGGCGATGGTGGATCGCATGGATCAGGAAATCGGCCGGGTAATTGCACAACTCAAGGCAATGGGGGCGTACGAAAACACCTTGATTCTTTTTGCCTCCGACAATGGCGCCAGCGCCGAGATCATGGTGCGAGGCGATGGCCATGACCTATCCGCCCCGATGGGTTCGGCCAAGTCATTCCTTTGTCTCGGGCCTGGTTGGTCGAGTTCGTCGAACACGCCCTTCCGCCGCCACAAGACCTGGGTGCATGAGGGGGGGATCTCGACGCCGCTCATCGCGCATTGGCCAGCTGGAATCAAGGCGCGCGGGGAATTGCGGCACACCCCAGGGCATTTGGTTGATATCATGCCGACTGTGCTGGAACTCACCGGCTCGAAGCAGTCGGCCAGCATCAAGGGCTTCGCGGTTCCGCCCGTACCCGGCCGGAGCTTGGTGGCGGCGTTCGCCAAGGACGTCACGGTGCCGCACGACTTCCTCTGGTGGGAGCACGAGGGCAACCGAGCAATTCGGGCCGGCGATTGGAAGCTCGTGACCCTCGCAAAAGGCGAGTGGGAACTCTACAATTTGGCGACCGACCGCGGAGAAATTCAAAACCTCGTGGCCAAGAATCCGGCAAAGGCGAAGGAACTTGAGGCGATGTGGACCGCACAGATGGAGGACACGAAGAAACTGGCGATGACGGATCTACCCCCCGGCGAACCCGCCCCGAAGAAAAGCCGACGTAAGCAGTGAGTGGTGGCGGCCGGGCGCGCTGAGCCCGGTTGCAGACGAGTGTGGCGAACTCGCCGAATCCTATTGGGGAAAACCTTCCGACGACAGGCCCGGGAAGATGCGAAGGGCGTTCTGATAATAGACCTTTTTCAGGACGTCGTCGGGGAGATTCAGGCCGTAGAGTTTCCAAATGCCGTGGTACTTGCGGATGGGATCAAAGTAGTCGTCGTCGGTTTCGAGGAGGCGGAAATAGGTGAAGTACTCCTCGACGTTATAGAGGTCCTTTCCGAATAGGATCCGATCCTGATACTTGACGAAAAAACGCTGGGCGGCGCGCGGCTGGCGGCCGAGGTCGCTGGTGATGGCGCCGATTTCGCCATAGACGTTGGGAAGGCGATCCAGGAGCGCACCCAACCGGTCGAGATCGTTCCCCAGCCACCCGAGGTGCGCGTTGATGAAGATCGTCTTCGGGTGCCTGGTGAACAGACTGTGCTGCTCGTCAATCAGCTGCTCCCACGTGAAGTTCGTCTGCTGGGACTGATTGCGATTGGCGCGCAGTTTTAACTCCAGCCACCGCTCGTTGTTCTTGTCCATCGGCTGGAACAACCCCCACGGGTCTCCCGTATGGATGAGCACGGGAATTTTGTGCTTGGCGCAAACCTCCCAGACGCCGTCGAACCGTGGATCGTCCACCTTAATGCGGCCCTTACTGTCGTTGAGCATCATTCCGAGGTGCTTCCAGACCTTGAGGCCGATGGCGCCCGCCTTGATGTCCGCCTCCAACTGAGCGGCCGCGCGCGCGGAGTAATTTGGGTCCTCTAGGTTGGTGTAGTCGATGTTGGTCATCACGGCGAAGCGCTTGGGATCCTGGGCCTTCATCGCGGTGACGGCGTTGGCCACCCACTTTCCCTGGCCGCCGCTGACCGGTGAGTTGATTAGAATGCGCATGTTCAGGCTGTCCATGTCGCGGATCAGTTGCTGCAGCTTTGCCGGAGTGACGTCACGCTGATGATTGTGGACGTCGATAAAAGGGAACTTCGCGCGCGTCGGCTTGTGTTCGCTGACGCGCAGGGTCGACTTGGGCTCGTACTCCTCGATGGAGATGGTCTGCGCGGTGGCGAGCGGGACGAACGTCAGGGCGATCAGGAAAAGTCTGCGCATGGGTGGATGGGGGAGGGCCGCGTGGGAGGGGGGAGCATCTTCATGACGTGGTCCTGGCTGTCGTCAAATCGTGAAACGCGTGCCCGGCACGCGGGTGGCGTGGTTCAGGAAGAACGAAGGGGGGGCTTGGGGCGAATACTTGTCCGTTCGGGCCGGTGGGGAGCGTGGATGTAGGGCGCCGGTGCGCAACGGACAGCCGTTGCGCAAAATTACTTACTAACGTAGGGCCAAAAACGACCGTTGTTTAAGGCGGTGAAACCTCGCTCTCCGAATTCCGACCGACCTCAGACGCGGGTCATGATTGTCGAAGATCAAACTTCGATTCGCGAGATGCTGGTCGAGATGGTCAGCGCGCTGCCGGAATTTGAGATGGTGGCGGAGGCCGGACGTGTTGACGAAGGGCTCCGGATGGTGCGACGCCTCCGGCCAGATGTGGTGATTCTCGACTGGACGTTTCCCGGCGGCGGTGGCGCCGCATTCCTGCGCGGCCTGTGGGAGTATCGGGTCGTGGCGCGGGTGCTCGTATTGTCTGCGGGTTGCGAGGAGAGCGCGATTCGGGCAGCCCTGACCGGAGGTGCCCGCGGCTATTTGGAAAAGGGCGCAACCCTCGCTGAATTGCTCCACGGGCTGCGAACGGTAGCCGGAGGGGGAGCTTACTTTGGCGCGGCCGCCGCGGCCGCGGTCGAACGTATGCTGAAGGCGGACGCCCTTTCGAAGGCCCGTTTGGAGCAATCAGCCCGGGAACTTCCGGTTGTGGTACCCACCGGCCCCGAGGATTCTGCTCCGCCATCGTCAGCGTGACCATGAGTTCAGTTGGGATCTGGGTCCCTCATGGTCGATTTCGATCGGGCGGGCGAGGTCGCCCGTTACATTCTCCCGGCCGTGCGGCACAATTGGACGCTGTGGGGGACGTACGCCTTCTAGCAGCCTGTCGGACTTAGGAAGTCCGATCTGGGGCAAACGAATGTTGGCCGAACGGAACCGACAGGCTGCTAAATGAAAATGCCTGGGGCATTTTCGGGGATCGTGTGCCGGTCTGTTCGAAATATATTTGTAATAAGAGGTTCCT
>CANJIU010000035.1 GCA_947474365.1 Opitutia bacterium | reverse complement strand
TCGAAGATCCAAGCCATCAAGTCAGACGCGCGGGGCTTCCGCAGCTTCGCCAACTATCGGGCGCGCATCCTCTTTCACTGCGGCAAACTCAGCCTCTTGCCGGATTTGCTCCGTCCCTCGGGCTGCCACTAAGAAACCGGGACAACCAACGATTAGCCTGATGGAGTTGCTCCGGGTTTTGGATCTCTGCACCTACTCCAGTTCTGGAACAAGGACGGGAGAATACCGCGCTGACAGCAGCGGCGTCGACGGCTTCACACCTGGACCCTAACGCCTCTCGAAACGACCTATCATGAAACCCAATTTCGCTCTTCCCGTCGCGCGCTTCCCCGGTTCCGTGCTCTTCGGAGGTATTTGGCTTTGCGCAACGCTCGTGCTAAGTGGGCTGCTGTTGAAGCCAGCGATCGCGGTAGCCGCTCCTCTCGCACCAACCATGCAGGTTACGCAAGTGAAGCCGACTCCGGAGGCGGCCTACTATGTGGTCAGCGGCGGCACGGTTTCATATGATGTGGTAATCAGCTATACTGGGACTCCTTCTGCTCTAGGCTTGCGGGTTGTTACTCCCAGCACGTGGTCCTATACTTCGACGACCGGCACAAACGCTCCCGTTTGCCTCGATGCGGTTGGCGCCAAGCAGGGCGACAGCACCGAAGGGTTCGGCTGGTTCTATTTTACCGCACCGACATCAGAGGCCCGGTTCACCGTCAGGTTCACCTATCCAGCCGGGCAAACTGGCGACATGGCCGTTTCATTCACCGGAATATGTTTTGATAATACGGGCCCTGCAGTGCTGTTGGCCCCCGCCGTTGCGGTCCCGGCGCTTCTGGCCCCACTGACTGCCCCGGTAATCACATCCCAGCCCGTCAGCGCCACGGTGACGGTAACGACAGGAGTCTCCGCAAGCTTTAGCGTTGGGGTAACGGGAGGGCAGACTTTCCAGTGGAGCAAAGAGGGAAAGGCCATCTTTGGGGCGACAGATAACCATTACACCCTTTCGTCGCCCACTATGGCGGACGCCGGAAGTTACACCGTGACGGTCACCAATGCGAAGGGTGCAGTGACGAGTACGTCCGCCATTCTCACCGTCATCGATGCGCCAAGAATCACCACTCAACCTAAGGGCATCACGGTTGTCCCTGGCGACAGTTTCACCCTGTCGGTTCAAGCGAGCAGCGCGGTCGCCGTGACCTATCAGTGGTCCAAAGATAGCAACCCGATTCCTGGAGCTACCTCCGCAACTTACTCGGCGGTCGGCGCGGCTGTCGCCAACACGGGTTACTATTCCGTCGCCATTACGAACTCAGCCGGCAATCCCATCAAGACAACCACGAGTGACGCGGTGATTGTTCAAGTGGCTCCCGCCGGCATTGCGGCGACCCAACGGGAAATCACAACTCCGGGACGGGGTTATACGGCCGGCAGCGTCCTTCGAATCACGAATACATTCACGTTTCCGGCCCGGGCAACCGCGCTCGGCTGGACGGTCATGCTTCCCGCGGGCTTCAGTCTGGCAAGCGACACCACCGGCGCGTTCTCGAAGCCCGCGACCAACACCACTGGTAAACTGGATTGGGCGTGGGATGCCAGCGCGTTGACGTCACCTCTCACGTTTACCTACACGCTGAACGTTCCCAGTGGCGCGACCGGCGACAAGTTCATTTCCGCGATTGTCTCAGTCCGGATCAACAACGAGACTTGGCCGTTTATTGTCACACCTGACCAGATGAAGGTGGCCCAGGCGGGTTTGCCGCATAGCTCCGACCTCGACCAAGACTGGAGAATCAGTGTCGACGAACTGGCCCAGACGATCGTGATTTTCAATACAAGCAACAACGCGGTGCGCACCGGCGCCTACAAATACGCTTCGAGCCAGTTTATCTCGGACTCCACCGTCGCCACGGCGGTACCTGACGCAGCGCACATCCACAGTGCCGATACGAGCGGCGACGGCGCGATTGATTTGAAAGAGCTCCTCCAAGTCATCGACCTGTACAATTATCACAACGGAACCGAGCGCACCGGCAATTATCATTGGCAGATTGATGAGACCGGAAGCGGAGCAGACAAATATGCTCCCGGACCCTGAACGGATTCACCACGCTTCACCAGGATGTGAGGTTCCTTGCCTTATGCGTCGCGTGACACTCCTCGCGGTTTTAGGGCTCTGGCTGCCGACCCTGTTAACGGTCCGCGCCCAAAATACCTTCAGTATCGAGGCAACGCCCGCCATCCTCGCCGCCGCCGGCGGCAACGTGACACTGACGGTCAAACTCAACTATCAATCATCGGTCAGCGCCATCTCGGTGAAGGTGACGGCGCCGAGCTCGGATTGGACCTACACGGGAACCAGCGGGGCCAACGTGCCCCAAATCGTACCGAAAACAGGCGATACCGGCGCCACCGGCGACGGCTTTGGCTTTCTTTTTTTCACCATCCCGCCCGGTGCCGCGACCTACGGTTTCAGCCTCAAGTATCCCGCCAAACTCACCGCGCCCCAGGTCTTTCAAGCGTCCGCCTCCCTTTCGTCAACCAACGGGTCGCCGACGGTGCTGCAGGCGTCCGTCACGATTGCCCCAACCCCGGTGGCGCCGACGATTAGCACCCAGCCGGTTGACACCACTTTGACCGTGGGCAGCCCATTGACATTCACCGTCATCGCGACCGGCACCGCGCCGTTTACGTATCAGTGGCGCCGAAACGGAGCCGCCATCACCGGTGCGAGCAACGGTACATTTTCGATTCCCGCGGTGCAGCTGACTGACGCCGCCAGCTACGACGTGATCGTGTCCAATGCCAGCGGAAGCGTCACATCACGGACGGCCAAACTTGTGACGCTGATTAACCCCGTCGCCCCTGTCTTCGAAACCCAACCCGAAAGTTCAGCCACGAGTTCCTCCGGTGCAGTGTCATTCTCGGTTGTGGCCAGCGGCACGCCAACTCCGACCTATCAGTGGCAGCGCCTCCCTGCCGGAGCCAGTACATGGGCAACTTTGGCCAACACCACCACCTATGCGGGAGTCACCACGGCCACCTTGGTGCTTCGCGCGACCACCAATGCGATGAACGGAGACCGGTTTCGTTGCATTGCCACCAATTCCGCTGGCAACAAGACGAGCAATGAAGCGGTCCTGACGATAACGATCCCAACCCCGTCGACGGTCGTGACCCCGGTTAATGCGGTGGTGACCCCAATCAACCCCGCGACTCCGACCAAGACCGAAACCCCGCTCAATTCCGAAACGCTGGTCCAATCCTCCACCCGATTGACCAATCTGTCGGTCCGTGCGACAGCGGGCAGCGGAGATCAATCTTTGATCGTGGGATTTGTCATTGGCGGCGCTGGAACCAAACAGATTCTTGTGCGCGGCATCGGTCCGGCGCTCGCCCAATTTGGAGTGGGAGGCTCATTAGCAGACCCCTCACTTTCGCTTTTTAATTCCGCCGGTTCCCGGATCGGGAGTAACGACAACTGGGGCGGGTCCTCCACATTGAGCCGCTCTTTCTCGTCGGTCGGTGCCTTTTCCCTTCCGACCAGTTCCAGGGACGCCGCGATCTCGATGGCACTTCCCGCCAGCGCTTGTTCAGCGCAAATCACCGGTGTCGGCGGCGCAACCGGAGTCTCGCTTGCAGAGGTCTACGATGCCGACGATCTCACCGCCAATGCTCATTTCGTGAACCTTTCCGCTCGAAATTATGTCGGCAGTGGCGACGCCCTGCTGGTGGTGGGCTTTGTGATCACCGGCAACACCAGCAACACGGTCCTCATCCGCGGCATCGGCCCCACTCTGACGAAGTTCGGAGTCGGCGGCACGTTGGCCAATCCACAGCTCAAACTCTTCAATCAACAGGGCCAGGCCATCGAGGAAAACGACGATTGGGCCGGCACAACAAAGCTCTCCACCGCGTTTGAACAAAACGGCGCATTCCCATTGTCCCCAGACTCGAAAGATGCGGCGCTCCTGGTCACGCTACAGCCCGGCGTCTATACCGCCCAAGTGAGCGGCGTGGCCAACTCAACCGGCGTGGCCCTGATTGAAGTCTACGAGGTTCGTTAGGATCATCCCGTCAGTGTCGATATTCGGCGGCGCCTCGCGGGCGGCGCGACTACCGTTTCACCGGCTCGGCGTTCCACACTTTGATGTCGTCGTAGAAACCGTTCTTGCCGCCCACGCCGAACTCGAGCTTCGACTTCGTGGCGTGGGCGATGCCCGATGATTTCAGGAAACCGGCGGGCTTGCCATCGATCGTCACCCGCATGGAGTCGCCGACGGTTTCGACGACCAAGGTGTACCACTTCCCCGCCTCAAGCGCCGCGGGATACGTGACGCTGTGGCCGGCGACGAGCTTCGCGCGCTCGGCCTTTTTCGACGGGTCCTTGCTCATCTCGTAGATGTCGTTGCGCATCGAGCCATCACGCTGGTCGATAATCGTGACGCCATTGAGCCTCACCTGCGCGCTGCAAATATGCCCGTAGTGCGCGCCGGTGTATTTGCGGTCGTCGAACTCCACCGAGATCATCGTCGCGCCCTCGAAGCGAATCTTCACTTCAACCACGCTGTCCTTCGTGGGAATTTCGAGCCCGTGGACGGCCGCGTGAGGGGTCACGGCCGGTTTGCCGTTGGCGGCCGGGATATTCTGGTCGCGGGTTTGCGTGCCCTTGAGCACGCCCTTCTCAACGGCAAAGGTTGGAACCACCTTGTGCCAGCGCGCGTCCGGAGCGGCACCCTCGAAGTTATCGGAGAACAGGAGTTCCTTTTTCTTTGCGATCGAAGCCGCCGGAATCGGAGGCAACTCAGCAGCCAATGTGAACGAGGTGAACACCAAGGCAAGGGCGAGCCCGGGGCGGAGTTTCATCATGGAAGGATAAAGGAGCGGTTGACGGAAAAGCGCTAGCCTCAATTGAGGCGCGGGTCTGGACGCGCTACGCGAAGCGCGAGTTTGCAGATCACGTACGCCCCGGATTGCCACGATCGCTTGTTTTGCCTCAACTCCAGGACCCATGAAACTCCGAATCGCCTGCGTCCTTCTCACCCTCCTCTTTTCCGGCGCGAGCGGGCTCCGCGCCCAAGGGAGGCAACTCCCGCTCACTGGCACCGACGGCTTGGTGCTGCACAACACCATCGCCACTCCTGTATCACTGAAGGGGAAGCCGGGGCTCAAACTCACCGCGCCCGCCGACACGACGGCCCGCCCGGCCGAGGCCCAGCCGAAAGCGGGAAAGACGAAGGGCTCCAGCGGTGCGGCGGAAGCCAACCGCGCCAACCATCTCGCCATCGTCTCCGGCCTAGAATTCTCGAGCGGCACGATCGAAGTCGAACTTGCCGGGGAACCGGGCACCGGCGCGAGCGGCGGCGCCCGTGGATTCGTCGGCGTGGCGTTTCGCGTCCAACCCGATCGCAAGACCTACGATTGCTTCTATCTGCGTCCCACCAACGGACGGGCGGATGACCAGGAACGCCGCAACCATTCCGCGCAGTACATTTCCCATCCGGAGCACACCTGGTTTGCCCTGCGGGAAAAAACTCCCTCGCGGTACGAGGCGTATGTCGACATTGTTCCAGCGGAATGGATCCACGTCAGGATTGACGTCAATGGCGACAAGGCCCGGCTCTACGTGAATCACCAAGAGCAACCCACGTTGATTGTAAACGACGTGAAATCCGGCGCCACCGGCAAAGGCGCCGTGGCCCTGTGGTTCGAAGGCTCCACCATCGCACACTACCGCAATCTCACAATCACGCCGCGGTGAGACGGACGTTTTTCGGGACGATCCTCCTCATGAGTGTGACGCGGGCGCTGCATCGCGGCGGGATTTTCGCGGCATGTTTCTGCCTCCTCGCAGTGGCCGCCGGAAACGCGACGGAGCGGCGGCACCCGCTCTTCCTTGAGATCGATCTTACGGTCGAGCGCGGGGCGACGGTGGCAATTCGGTTCGATTTCGGCGACGGCATTTGGAACGAAAACTCCTCCGTGGCGACGCTTCCCCCGGGAACGACGACGCAGACAGCACGACTGGCCTTGCCCTCCCGGCCCATTCGCGGCCTGCGATTGGATCCGACGGGCGACGACCAACTGGTAATGATCACGGCGATGCGACTTACCGACGGGCGCGGCCATGCGCTGCGATCGCTCGACCTGCGCTCAATTCGTCCGATGAACCAAATCGAGTCGATCGTGCCAGAGTCCGGCGGCGTGCGGGTGCGTCCGGTGGCCAAGGCGGAGAATCCCTCGCTGCGGATCGATCTTGGGCCACTGCAGCAAGGCATGCACGACGCGTTGCAGTGGCCGACGGTGGGAAACCGGGCGGTTGTGCTGCTGGCGCTGTTATTCGGAGGCTTGGGTGCCTGGGCGTTGTTCGGTGCAACCAGGGCCGCGGCGGGCCCGAGTCCGTGGCTCGGCGGGCTGGGGATTTTCTGCATCGTATTCGGAGCGCGGCTTTGCTGGCTGAATCTTTTCAGCCGATCCGTGCCGTTCTGGGATGAATGGGAGGGCGACGCGCTTTACATCCTGATTCCCTTCAACGGCGGTTTCCTCGACTGGGGCGCGTTGATCATGCCGCAGTGGGAGCATCGTATTTTGCTCACGCGGACCATCACGCTGTTCGGTACGCTCGTGAACGGCGAATGGGATCCGCGCGTCGCCATGACGGTGAGCGCCGCGATGTTCGCCCTGACCACCACCCTGCTCGGCATCGTCCTCCTCGCGACGCGCCAGCGCGGGGGGCTGGTCGCGGCAGGAATCCTGACGGTCGCGGCAGCGCTTCCCTACGATTTCAACAATCTGCTCTGGGGCGGGCAGACACAGATGTACGGGCTGGTGTTGTTCGCAGTGTGCTGCCTGGGCATCGCCTCCACTCCCGAGGTGACCGCAGGCACGTACGCCGCCGCCGGTGCGGCGGGCCTGGTTTCGCTTTTCACGATGGGAGCGGGGCCGGTGGGCTCCGGTTGTGCCGTGGGAATTTGCCTCGTGCGAAGTGGGTTCGAACGCGCGCAGCGCCGCCGCCTGCTCGGACTCGCGGCGGTTTTCTGCGGGGTGGCCCTGGTCGGAGTGTGCCTGCATGTGAGCTCACGCGCGCATGTGGGCTTTTACGCGAGAAACTTCGGCCAGTTTCAAAAGGCGTTCACCGGCATCTTGGCGTGGCCCTTGCCCCCGTGGATCGGATTCGGCGCGCTCGTCTGGCTCCCTTGGGCGGTCAATGGCGTATCGATCCTGAGGCGACGGGAAGCGAACGCCGTGGAATGGCTCGCCGTCGGGCTCGGCGCGTGGGCGGCAGTGGACGCGATTGCCCTCGGTTACGCCCGACAGTACGAGGGCCCGCCGTTTGATTCGCGATTTTTCACTCCCATTTCCGTCGGCGCGTGGGCCTCGTTGCTGAGCAGCGCGGCACTCCTCGGACGATCCCGGAGCCGGCGAGCGGCCGCGTTGCCGCTTGTCGCCACGGTGGCGGTGGGCATCGGACTGATTTGCTACGGCATTGTCGGGCTGAAAGGTGCTGGCGAAAGCCGGGTCGACCGCGAGGATCGCGAGCGGCGCGTGAGGCTCTTTCTGGCGACAGGAAACCCGACCCCCGTGATGGAAAAGCCGACGCATACGAACGGCGAGCCCGTCATCGATCGACTCGAGTCACCGCTGCTCCAAACAATCTTGCCGGCCGCGTTCCGCCGCGAACTTGCCGCACGTCCCGGCCACTCCGCCCTCGCATCCGCCGCCGCCGGACCGGTGACTACTGCGACGCGCACGCTGATGAAACTGGGACCGTTGATCGCGTTGCTGGGACTGGCGGCAATGGGCCTCCATGTCCGCCGATCCTTCGCGGCCTGACTCACCACAGCGACCGGCCAGCGGCAACAAACGGTGCGTGGACGACACAGAGAAGGAGCCACCAGGCGGCGAGTCGGCGCTGCGTCGCAGGAGAAAGCTCGACAAGCAGCAGCACCATGGCCGCCCCCGGGATGTAATAACGCGGCTCGACGAGCCCGTTGCTCAGCGGGAGAAGCGCGCCCACCGCGAGAGCCAGGCCAAGTTCGCGCCACCGACGTTGGCCAGACAACGTGATCCCGATGGCGGTGGCCATCAGGACACAATTCAGCCCGGACAGGACCCGCAGCGCGACGTGGGCATCGAGCCAAACCAGCGGCCAGTTGCGGAGCAGCGTAAACGTGCATCCATCCCAAAACAGATCGCGATTCCACGGATGCGGGTTGGAGAACGTGAGGGCGAGGCCAGCCGCCGTGGCCAATGCCAACCCGAGCGCCCCGGCCGTGACCGCCGGTCGAGCGCGCAGGGAGGAAACGAGACGGCTCCAAGCCGCGGGCGCGCCAGCGAGCCAAACCGGAAACCCGAGGACCAGCACCAACATCCCGGCAAAATGAATATTGGCGGGGTTGAAGCGAAGGTCGTTGTCACTGTGCGCGCCAAGCGTCAGGCGGCCCGCGGTCAGAAGTGCGACCGCCACCGCCAGCCCCGAAAGCGCCAGCAAGAGGAGGAGCCAGCGCGAACGGGAAAAAAAATCCGCCCGTGTCATCCCGGAACGGAAAAACTCCGCGGCACAGAGAAACCCGGCCCAGATGACGTTCGTCTGCCGCAGGCAAATCGCCGTACCCAGGAGCAGCATGGCGATCAACCGACGACCGGCCAAATGCGAGGCAACAGCCAGAAGCAGAAAAGCGAGACCGGGGACGTCGGTGTAGGCCAGACCGGTGAATGGCTGCAGGATGGGCAGCAGCGCGAGTAAGAGCACCGCGGGACCGGCGGGGCGTCCGTGGATCAGCATCCACGCGCGACCGAATCCATAAAACGCCAGCAACGCCGTCATCGTCGTGACCAACCGGGCGAGCGTGAGGAGCTTGAGCGACGGATGAAGCTGCCAGAGCGCGGCGACCGCGAAGTGATAGCCCGGAAGCATGGTCATGTGCTCCGGCCATCCCGGCTTCCCCTCCAGAAAGTGATAGATGTTTCCGAGGTGCCCGGGTTCGTCGACCAGGTAGTCGGGTCGAAAGCGGTCGAAAGTGAAAAACCAGACGACCGTCAGGGTGATCGCGATTGCCCAACATGCGCGGTGAACGCGTATTTCTCCCGTTGGCATGTCTGAATTCCCTCGGACCATGGTGAGGGAGAATTCAGGCCGCCAGCCGCGGCGCAAGCGCGTCCACCACTTCGCAGCGCCATTTGCCCGTCTCGGCGCCCGAGTAAATTTGCAGAAGAACAAGGTGACCAACCCGGAGTTCCGGCTCACATCACGAGCTAATCGCTGTAACTTTGGCAATCAGCCCAACGTTATATCATCCACCAATCGCCAATTTCTATTCAACCCATGTATTGCGGCTCTCTCCCCACCCTTGGTGACATCCCGAATGACTAACCGGCCGAATTTCGGTGTTCTGGTGGTTTGGCTGGTTGTCACTATCGCACCCGCTGTGTGGGCCGCGGAATCAAATTCCACCCGAAGCCGACTTTCCCTGCCGGAGGTCATCGGCAAATCCGTCACGGGCAGTCCGGAAAAAATTGAACCCGAGGCCGGAGAACTGGTGGCTCACAGCATCTTTCTCCATGCGCCACTCGCCCTGTTTGAACTGGAACGGGCGCCGGATCAGGTGCCCGTCTGGCGATTTCGCGGAGGGTCGGCCCAATCCCTCTCCGCTCTTTTCGACGAGGCCAAGCTCCCGGAGGAGTTGAAGGCAGCGCTACTGACCACCGCAGTGACCTGGCAACGGCACGTCGGCATGACCTTGCTGCCGACTCCCGAGATTCTCCTCCGCCTCCCGCTGCCATCACGACAGCGCATCTACGAGGAACTGGCCAAGTCGTCCTTCAATCCGTACCACGCGGCGCCGTTGCTCATCCCCCGCTACCTTGCCGACGAGTGGCTGGCCCACAGCCCCCTCTCGGCTTCGCATCGCGAGTCGGTGCGGCGGCTCTTCTGGAACCAGGGAGGATGTTTCGCATTCAGCGATCTCTCCTTCCTCATCAACACGTCGCAATCCACCGCGGAGATTCGTGACTGTCTCCGGGCGTGGACGCTTACCCGCACCGTCGTCGTAAAGGTACGAATCCCCACCGGCACAAAACTCGAATCGTTTATGCGCTATTGGGGAGCCGGAGAAGACAACGACGCCGTGCTGCCCTTTCTACAGGCCATGGGGGCGAGCGGAAGTGACGCCACCATCGAATTGCCGCAATTACTCCCGCCCATCTGTCGGAAACTCCTCTACACCTACCCTTCGGCGGCATCCGGCGTCAGTGGTCGGTTTCCCGACTGTAATTGGACCGCGCTCAATTTTTTCGCATCCGATCCGGATCCTTACTATCTGGATTCCAAGCAATCCTACCTCGAACTCGCTCAAGACTACGAACAGATTCCCGCAGCGACTCAGTTGGGTGACCTCATCTGCTTCACTGATAAAGCGGGGCAAATCGTCCACAGCTGCGTCCATGTCGCCGGCAACATCGTCTTCACCAAGAATGGAGCGGGGCTCGCAAGCCCATGGCTGCTGATGCCCTATTCGGACGTCGAGGCGATTTATCGCTCCAGCGATGCGATCGATGTCCACTGCCTGAGGAAAAAATCCTTCACCCGTCCGAAGACCTAGTCAGCGCCCGCCGCCTCGTCTGAAATCAGGTTCGGCTGGCGCGCACCTTGGAACGTCCCGGTTGGCGGCCAAAGTCGACCGACCTCCCGGTCCCCGCCTGAATCTTGACGCATTCACCCGGACCGCTCGAAGCGGCGCCACAGCAGCCAGACCGCGAGCACCAGAATCGCCAGCAAGGAAAGTGTCACCAGCACGGAATACGAATGGGCGACCGAAATGGAGTTCGCGAGGTGCCCGATGTTGTCCCCAAATTTTGTCCAGAGGAAATGGCCGAACCAAACCCAAAGCGGAACGCTGATGACCGCCGCGGCACTGTCCATGAGGACAAACCGAAGGTAACTCGCCCGCATCGCGCCGGCGATGCAGAAGATTCCCGCGCGAAGCCCAGGCAGAAATCGGGCGACAAAAAACACAAACGAGCCGTAACGAGCGAACAAACGCTGAATGAGTTCCTGTTTTTTGAGCGGCAGCAACCGCAGGGTCCAACGAAAGGTGAGCAACGGTGTGCCAATCCGGCGGCCGAGAAAAAACGCCAGTGAATCCCCGGCCACCACGCCGAAATACATGACCACGCTCGCGGAGATCCACGAGTGATCTTTCACCCCGGCGAGAAAACCAGCCGCCATCAGGACGACGTCTTCCGGCAGGGGCAAGCCGACGCCGCAGAGCAGGAGGATGGCCAAAAGCCCCAAAAGGGCGATCGGCGAGGCATGAAAATATTCCAACAACGATTCGAGCACGTGACGAAATCATACCAACGAATGAAAAACTCCCAATGGCAAGAAACCATGCAGCTCGTATCATAACTTTATTTCCGTGAGCAGTCTGGGTTTGGGGTCACCCGGCTCTCACAATCTGGAGAAATTTACGGAGCGCTCCGCCCCGTCTCCCTCGCCGCGCGCCAGGCGCTTCCCCATCCAGGTAAACGGCGGATTTCAGTTCCGGTCCCGCGTATGGCCGAAAACCACTCCAAATCCGGCCGTCAGCCCCTGCCGGTCACTCCGCCCCAGCAACATTTTACCGCACTCCGTATCTCAAGGACCGCTAATGCGTCATACCTGCCGACTATGCATCCCCCCGAGGATATCGCGTCTGTCCGAACGAACCCTCCCTTGCCTGCCGGCATGCACCCGCAATCCCGGCCAGAGCCGAAAGCGGCCACCTACGCCGGCGACAGGGGAACATCGCAATCTTTGGGTGGGTTGAGGTTCCCGCGCGCAGTCATCCTGGTCGGGTGCTTTGCCCTCCTTTTCATCTTGGGCTGGGTGGACTACATGACCGGCTACGAACTGGGATTCTTTGTTTTCTACTCCCTTCCGGTCGGATTGGCTGCTTGGTACGCCGGTCGTTGGCCCGCCGTGGTCGTCGCCTTCGCGGCGTCGATGACGTGGTGGCTCGCCGATCTCTACGATGGCGTGAATTACTCCACCCGGTTCTATTTCTCGTGGAACCTGATGATCCATTTTCTCGCGTTCGTGATCAACGCCGTGACCATTTCGAAAATCAAACGCGATGTGGACGAGCGCGGGCAACTCATGGAAGAACTGGTCGAGGCACGTGCCCTCCAGCGACGCACCGCCGAAGCCCCCTGCCCGTCCTGCGGGCGCCGGCTCTCCGACGAACGTTCCCTTTCGCGGTAGGGGTACCTGATCTGGGACCAGCCCACTGGGTGGACTTACTGGCGTCCCGGCCGGGCCGGCACGCCGCCTGACGCGACGGCGCGCACTCGACATTGCCCCTTTCGGCGGCGTGAATTCGCGTGCTTTCTCTCGTGCGCACCCGCATCGACACCCTCCCATGAAACGATCGATCCTCACTGCCCTCGTTCTCGGACTCGCGGCGACCGTCCACGGAGCGCCCGCACCGACCGCACCACGATTCAAGATGATCCCAATCGACGGCGGCGCGGCCGAGAGCGTCACCGTGGCCGATTTGAACAACGACGGGAGGCCCGATATCGTATCCGCCGGCAGTTGGTACGAGGCTCCCCATTGGACGAAACACCCGATCCGGGCCATCCCGGTCACGAACGGCTACGTCGACAGTTTCAGCGACCTCTCGCTCGACGTCGACGGCGACGGCTGGACCGACGTCGTCCAAATTGGATACTTCGCCCGCCGCATCGTTTGGATGAAGAATCCCGGCCGGAACGGCGGCCCTTGGACCGAGAACCTGATCGACGCGATTGGACCGACCGAGTTCGCCTTCCTCGTCGACCTCGACAACGACGGCAAGACACGCGAACTCCTCCCCCAGTTCACGACGGCGGCGAAGGCCCCCGTGACCTGGTACGAGTTTCGCGAGGGCCAGTGGGTGAAACATCCCGTCAGCACGCAGAGTTACGGCCATGGCATCGGCGTCGGCGATATCAACGGCGACGGACGGAATGACATCCTGACACCCCAAGGCTGGCTTGAGGCGCCGGCCGATCCCCGCGCGGCCGGCAACTGGACGTTTCACCCTGCCGACTGGTGGCAGCACCCCATTCCGCCACCGGCTCCCGCAACGGCATCGCTGACCACTCCGCCGGCACTTGCCGTTCCGTCACCAGACGCACTTGCCACCATCGCCACAGCACCGAGTGCTCCCGGCATGCCGCCGGTAAAGCGTGCGGCCGAATGGGGATTCATGCACGTGCTCGATCTCAACGGCGACGGCCGGAACGACGTGCTCGCGACCAGCGCCCATAGCTACGGATTGTGCTGGTTCGAACAACTGGCGGGTGGTGAATGGCGGCAGCACGTAATCGATCACTCGTGGTCGCACCTTCATGCCTCTGTGTTGGTCGATCTCAACGGCGACGGTCGGCCCGACCTCGTCTCCGGAAAGCGATTTCAGTCACGGAATGCTCCCGCTCCCGGTGACAACGATCCTCTCGGGATCTACTGGTATGAATTTCTCCCCGCCGGGAAAGGTGACGTGTCGTGGGCGAGACATACGATCGACTACGGTGGCAAGGCCGGCGGCGGGCTGCAGATGGTCGTGTGCGACATCGACGGCGACGGCGACATGGACGTCGTCAGCGCCGGCAAATCGGGACTCTACCTCGCGGAAAATCTGACGAACACCCCGCGAAAAAAATAACGGAATCAAAACTCCGGCGCTCGCCTAATCGCGTTTCGCGGCCAATCGGAACGCGACCATTTCCCGGTCATTGCGTACGAGCAAAATGTCGCCGACCAGCACGGGATGGTTCCATGTTTTTCCCTCGAGGGCGGGAAACCGGGCAAGTTCGCTGAACTCGCCGGGTTTCGCGGCGACGAGAGCCAACTCGCCCTGCTCCGACAGCACCAGCAAGAGGTCCTGGTCGGCCAGGAGGAGCAACTGGCCGGCGCCATAGCGCCCGCCCTTCCACTTGCGTTCTCCGTCCTGCAGGTCGATACACGCCAAGGTGCCGCTGCCGAAGCCAAACACGCAGCCGCGGTGCAACACGTGATCGTTGAAATAGGGTTTCAGCCGGCTCGACGCCCAGCGCTCATTGACGGACCAGACGCCGTTTGCCCGCGAAACTTGAATTCGGCGAACGCCGGCGGTGTCGCCCGTGCTGACCAGGAAATCTCCCGCCGCGATCTCCGCCGGTTGCACGATGGCGAAGCCCTTCCATCCGTACTGCCAAATCACCTTGCCGTCTGCCGGCGCGAGGCTCGTCGCGCCGGATCCGCTCATCAAAAAAATCTGCGGAATCCCATCAATCGAGATCAAGTGCGGCGAACTATAACTTCCTCCCTCGGCCGGACCCGCCCAGCGCGGCCGCCCCGAGGCGAGCTCGTAGGCCGCGAGCGTCCCGCTGATGGCCACGATCACCAAGTCGCCAACGATCAAGGGCGAACTCGCAAAACCCCATTCGGGCCTCCTTGTCTTCGTCTCCGCTGCGACGTCTCGCGTCCACCGTACGGAACCCGTGGCGGCGTCGAGCGCGTTCAAAATTCCCGTCGCCCCGAACGTGTAGACGCGCCCGTCGTGGAGCGTCGGTGTACCACGCGGACCAGGTCCCGCGTTGGACTCCCAGAACCGCACGGCATCCTGATGACGCCACACGAGGGCGCCGTCGGTCAGGCTGTAGCACGCGACAACCTCGTCATCACCCCGCTGCTCCTGGGTGTAAATGTGGGCACCGGCGACCGCGAAGGACGACCACCCCGGGCCGACCGGCTGGCGCCACAATTCGACGGGCGGTGACACGGACCAGTTGGTTTCGATTTTAACACCACGAATAACGCTATCCCGTCCCGCGCCGCGAAAGCCGGGCCAGTTCGCCTTGTCGTTCGTCGCAGCGGTGCGATTTCGATCGGGTTGAACCGTGCCGACCTTGCTCCCAGCCTGAACCAGGAGCCGATCCTCCGGCGTCGGAGCCCAACGCCAGGCCCAATCATGCTTGAGGTCGCTGGTGAAGCCGCCAGTCCGGACCAGCGTCCAACCCGCGCAGGAGAGTATGATCGCGGCGGCCATCAAAGCCCGTCGTCGTCCGTCGGAAAGCTTCCGACCAACGAGCACCGCTGCGACGAGGGCGAGGCTCAGACAGGGAACGACATAGACGAAAAACATGAATCCCATCATGCCCGTTGCGATCGACGGGTGGACGCTGCGAAAGGTCCCATAGCTCACAACTGCCATCGCGACGACCGCTCCCAAACGTTCCTCCCAGCGTGCACGGCTGAAAAATCCCCACCAGATGAGAATCGCCACTCCGCCGCCGAGGCCCGCCATCACCCCAATCGGCGTCGTGTCGGGAACGAAGTGCGGGACACCAAAACGCATCCCCCACTGCAATGCGACGATCAGCCCTCCCGGCCAGAGGCGGAGCGGAGGGTGTCGAGTGGAAGCGTCGGTCGATAGGTTCATCAGAGTCATCGTGTCATCAAAGTCCCGCAGCCGGAGTCGTAGGGAAGCACTGGGCTACCTCAACGAAACACCCCACCGTGCGGTGAAGTTTCAATCTTTCGAACAACTCCAACGATTGTCGGATCGGTATGCCACCCCAACCGAGCCGAGGGCACCGCACTACCGCAGTCCACCAACCTCGGATTCGAAGTTGATGATTTTCCCTCCGCCGGTGCGTGCTTCCTCAATCAAGCGGCGATCGATCGCATCGCGATCCCACGCCCGGGCGCCGGCGTTCGAAAGCACCCACGCAGCCGTTTCACTCGCGGGCCGGGCCTTCAACCGCGGCGGCCACAACGGCGGCGATTCAGGCAACCGAAGGTCGGCGCCCACCGCGTGGGGCACCAAGCGACGATCCTTGTCGCGCTGCATGACCACGATTGGCAGAGGCGCACCCGCTGCGTCTGAGAAAAGATTATCCCGGAGATGCACATCGACGGGACCCGACGACTCCAGGAAAGCGATCTGTGCGGCGGTGCTCTGGCCTTTGTGCGCGACATTGCCGACGACGGACATCGCGCCCCGCTGCCACGCGTGGCCTTCCCATTCTGCCGGCACGAGCCCGTAATGCACGACGCGACGCCCTGGATTGTGGATGAGGTTGTTCACCACGACGCCCCGCGCCCCGCCCTTGAACAACGGATTCCGCTCGTCGTTGCTGATGTAAAGATTGCCGATGATCGCAATATCACCCGCGTTGTCGTGGATCAGTGAGCCCTTCGAGTGGGGGCCCTTGATGTGAGTGGAGTCGTGCAGCCCTTCACCAATGAGGTTGTGACTGTAGGTGATGCGATGGGACGTGCTCTTCCGCCACTCGTCCGGCGTCGTCCCATCGAAGCGAGGGCCCGACGCGCTGAGATTCTCGTCGGTGGCCCACGTCAGCGAGCAATGGTCGACGATCACATCGTGCGCCCCGCCGATCGTGGAAATTCCATCGATCTCCCAACCGCTTTTCTTTTCCCGCTTGCCGGCACCCGGCCGGATCCGGATTTGGCGGACGATCACATCGTGCGTGCCGATGTCGAGGCCGCCGTTGGTCAATGTAATGCCGGGGCTCGGCGCCGTCTCGCCTGCAATCGTGACGTTGGGCTTCGAAAGTCTCACCGAACGTCCGCCGAGATCGATGATACCGCTGACCGCGAACTCAATCGTGCGGGCTCCGTCAGTCCCCAGCGCCTCGACCAGGGAGCCAGCGCCCCTTCCGGCCAGTGTGGTCACGCGGATGATTTTTCCGCCCGAGCCGCCCTGCGTCTCGGTCCAACCGGGAGGAGTTTCCCAGATGAATTTCGGGGCGGGCGCGGCCGAGGCAAGCGTCGCAAGCACGCCGAGTGCAAAGCCGCCCGTGAAATGACGAAAGAGTGTCATCATGGCAGATTTCATTGCGCGGCCTTCTTCTTCCCCTTGCCAGCCTTGCCCCCACCACCGGAGGTCGCCACGACGGAATTCATGCCGGTGCGCCACTCCTGCATTCGAGTCCAATGCAATTCGTCCGCCGTCGCCGGATCAAAGCGGCTCGCGTCGACATCGACATAGAGTTCGCGATAACGCGCGGGAACGTAATTGAGGTTCGGCGTGTTGCTCTGCGCGCCAACCGACTCGCGCCACGCGACGAGCGAGGCCCGCATCTCCTTCACGCGCTCGGGATATTTGGCGGAAAGATCGTTTTTCTCCGGCAGATCCTTGGCCAGATCATAGAGCTCGGGCGCATCCGCATCGTAGTAATCCACCAACATCCAATTGCCATCGCGGACCGCGCCGCTCGGCCGGCTCCCCTGGTTCGTGTAATGGGGAAAATGCCAATACAGACGGCGTTGCGGAGCGGGACCGCGCGCAGTCAGCACGGCGGCGAGGCTGACGCCGTCGAGCCCGGCGGGCGCCTTCTGTCCGGTCAGTTCCAGCAACGTCGGAACCCAGTCGGTATTGATGACCGGCGACTCCATCACCACACCCGCAGGGACGCGGCCCGGCCAGCGCACGATGAGCGGAATGCGCAGGCCGCCCTCGTAGACGAAGCCCTTTCCGGCACGGTAGGGCGAGTTGTGGGTGATGCGCGGATGCGTTCCTTCGGGAACGTGCAGACCGCCATTGTCGGACGTGAAGATGATGACCGTTTTCTCCGCGAGATGCAGGGATTCAAGCTTGGCGACGAGCCGTCCCACCGCGTCGTCAATCGTCTCAATCACTCCGGCGTAAACCGGCTCAAAGGCAGCGGCATTTTTCGCGACGCGGTCCGGTTGCGCCGTGTACGGAATGTGCGGCGCGTTGTGCGCCAGATAGACGAAGAACGGACGGTCCTTGTTGTCCTCGATAAATTTCATCGCGAATCCCGTGAGATCATACTCGCCCTTGCCGCCCTCGGTGGCAGAGGGCTTGGTGTTCGGCTGCCCCGCGTGATAAACATCAAATCCATGCTCCAGCGGGCCAAAGCCCTGGCCGCCCACGTGCCACTTGCCGGCGGCGGCCGTGACGTACCCAGCATCCTTGAAATAGCGGGGCAGCAATTTTTCCCCGAGCCCGACCTGCATCTGGATCTCGGGGTGGAGAATTTTTTGCGCCACCGTATTGGGCCGGCCGGGCAGGTAGGTCGTGAGATGGAGCCGCGCTGGCGCCTTTCCACTGAGAATCGCCGCCCGTGACGGCGAACAAATGGGCTGGGCGCAATACGCCGTCGTGAACCGCATGCCCTCGCGGGCAAGCCGGTCGAGGTTTGGCGTGTGGTGGTCCTGCCGGCCATAGCAGTGAAGGTCATTGATCCCGAGATCGTCGCACAGAATGAAAACGACGTTGGGCTTGGTGGATTCGGCGGCGGCGAGCGCGCCGACAAACACGGAGAGGAACAGGACAAGTCGCATCATGGTTTGGGTTTGGTTTGTGTGATCGACGAACGAAACGTGAAGTCCGTGTCGAGTCAGGGTTGAATTGCTGCGGTGAGCGCAATCTCGATCATCGCCTGGATATGGGGCGAGCGGCCTTCCACCCGGCCTGAAGCAGGGCAGCCATTTCGCTTCGCGTCTTCGCGTGCGCCGGGTCATCGGCAAGGTTCACCGTCTCCCAGGGATCGCGCTCGAGGTCATAGAGCGCGGCAGGCACGGCACCGTTTTTGAACTGAAGGTAACTGTAACGTCGGTTGCGCACCATCTGGTCGTTGTCGGACTGGACTTGAAACACCGCCGTCTTCCACGGCTGCGCGGGATCGACGAGCAGGGGCGCGAAGCTGCTGCCCTCGAGATTCGATGCCGGGGTGAATCCGAGCAAGTCGCCGAGGGTCGGCACCAGGTCGACGAATTCCACGAACTCGCGGCACACCTTGCCGTTGGCCGGCGCACCCGGCACGCGCACCCACAGCGGTGCCCGCCGCGTGGCCTCCAGCATCGAATACTTGGACCACATCGCATGGTCGCCGAGGTGGAAACCGTGATCCCCCAGGACGACTACAATTGTGTTCTTCGCAAGGCCCTGCTGTTCGAGCGCCGCCAGCACGCGGCCCACGTTGTCATCCACGAAGCTCACGCACGCGTAGTACGCGGCGATGGCCTCGCGCGCCTGCCGCGCGCTCGGTTGACCCTTCATGAAGATGTCGGGATTGCGACCCGCGACCCGCGCGGCGTACGGAAAATTCTTCAAGCTCGCGGGCGGGGCCGGCGGCTCGGGAATCGTCTCCGGATCGTACATGTCGATGTACTTCTTGGGTGCGACGAGTGGCGTGTGCGGTCGCGATGAGTGCACGGAAAGGAAAAATTGGGTCTTTGACTTCGCGAACTCTTCAATCAGCGCCACCGCGGTTTGCGTGATGCGATAGTCGCCCTCCTCTTCGGTTTTTTTACCGGAGTCGCCGTAGCGGTCTGACTGTTGCGCCCGCGTCGCGCGGGACTCGGGACTATTGCGATTCTTGGGCGTCGGATTCTTGGCCGCCTGCGGTTCCCGCGGAAAAGTCAGAATCGGCGGCGGGCCACGCCAGCCGGGCGGCGCTTGGTAGTGCTCGATCCGATCGAATGCCATCAATTGCCGTTCCGCGTAGTCAGTACGGTGGAAAAATTTCCCGATCACAGCGGTATGCAGGCCGCGCTGCTTGAGGTATTCGGGCAGCGTCACCGTGCCCGGCGGCAGCCGCTCGCTCATCACCTGCGAGTTGTTCCAAACCCGGGTGGTGAGCGGACGCAACCCGGTCAGAAAGGAACTGCGCGACGGGTTGCAGGCGATGCCCTGCACGTAGGCGGCGTCGAACTGCACCGCGGTCCGCGCAAACCGATCCATGTTCGGCGTCTTACAGATCGTATTTCCATAGGAACCCCACACGCCGGCGTAGCAGTCCTCGATCAGGATGAACAACACGTTCATCTTGGATGTGTCGGGCAACGCCGCAACGGGGGCAGCCACCACGCGGGCCCCGAACGCCGCGGCAAGAAAAAGGAAAAGCAGGCGGAGAAGAATCTTCATGAAAGGAGGGCTTCGGGTAAGAGAGGGATGAGGTCTTGAAAGCCGGCGATCGCCGGCTCACCGCCCCCGAGGGCCACACTAGCGAGCCGGTGGATCCTCGTTCGGGCTCCCGTGCCAGCGCGGAGCGATATTGGCGGCGTTCCATTTTTCCCAGCGGGCGGCAAGGTCGCGCACGAGTTCGGGGCGGGAGGCGGCAAGATCGTTTTTCTCGCCGACGTCCGCAGCCAGATCGAAGAGTTGCCAACCGCTGTTGCGCTTGGCGTCAAAATCTCGCCACTCGACGAGTTTCCATTGACCGCGGCGCACCGCGCGCTGCGCACCGAAACGCCAGAAGAGCGCGTCGTGCGGAGCGGCAGTCGAGCCGCCCGTGAGTTGCGGCAGGAGGTTGACGCCGTCGAGCCCGCCAGGGACGGGCGAACCGGCGGCGGCGAGCGCCGTGGGCAGCAGATCGAGCGTGATAACGGGAGCATCAATTGTCCGGCCGGCGGGAATATGCCCGGGCCACACTGCGAAAAATGGAACCCGGATCCCGCCCTCGAGCGTCTGCCCTTTGTCGCCCCGCAGCGGGGTGTTGACTCCAGTGTTGTAGGCAAAGAACGGCGAGCGCCCGGAGCCGCCGTTGTCGCTGAAAAAAAAGATGAGAGTGTCCTGCGCGCGGCCGGTTTTCTTCAGATGGGCCGTCACCCGACCCACGGCGTCGTCCAGGCCGAGCAGCAGGGCAAGGTACCCGCGGCGCGCAGGATCGGTCACGCCCGCCGGAATCCGGTCGACGACCGCAGGATCGATCTCGAGCGGCGTGTGCACGGCATTGAAGGCGAGATAGAGGAACCAGGGGCGTTTCGGATTTCGGTCGAAAAATCCCAGCGCCTCGTCGGTGAAGAGCGACGTCGCAAAACCGTCGAGCTTCTGCACCTCGCGACTGCGATAGATGAGATCGTGCGAATGCCCGGAGCCAAACTTCGGCGTGGCGTCGCGGTGAAGCAGGTAATTATGCCCCCCCACCAGGAAGCCGAAGTAATCATCGAATCCGCGCGACTGGGGATGGTGCGCCGGACTGAAGCCCTGATGCCACTTGCCGACGAGAGCGGTGGCATAGCCCGCGCCGCGCAGGTGATCAGCGATGGTGCGCTGATCGAGCGGGAGACCGAGCGTGGTCTCTTCGCCGACGTGCGGATTGAATTCGTGTCCGAAACGCGTTTGGTACCGTCCGGTGAGAAACCCGGCGCGCGACGGACTGCAATAAGGAGCGCTCACGTAACCGTTGGTGAAGCGCGTGCCGGCGGCGGCGAGGGCATCAATATGCGGCGTCGGCACCGCGCGACCACCGTGCACGCCGATGTCGGCGTAACCGAGATCGTCGGCGACGATGACAAGGATGTTGGGCGGCGAGGCCGGGGCGGTAGAGGCAAGAAACGCGAGGGCAAGGGCGAGCGCGGGGAAGCGATTCATGGGGCCTGCAAAACTACGGGAGCGCAGGGATGAAAGGCAAACACCGCAGTTCAGCCGAAAATCCGACCGACGCGACACGACAAGTTCGACTTCGCCCGTCCACCTGTTCCGATTGCCCCCCCCTCCCTCTCGCCCATGAGAAAAACCTCCGCCACCACTCTCGCCCTGCTCTTCGCCGCAACGGTTCTCGCCGCGTCCAACCCAGAGGGCGTCCGCCGGGTGAAACTCCTGAGCTACCCCGAGTGCATCGAACTATCGAATACCAACACGACCGTCGTCCTCGGCCATTACGTCGGCGGCCGTGTGTTGAAGTACGCCTGGCGTGGCAAGGACGCGCTCTATCTCAGCCCGAACGAGGCCAATTGGAATCCCTCCGGCCCGAACGAACGCCCCGAGGTGAGCGCCGGCCGCTTCGACATCGGCCCGGAGCAGATCATCCCCAAACGCGAGGTGTTGTGGTCCGGGACCTGGACCGCCGAAGTCATCGGCCCGCGGGCGGCGCGCCTGACGAGCCAGCCCGACACCGCGACCGGCGTGCAATTGATCCGCGAGTTCAAACTCGATTCGACCTCTTCGCATCTCGCCTGCACCCAGATCATCCGCAACGTGTCGCACGAGACGAAAGCGTGGTGCCATTGGAGCCGCACGTTCGCGCTGCACGGCGGGATCGGCGTCGTGCCGCTGACGCCGGCCCAGAGCAAGTTTCCCAACGGCTACGTGATGTACCTGCAAGGGAAGGACAACGCGATCATCCTGCGTCCGAACGATCCGAATATCCGCGCCCGCGACGGGTTCCTCGAAATCGTCGGCCCGCCAGCCTTCCCCAAGCTCGGCTTCGACGCCCACGCGGGCTGGTTCGCCTATCAAATGCCCAACGATCTCGCTTTCGTGAAGCGCTATGCAACGTATCCCGATCGCGTGTACAACGAGGTCGCGGGTCTGACCATCTCGATCTGGTACCCCAAGGCCGAGCAGGTTCCGGCGGTGGAACTGGAACCCATCGGTCCGCGGAGCACGCTCGCCCCCGGCGAGAGCGCGGCATTCACCGAGCATTGGTGGCTGCTGGAGAATCCGTTTCCCAGGGCCGGCGCCGCACTCGATCTGCCGAAACTCGCCGCCAAAGTGGCGACGGAGACGAAGTGACAGAAACACCCGCGCCGCTCACACCACCGCAAAGCGGCGGACCTGGATCCCGTTCCGCCCCGTCTTCAACATCGACCGCGGCTCCGGCTGGGCAATGCCGTTGAGATCGACCGCCCGCGCCCGCAGCTCGTACCGGCCGCGGGCGAGACCGTTCAACTTCGCCGACCAACCGACCATGCTGTAACGCAGGGGCCACGACCGCGGCTGACCGGTCTGGCGATCAAAACCGAGCACATCCTTGGTCGAGATTCCTTTCGGAAGCACGCTGTTCCAATTTCCGGGTGGACCGTCGAGTTGACACTCCTGCCACTGCGCTGAATCCCAAACGGGATCGTCGTCGTCAAGGTCGGCAACTTCACCGTTGACCGGGCGCAGCCACGCTTCGACGCGCCGCAGGCCCGACCAGCCGGCGATCGCCCGCCCCGTTATCATCACCGCTTGCCCGCTCGGAACCTGTTTCGCCACGTCGTTCAGATACGCGGCGGTTTTGAGGTGCGACTCCGGGTCGTTGTTCTTCTCCGCGTAGGTGTCGTTCGCCTTGTAATCGTTGGTCAGGACGATGCGCTGGAGCCATTTGACCGACTTGAATCCGTGTGCCCACGGAACCACCATCCGCACCGGGCCGCCGCGTTTGAGCGTGAGGTCCTCGCCGTTCAACCGGTACGCCAGGAAAACGGGCAATTCCTCCGGCGGCGTCTCCATCACTTGCGAGTAACTCAGCGACGAACGGAAGATCTGCTTTGGGTCACCGTTGTGAAAGCCCCAGTAGTAGATGCGGCGCACGTTCATCATCTTTCCCGTAAGGCGCAGCACGTCGCGCAACGGCACGCCCTCCCACAGTCCCTGCCCCAGGGGTCCCGGGATGTTCAGGCACTGCATCGCCTTGATATAGCGCACCGCGTGTTTTTTCCCGAGCGCGTGCAGCGCCGGCAAATCGAGCGAGAGCGGCCGGCTGATGCTCGTCTTCTCCTTCACGTAATCGAGCGTCGCATCATCCGCTGTCACCTCCAGCCGCCATGTTTCCGGCGTGAGGCCTGCCTGCGCGAGCGCCTCGCCCTGCAACGACCACGGTTTTGGGGTTCCACGCGAGACATCCTCAAAGTCGCCCGCCGGGGTCAGGAAAGGCTGCGATCCGGCGGGCGGCGGCGGGCGCTCACCGGGGGTGGCCCCGACCGTCTTCTGATCCGCGGCCGTCACCAATCGGGTGCCCAGACCGGCCGAGGCCAGGCCGGCGGCGGCAGATGCGAGAAACTGGCGGCGGGGAATTTTCATGGGGAAAGCGTCCTGACCACGTGACTCCGCGGAGTCCGGCGGAAATGGGAGGACCTCACCGCTGGCGAAGGTCCCCGGTGCTGGCAACGTGAATTCCTCGACGCTCGACTGGTGAAACGTATCCGCCAGGCGATTCTTTCCCCTTGAGGGCGGCGACATTCCTGTGACTCTCAGCGCATGAACCTCAACCCGCTCAAGCAAATCATCCTCCCCACTCTGTTCGGATTGGCGCTCGTCCTCACCCCTGCGCTGCATGCCGCCAAGGCCAAGGGGCATCCGGACACGGCAGGCTGGAACGAACTGTTGAAGCCCGATCTCTCCAACACCATCGGAGCGGCCGGTTGGAAGGTGGAAAACGGCGTGCTGGTGGCCACCGACCACACGACGCTCTGGACCAAGGAATCGTATTCCAACTTCATCCTCGATCTCGAATTCAAGGTCGCGAAGGAATCGAACAGTGGCGTCTTCCTGCGTTCCGGCGACATCAAGAACGTGCTCTCTGCTCTGGAGATTCAGGTTCACGATTCAACCGACGGCACCAAATACGGCATGGTGGGCGCGATCTACGACGCGATGCCTCCGTCCAAGAAAATGGCCAAGCCGGTCGGGGAGTGGAATCACTTCACAATCACCTGCCAGAACTCCAAGATCACGCTGGTGTTCAACGGCGAGAAGGTCATCGACGCCGACTTGAATAATTGGCCCGACGTAAAGAAGAACCCCGACGGCACTCCCAACAAGTTTCCCGTGGCGCTCAAAAATTTCGCCCGGACCGGTCCCCTCGGCTTTCAAGGGCTGCACGGCAAGGCTCAGGCTCCGGTGTGGTACCGGAATATCAAGATCAAGCCGCTGAAGTAAGCGACGGTCGCTCCAGCTAACCCGCCTGGTCTCGGCTCAACGGCTCGTGGGCGTCTTGGCCCACGCCGGCGTCCCGAACCAGTCGTGCATTTCCTTTTCGAACGGGGCCACCACCTCCGGCGGCTCCGGGACGGCTCCGCGATCTCCGGTTTCAACAATCCAGGCATCGAGCGCGGCCCGCAGGCGCGCCAGCGCCTCACGGTGCTCCGGTTGCGAAGAAGTGACGAGGTCCTTGATTTCGTGGCGATCGGCATCGGTGTCGTAGAGTTCCTCGCAGGGACCCGTCCGTCGCATCAACGCCAGCGGCGGTCCGCTCAGTTTTCCCTGCGCGAGCAGTTCGCGCATCAGCGGAATCACCAAAAAACACTTTTCCTTGTAACGGTTCAGCGACGCGAAGGTCGGGCCGTTCGTGTAGGTGCGGATATAGTGATAACGCGCGTCATGCACCGAACGGATGCGTTGTACCGTCTCGTCGATCCGGTCGCGCGCTGCAAAGGCATACGTACGCGCCGGCTCCGTGCGCGCCCCGAGAAACACCCGGCTCTGCATCATCGGCGGGCGCGGCACGCCCGCAAAACCCAGCGTCGTCGCATTCAGGTCAATCAGGCTGATGATGCGTTCGTCCACCGTACCGGGCCGATAGTCGGACGGCGCCGGAAAATTCTTAGGCCACTTGATGATCATCGGCACGCGCAGACCGCTGTCGTAGCACCAATGAATGCCGCGCGCATCCTGCCGGCCGTTGTCGGCGAAAAACACGATGATCGTGTCGTCCTCCAGACCATCGGCGCGCAATTGCTCCAGCACCCAGCCGATGCGGCGATCCATCCCTGAAACCGAGTTGAGGTAACGCGCCCATTCCTGCCGCACGATCGGATGCTCCGGATAGTAAGGCGGCGGCGTCACATTCTCCGGCGTCGCATGCTTCACGTGCTCGCGCTCCCCCACCCACTCGACCCGCTCCTTCTTCGCGCTCTGCCGATCATAGATGTCGTATTCCACCTCATGGGAATTGATCTGCGCAAAGAACGGCTGGCGCGCCTTGAGCGCCGACCAGTCGTCGGACTCGTAGATCGGGCCTTCGTTGACGTAGTTCAGATCGAGCTTGCCGGTGCCGACGCTGCGTCCGCCGACCGTCTTGATGTTGGCGGTGAAGTAGCCGGCATCCTTCAGCCGGTGGGTGACGGGCCGCACGCCCGGCGGCAGTCGGAAATCGTCCGCCCGGTGCGACCGCATGTGGTGGGTGTCGGTGGTTGTCTGATACATTCCGACCATGAACGCGGAGCGGCTCGGGGCGCAGGCCGGGTTCGTGGAAAACACGCGCGTGTAGCGGACGCCCTCGGCGGCGAGCCGATCGAGGTTCGGGGTGCGGACATTTTTCTCCCCGTAGCAGCCGAGGTCGTGGGTGATGTTCTCGCCGACGAGCCAGAGGATGTTGGGCCGTTTCGCGTCCGCGGCAATCAAAGCGGAGGCGAACGCAAGGAACAGCGCGACATGGAGTTTTCGATTCATGAGTCGATTTCTCATACGGCGCGCGCCGCCGGGCGCAAACGACTTCGGCGCGAAATGCCCTTTGCCGGCCGAACCTACTTCCAGAACATTGCACTCGCCGGATCGCCGCCGCTCAGGACGTACGCGATCAGATCCAGAATCTCGTCCTGGCTCATCCGGGCCAAGAGCATCGGCGGCATGGTCGACACCTTCGAAGGTTCGATGCTCTTGACCGCCTTGCGATCCACCTGCACCCGCTGGTTCGGGTCACTCGGGTCCTCGTTAATCGCCACGAAGTCGCCCTGCAGGTTAACCACGACGCCCACGACGGTCTCACCGTTGTTCTTCGTCAGGACCGAAGGCACGAACTGCTCGTTGATTTCCTTGCTTGGGTTGATGATCTGATCGAGCAGATCGCGTGGCGAATAACGGCCGCCCGCCGTCGTGAGATCCGGGCCGGTCATGCCACCCTCATTCCCAAAACGATGGCAGGCAAAACAGGCCGCCGCGCCGAAGAGGCGCCGGCCGTTCTCAAAATTCCGCGCCTTCATGCCCGTCACCGCCGCATCCGACAATTCGTCGAGCGTCCAATTTTTGAACGGGCGACCCGCAAATGCGAAGCCCAGCGTTTCGATGGCGCCCATCGGTTTCGGTTTTTTCTCCAACACCACCGCCAGCGCCTGTCGCTCGCCGTCGGTCAGCGTTTTGATCGCATCGTTGCGGATGAATTCGATGAATTTTGAAAAACTGGCACCGCCGCGGTAGTTGGCGGCCTTGAGGCACCATTCGAAGAACGCGGTGCGCGTTGCGATCGTCCACCCCGTGTCGAGCATGCGCAGCGACCGCGCGTACTCGATCTGTTCCTCCTGGGTGGGCGCATCGCGGATCAACGCCATCGCTTTGGTCGCGACTGTCGGAGAGCGCAGCGCCACCAGCGTCTCACAGAGGAGCCAGTTGAGGTCCCGTGTCGGCGCCGGAAACAGCGGATCCAGCTTCGCCACCAACTGCCGGGAAACATCCGCCTCCGGCTGGCCAAACCGGTTCAACGCGATCTGGAGCGTGCGCACGAGCGTCAGCCGGCGCTCGTGGTCAAGCGGCGCCCAATCCGTTCTTTCCAGCGCCGCGAGGATGCGCCGGCCCAGCCCGCGGTCCACCGCCGGGTCCGTCGCGGTGCGATGCGACGGGCACACCGCCGCCGCCCGGGACAGGGCCAGCAGCGCCTCGAGTTGCACCAGCGGGTTCGTTTCACTGAACACGCGTTCAGTCCACGACGCGACGGGTTGATGCTCGATGGCCGTCCGCGCCGCCCAGCGGATGAAGCGATCCTGGTCACCCAGATGCGGCCACGCCTGCGGGACCGCGGCAGGATCCTGCCGCCCGTGAAACGCCTCCAGTGCGTGCCGCAACGTTCGTGCCGGACTCACATCGGGCTTCGGCACCACGGCCGCCGTCGACTCTTTGCCGACGTAGGTCACGCGATAGATCCCCGACTGCACCCGGCGTCCGCCGATCGCGAGGTACATGGCGCCATCACCCGGATGAATCAGCGCATCAGTCAGCGGCAGCGGGGAGCCCGCGAGAAACTCCTCGCGCGTGGCGCGAAAGGTGGCGCCCGCCGGCTCCAAGTGAATCGCATGCAGCTTGCCCCAGCTCCAATCGAGGATGAAGAGGGCATTTTGGTAACGCGCCGGGAATTTGGCGCCATAACCGAAAGTCATGCCGGTGGGGGAACCCGGGCCGATGTCGATCACCGGCGGCAGGTTGTCTGAATAAAACGGCGGGCGCTTACCCGCTCCGTTGCGCCAGCCGAATTCCGCGCCGCTCACCACGTGGCACACCCGCGTCGGCCGGTACCACGACGTGTTGAAATCATACTCCATGTCCGCGTCGTAGGTGAAGAGTTCGCCGTCGCGATTGAGGGCGGCGTCGAAGCTGTTGCGAAACCCTGACGCCACGACCTCGAATGTCTTCCCATCGGGCGTCACGCGATAGATGATCCCGCCCGGCGCCAGGGTGTCGCGCATGAAGCCGCGCCCGTCGGGCATCCGCGGGAGCAGATGGTCTTCGCCCCAGAGGCGCGGCACCGGCGACGAAGCGGCAATCGCAGTGAGCTTCGTCTTGTTACCACATACCAAATACAGGCCCCGGCCGTCGGGCGTGGGCAGAATGGCATGCACGCCGTGATCGCGCTGCGCGGTGAGAGCGCGCAGCAATTCCACCTGGTCGAGTCGGTCGTCGCCATCGCTGTCGGACACCCGGTACAGCCCCGACGTCATTTCGTTGTCGTAGTCGTTGACCGCCACGTAGAGCGCCCCGAAGGCCCACAACAGCCCGTTCGCCGCCCGGATTTTTGCCGGCACACTTTCAATCGCGGCGGGATCGAGGGCACGGCCCGCCGGCGGCGGCGTGAACCGATACAGTCCGCCGTATTGATCGCTGGCGTAGATCCGCCCCTTTGGATCGAGGCAGAGATTGACCCAGGAGCCCTGGACACCGGGCACGGAATAAAGGAGCTCAATCTTGAAGCCTTCCGCGAGCTTGAGCCGGCTCACCGGCGTCGCCTGGTTTTCACCGACCCGGGGGCCAACGGCCTCGGGTCGCGCCACTTCGGCCTCGGTGGCGGCCTTGCTCGCGCGGCTTTTCTTCGGCGCCGGCGTCGCGGCGTGTGATGAGGAAAAATCAGAAAGCAGCACCGCGGCGGCAGCCGCGGCCAAAAATATCCGAGGGGAGAGATGTTTCATTTCAAAGAGCCAATGATGGCGTGATATTTTTCCGCGAACCGTCGCCCGATTTCGTTTTGCGCGGGTGTGTCGAAATGCACGTTGTCGCCGAGGTGCATCATCACGATCCGCGGATCGCGCATCGACTCCGCCGGCATCAAGCCGCGCCCCTTCATGTTCGACTGCCCGAGGAGCAGAAACAGATCGAGCCGTGTCTGGCCATCGGGGAGTCGCGTCAGTTCAACCGGTTGCAGGGGCGGCTTCGTGGGTGGTGGCGTCTCCACCTGGATTTTGGCCCTGCCCTTCTTTGCTTCCTGCGCAAGAAGCCGAGGAGCGAGGGCGAGCGCGCCGCCGAGCGCGGAGAATGTCGCCAGCCATGCGCGACGTGACCTGGGCGCAGCATCCGGAGGCAACGGGTAATCCATCGAAAACTCGTTCAATCTTTCGCGGTGGCGCGGCCCGGAATCTGGAGCAACGGCACGTTTTTCGCCGGCAGCCAACGCGCCAGGTCCGCTTTCACTCGGGCGAACTCGGGATTCTGGGCGAGGTTCGTGAACTCGTCCGCGTCCACCCGATGATCATAAAGTTCCTCACTGCCGTTGGCGTAGTGAATGTAACGCCAGCGGCGATCGACCACCGCATGGTTGTTGGGCAGCCACGTCGAAACCACCGGGCGATCCCACGCGGCATCGGGATTCTGCAGCAACGGCCGGAGACTGCGGCCTTCGTGTCCAAGCACCGCGGGGAGCCCGCAGAGATCGTTCAACGTCGGCGCAAGATCGAGCAGCGCCGTCGGCGCGTCCGCCCGCAGTCCCGGACGAATGCCCGGCCCCGAGATCATCATGGGCGTGCGCGTCGACTCGGCCCAGAGCGTGCGTTTGGCCCAGTGCTGCTTTTCGCCGAGGTGAAACCCATGATCGCTCCAGAGCACGACGATCGTGTTGTCCCGCTGCGGCCCAGCCGCCGCCGCATCCACCACAATTCCGACACAGTGATCCACGAAGCTGATACACGCCAGATACGCCTGCACGTACGCCCGCCACTTGCCGGCCGCGAGCACGTCTGCGTGCTTCGGCGCCACGGCCTTCGTCCGCGTGATGTCGCTCTCCGGGATGTCGTCCATGTCCTCCGGCGGGGCTTTCGGCAGCGCGAGTTTCGCGGGATCGTAGAGATCGAACCAACGCTGCGGCACATGGCGCGGCACGTGCGGCCGATAGAAACCGACGGCGAGAAAGAACGGCCGCTCGTGTCGGCGGGCGAGATGTTCCGCCGCCTTGCGTGCCAGTTGCTCGTCGCCCATCTGCCCGTCCTGCGCCGGATACGGTCCGTAGTCCCAGGCTTTCTGTGGCCAGTTCATCCGTTCCGGTGGTGCCGGGTTGCGGCCGTTGCCGAGATTCACGTCAAAAGTCGACGCCAGTCTGCCCTGAAAGCCCGAATGCAGCAGTTTGCCGCCCCCGAGCGTGTGATAGCCGTGCTGTTTGAAATGGAGGGGGATCGGCACGTCGTTCGCGAGCGACGGCGCCTCATGGAAGTCGGCGTTGAACTCATAGCAGCCGGTGGTCGAAGCGAGTTTGCCGGAAAAGGCACTGACCCGCGATCCCATGCACACGGGCACTTGGCAATGCGCATTGGTGAAGAGCATGCCGCGGGCAGCCAGCCGATCCAGATTTGGCGTCTTCACGTCGGGATTGCCGCCGAGGCAGCCGAGCCAGTCGTTGAGGTCGTCAATCGCGATGAAGACAACATTAGGACGGGACGCTGCCGCCCACGTGCTTGAGGCGCAGACGGCAACGAGCATCACCGCAATCAGACCATGCGCATACCGAGCGAGAGAGAAGGACATGGGGCCGATCATTTCCGGCGACCGGACGGAATCAAGGCGTCCACGTCGTGAGCGCCTTGCGGTGCTGGACCGGCCACCAGCCCGCAATTTTTTCCGCGAGGCGCGCGACCATTTCAGGATGCTGCGCGGCGAGGTTCTTCTTTTCGTGCGGGTCGGCCAGCAGGTCGTAGAGTTGGGGACGCCGATCCTCTTTGGCGAATTTGGCCGTGTGCCGGCCGGCGTCACCATCGTAACGGAGGATCAGTTTCCACCGTCCCTCCACCGCCCAACGGAAGAGCAGACTGTCCTCGGGCCGGTCAACGTTGGGAATGTCGTGACCGAAATTCTCACCGAGCACCCAGTCCCGCGGCGTGGGCCGGCCGCTGCGGAGCATGGGCAGCAGATTGTAGCCGGGCAGGTTGGCGGGGATCTTCACGCCGGCGACGGCGAGCAAGGTCGGCATGATGTCCACGCTCGAACAGAGTTGCTCGCCGCGACTGCCCGGCTGAATGACACCCGGCCAACTGAACAGGATCGGCTGGCGGATCCCGCCTTCGTTGGGCGACTGCTTGGAACGGGCCGCAAAACCTGGCCCGTTGTCTTGCTGAATCCAGCCGTTGTCGGCCAGATAGACGATCACGGTATCTCGCGTGAGCCCTTTCGCCTCGATTCGATCCAGCAACGCGCCGCACGTTTCATCGAACCACTCCACCATCGCGTAATAACGCGCCACAAAATCCGAGGTGACGCCCTTCGCCTTGTATTTCTCGAACAGCCGCGGCGGCGGCGTGTGGGGCGAATGCGGCATGAAGGGCGCGAACCAGACGAGAAACGGCTTCCGGGCATCGACGGCGAGGTCGATGAAATCGAAAACCGGTTTCAAGCCTTCACGTCCAATCTTCAGGCCGTCGTCGCCATGTCGCCCTCCCGGCTGCGGAAATCCGCGCGTCATGCCGTGCGTGAATCCGCCACGCTGATAGCTGCCCTCCCACCATTTGCCGGACTGGTGGCTCAAGTAGCCCTGGTCCGCGAGAAGCCGGGGCAGTGTCGGGTGGAGGTCGATGTGGGAAATGAGTTTTTCGCGAAGCGCGTCCACCGCCGCCGAATCGTCCGCCGGCGCTTTCACGCCGGCGCGTGCTGCGGCCGGCGGCAGCACGGGATCGTTGCCGCTGGTCCGATGCTCGTGGGCGTAAAGCCCGGTGGCAAACGTCGCCAACGCCGGACGGCAGAGAGCGGTCGGCACGTAGCCGCGCGGAAAGGCGGCGCTGCGGGCGGCCAGACGATCGAGATGCGGCGTCTCAATTTGCGGATGCCCCATGAAGCCGTAATCCATCCACGCGTGGTCGTCGGAGATGATGAAAACGATGTTGGGCCGGCGCGCCTCAGCGGCCACCGCGGCCGAACCGAGCACGAGAAGAAGTCCGAAGACGGGAAAGCGAGGCGTGAAGAACATAGGGCGTGACACTCTTGCTCTCGTCAAAAATTGAACGTGGCCGTGAAGACAAACAGCCGCGGATCGATCGTGCGATACGCCGCGATGGAACCGTCCGGATTGGCGTACACGGGCTGAAGCCGGCCGCCTTCCGTGAAGTTCCGCACGTTCAGTTGAAACGTCGTCCGGACCTTGTTCCAGACGCGGGTCCGATAGCTGACAAACGCGTCGGCGTAGAGTCGGGCGGAATCCCAGATCGGTCGGTTGACATCCAGATCCGTGATGATGGCCGGAAGCTTTTGCACGCCCCAATAGCCGATCGCGCCCCGGTCCTCCCACCGTAGTCCCCCGCCGACGGTGAAATTCCGCAGGATCGAGTGATCGGTGATGCCGCTCAGGCGGAAATTGCCCGCGAAATTCGCCCGATATTTGCGCACCTGCGGACGGCTCTTGCCCGCCGCCGCATGGATGAGCCGCAGTTGCGCCGCGATGTTCGCCTCATAAACCTGCCGAGGGATCCCCGTGTAGTTGCTGTTCCACCACAACTGCCCGGTGGTGGGATCAACCACGCTCTGCCAGACCGGCAGCCGCTCCGCCACCCACTGAACCACCTCCGCCGCCACCCCGCTGTTGAAGGCTTCCTGCTGCGCGACGTTGAGCTTCGTGGTGATGAACCCATTCGGGTTGTAGTTGATTTCAACCTCGGTGCCGCGGGCCTTGAGGTCATCCAGGGCGCTTTGGTTGCCCGGCGCCCGCTGCGTGAGATAGTCCACCGGCAGTTTCATGATGTCGGCCACCTGCTGGAGGACCTGGGCGTCGCTCAGCGTCACGCCCCTGGCCGCCGCGGCGTCCCTGACCCAGCCGGTGGCACGCGCCTGCAAATTGTAGGTCGTTTCCGCCACCGGGGTGTCGATGAAGTCCAGCCGGCCCGCGAAACCCAACAGGGTGCCGCTGCTACTGCTGGTCGAATTGAGCTGGAGGGTTTGGTAGCGATTCACCCGGATGTTGAGCTTCCCCTCGAGCAAATTGAGCGTGAAGCCGAAGTCGGTCCCCTCGCCCGACGGGCTCGGCAGCGGCTTGCGATAGACCGAATACGTGAGGGCACCCGGTTGAAAGCTGTAGGACTTGTTCCCGTGGACCGAAAGCCAGCGGGCCACTTTGAACACCCCGCCGGCCGTCGTCGTGGTGCCACCCTGCGCCACCCACGGCGAGCCGGACCATTGGTCGAAGTCCTGATAGTCGACCGTGTTCCCGTCGGGAGCGAACACCACCAGTCCCGTGCGTCCGCTGCGTTCGTCGCGGCGGATACCCAGCGTGGTGACCAGCCGATCATGGAAAAAGTAACTTTGCACGAGGCCCCCGACCGATTTCACGAGGGTCTGGTCCTTGGTCGCGTTGTTGGTGGCGTCCGCGAGCGTGACCGGCTCATGGTTGTAAGCCCCGGTCAGGCTGTTGCCCCAATGCAGCGTGTTCTGACCTGATGCCAGCCGGACCGGCGTATAGTCCATGTTATAGCCCTGGGCATCTCCGACATAGTAACGGTGCGAGAAATTGTAGCTGGCCGCCCGTCTCGTGCCCGCCGGAATCCAAGCATGGTCATCCACGACGGCCTGGCGATAGGCGTAGGTCCGGTAGCCGAAATCCTTGTATTCTCCATATCCGGAAAGCTGATGCAGGCCCAGCCAGCGCCAGGCGTTGGGCTCGTTCCGCAGGTCCAGTTTGTAGGCCAGCTGCCCCCGGTACGTCCGGTTGTCGACCGCGCTCGTCCTCACGATGGGGTTCGGGATGTCCATGTAGGGCCGTTTGAAAAACGGATTGGGCCGCCCGTCCAGCAACCGCTCGTTCACGTCGATCATCAGTGCGCTCGCAAAATTCACAGTTCCCCCGGTGGCCCCCAACGGCGCGGACGTGTAGGATTCGTTGTGTTCGCCAAACACCGCCAGCTCCAGGTTCAGGCTCTGGCGCCGGGTGTCGAAAACACCCTGCTGCAGCGTGAGGAGGGACGTCTGCGACTCGTTCCGGTAATGATTCATCGCCGCGGGATTCTGCGTCGACCAGTCGACGAGATCCTTGCCGGTCGCCACGGGGGATCGCACGAGCAGCGGCTGCAGAGAGAGCACGCCGGTGGGATCAACGTTGGAAATCATGAGTCGCTGGGCCTGCGTTTGCGTCGAAGGCGTCGTCGCCGTTCCGCGAGCCAGCCCTAAGTAAGCGGGCGTATCCCGATCGATGAAGGCCTGGAAGCGGGTCGGCGGCTGTTGGAAATAGGCCGGCGTGGCCGTCGCGAAGGTTCCCACCGTCACGCCGTTGATTTTGGCCGTCGTGGTGATCGGATCCCACGTGGGCGCGCCGGCCTGCAACCATGCCGTGAGCCCCTCGCGAATCGGGCCGGAAAGGGGGCGGTTCCCGTGTGAGTCGTAGCGGTTGAACGTGGCGCTGAGCGTCGTCGTCTTGAACGGGCGGAGCTTGATCATGCCGTTGAGCCGGCGGGTATCCATCCCGGACGGTTTCTGCGGATAGCCTTCCCGCTGAAGGACCCCGCTGAACCGCAGCGCCGCGACGTCCTTCTTCAACACGCGATTGACATCGAGGCTCGTGCGCCAGCCCTCGCGGTTGTCGACGCGCATGACCAGCTCGGTGGAATTCTGTGCCAGCCGGGCCGCGGCCGGGACCGAGTTGACGGTGCCGGAACCCTTGCCCATGCCAAAGACGCTCGTATTCGGCCCGCGGCTGATCTCGACCGCATCGATGTCGATCGGATCGACGGGCACCCGTCCGCTGGTTTCGAAATTGCCGAACGCCATGTTCGCGGGCGCGATGCCGCGAATGCGATTCGCCCCCACGGGGTTGGTCGAGGTGAAGTCTGAATCAATCCCGGTGGCGCCGTTGGTGAACGACAGGTCGGTGTAGTTGGACGTGCCTTCGGTGCTCACCTCCATGGCGAAGATGTCGTTGAGATCGAGCAGCGCGAAGTCCTGCATCTGTTCCTTCGTCACCACCGAAATCGCCGACGGCAAATCCTCGAGCCTGGTGTTGAGGCGCGTGCCCGACATGGCATTGGCCCCATAGTAACCCTTGTTGTCGACCGTGACCTCGAACGGCGAAAGCTGGATGGGTTGATCACTTGCCGCGGGGGCGGTCGTTTGCGGGCGGTCGTCGCGTTTCAGCGGCGCCACCCTTGGTGCGTTTGGGTCGGCTTCTCCTCTCCGCACCGCAAACGCGCGCGTCTTCGGATCCTGCGACGCCGCCAGCCCCGTGTCGGCCAGCATCAGATTGAGCGCTTCAGGCGGGGTGAGTTCCCCCTGCACGGCCTTGGTCTGCACGGTGCCGATGGCCTCCGGCGCGAAGACGATTTCACGGCCGGCCTGCGCCGCGAACTGCTTCAGCGTCTCACCCGCGGCCCCCGCCGGCAGGTTGAAGGTCTTTTTCATGCTCTCGGCGGCGGCGGCGATACCCGCCGTCAAAAAAGCGATGATCAGGAGGCCACGCTGGACGACCGGGCCGAGAAATGGGGACGGATGTTTTTTCAAGAGGGGGAATGGGGCTGCTGACGATACGAAACCCGGAACGAAGATTTCCGGGAAAAGTTTTTTCGCCGCGGCGAAAAAACTAGTTGGGCTTTGCCGCCGACACGCCCGACAGAACAATCTCCGTGTCTCCGCGCCGTTCTGCCCGCATTCCAAAATCGGATACCATCAGGCGGACAAAGCCCTCGACATTGTCCGAACGGAAGGTGGCGCTCAGTCGCAGGCGACCAAGGCTGACATCGCCCAGCGTGAGTTGGACATGATTGCGACGGTTGAACTCCGTGACGATCTCGCCGAGGGGCGCGTTTGTGAAATCGAGCAGCCGGGGCTGCCACGCCAAACGGGCCTCGATTTCGGCGCTACTCAGTGTCGCCACGATTGGCGGTGGCGCAGCCGGCGCCAGCGAGAGCACGGCGTTTTGGCCGGCCGACAGAAAGACATCGGACTCCGACGGGGGACGCGACGCCACCGTCGCGTTGGCTGCATCGTGCCCGGCGACGGGGGCGTTGCCGCTCCATTTCTCCACTCCCACTTTTCCCTCTGTCACCAAGACTTCAACTGCCGCTGAATCCAACCGCACGTTGAAGGCCGTGCCGACCGCACGGATCGCAACACCGGCGACCTCGACCACAAATGGGCGCGTCGGGTTCTTCGCCACCTTGAAGTGAGCCTCGCCCTGCTTCAGCCGTACGCGGCGCTCGGCGGGCGTGAAGTGCTCCGTCACCACCGCGCCGCGGTTCAACTCCACGACCGAGCCGTCGGCGAGCTCGCGTTGTTCAATGAGGGCGAGGGAATGCGGGGTACGGGACTCCGACCACGTGCTATCGCCTGGCGTCGGCGAGACGAGGGGCCGCTCCCAGAGAAGAAGCCCCAACATGACGCCAGCAGCGACGAGCGAAAGCGCGGTGAGGCGTGGATTCGAAAAAATGTCGAGTCGGCGCGACTTCCTGGGTGCGAGCAGATCCGGATTGGGCAGCGCGTGCAGGGATGACTGCAAACCCACCAGCCGGTCTAGTTCGTCCCAGCCCCAGCGGTGCTCGGCCCACGCGGTCCGATGCCGCGGATCAGCGGCGAGCCACTGCGAAAACGCGTCTTGCTCCGCGGCGGTCAGCCCACGGTCGTGGCGCAGCACCCACTCCGCCGCGGCGAGGCTGGCGGGGTCCAACTCGTCGGAAGAGTGCGACTGAGATTTCATGAGTAAGCCGCCCGGGGATTGTCTCCAAACTCCTTGTAGCCGGCCTCGCCGAGGCCGGTTCCGGGGTCACGGACCCCAGCTACACTTGGTCGCGTGTAGTCAGTACGGAAATGAGTCACTGCGTTCATCAGCTCTGCCCCCGCCCGTAGCCGTGACGGCGAAAATAATCGATGCACTTGTGCAGCCCGATGCTGCCCTGGGACTCGACCGTGTGCTCCGAGATGCCGAGTTGCTCCGCGACTTCCTTTTGGGAAAGGCCGTAAATTTTTCGCAGCGTGACGATCTGGCGGCAACGCCCGGGCAGCGCCTCGATCGCCCGAATCAGCAACCGCAAATCCTCGGCGCTCGCGATCGAGTCGGGAATCGGCGCGCTTTCGTCCAGGACACTCGCCGGATCGATCTGCGCCCCACCCTCCGGCTGCTCGTGGCGCTGATGCCGGAGGTGATTGAGGGAGAGATTCCGGGCCGTGACAAAAAGGAAGGCCCGAGGGCAGGCAATCGAACCGGTCTCCCTCACCCGCAGCAACCGCGCGTACGACTCCTGCACCACATCATCCGCGTCCTTCAGCCCCGGAAAACGTCCCGCCAGCCACGAGCGCAGCGCTGCTTCGTGCGGCTGCACCTCCTCGGCAAACCAACGGAAAAGTTCGGAATCAGGGGGCGGCATCGATGAACGGACGGGCGGCGCGTCGGACAAGCCACCCCAGCACTAGACACTTCACCCGCCCGGAACCATGCAAAGATTCTTTCCCAATCTGTTCGTGAGGGGAAGCCCCCCCGGTCAGGCCGTCACTCTCCGCTTTTCTTCTTACGCCTGGCCTTGGCAGGAGCTTCGTCCGCGTCGGGGGCGTCTGCCGCACCGGTCAGGTTGTTCAACAGCCGGGGCACGTACGATGCATAGCGGGCGTCCGGCACCGGGCCCTCGCGGGGCAGTGCGAGAAGGGCGCCCTTGATCGACGCCGCCTTCGGGCCCAACGCCTCGATAGCGTGCAACGCGGCCATCACGACGAATGTATCGTTTTTGCTCCAATCGGCCATTCCGGTCAGCATCGGGAGGACCGTCTTGAGTTCCGCATCGGTACCGAAATGCCCCAACGACTCCGCCGCCACGATGCGCACGTAGGGCGAGCTGTCTTTCAACGCCGCGGTCAGTTCGCCCCGGGCGCCCGCCACTGTCGCCGCCCCCCGCATCTGAAGTCCGATGGCCCCCCAATAGCGCACGGAGCTGTCGCTATCGGTGAGCAGTTTCTTCAGCGCTGGCACCGCATCCATCTTCAAACCCGAGGCGAGTTCGGCCGCGGCGAAGACCCGCTCCAACGGATATTTCGAGTCGTCATGGCCAAAGTCATACGGCGTGGACCCCTGCGAGCGCGTCAGCCGCTCCCCTTCCGGCACGAAACCGAGATCCCGCGTGCGCCGCACCAACGCCTGTTCGGCGGCGCGCAATTTTCCGAGGATCTCCCGGTGCGCGGGCGACGCCGCGAGATTCTTCACCTCATCGCGATCGTTCTGCAGATCGTAGAGTTCCTCGGGAGCCTTGGGCGTCTGCCAGAAGATGCTCTGTGCCGCGTTGGCCTTGCCCTCGTCGTAGAGTTTCTTCCACACCGCCGTGGTCGGCGTCTTGAACTGCGTCGAGACATGCTGCCCTTGCGACAGATGCGGCAGGTAGTTGCGCAGATAGACGTAGCGACCGTCTGTCACGCTGCGCACGAGATCGTAGCGCTCGTCCATCCGGCCGCGAAAGCCGTAGACATAGGGTTGTGGCGGCGCGATGAATCTGCCCAGAAACGCATGCCCCTGCATCCACGCGGGCGGCTTGATCCCGGCCAGGCTGCACATCGTCGGGGCAAAATCAACGAAGCTGACCAGGCGGTCCGTCGTGCCTCCCGCCTGATAGTCTGCCGGACGCAGGTCCTTGAATTTTTCCGGTATGTGCACGAGCAGCGGGACGTGCAGCCCCGAGTTGGACGGCCAGCGCTTGCTGCGCGGCATGCCCGAACCGTGGTCCGCCCAGTAGAAGACAATCGTGTCGTCCGCCAGGCCTTCAGCCTCAAGCTGCTTCAGCAAAGCACCGGCATCCGCATCAGCCGCGGTCACGCTGTCGTAGTAAAAGGCCCAATCGCGCCGGACCTCGGGAGTATCCGGATGGTAGGCCGGCACCCGGGCCTTTGCCGGATCGTGGATCGGCTTCGCCGCGGGGCCGGGCTTCACGGTCTGGCTCTCGTGGCTCTTGGTGGAATTGAAGACGGCGAAAAACGGCTTGCCCGCCGGACGGTTCTTCCAGTGCCCCTGGGCCGACGAGACATCCCAAACCTGGCCTGGCTTCGCGAGGTTGTAGTCCTCCTTGGAGTTGTTCGTGCAGTAATAACCCGACTCGCTCAGCAACTGCGGGAACATCTTCAAACCGGACGGGTACGCGACCAGGCTGCGCATGTGATCACCACCTGACGACGGGGCGAAAATGCCCGAAATGATCGTCGTCCGCGTCGGTGCGCAGACGGGCGCGGCCGCCCACGCGTGGGTGTAGCGCAGCGATTTCGCGGCCAGCCGGTCCATGTTCGGTGTGGTCGCATAGGTGTCGCCATAACACCCCATATGCGGGCCGTGATCCTCGCTGGAAAGCCAGAGGATGTTGGGCCGGACTTGCTCCGCGGCGAGAGCAGCGGCGAAGGCCGCGATTGCGGCGACAGCGGAAAAAGCGCGACGGATGGAACGCATAAGGGTGCGAAGCTGGCGGTAACGGGCGGGAGTTTCGAACGAACGGTTGATAAACGGAAATCGAGTCACGGTCCTGGCTTGCTGACAACTCCAACGTCGAAGCCGCGTGCCGCCGACCTCTCTTGCCAATTCGAAAGCTAACCGCCGGAAAGGATTAATCGCTCCGCGAGCTCAGCGACGTGCGAGCTGCTCGCTCACGCTGGCCGCAACCTGCTTTGCCAGGATCGCGGAACCTTCGGCGTTGAAATGGACATCGTTGGGATTTTGCAGCCGACCGACGTGCGGAGCGATGACGGCGTTGAGATCGTCGATTGCGACTCCGTTTTCCACCATCACCTTCCTGGCAATCGCGTTGTACTGTTCGACGCTGCCAAAGCGCCGCTCCGGGCTGAGAACGCCACCGTTGGGCACCGGCGTGGTTGTCGCCCAGATGAGTTTTGCGCCGGTGGCCTTCAACCGCTGCACGAGTTGCCGGAGATTTTTTTCGTAAACGTCGGGCGGCGCGTGCCGCACTCCCTCGGGCGGAAGCTTGGCGTCGTGCAGTCCGAAATTGAAATGGACCACGTCCCACTTGCCGGAGCCAAGCCACTTTTCGATCTGCGAGAGGCCGTGGCCCGTGGAACTGCAATTCGTGGGCGGACGATGAACGTTGGCCTTGCCCGCGAGCGCCGCGCGCACGGGCAGCGTGTAGCCCATCGAAATGGAATCACCGATGAGCAGCACCCGCGGCAACCCCGGTTGATCCACGATTGGGGCCAGCGTGGGGTTGGGTGCCTTTGCCTTCGGCGCCTCCGCCGCCAGCAAGAATGGCACGAGCGCCAGGAAAGTTCCGGTTCCGAGGATGACGAGTCGCTTCTTCATGGATAAATTCATCGCGCGCCGCGGGCCAGAGCCTGGCCATCTTGCTCCAGCCGTGCGCGCAAACGCGCTCGGTCGATTTCCTGCACGGCGACACGCTGCTCGGCCGCCTGCGCCGCCGCGACACCGGCGGAGTGTCCGAGCATCATGAACACCGGCTCCATCCGAATGGAACCATACGCAACGTGCGTCGCCGAGAGACATACCGGCACCAGCAAATTCGTGCAGTGCTCCCGGCGCGGGGTGATGGTGTCATAGCCAATCGGGTACGCCTGGCGCACCCCGAGACCGATCGTCCCTTCGGTGCGCACATGCCCGTTTTCGTCGATGTAACGCCGGACGTTGTGCGAATCCATCGCATAGCCGCCCATGCCGATCGGGTCGGGCACCGTCAACGTGCCGTCGCAATGCCGCTGGGTCATCACCAAGGTCCCAAGCATCCGGCGCGCCTCGCGGATGTAGAGTTGGTGCGGCCAGTGGCCTGTGTCGCGAAACTCGTCCTTCGCGTAGCCCCACTCCCGCATGGGAGCGCGGAATTTCTCCGGCACGCGCGGATCCGTGGCGATGAACCAGATCAGTCCCTGCTGCCAGCTCACATGCGCGCGGATAATTCGGTCTCGGGTGGCGTAGTCGCCTTCGGGGTAATCGTAGCTCCCGGCGACAAGATTGAAGCCCACGGGATCCTTGTTGTTCGAATCGCTCTTCCGATTCGGCATCATCACGACGGGCACTGCACCCGTGAGATTGTTGCCGAGGACCGGATGCTCAATCTCGCCGCCATTCGGAAACTCCGGCAGCATGCGCTCGCTGTTGAGGTAGCGCGCCACCAACTCGTAGTTCGCCGGGTCGTAGTCGGCAGGTCGTGAAAACGGCACGCGGTTCTCCGGCACGTTGGTGAGGCAAAGCCGATAACAATACGCCTGCACCCGCTTGTCGCCGCGTCCCTGCACGCCCGCCCCTCCCGGTTGGACGCCTGCGATCAGCCCGCTCGCCGGATCGCCGGGCCGCACGTAGGGATCGACGGCGCGCCGGAAATCGTGCGCCGACGGGACCGACTTCCCCCGACGAAGCAGGTACGGTTGGTTGCCATTGTGCGTCTCGCCAAACGCCGTGTTGTCCTCCCGCCCCGTGAGATATCGCACACCCGCCTTGGCCATCAGATCTCCCTCGTAGGTCGCGTCGATGAAAATGCGGCCCGGGAAACGCCGGCCCGATTCCATCACGATCTCCGCAATCACGACCTCGCGCTTCACGACTCCGGCTTTCAAATCGAGCCGCTCGCCGCGCACCACCTCCACTTTTGCCTCCCGCACCAAATCATCGAAAATCCCTTCGGCCACATGCGGCTCGAAGTAAAACATCATGTCCTCCTTCGGGTCGTGCTGGTGACTCCGAAATTCCTCTGGTCGACCGTACGTCCACGCTGAGGGATCGGCATAATGCCTTTTCACCCGCCGGTAGAATTCGCGCGCCAAACCGCCAATCGACTCCTTCTTCCCGATGTCCGTCGCGCCCAGACCTCCGCTCGTCAACCCACCAAGGTGCCGCCCCGGCTCGATCAGGACAACCCGTTGCCCCATCCGGGCAGCCGCCACCGCGGCCATCACCCCACCGGAAGTCCCGCCATAGACGACAACGTCGTGCCCCAACGCTTCCGCCCCGGACACCACCGGCAACGAACCCAAAATTAGTAATCCCAACGCGACGACTAACCGATGGACGGCGTGTGGTTTCATTCGTTGCGATATTCCGGCGTTGATTGCGTCCGAATGCCCTCCGCGCTCGCCGCCCTGCGATTCTCAAACGCTCTGATCATCGCGACCATGAAATCTCCGCCTTCCGGAAGAAATGCACCCGCCCCTCCTCATCACCCACCACGAGATTCAGACCGTCGCCGCCCAGTTCCGTCACCGCCACGCTACACTCGTGCTGTCCAAAATACGCCGGCCGGCCGTTCACGTGCAGCAACCGGGGAAACGCAAACGCGGGCGCATCGTTGCTGCCGGTGTTGCGCAACCAGAGCACCGCCGATCCGGGCAGGCCCTTCGATTGCGGCAGGCCGGTCTTCGGGTCCGGCACCGAACCGTGCCGCGGCGTTCCTACCATCAGGTCGATCGCGCCATCGCCGTCCCAGTCGACGAGCGTAATCTTCGAACGGCCTGTCCCTCCAGCGGAGAGGAAGTTCGCTCCGATGGCCGAACCGTCGTCGAGTTTCAATTTACCGCCGTCGCGCAAATTGAAGTCATCGATTCGCCAATACAGGTGGAATTGATCATCGTCGTCCAATGCGACGTACCCCATCCGGTTGCCCCATTTTGCCGCGGCCGGGCGCACCCGCCACGTACCGTGCACATCGATCCCGTCGCAGTACAGCGGCCGGGCCACGTCGAGCAGCGGTGCGGTCTTCACGCCTCGGTTCAGATAAACCGAGTGGCGCGCCGTGGCGTCACTCGAAAGAATGTCCGGGAGGCCGTCGCCGTTCCAATCGGCGACGCACGGGCTGATGTAACCCCAACGCGACTCGCCGGGACCTTGAATCCCCGCATAGCCTTGCTGCGTGTGAATCGGCTCCCCACCGGCCGTGACGGCCGACCCGCGTGCGAAATCCGGCGCGGTCGTCGTCCCGCGATTGCGAAAAAAGAGAATCTTTCCCTCTGAATTTCCGATCACCAAATCCGTCGCACCATCACCGTCCCAGTCGACCGCATTCACCACCGGGAGCGTGCCCGCATAGAGCAAAGCTTTTTCCTCCAACACATCCACCGGAGCCGCGTACCGCGGCCGGCCACCGGCATCAAACCCGAGAAACGCGAGGTAGTACAACGCTCCCTCTCCACCCACGAGCAACCCGGTGCCATAAGCGATCGGGGACGCCGAGATGATGGGGCTCCGCAACACGCGGCCGGTTTCATCACGGACGAGTTCCTGGGGCGCCAGTTCCACGCCGTTCGCGCTCCGATTATGGTAATAGTAGAAATTCCCGAAATGAGAACCGGTGACGACATCACGCTCGTGTCCCGGTCCGAGATTCACAACCGCCAAGCCACCGTGCGAGAGCAACGCCTCTCGCCGGGTGGCGGAAATGTCGCGCAGGTCCCTGAATCCCTCCGCCGCCGTCTCACCCGCGCCACTCGCCAGCCGGGCCGCCCGCAGGTAAACATACGGCCAGCCCCCGCGCCAGATCCCGCGGCCGTCAAACGGCTGAAAGCCCGGATCGCGATGACCGGGCGGTCCCGGCGGCCGGAACGCGGCGCCGTCACTCACGGACATCATCACATCGAGCGAACCGTCGGAATTCTCCATCACCGCAATGCGACCCGGCGAGCGGTTGTCGGGATTCACCGCGCCTCCGGCCATTGCAAACTTCACCGCCCGTCCCGGCAGTGGTTCGAACGCCCTTTTGCCCGAATCAAAACGCGTCCGCACCATCGCACCGTTAATCAGCCAATATCCGTAGACCGCTCCATCCCTGCTCTGAAAAATCGTTCCGGTCGGAGGAACCTTGTCGTCGCCGGGATGCGTGATCTTGATTCGCGATCCAAAGACCGGCGCCCCCGCGGCGTCGGTCGCGACCCAGCGATAAAGGAAAAGTCCCGGTTCGTGGCTGAATTTCCCCGCGGCGACAAATAGGTCCGGCGAACGGCCCTCTGCCGCGGTCCCATGAACAAACGCGACCCCAAGCGGATAGTTCGAAAGTCCGGCCGAGAGCGCTCCGCGTCCGTCGCCGCCGATCACGAACCGGTCGCCGCGGAGCCAGTCGGTGGCACCGGCCGCCGTGACAACGGCGGCCGCGCAAAGGAGCAGCCCACGCCTGCCGACCGAACGCCACCTCTGGGGGAAGCAACGTTGAATCAACGGCAGGATACTCGCGCCGGAACGCCGAGATTCAATAGCGCCCATTGATCCCAAAGCTCACGAAGGTTCCGTTGTAATACGTGCTCATGCGCGTGCCGCTGACGTAGTGCGTCGTGCGCTGGGGTTCGTCGAACAGATTCGCCACGTCGAAAAAGAACTCAAGGTTGCGGGGCAGTTTCAGCGAAAACCCCGTGTTGACGACGCGCCGCTCAAGCCGTTCGGACATCAACTGGGGAAGCACATCGAAGTTTCCCAGGCTCCGTCCCACGTAGCTCCACTGCACATACGGGGCGAACCAGCGGTAATTGTAGCTAAGGCGGACGTTGGCGGTGTCGGGGACGAAGCCCACCAGCCCGGCCGAGCCACCACTCCCCTGCCCGTAATCGCCAGTCGCGCGGAGGTGCGTGTAATTGAGCAGCACCGTCAGGCCGCGCAACGCCCCCGGCATGAACGTGAGCTGCTGCAGGTACGAAAATTCGAGTCCTTCGACCCGACCGCGACCTCCGTTGGCATTCGTGATGATGTCGTACCCGGCATATTGACCTCCAAAACCGTTTGCCGGTCCCGGATCGATGACACCGGACTCCTGTCGAAACACAAAATCAGTGAGGTCTTTCCGGAACAGCCCAATGGAGACCAATCCCACCGGCTTCAAATAGTACTCCAGCAAGAGATCGTAGCTGTCGGCGAACTGCGGTTTGAGGGATGGGTTGTCGAGTGTGACCGTGCGCTCGGCGTCGTTGACGGCAAGATTGGGCACCAGATCGCCGAGAGTCGGACGCCCGATGCTCGTCGACCAACTGGCCCGGCCGATGAGGTTGGGCGTGAACGCCTGGCGGAAATGCACGCTGGGAAAAAGCGACCGGGTCGCCCCGCGGCGTACGATCGGGGAAGTGCCGTATTCCGCGTTGGTGCGGGCGACGGGATCGGGGATGGTCGCCAGCGTCGCGCGCTTGAGATAACCGCTCGACCGCGTGCGCGCCTCCTCCCAGCGCACGCCGCTGACCACGCCGAGGCCGCCGAAACGCGTCGATCCCATGGCGTAGCCCGCGAGGATTTCCTCTTCCACGAGGGCCTGGCCTGCCCGCCGGGAGGATTCCACCTGATAGGGATCGACGCGCCATTGGTTCGGCTCGTTGTCCAGGGAGTAGCTGTACTTCACCGGATCGAAGGCCGGCACCGCCCCCAACCGGAGTCGCGGCCAGAGCGGCGGTGACGAGGCAAAGCGCGTGAGATCATCGTCGTTGATTCGCGTGACCGGATTCACGCCCGCCACCCCGTCGGGACCGAGGTAGGTGGAGGTGCGGGCCCCGGAATCCTGGACGGACGACTGGCGAGTCGCGAGCCCGCCAAAGCTCGCCAGCACTAGATGCCCACCGACTTCGACATCACGCTTCAGGTTGACCTCGGCACTGCTCGCCCGGTTGACCGAAATGGCGGAGGTCTGGGAAACACTCGCCCCGGTGTAATTGCGCGCGTCGAAGATACTCGGCCCCGACGTCTGAGTGAACACCGGGAATTCCGTACTGCGGCTTTTGTCGAGAATCCATCCGATGTTCGTGACGGTGGCCGTGAAATTACGTCGCACCGCATGGTTGCGATAGGCCCCGGTGTTTCGCTCGCTGCGGGAATTGCTCAGCGTGTAATCCAGCCGCCAGCGACCGATCCGGTGCTCACCTCCGAATTGCTGGTAGTCCGTCAGGTCATCCGCCTCGAACGGATTGGTCGCGGCCTGAAACGTGGCACGCGTGGACCGGAGCACCTCGGTGCGCGCCTCAGTGGAGCCGGGCCGGATGTTGCCGCCGCCTGACGGGCTGCCGTCGGCATTCACGCCCGTGGCAAAGGAACGACCCGCGAGCGCCAGGTTGGCGTTGTAGGCCACCTGATAATTTTCCGGGCGGGAGGTTGTTTGCTCCTGAAAACTGCGCATCGCGCTGAAATAGAACCGCGAGTTGGCATCGAGGCGAAAATCCGTGCGGACGCTGCCCGTGATCAAATTCCGGTCCTGCACGCCGTCCGTGCGCGAATAACTGTGGGTGAAGCGCGGCCGGAGCTCGACGGTGTCGAGAGTCGAAAGCGTGCGCATCCGTTCCGTGACATTTTCATTGTAGACCACGTTGGCGCTGAGCCCGAGATTGCGGTCCTCCCCGAAAACACCGAACACCTCGCGGTAGCTGAACGAAAGATTGGGCTGCGCTTCCGGCGTCGTCCGCCGCGGCGTGAAGCCGAAAAACGGCGGCGACCACTTTCCCCCCAACCGGAAGGTCAGCTCGCGTTTGGCCTTCAGATTGAGCGTGGACTTGGTCTTGAAATTGACGCGGCCGCTGATCGAGTCCGCCGGCAGGTTGGGCGTGAGCGCCTTCGTGACCTCGATCTCCTCGAAATTGCTCGCGGTCATGTTCGTGTAGATTGGAGTCCGGCTCATCGCGAGCTGCGACACCATGGTGCCGCCATCGACCGTCGTGGTGTTCATCGTGGCGGGCAGACCGCGGATCGTCGGACGGTCGAGGTTACCCTCGTCGGACGGCAGTGAGTAGACGCCCGGAAGCCGCGTGAGAAGCTCGGCGGGATTGTCATTCGCGAGGACTCCCAGCGCATCCATCGCGATGACGTTTTGCACGCTCGCCGCGTTTTTCTGCCGTGTGAGTGCGGCGGCGTTGCCCTCGCGTTCGGCCGTCACCACAAATTCCTGAAGTTGCACCGTGCTCTCCGCCTTGAGCACGACGGGGACGTTGAGGGTCGGGGCCGACGTGACACGCACCGCCGTGGCAAAATCCGGGAACCCAACATAGGAAACCCGCGCCGTGTAGTCACCGGGGGCAACATCGGGAAAGGCGGCCACGCCGAAGGCATCGGTCACCGCTTCGCGCCCACTGGGCACGAGTTCGACGCGCGCCTGCTGGAGGACGTGCGCCGAGTCGGCACTGGTGACGGTGACAGTGAGGTTGGCGGCAAATGAGACCGAGCAGAAGGCGACGACGAGCGCGCCCAGCAGCACGCTCGAGTGGCAGGAAGAACGGGGTGAAGTCATCGGGGTGGTGACAAAGTTTGAGCAGTCGAGGCCGGGCACCACGCCCGAAAGCGCAGCGCCCCTACTTTACTGACAGATCGAGTGGGGAATCCGCCATCGTCAAATTGCGGAAATTCTTCACCCGATGAAAGGTCATCAGATTGGCGTTGTGGTAATTTTGTCCGCCCCAGGACGTGCGCGACACGGCCACGAGGTCGTCGCCGTCGAACTGCCAATCGAGATATTGCCAGGCCACGCGATCGGAGCCCGACAGAATCTGTCCCTCCCGCCAACGGAGCACGATGCTCTCCTCGCGCCAGGAACGGAGGTCCGTGGAGGAGGTGAGCATAGTGACGTTGCGCTGGTGAATCGGGCTCGTCGCCCAATCGCGGCCTTCGTGCGGGTGGGTGATCTTCTGAATCAGAGACCAATAACGTTTCGAAACCGGGTCGAACCGGATGGTGTATTTCGACTGTGAACCCGGGAAATGGACGAATCCCGTTTGCGGGTCGAACGACTGTTGCCGCCCGTCGCGGGAAATTTCGCATCGTGCGCCCACCTCGTAGCGAGGAATGCCGGCCGCGCCGCCCGTGGAGCCAAACGCATCCTCGGGCCGCGGTTCGGTGTGAACGCGAAGAATATTCACGAGGCTCCCGCCGGGCGCGACGACGACGTTGCCCTCGAGCCATCCGGGGCGGCGACCGTTGAACCACTTCGGATCAAAGACCGTACCGTTCGTGCGCGTCCAATTTGCCGCGTCGAGCAGGTCGGAATTCTCCGGCGCGGAAACTACCAGCGACGAAAAGTGGAGCGGCCATTGCTCATCGTTCACCCGCTCCTCGACCGCCCGCCAGATCCGGCCCTCGTGAACCACGACGGGCACCGGCGCACCGTGAAACCGACCGCGAATCAAAAGGCCACTTTTCGCGTCACGCGGTTCAGTCCAAGTGCGGCCGCCGTCGGTCGAACGACGGATCGTCATGTTGCCATAGCGGCTGGCCGTGCCGTGCAGGTAGAGCGCCCCCCGGTGCACAAACAACGTGAACCACGCCTGCCCGTGGATTTCCGAGAGGTGCGTCCAGGTGGCGCCACGATCGCGCGAGCCAAATACGTGGGTCGTGTCGGTCAGCCGGTCATTCTTGCCGAAAATATCGTGGGCCGCCACGTAGGTGCCATCGGGCAGAATCGCGATGCCAGGAGTGCCGATATAGGCTTTGTCCGGATCCGGACTGCGGGCGATGACGACACCCGGCGGCGGGCCGGATTGTGCGCGGCCCACCCCGGAAGCCGCAAGAATGGCCAAGCCGACGGCAAGCGCGCGACATGAAGCGGGAAACGAAAGTGGATTCATGGACGGTCCTTGTTCCTGGTCGAAGATGTGGTCGGGTATCGTGCCCCCATGTCGCGCAACGAGTCGTCGAGGCGCCGGCGAAGTTCGCGGGCTCGGGCGGGCTCCTGCTTGGTGAGGTCACGTTGCTCGGAAATGTCAGCAGAAAGTCGGTATAACTCGTCGCGGTTCCCTTCGTAGAAATGAACGAGTTTCCAATCACCGGCGTGAATCGTCGACTGCGGCCGGGTCTGGCTGATCGCAAAATCGTTGACGCCAATTTCCACCAGCGCCTCCGAAAATCCAGTTTCCGGATGATAGTAGGGAAAGTGCCAGACGAAGGCGCGTTCGACCAGGCTCGGGTCGGACGACTGGCCCCTCCACAACGGCAGCACGTTGCGACCGTCGAGCGTGACGTCCGGAGGCAGCTCCGCCCCGGTGGCGGCCGCGAGGGTTGGGAACAAATCCGTGCCGATGAACGGTGAGGCACTCGTCACGCCCGCGCTGACCTTTCCCGGCCAACGCACGATCCAAGGAACGCGCAACCCACCCTCGTAGAGATTCCATTTGCTGCCGCGGAGCGGACCGTTGGCGGAATATTGGGGATTGCCTCCGTTGTCAGAGGTGAAGACGACGAGGGTGTTTTGGGTCAGGCCAAGGTCGTCGAGGGCCTGAAGGACCTGCCCGATGAGATGATCGAGCGTCTCGACCATCGCGGCGTATTCGGCACGGCGGGGATCCGCCCCCGGAAGCAGGCGTGCCGCGTACTTTTCCACCAACCAGCGGGCGCGCGAATGAATCGGGTCGTGCACGAAATAATGTGCCAGGTGGAGAAAGAACGGCGTCGACCGGGGCCGGCGCAAGAAGGCAATTGCGCGCTCCGTCAGCGCATCGTGGCCGTAGTCGCCGGCGGCAAGCGGGGTCGATTTGGCGGAGGGATGCGCGACGTAGCTGTAGGGATGAAGGCCAAATTCCTGGTCGCCCTCCGCGTATCCCTGCTGGAGCGGGCCATGGGTGGCAGACCAACCGAGGTACCCGCCGCTGTGTTCGCTGACATGCCATTTGCCGAAATATCCGGTCGCGTAGCCGGCGGCCCCGAGCATTTCGCCGAGGGTGATTTCCGAGAGTGGCAGGTTGAGCGGATAAGGTGGACCCACGAGCGGGTGACCGGCCGGGCGTTTGGCGGTGGGAAGTTTCGTGACGAACTCAAATCCGAGCCGTGCCGGCGATCGACCCGTGAGCAACGCCGCCCGCGACGCGGAACAGATCGGAGCGGCGGCGTAGCCGTGGGTAAAAAGGGTGCCTTCGCGGGCCAAACGATCGAGGTGGGGCGTGTCGTGCCAGGGACTCCCATAGCAGTGCAGGTCGCGCCAGCCGAGGTCGTCGGCCAGGATGAAGACAATATTGGGAGGAGTTGCGCCCTGTTCGGCCGCCCAGCCCGCCGTCAGACCCAATCCCAGGAGGAAGATGCGGAAAAACCAACTCACCGAGCCTTGATACTGGGTTCCGAGCCTTGGACGCGACCCCTTTTCTTCCCCGGGTTAGGGCGCATCTGCCAATTTTGACGGTGAGAAAATCGTCAGCAACCAACCCTCTCGTAGCCGCGAGCGCCCGCGAGTGGATGCTCTCCGCGTTTTCCCGATCCACTCGCTGGCGCTCGCGGCCACGAGTAACCGTCAACGTGGAGATGCGCCCCACCTGGGTAATGAGCACGCGCATTTCCCGGTTTCCCCCACACCAGCACAGGCACCGAACGCCATTCGTTTTGGCAGCCGAGCCCATTACGGAGCAGCCAAGGTAAGCCCGAAATAACCTGTCCCTATCACTGCATCCCTATCACTGCACCTCGATCACCATCGTAAGCCCGAAATAACCTGTCCCTACCACTGTATTACAGAGCAGCCAAGGTAAGCCGGAAATAACCTGTCCCTATAACTGCACCTCGATCACCATCGTGCAACTGCTTGATCCGCGACGCCCTTGCGCGGTTTCGAACCACGCGACAGGGGCGTCGCGTCCCCAATGTCCAGAAATTGAGATGAGCCCTCCCATCGGGCGGCTAAAATCCTCCGTTGCAACGAGCCGGCAACCTACCTTCTTAATTGCGGTTTTTACTCGCCGCCCACCATGCCCGCCACCTCTACCAAGCACTCCTTCGCTGCTCTCCTCGCCGTTGCCCTGGCTCCGATGTGCTCCCTTGCCCAGACGGGCTCGGGCACCGCCATCCAACTCGACGAGATCACGGTGTCCGCCACGCGCATCGCCCAGCCGATCAGCGACGTACCGGCCAGCGTCACCGTCATCCGGCTCAACGATTTCCTTGAACCCGTGACCTCCCTGCGTGACCTCGGCCGTTCCGAGCCGGGCGTGTCCACCCCCGCCGCTTTTGGCGCCACCGGCAACGCGCCGCGTAATTTTCCCGCCCCCCGCTCGTTCAACATCCGCGGCCTCGATGGCAACCGCGTGCTCATCCAGGTGGACGGCGTGCGCCAGCCCGAACAGTTCACGTTCGGCAACGCACAGTTGATCGGTCGCGACTACTTCGAACCGTCGCTCTATCGCACGGCCGAGATCCTCAAGGGTTCCGCCTCAGCGCTGTACGGCTCGGACGCCGTCGGCGGCGTGCTGTCTTTCATCAGCCCGTCCCCTTCCTCTTTGCTCGCCGATTCCAAACGCGACCTGCTCGGCGGCCTGTCGTCATCCTACGCCTCCGCAACGAACGAATGGACCCACACCGGCAGCGCCGCGGCCCGTTCCGGGAACCTGGCGGCCGTCGCCACCGCCACCCATCGCAGCGGACACGAGGCCGAACCGAACGGCAATTATCCCGCCGACCCGTCCAATTTCAAAATCGATGCCGGGCTCTTCCGGGCGGATTTCACACCGGCCGCCGGTCGCTTGTTTTTCCTCACGGCGGAGACCTACACCAAGACCACGCACGCCTCGTTCCCGAGCCTGATCACGAGCACCTTCGCCGGACAGACCGGTCGCCAGCGCATCACCCGCGATCGCGCAACCCTCGGCCACGACTTCGTAAGTTCGTCCGGTTATTTCCGGAACGTCCAGACGCGCCTCTCCTGGCAGGACGCCAAGGTCCGCGAAAGTTACGACACCAAGCAGTCGATTCCGGCCGGGCCCCCGCCGCCGGCGCCGCAGATCTTCGTGCCGCGCCTCCGCGTCCGCGACTCGGATTTCCGCAATCGCGGCCTCTCGGGGTCGGTCCAGGTTGAAAGCGCCGCGCCGGTTGGCGGCAGCACCCACCGCGTCCTCTGGGGCCTCGACGGGTCGAAGACAAAACAGTCGCGCTACGAGGACTTTTCCCAGTTTGACGGCGCGACCGGCGCGTTCCTCAACAAGGTCTTCGTCGGCGAAAATTTCCCCCTGAAACGCATCCCGGATGGCGAGGTTTCGCGCTATGCTTTCTTTGCCCAGGACGAATTCCGCCTCGACGCCGCGCAACACTATGTCGCGACCTGGGGCCTGCGCGCCGACCACTACCGACTGGGCGTGACGGACGACGCGCTCTATCAGAATTTAGCCAAAGGCACCGCCCCGGTGGGATTCAGCCAATGGGCGCTCGCGCCCAAGCTCGGCCTGCTCTGGCGGGTGAGTCCGCAGGAGACGTTTTTCGCCCGGTACCACCGAGGTTTCCGCAATCCCACCAACGAGGATCTCAACGGTTCGATTGTGAATCTGACGACGCCGCCGGTGTTCTATCGCACGAAGCCAAATCCCTCGCTCAAGGCGGAGATCAGCGACAGCTTTGACCTCGGTATGCGGGCGCGGCGCCCCGGCGTCACCTACGTCATGAGCGTCTTCTACAACGCCTATTCCGATTTCATCGACACGTTCAGTCCGACACGCGATCCGCAGCTGCCCAGTTCTCCGGCCGATCCGGTCGTCTATCAGTCCAAGAATGTAAGCCGGGCCCGCATCTATGGCGCCGAAGCCACCGTTGACCTCCAATTGGGTCACTACGAAAAGGCCCTCGCCGGCACCACGTGGTCAAACAGCCTCGCGTGGTCAAGGGGAGACAACCTGCAGGCCGGCCGCCCCCTCAATTCCATCGAACCGCCGAAGTGGGTGAGCGCCCTCAGCTTTTCCGCCAGCGATCGCTGGGGAGTACGGGTCACCGCCACTACGCACGCACACCAGAACCGCGCGGACAAAGCGGCGATTCTCGCCCTCTGGGACGGACGCCCGCCCGCCCCGACCCAATTCGTGCCCGGCGGGGTAACCTTGCTGGATGTTTCGACCTACGTGAACTTCTCGAAGAACCTCCGTCTCAGCGCCGGCGTTTACAACCTGACCGACCGGCGGTACTGGAACTGGCAGGACGTGCGGGAACTCGACGCCGGCCGGCCGGACTTGTCGCGCTTCGCACAGCCGGGCCTGAACACCCGCATCACGCTGACCCTGAGTTTCTGAGGCTGATAACCGGCCAAGGAACTGGCCAGCCCCATCACCGCAAAAATTCAATCGGCGTTCGCTCCACCTCCCCGGCGGGAGCCAGTGCCAGTTGAAGCCATTGACCTCAACTGGCTTTGTGCGGGTGGCCCGGGCCGCAGCTGAGGCGCGCTCCCGATGGGTCAGAAGTCCGGACTTCAAAGGACGCCGATACGAGCCGGACATTTCCACGAAATTCCAGGCCCCAATCCTTCATTGATCCTTCTCTGGCGGTATACTGGCGGTAGACAAATCACCCACAGATTACCCACACATCACCCGCACATCACCCACAGCGGGTCATCGCCGCCCGGTGGACCCGCTCTGCGCCCGACCGGGCCGCTTGGCGATGTCTCCACCCACGTTCATCGACCACCCAATATATCCAGACTCACCGTACCGCGGAAGAGAAAATTGGGTTCACACGCGCAAGTCGTTGCGGTGATCGAAGCGTGGTTCTTTTTTAATCTTGGTCCCGCCGACGAGCGTCACTGCACCAGCGACGGCGGTGAATCGGACAGTTTCAGCGACCGAAAATTTCTCACGCGGTGAAAGGTGATCACATTCGCATCGTGGTAGTTCAGACCATTCCACGCCATCCGGCAGACCGCGATTAGGTCGTCGCCATCGAATTGCCAGTCGAGATACTGGAACCCCACCCGGGAGCCCTCCTTCACCACGACGGATCCCTCGGCATAGCGCAGCAGCCGGTAGTGTTCCTGCCACTCGCGCAGATCCGATGATGACGTGAGCGCGATCACGTTCCTCTGATGATGCGGGCTGTGCGTCCAGTCATCCCCGGAACGAGGCTGGGTGATCTTGTTGCCGACTGACCAATAGCGCTTCGACTCCGAATCGTAGCGGATCGTGAACTTCGATTCACTGCCGATGAAGTGGATGAAACCGCGCGCCGGATCGAAGCGTGCCGTGCTCCCGTCCGCCGAAATTGCCATCATCGCAGCCACTTCAAAACGCGGGATTCCCGCCGCCGCACCGGGGAGGTCGAACACTGTCCCGGGCGCCTGATGCGACTCGACACGCAGGATGTCGACGACACCGCCATCGGGCGCGACGACCACATTGCCCTCAAGCCATTCAGCGTTGCGCGTCGCAAGCCACGTCTTGTCAAAAGCGACTTGATTCGTTCGGCGCCAACTTGCGGCATCGAGCAGATCGGCGTCCTCGGCCGCCGACATCACAAACGCCCGAAACGCCCGGGTCGGCGCCGACGGCGAAAACTCTTCGAACGCCCGCCAGACCCTTCCCCCATGCACCACCACGGGAGTCGGCCCGCAGTGAAACTTTCCCTCCGCCAGCAGGCCATTTTTTCCATCGCTCGGGTTCGTCCACGTCTTTCCACCATCCCGCGAGCGGCGGACAATCATGTGACCAACCTTGGCCGTCGTCCCGATGAGATAAAGCGCCCCACGATGCACGAAGAGTGTGGACCACTTTTGGTCGGTGAGCTCCGCGAGCTGGCGCCACGTCGCCCCGCGATCGCGCGAAACCAGGACGAGGGTGTTCCCCTTGCGCGCGCCAGCTCCCGGCCCGCCATAGTCGTGTGCGACGACGTAGGTGCCATCAGGCAGGATCGCAATCGTCGGCGACCCGACGAAAATTTTCTGCGGGTCGGGGCTCGCCGTGATGACAATGCCCGGAGGTGGCCCGGACACCGCCGGCGACGCCGCCAGTAGGCCGCGCGCCGCGCCAGAAAAGAGGATGAAAGCCAGAACGGCCCGGCCCCATCGCGGCCTCATAGTTTTGCCGGATCAATCACCACGTGCCGCACCCGCTCGCGCTTCCACGTGTAGGTGATGTGAACGCGCCCGTCGCTGGTCTGGATGACCGCGGGATAGGAGTATTCTCCAGGTTCGTCCTCCAAGACGACGACGTCCTTCCAAGCCCGTCCGTCGCTCGAGAGGGCAAGCTTGAGCGGCGTACGACCGCGCGTCACCGGATTGTAGACCAGCAGATGGCGACCGTCCTTCAGTGTCACTGCATCCGTGCCGGAATTCGGATTGGGCAATCCATCGACGAGCGCGATCTTGCCCCACGTCTGGCCGGAGTCCTCCGAGGCGATCGTAAACACCTTGCCCTGGCGTGTGCGCCCCACCGCCTGAAGCTTGGCACCACCAATGCGGTCATTGAAGAGGATGCTCGGTTGAATCGCGCTGATGGCGATGCCGTCGTTGAAGAACGGCGTCTTCGTCCAGGTCTTTCCACCATCCGCGCTGCGTTCGAAGTAGATCCGCCACTTGCTCGGACGCTCGTCGGTCTCATCGCTCGTCGGATTCAGAATCGTGCCGTCGGCAAGTTGCACCGGCTTGTTCTTGATCGGTCCGTAGATTCCGTCGGGCAGGCGACGCGACGCACTCCAGGTGCGCCCGCCATCGGTGGAGGTGCGCAGCTCGCCCCACCACGTCTGCGGCGAAGGACCGACCTTGTAGAAAAGCATCAAGGGCGCGTTGCCGCGCGGCTGGAAGAGCACTGGATTCCAGGTGGGGTGACGCTTGCCGTCCGCCTGGACGCCGTTGGCCACCTCAACACTGGTGGTCCAGGCGCCTCGCTCGAAACGCGAAACCCAGATGCCCACGTCCGGGTTCTTCTCCGCCGTGCCGCCGAACCAGGCCGCGACGATGCCACCGGCAGTCGTCTCGACAATCGTCGAAGCGTGGCATGACGGATACGGCGCTTTCTCGTAGATGAACTCCCGGGTAACCACCGCCGCGCCCGTTCCCGCCGTACCGCCCACACCCGTCGTCGTGGCGAGAGTGGCCGCTTCCCGCGCTTCCGACGGCGCGCCACCAAAGCGCAACCGCGCCTCGCGTTTGAACTCACCGCGGATTTTGGCGCCATCGCCGATGAAGCCCGCTTGCTGGATCATGAAGATCGTGATCAGCCCGCTCTTCGGATCGATGCTCGTCTCCGTGCCGAGCGCGCCGCCGTGCCCAAACTCCCCCTGCCCGACCGACCAGCCAAAACCGTAGCCCTCCTTCAGTGCCGCCGGAGTCTGCTTGCTGGTCATCTGCTTCACCGCCGCGGCCGACAGATAGCGCCGGCCGTCGAGCTGGCCCCCGTTCAAAATCATGCGCGCAAACCGGGCGACGTCCGCCGCAGTGGAGAACAAACCGCCCGCCGGGAATGGATATCGGGTCCGGTCCGTGAGCGGATATTTCATCTGATCGTAGAGCGTCTCCTCCAAGCCGGATTTGTCCTTGTTCGGCTTGTACACCTTCGCCATCCGCCGCACCTGCGCCTCACTCGGCCAGAAGGTCGTCTCCTTCATCCCGAGCGGCTCGAACAGCCGCGTGCGCAGAAAATCTTCGTAGGCCATCCCGCTCACCACCTCGATGATCCGTCCCACGGTGTTGATGCCGGCATTGCTATACTGGTACTTGCTCCCTGGTTCCCATTGCAGCGGCATGAGCGCGTGCGTGCGCACCGCATCACGCAGCGGCAGCAGGTCGAGCGTCGGCTGCTCGACCGGCGTCTTGAAACGAAACCCGCTCGTGTGGCTCAGGATGTCCCGCACCGCGAGCAGCCGAGACGGCTTGCGCAGGAGGACATGGGCCTCGTCCTGCTCGGCGATCACCATCTGTCCCTTGAATTCCGGCAGGTACTTTTCCACCGGATCGTCGACGCTCACCTTGCCCTCGTCCACCAGCATCATGAACGCCGTCGTCGTGATCGGCTTCGACTGCGACGCGATCCAGAACACCGTATCCGTCTTCATCGGCCGGTGCTGGGCGACGTCGGCGTAACCAAACGCCTCCGTACCGAGGACACCGTCCTTGTTGGCGACGAGCGCGACTGCACCGGCGACCACATGTCGATTGAGGTACGGCTGAAAGAAGTCTTTCAGGCTCGGCGCCTTCGCGCCGTGAAGCGCACCAGCCATCATCAGAAACAGGAAGGAGCCGATGCCCCGCCATTTCCAGACGCAGCCGAACGTGATTTTTTGACGTGAATTCATAGGGATCGAAACCGGGTTAGTTGGGCCACTGGCCACCGACGATGTCACGCAGTATCAACCGGGAAGGATCGACGACGGCGTGCCGGATCGTCTGGCGCTTCCAGGTGTACGTGATGTGGACGAGGCCATCAGCCGTTTGGATGACAGCCGGATAGGAAAATTCGCCGGGTTGGTCCTCGAGCAGGAGCGCCGCCTGCCATTGCTTCCCGTCGCGCGACACCACCACATTCAGCGGTGACCGCGGGCCGTTCTTCCCGTCCGCGCGAACTGTCGTGTGGTTATAGACCAACAAATGCCGTCCGTCTCTCAACGTCAGTGCGTCCGTGCCCGAGTTCGGATTCGGCAGGTCTGTCAGTCTCATCGTGCCCCACGTCCGCCCTTCGTCTTCAGACCAAATCTCGTAAATCTTCCCCTGTGCCGTGCGACCGAGGGCCTGCAGGCGTTTGCCCGGGTGAAACAGGATGCTGGGTTGGATCGCCTGAATCTCGCGGCCTTCGTTCACCGGTCCTATCACCTGCCATGATTTGCCGGCGTCAGCGCTACGCTCGAACTGCACCCGCCACATCCGGCCGTCGGGACTGGGAAATTCGGTGCTGGTCGGACTGAGAATCGACCCGTCGGAAAGGAGCACCGGCTTGTTTTTGACCGGTCCGAAGAGACCGTTGTAGAGTCGCTCGGGTTTCGACCACGTGACGCCGTCGTCGGTCGAGCGTTTTACGTACGCCCACCATTTGCCGGTCTTGTAGAACAACATCAAAGGACCGTTCGGCACCTGAAACAGCACCGGGTTGAGGCAATTCACCCGCGGGCTTTCCGTCTCGGCACCATTGGCCACCTCCACCACGGGAGTCCATTTGCCATCGCGGAGCCGCGAAATCCAAATGCCGACGTCGGGATTGCCCTCTTTCGTGCCACCAAACCAGGCCACGACGAGGCCGGATTTTGTCTCCACGATCGTCGAGGCGTGGCACTGCGGAAACGGCGCCTCGGTGTAGATTGGCTCGCTCTTCAGGATTCCGGACTGCGCGGCCAGCGACTCGGTGGAGGCGGCATGCGCGGCCCCGATGACCGTGAGACCGAGCAGGCAAAATACGACGAACTGGCGGCGCGGGATTTTCATTCGGCGGGAAGGGCGTGGGGAGGAAATTGTTTCGCGAGGCGTGCGGACAGAGCCTGGACCGTTTCTGCCAACTGGGCGTCGCCCGCTCGATTGACGGATTCGTCCGGGTCCGCCTGATGATCGTAGAGTTCCCGGGCTCTCACGCGGCCGGAACTCCATTCGCGCCACTCCGTGTAGCGGTAGCGATCGTCGCGCATCGAGTAACCCATGGTGTCGCTTTGCCCACCCTGGATGTTGGCCGGACGCGGTGCCTGCGTAAACGCGGCAGGCTTCACCTTGACCGCGGGATCGTCGAGCATCGGCCGCAGGCTCACTCCGGCCAATCCCTCACGCGGGGGCAAGCCACACAATTCCACCAGTGTCGGGTAAAGGTCGAGGAGCTCGACCAATCCGGCCGCCTTGGCTCCGGCCCGCCTCATCCCCGGCGTCACGACGATCAGGGGAACCTGGGCGGCATTCTCGTAATTCGAGGTCTTGCCCCAAAGGCCCTGCTCCCCGAGGTGGAAGCCATGGTCGGACCAGAAAACGATTACGGTGCTGTCCGCGAGCCCGAGCCGATCCAGCTCGGCGATCACCTTGCCCAGCTGCGCGTCCATGTAACTGGTCGCCGCGTAGTAGCCATGCCGGAGTTCGGCGACTTCGTCGGGCTTCGCGGTCTTTCCTTCGCTGGCATTCGCCAGGGCCATCCGCGGTGCATTGACCGGCGCAGTCGGATTGCGGGGCGGAGGAATGTCTTCGCGCCGATAAAGATCCCAGTAGCGCTGGGGCGGATTGAACGGCAGATGCGGTTTCCAAAAACCCACCCCAAGGAAGAACGGCTTTCCCCGGGAGCTGCACTCCTGCAGCGCTTTGATCGCAGCTGCCGCCACCCGTCCGTCGAAATACGCGTCGTCAGGTACATCGCGCGCTTCCGTCCCCTTGGTCTTCGCCGTGTTCGGAGGCGCCGTGCCGCCATCGAGCAGCGCCACATCGGTCGAGTGCGAGGCAAAGTGCAGCACCGCCGGCACGCTCCACGACACCGGATCGCCTTCGATCGTGGTGCGAAAATTATGAAAGATCTTTCCGACGTTTTGGGTGAAATATCCCTGCTGCTTGAAGTACTGGGGCAACGTGACCGCGTCTGGCAGATTTTCCCGGAAGTGCGTGGGGAGGTTCCACACCCGCAACGTGTCCGGCCGCAACCCAGTCAGCAGCGAGGCCCGGGACGGATTGCAGAGCGCCTGCTGGCAGTAGGCTCGCTCAAACGTCACCCCACGCCGCGCCAACCGATCGAGGTTCGGCGTCTTTGCCACTCGATCACCGTAGCATCCCAGGTTCATGCGCAGGTCGTCCGCGGCGAGGAAAAGAACGTTCGGCCGCGACACCGGACCGGCCGCCAGCCCGGCGGAAACGACGACGAACAAAGCCGCCATCCGCCGCAGATGGGCGAACCTGGCCGTGGGAGGCAGCACGGGCCTGGAAGTCGAGGCGATGAGATCCCTCATGATGCTCAAAACCGGCCGCTCACTCCAACCGCGATGCGGGTGCCATACACCTCGCTCATGATCACGCGTCCCGGATCACTGCCCGAGTACCACGACGCCCACTTGTTGAAGGCGTTCACCACATCGAGAAAGACGTTCAACCTCGGGCCAAAAGCGTACTGAACGTTGTAGTCCCACGTGCCGACATCCGTCACGCGCTGCCGCGAAAAGGCGTTCGCATTGTACGTCATGAGATAGCCGCTCTTGTAGTTGTACGCCGCGCGCCATGAGAGCTGGTGGAAGCGCCAGGACAACCCCGCATTCGCCGTCTCGGGAATGAACCGCACGAGTTCCGCCGAGCCGTTGGCGTACGAACCGTTGGTCTTGATTTTGGTGTAGTTCGCGAAGACGGCGAGCGTCTTGAGCACGCCGGGCAGCTGGCGCAACTGCTGGTTGTAGTTGAGTTCGTACCCCTTGATCGTCGCCGAACCGAAGTTGCGCGTCGTCACGAGATCGAAGCCGGCATAGTCGCCCCCAAAGCCGTTGTTCACTCCGGAATCGATCAGGCGGGTCTCACTCGAAATGAAATCCGTCAGTCGCTTGTGGAACACGCTCGCGGAAAGCACGCCCACGGGCTCGAAGTAGTATTCCAGCGAGGCGTCGAGGTTGTCGCTGAATTGCGGTCGGAGTCCGGGATCCGACTGCCGCACCTGCCCCAGCCCCGACGCGGTGTTGTAGGTGACGGTGGTCACCGGATATACGTCGCCAAAGGCGGGGCGGGCGCTGCCGGTGGAATAACTCGCGCGCATCAACAGGCCCGCACGCGGCTCATAGCGGAGATGAACGCTCGGGAAATAATTGCGGTAGTCGCCATCGCGGGTCACCAGCGTGGCGCCGGGCTTTCGCGGATCAGTAATTCGGCCGGTCGCAGTCACGTCGGTGTTCTCCATCCTCACGCCACCCAACAGGCTCAGCTTGCCCAGCCGGGCCCGCGCCATCGCGTAGGCCGCAGCCACATCTTCGGTGATGCCGTTGAATGCGGGCGGCGTCGACACGGTCGTGCCTGATTCACGGAACCACGCGGGGTTGGCCTGAAAGGCCTGCAGGAACCGCGGATAATCGAACTGATCCCGCCGGGGATAGCGGTTGTTAAATACACCGTAGCCCGGCTCGGCGCGCCGGAACTGCGCGAGATTGTCGTCGGCCGACGCAGCGACGCCATCCACACCGACGTAGTTCCAGCGCGGCTGGTAGACCGCGAGCGTCCGGTGCTGCCGGCGCCAATTGGCCCCGGTCTTGAAATCGACGGTCGCGAGCGCAGGCGATAGCTTCTTTTCATAGTCGACGCGCGCGTTGCTCACCTCCTCCTCGCTCTTCTCGCGATTCACCGCCCGCAGCGCGGTGTAGGGCCGTAAATCCGCCCCCGCCCCGATCGTCGTCCCGTAGGTCTGGCGGTAGACCGGCCGGTCCCGATCGGCCGTCGTGTCCACCGCCATCCCAAATCCGCCGGTGCGGCGGGTCTCGATATATTGGAAGACAAAGTCGTAGTCGGACGGATTGTACGTGGCCTGGAACGACAGCTTTTGGTCGCCGGAAAACTTCCGGCTCCCACCCGCCTCGTACTTGTAGGTGTGTCCATGCCGTGCGGTGCCGCCATCGGTGTTCACAAAGGTTGCGTTCAGGAGTTCGGTGAATGCGTCCGTAAACCCCGGCGCGATGCCGGCCGCCGCGTTCCCCGAGGTGCGCGGCGCGGTGCCCGCCTCAATCTGCGCCCGGCCCACCACGCCATAGTCGGCGACGGTCGTGGCGCCCGCCGTGACATTCCAGTCGGTGCGCACCTGCTGGAAGGAAAAATAGGTGTACTGAGTGGTCACATACAGTTCGGTCTGCGCGTCCGGCTGGTAATTCAGCTTGGCCCCGATTCCGCCCCGAATCCGCGTCGCCTGGTCGTTGAGTGTCCGCGCCTGCGTGTTGCGCCCATCCTCAAAATTGCGGGTCATCTGGAGGCGGTCGCGCGTATTGTTCGACTCGGAGTAGCTGCTGGATAGCGCCAGTCCCAGATCCCGTTTTACACCCAGCCGGGTCAGGTAGCTCAAGGCGCCCGTGGGCGTCCAGTGCCGCTCATTCGGGCGATAGGTATTGAGATTTCCCCCGGCCCGGTAGGTCAGCACCGGATCTTTGAAGTCGAGCGCCGACTTCGTGATCAGGTTGGTTGCGCCGCCGATGGAGTCGGCCGGAAGATCCGGCGTGAGCGCCTTGATCAGTTCGATGTCCTTGATGAATTCCGACGGAATCGAATCCACCACCATCGCGCGGTCGCCCTGGGGATTCGCGCCGCCGTAGGCGTTTGATCCCCGGACGCCGTCGACATTGACCGCGTTCAGCTCGGACGGTGTGCCGCGCACGCCAAAGCCGACGATGTCGCCGTTCTCGATGACCACGCCGACGCCGGGCAGTCGCTGCATGAAATTGCCGATGTTCCCGTCGGCGACGTTGCCGTAGGCGTCCATCGCAACCACGTTGACGACATTGGCCGCATTGCGCTGCAAGGTGATGGCCTCGGCATTGCCCTCCCGCGAACCGCTGACCGTGACCGCCTCGAGCGTGTAAACCGCCGACGTCAGGGCGAATTTCAAATCAGCGGACGAGTCCGGCGAGACCGTGGCACCGAGCGTCTGAGGGTCGAGCCCGGTGTACGTGGCGCGCACGGTATAGCGCCCCGCCGGGATGGATGAAAAACGAAACGCGCCGTCACGCGCAGTGAGCGTAACGAGATTGAGCTCGACGAGCACCACTTCGGCTCCTTCCAGATACGCACCCGTTGCGGTGTTGGCGACGCGGCCGCCAATGCTGGCGGCTGCCAGTGGAGCCGACTGGGCAAATCCAACGCTCAAGTGAACGATGACTAACCCGAGACAAACAAGTGCGAGGCGTTGCAACCACAGCAACGGATGGGAGGGGTAATGACGGGACATAAGGGCGAGACCCGGGGCGTCCAAGGTGCGACACCCCTGCTTAAGCGGCAGCGTTCTCCTTCGTCGGCTTGATCATCAGCACGATGAAGACCGACAGCAGCGCGATGCCAGCAAAGGAGCCAAAGATGAGATTCAACGACACGTGACGATCCCGCAGCCAGCCGAACGCCACGTCGCCCAGTCCGCCGCAGGTGATGCTCACCAGATTCATGATGCCGTAACCCGTGGCGCGCAGCTCGGGCCGGGTGATTTGGCAGAGGATCGGCATGTTGTTGCAGTCAAAGAAGCCCCAGCCGAGACCGAATACGACCAGTCCGATGATCGCGACGGTAAGGGTGCCCGCGTTACCCACACTGAAGAGCGCCGGCAGGAAAAGCATCATCCCGATCGCGCTCGCATAGATGCGCCCGCGCGATGTCGTGCGCATCCACCGATCCGCCAGGTAGCCGCCGATGACCACTCCGGCCATCGAGGCAAGTTGAACATAAAGGATCGCGCTCACCCCGGCCTTGCCCTGACCAAGACTGAATTTCTCGCGGAGGATTTCCGGCATCCAGTCGCGCACTACCCACCCAGCGATCGCCGGCAACGTGAAATACAGCACGAGCAGGATGAAATTTCGGTTCGTCAGGAGCCCCCGGATCACGCCGCCGTGCTCCTTTCGATCGTTCGACTCGGCCGTGGAGATCGCCGGAGTTTCCGGATTGCGCAACAACGCCAGCAGCGGGAGCGCATAAATCACGCCGATCATGCCGCACGTCGAAAAGGCCCAGCGCCAGCCGTGGTCCGCCGAGTCCGCCGCGTAGCCCGCGAAGCCTCCGAGGATCTGCCCGATGTAGATGCCGGTCTGATGCACGCCCACGGCGCGCGACCGCGTGCCACTGGGATGAAAATCGGCGATCAAGGCCAGCGCCGCCGGGATGTAGAACGCCTCACTGATGCCCATCAGCGCCCGCGCGGCAATCAGCTCGTTGAACGTCGTCACATGCCCGGTCCACCAGGTGACGATCGACCAGACGAAGAGGCTGGCGACGATGACGTAACGCCGGCCGAGCCGGTCCGCGACGTAGCCCGCGAACGGACTGAGAAACGCATAGGTCCACTTGAAGCAACCGAGCACCAGCCCCCAGTCGGCCTTGTTCGCGATTGTAGGGATGTCGTGCACCATCGACGCCTTCATCGTGGCGAGCATCTGCCGATCAAGGTAGTTCAGCAACGCGACCGGAAACAGGAGCGCCACGATGAACCAGGCGTAGCGCAGGGCGTTGGAGGGTTGGGACGACATGGGGTAAGGAGGGGACCTTCGGGAGAACGGCGGCGAGGGTGAGCGGGTGGTCGGGAAATGAAACCACTCGCCCACCGTCACGACCGCGGACTACGCTGCCGCGGCGACAGGCCCGAGGGCAAGGCCCCACTGCACGAACAGCGCGCGCAACTCGCTTTCAATCTTCGCGGAAAGTCCCTGCGATTTGGGCGACAGCACCGACTTCGACACGCCCGGCGCAAACCCGCGGGCGGCAAGACCGGCGGCCACGTTCGGAGGAAACGCCAGCTGATCAATCACCTTGCCGAGTTCCACCATGCGTGCGGCCGACACGGCGGCGTCACCCGGACGTCCGGCCGCCGAGCAGCGATGGATGTCGAGCATCAATTCCGGCACGATATTGACGAGGCCGCCGGTGCAGCCGGCCGCCCCGAGGGCGAAGACTTCGGTGAGTCGCAAATCGGCGCCCGACATCACGACGTAGCCCTTTTCCTTGCCCAGCGCGATCAGGTCGCGGTGATACGCAAACTCGCCGCCACTCTGCTTGATCGCGCACATCGGGGCCCGGTCGGCAAACGCGGCAATGGTGGCGAGGTCGATGCGTTTGCCGCAGAGCTCGGGGAAATTGTAGAGCATCACGGGGAGATCGACCGCTTCGGCCACGTGCAGGAAATAAGCGAGCACGTCGTCCTGCGACATCGGGAAAAAGATCGGAGGCATCAACGCCACCGCCGGCAGACCGAGCGACTTGGCAAAGCGACCGAGCTCGATCGCCGCGCGCGGACGGATGTCGGTGATGTTGGCGATGACGGGCAGCGGCGCCGCGAGCTCAACAATGGCCGCGAGGACGTGCTTGCGCTCGTCAGGTGAAAAATGCGGAAACTCACCCGTGCTGCCGAGCCCCAGCACGCCGTCAATCCCCGCGCGTTTCTCGAACGCCAGGTGCGCGGCCAGGGCGGCGCGATCAAGGCGGCCGCCGGAATCGGTGGGAATCCATTGGGCGGAGTAGATCCCGCCCGGACGATAGGAAGTGTTCATGAAGAAAAATGAAAATCGCCGTGGCGGGCGGCGCGCGCACGACGACGCGCCACCCGTCGCAGCAGTCGGCTATTTTGCCAGCGGATTGTTGAGCTGGTAGAAAAACCCGTCTTCGGCACCGATGAGCAACGTCGCCCCAGGCACACCCGCCGCACGAAGTACCGTTGGCTTGGTGGCGTGTCCCGTCAGCAGGTGCGAACTCACCGGACCTTCGTCGCGGAACATCCATTGTCCGGCGGCGTTCTTCCCGAGGTTGCGGAAGAAATTCACGTTCGGGTTGCTGTTCATCAAAATGTCCATCTTGCCGTCGCCATCCCAGTCCACGGTGCAGAATGTCCGCCTCCCGCGCCGTCCAAAAATCCCGTCGTTCAGCTGCAGGAGGCCAGATTCCTTGTTCTGCGGTCTGCCGTTGCTGTCGAAAACGCTCGCGCCCTCGCTCCAGAACACCCGCTGGGCGGGCGAGAGCGTCAGCGTACCGTCGGCGGCGCGCTTGCGCTCATAGAGCGCGAGGTATCCGTCCGGGTCTGACATCACGAGGTCCATCAACCCGTCGCCGTTCCAGTCGACCATCTGCGGAGTCGTCCGCCACTGCGTGCTCAGCTCCCTCCCCTGCGGCTTCCACCAATTTCCGGCAAGCGCCGGGGTCGGAACGCCGGCGGGCAGCGTGAGTTCAACCGGGCGCCCGGCGGCGAGCTTCGGCGCCGTGCGCGTGCCAATATTTTTATACCAGATGATTTTTCCCCAGATGCCGTTGGTCATGATGTCGGGCAGGCCGTCACCATCCCAATCAGCGACACTGAGAATGGAGTAACCCCACTTCGCCTCGGCCGGGCCTTGGATCGAACCGTTCGGACCGGCCTGCTCGCGGATGAGCTTGCCGCCCGCCGACAGATACCGCGGCGGCGCCCAGCGCGTCGGCGTGCCACCCAAGTTCTCGATGAACGCAATGTAGCCCGCCGAATTGCCACAAATCAGATCCTCGTCCCCGTCCCCGTCCCAGTCGAACGCATAGGGAGTGGAGAGAGCTCCGAACTTAACGTCGGCCGCGAACTGCCGGAAATACCGCGGCGGGAGAAACTGCGGCATGCCATCCACGACCTTGCCGGTGTTCTCGATGAACGCCACGCGCCCGTCCTCGTCACCGCACACAATGTCGAGAAAGCCATCGCCGTTGAAATCAACGGCGGTCGGAGTGATCATGCACAGGTCCATCTTGACTGGGATGCCGGCGCTCGCGAGTTCCCGACCGGCGGCATAAACAGGCTTTGTTCGCGTGCCGGTGTTTTCATAAAACGTGAATCCGTCGCGGAATTCGCCGCAGATCAGATCCAGCTTTCCCGTGCCGCGAAAGTCGCCCCACATGGGCGACGGCATGCCATAGGGATCGATGTCCTTGCCGCCCGCCTGCAAACGCACCGGCGCGGCGTAGACCGGCTTGGCCGTCGTGCCAGTGTTGCGCAGCAGGTAGACATAGCCGCGCAACTTGCCGCGCGTCCATTCCCCCTTGGCGTTGAACGCCCCCTCGCCGCCGTTGAGGGGCCCAAAGTCGCCCCAGAAATCGATGCCTAGCGTCACGTCGAGGGCCCCGTCACCATCGTAGTCAACCAGCTTCCATTGGTTTTGCCGGATGCTGCCCGGCTCAGTGTGGATTTTCATCGGCACCGGGAGTTTCACGGGCTGGCCGAACTGCGATTTCGGGAAATCCGGAAACATGTTCCCCTGGAAATCAAAGATCTCCCCGCGCTTCACCGACGCGGTCGCCGTGATGATGGGCTTTCCCTCGATGTACGAAATCCCGACCGACGCCGCGGACTTCCCGATGAGCACGGCAGGCTTGAAGATTGGCAGCTTCAACTGCGGATCGATCTGGCCGCTGTTCTCGAAGAACCACGCGCCGTTCGACGGCTTATCCGTACAGACGACGACCAAATCCATCAACCCGTCCTGATTGTAGTCGATCGGCAGCGGCCACGCCCACAGGCCCACCCCGAGGTCCGTCAGGGCCCCGGGGTTGTTGTAGGGCAGGCGAGGCATCACTCCCGGCAACTCGGCCGCTCCCCCGACGATCGGCAGCAATAGGCAGAGAACAACGCGAAGGGTGCGAAATGAAATCATGGAAGCGGGAGGAGGTTACGGATCAGAAGCGGCCGTTCACGCCGAGACTGAGCGTCGTGCCGGTGATCACCGTCCGCTGCATCTGGTCGGTGATCCCGCGGTAGTTCGCGATCGGCTCGTTGAAGAGATTGGAAACGTCGAGTGAGAGCCCCACCCGCGAGTTCAATTGGTAACCCAGGCCCAGGTTCACGACCGTGCGTTTGAACTGGTAGAGATTCCGACCAAGCGTCGCCGCCGTGTAGGCCGTGGTGTAGTCACTGGTGTAGTTGACGAGCACCCGGGAGGTGAAGCTGCGATAGCGCCACCCCAGGCTGACGTTGCCGGTCTTGGGAATGAAGCCGGCGACCTGACCGTTGGTGAGCAGTGTCGTGCCTGTGAAATTTCCGTGAGTATCCAGAACCGTGTAATTGGCGGCGAAGCTCAACCCCTTGAGCAGCCCGGGCAGGAAGGTGAACTGCTGCTGATAGCTCAGCTCCCAACCCTGCACGTACGCCGTACCTGCGTTGAGCGTGGTCAACGTGGTGAAGTTGGCATATTCGCCATTGTACCCGTTGTTCGTGCCGGAAGGAATGACCCCTGTCACCTGACCAGTCACAAGGTAGTCTTTGATTTCCTTGTGGAACCATCCGATCGAGAAATTACCCACCGGCTCGAAATAGTAGTCGAGCGATGCGTCCCAATTTTTCGCCATCTGCGGCTTCAGGCTCGGGTTGTTAATCGTGAGGGTCTGCGCCGCCTCGTTTGCGGTCTCGTTCGGGGTGAAATTGTTCATCGGGGCCCGGCCAAAGCTCGTCGACCAACTCAACCGCGCTTTGAGGTTCGGCAGGATGTCATGGGTGAGATGCGCGCTGGGAAACGACTTCGTGTAGTTGCCTTTGAGTTCACGCCGGTTGTTGGCGTAATCACGCGTCGCCGCACCGACGGGATCGGCGGCCTGTTGCGCCGCAGTGCTGGCGACGCGGGCGCGGACCCAGCCCCAGCTCTCCGTGTCTGTTTTCTCGGTGCGCACCCCCGTCAGCAGCCCGGTGTGGCCGATTTTCGCCTGACCCATGATGTAGCCGGCGGTGACGGTCTCGGTGACCGCGTTCGTTCCCGTGTACTTGGTCGTTTCCTTGAAGTACAAATCTTCGTTCCACAGCGACGGTGAATTGGGCACTTCGCCATTGATGAGCGCGGCGGTTTCCCATTGCGGAATCTTGCGGCCCGTCTTGAGCGAGTCCCACGTCACGAGCGAGGAATTGGTCGGCAGGGCCGTGGTGCCGGTGTAGCTCCAGCGCCGGTCACGACCGACGACCTTGGCCATCTGCTCGCGCCAATCTCCACCCGCCTTCAGGGTCGAGACGAACTCGGTCGGCAATTTGTACTGCACGTTGCCGCGCACGTTCTTGATCTCCACGTCGCGATCGTTGTTGCGCGTCGTGAGGAACCCGTTGGGGCGGTAGTTGGCCGGATTGGTGAAATCGAGGCCGCCATTCGGCAGGAACATCGGATAGAGGTCGGACTTCGTGCGATCGAGGATCCAGCCGGTGCCGGTGATGCGGTTGGTGAGCGTGCCGCCCTTGCCCACCCCGAGGTTGTTGTGCGTCTGGCTGTAGTTCGCGTTGTAGTCGATTTCCAGGTTGTTGAACGTGTGTTCCGCCCCGAGATCGAATTGCCGGGTCCGGTTGAAAAAGCTGAACATCGTCTCCGTAACATCGATGACCGAGGCCGCCACCGGACGGACGGTCGTGATCCGATCGGTGTAACCCGGCACGACGCCGGAGGTCGTGGCGTTCGGGGCGGTCTGGTTGGTGAACGCCCGCGTGACGTAAAGCCGGTTATAGGGCTCGTTCGCATCGTTGTAGATCGTGTTGAACGTGATCTTCGTGTTCGGGGAAAGCCGGTAGTCCGCCTTGATGTTCACGCTGCCCTGCTTGCGGTTGTTGAACGCGTCTTGCGTGCCGTAGTCCCAGAGGTAAGCCGGCTGGGTCGTGGTGTTTTCAAAATCGCGCAGCGCGCGGAAATAGCCCGCGACATTTTCGCTGTAGAACACGTTGACGGCGACGCCGAGGTTACGGTCCGCGCCCAAGACGTCGAATACCTCCTGATAGCCGATGTTGACCAGCGGGTGCATCCGGTGGGCCTCGCGCAGCGGAATTTGCTGCGTAAACGGCGGCGCCCAACGGGCGGTGGCACTGTAGGTGACGCGACGTTTTTCCCGCATGCTGAGCGGCGAGCGCGTCTTGAGGTTGATCGTGCCTCCGAGCGAGTCCGCCCCCTTGTCGGGCGTGTGGCCCTTGATGACCTCCATCTGCTCGAACATCGCCCCAGTCAGCGAGTGGGTCTGGAACTGACGGTTCATGCCGCCAACGTTCGAAATGAGCGCACCATCAACTGTGACGCGGTTCAAGGTCGGGCCCATGCCGCGCACCGTGAGGCCGGTGACGTTGCCCTCCTCATCGAGATTACCCGCGATCCCGGGAAGCCGGATGGCGAGTTCGCCCGCACTCATGTTGGGCAAGTTGCCGAACGAATCCATCGCGACGACGTTCTTGACGTTGTCGGCATTGCGCTGCGCGGTGATCGCCGCGGCGCCGCCCTCGCGCTCACCGGTCACCCGAAATTCCTGCATCTGGTAGATGCCCGTCGTGAGATCAAAATTCTTTGTCGAACGGGCACCCGCCGCGATTGACACCTGCTGGCGGGAGGAGTCGAGACCGGTGTAAGACACCACCAACTCGTGCGCCCCAGGCGGAACATTCAGGACATAGCGTCCGGTGTTGTCGGTCAGTGCCGAGAGTCCGAGTTGCGGTATATCAACCTTCGCACCCTGTAGAAGGTTGCCGGTGGCGGTATTGCTCACCGTGCCGGAAATGACGGCGGCCGCTTCCGCGGCACGGGCGACACTGGCGAAAAGCGCACTCAAAAACAAACCGGCGGCGGCAAAGGGCACCAACACGCGCCGGACGACGGCGAGGGACAGGGACGGACAGGATTTCATGACAGTAGGGTTTGGAGGTTTGCTGGCCGAATCCACGGCGAACCGTGACGAAGACCCGGCGGGTTGCGGACAAAACAAGCTAAATCGATTTTTGCTCAAGCACTATCTGACGGGATTCCACGTCCGGGATTTTTATCTCCCAAACTCCCGCGGCGAATCGGCCATGGTGCGGGTGCGGAAGTTCGGCCAACGGTGGAACGTGAGGAAATTGGCGTCGTGATTATTGTGGGCGCCGCCCAGACCGTCGTCAAATGCAGTCCGGCAAGCCGCGATGATCGCGTCGCCGTCAAACAGCCATTCCACGTACTGAAAGCCGTGGGCCTTTACGTCGGGATGATAAAGCAGAATGCTCCGCGTCGTCCATTGCCGCAGGTCCGGGGACGAGACGAGCGCGAGCGTATTGCGGATGCCGCCCGGATTTTCCGCGCGGTGCCGCTCCGGGACAATCGACGCCAGTGCCCAGTAAAGTTTGCTTGGGGGGTCGAAGCGGATGGCGAATTTCTTTGCCCCGCCCGGGAAGGGCACAAAATCGGACGCGGGGTCGAACAAGGCCTTCTTTCCGTCTGGGCTGATGTGCACGATGGCGGCCTTTTCATTCGGTGACTTGGTCTGCACCCGCAGCACGTCGACCACGTCACCGCCGGGAGCCAGGACGGCGTTCCCTTCGAGCCAAGCACCCATGTCGCCGCCGTTCCAGGCACGGTCGCTCGGCAGAAACTCGCAGAACGTCCAATTCTCCGCATTGAGCAGGTCGGCGTCGACCGGGATGGACAGCATACCGGCGCGATAATTGATGCCCCACGCTACGGGGGGATTCCGCCATTCCATCGCGCGCCACAGTCGACCATTGTGCTCGAGTACCGGCATTGGGGCGCAGTGGTACTCCCCGTTGTCGCGGAGCAGTCCGGACGTCCTGTCCGCCGGATGGCTCCAAGTCCTGCCGCCATCGGTGGATCGGCGGATGACGGCATTGCCGTGGTGGCGATCGGTGCCCAAGAGATAGAGCGCATCCCGGTGGAAAAAGAGATTGGACCAAAACGCGCCCTGAATCTCCGCCACTCGTGACCAGGTCGACCCACGGTCAGTGGAGCGGAAAATCGTGCTGCGGGCACTCGTGTGCTCGGTGGTCTTGGGCCCGAAAAAATCGTGCGATGCCACCAGATCTCCCCCGGGCAGAATCGCGAGACCGGGCGAGCCAATATACTGGCCGGAGGAGGCAGGGCTGTGGTCAATCACGACGCCGGGAACAACGTCGAACCGCGGCTTGGTCACGGCCGGACCACCGGCCGCGCGGGCGCAGAGCATCGCCAGCCAGAGCGCACCAGCAGCGAACGAAACGAGGCGAAGTGTTTTCATGCGGGGTGGTTCTTGAGCGCGGCCGAACTGGACGCGCCTCGTTGACGAACTGCTAAATCGTTTTCCCGCGCAAGGCGATTATTGCCGAAACCTGCCGGTTGGCCACCGATGGCGTCCGTGGCGAGAAGGTCACTTCAAACGCAGGGCAGGCACTCGTCGTGGGGCCTCGGTTGCAGGAAAATCGATCGACTCACCAAGTAGCGCGCGAAAGCAGCGGGGAATTCCACTTCCTTGCCGCCGCGTTTTACCCGCCGGTTGACGCTCGCATGACCGACTCGACGGGAATTTCGACCTTCAGCGGCGGCAGTCCCGGTTCTTCCAATTGCCGCATCAATAGCCGGCTGGCCTCTTTGCCCAGTTCGCTGCGGGCGACGCCAACGACCGAGAGCGGTGGATCGAAAAATGCGGAAATGTCGTAGTCGCCCACTCCGACGACCGCGATGTCCTGAGGAATGCGCAACCCCTTTTCCTTGATTGCATGGTATGCGCCGAGCGCCATCCCGTCGGTCACCGCATAGAGCCCGTCGACCTCGTCGTTTCGCCCGAGAAAGCGGAGCACCGCATCATTGGCCGCGGCCTCAGAGAGCTTCCCCGCCACAATCTCCCGCGGCGGGCGACCCAATTCGCTCGTCGCGGCCCGGACAAAACTATCCACCCGGTTCTGTGTTGTCTGGGTGAGCGGCGTGCCGTGCAGGACCGCGAGATTTCGCCGCTTGCCGCGGACCAGCGCAGCGGCCGCCCTCCCGCCGGCATCGGGGTCCTCGACGACACACGAGTAACGCGGTATCGCACGATTCACGAGCACGACCGGATACGGCAGGTGGGAGCGGATGAGAAACTGATCATCCTCGGGAGTGGTATTGGTGATGATCGCCGCGTTGAAGTGATCCCCGGTCAACAGGCCCGGCATATCCTTCAACTGCCCGGCCGGAAACATTTCGACCATCAAGGAAAACGTCATGTCGGTCGATCCGCCGCCCCCTCCGACCAATTGGCGCAGCTCCATGATCAGGTGGCTCGCCAGACTTAGAGGCGCCTCGAAGCTGGTGACGAAGGCGAGGATGATGTTGTTCTTCTGACTCGTGCCGCTTCGCAGGCGGCGCGCGCTGATGTTGGGCAGATAACCGAGTTTGGCCGCAGCATGGCGAATTCTCTCCACCGTCTCGGCCGCGATCCGCCGCTCCACATGGCGGTTGTTGAGCACCGATGAAACGGCCGCGATGGAAACACCCGCGTGATCCGCGATGTTCTGCGCCGTGACGCGTTCCCGGTTCTTGCGCTTTGGTTTGGCCATGAAAAAAGTGAGCAGAACGTTTTTGGGCCGGGCGACCGCTCGACGCGAGAACAGATGGGGATGGCGCGAACCTGCGAGTCCATTTTATTTGGGCCCAAAATCCCCCGCATTCCCCACTGCAGACGGAGGTACGGATACTGGGGCATCGCCGTTTCCTCGACCGTCCTGACGTGCCGCGCAACTATTTCGCCAGCACCCGCCGACTCGAAGCTCGTGGCGTCTCCGAGTCGGCCACCGCCGCACGCCCCCCAACTCGGCGTCAAATTCGCCCCTTCACCTGGACACTTCGGGTTTCCGCACGAAACACGGTCGGGTTTGCTGACTGGCCTGGAGCGGAGAGGACCAGCATCACCCCTTTTCAGCGCCATTGATACTGTAGATCAACTCTGGCCGGCCCGGCTCAGGTGGCCCCCCGAGATACATCCGGGTTAGGACGCGCTGAATCTGGAAGCCGTGTCGACGGCACAAGTCCTCGCCGGTAGAATTGGGCGCCGGCACGTCGACAAACACAAGTCGCCTGGTAACTCGCCGAAGCATCGCATCGAACAATTGCTCGGCCGTCACGGCATCGCGGGCGAGCCATGGTCCGACCTGAACGGCCCGCGCACCCTCCCGCGCCACCAAAAAACCCGCAATTCCATCCGCAGTGCGGGCGACAAAGCAGAGCCCAGGGTTTCGCTGCGTCAGTTCCGTCAACACCCTCGCCCGATTGGCGCCGAAGATCACTTCATCAAAACGCACGATCTCCGGAAAATCAGCGGCCTGCAGTTCAGCCACTCCTTTTGCGGCGACTCGGTCCATCGAAGGCGCAACCCCTTCCCATCGGGAAAGCCCATATTCGTCGACGAAGCCCAGCGGCAAATAAACCTGGCGGCCCATCGGTGTCGCATCGAGCCGCACACTTCGCACACCGCTGCGCTGCAGGTAATCGATCGCTCCCCGCAACAGTTTGGATCCGACGCCCAGGCGCCTCCGGTCGGGGTGCACGAGCACCATCCCAATCCAGCCGAACTTGTCTCCGTAACGGATCGTGGTGGCCGTGCCGACCCGCGCGCCGTCAATTTCCGCAATAAGGCAGCCTTCCGGCTCAAACCGGAGATAACCGCGCCAATCCTGCTCCGACTGATTCCAGCCGGCGAGCGCGCGAAGCTCGTGCGCAAACGGGATGTCGTCGGCGCAAAACCGCCGCAACCGAATTGCTTCGGAATCCGTTGGGCTCATTGCGAAACAAACAGCAGGGCAGATCGGGAATTCGCGGCAATCACAGGGCTTTTTCGTGGGTCAACGGACGAAAAAGGTCGAGACCAAGAACCGCGCGGACAGCCTGCCAGGAACTTGACCTCCGCCGCCCCGGCGAAAGTCTCGCCCAGCCCGTACCGCGTCCCATGCCACCGAAGCGCACCCGCTCTGCCCGAATCTACCGCGACACGCCGCGAAACCTCGCCCGGCTCGCGGCGGCGCTCCGCCGCGGCGAGTTGGTCGCGGTCCCGACCGAAACCGTCTACGGGCTCGCCGCCAATGCCCTTGACGCTGTGGCCTGTGGGAAAATCTTCACCGCGAAGGGTCGGCCTGCCAGCGATCCCCTGATCGTGCACATCGGCCATTGGCGCGAACTCGCGGCGGTCGCAGTGCCGAACGACGCGGCGCTGCGGCTCGCGCAAGAATTCTGGCCAGGCCCCCTGACGATCGTTTTGCCGAAGCGGCCGGCCGTCCCGGGGATCGTTTCCGCCGGACTGGACAGCGTGGCGGTGCGCCTCCCGAGCCACCCGCTTTTTCGCCGGCTGCAACGTCTCGCGGGAATTCCCCTCGCGGCACCCAGCGCCAACCCATTCGGCTACGTCAGTCCCACCACGGCCCAACATGTCCGCGACGGGCTTGGAAAGCAGATCGCACACATTCTCGATGGCGGCCCGACGACCATCGGACTTGAGTCAACCATCGTCGACTTGCGCGATCCGCGCCACCCCCGCCTACTCCGCCCCGGCGCCGTGACGCGCGCGCAGCTCGCGCAGGCCCTCGGCTGCGCCGTGGCCGACGGGACCAAACGCAAAACCGTCGAGCACGCCGCGCAACTTGCACCGGGAATGCTCAGCCGCCACTACAGTCCGCGGACCCCCGTCGAGTTGCACGCGCCGCTGGCGCCCGTTCGCGCGCGACTGTCCGGGCCGGACGAGGCGTGGCTGTTCTTTGCGCAGCCGCGCGACGTCGCCGGAAAAAATATTTTCGCCCTGTCGGAGCACGGCGATCTGAGAGCCGCGGCAAAACGGTTATTCGGCATTCTCCGCCAGCTTGATGACGCCGGCTACACCCGGATCCACGCCGAACTCGCCCCGGGCGGCGGGTTGGCCGACGCCATCAACGATCGCCTGCGCCGGGCCGCGTCGCGGCGATAGCGCAGCCAATTATTTTTTCCGCACCGCGGACGTGATGTTCGCGACGAGTTTCTTGAAGTCGGTCGGTCGCTCCAGATTGCACAGCACCACCACCGCAAAACCTTCCGCCGGGATCCGCCGGAGAAACGCAGCGCCGCCGGTCGCGCCACCACTATGGTCGACCCAAACGCGTCCGTCCTTGTCGGTCTCGACGTGCCAGCCCAATCCGTAACCAGTGGGTTTTCCGTCGGCCAGTTTGTGGTCGGCGTAAACCTGCTGGAGCGATTCGGCGGAGAGCAGTTTCCCCTTGTCGAGCGCGATGGCGTAATGGGCGAGGTCCTCGACACTCGCGAGGATTCCGCCCGCCGCCCACTTGTAGCTCACATCCACGAACGGGGCGTTGACGACCGCGGTGCCGCTGTCGGTCTTGCGATAGAACCGGGCACGGTTCGGAATCAGTTCGCGATTTTTGTCGAGGCACGCGGTCGTCATGCCCGCAGGGGTGAAAACTTTCTCCTTCAGGTAGCCTTCGAAACTCAGGCCTCCGGCCGCTTCGACAAAGCCGGCGACGAGCAGGAAGCCGTAGCTGGAATAGAGATAGCGCGTCCCCGGCGAAAATTTCAGGGGTTCGCGGTCCACGCCATTGACATGGGAACCGGCCTCGACGCTCGGAAAATATTCCGCGCTCTCCTTTTCGCCCGCCTCGTAGTCGTAATGCCGGATCCCCGAAGTGTGGGTGAGAACGTGACGCACCGTGATGACGTGGTCACCCTTGCGCGGATACCACGGCACATAGGTCCAGATCGGTTCATCGAGCTTGAGCTTACCCAATTCCGCCAGCTGCATCGCGGCCGTGGCCGCGACGGGCTTCGAAACCGAAGCGATCCGCCACAGGGTGCGGGCGCTGGCGGGAACCATGTTCTCCAGATCGGAAAAACCATCGGAAGTCACAAAGACGATCCGGTCCCTTTCCACGATTGCGACCGAGATGCCCGGGATGAGCGCCGTGGCACGCGCCGCCTTCACCAACCGTTCGACCTCGGAAAAACGCGGATCAACAGGTTTCGGCTGGGCGAAGGCGCCCAGGGCGAGAAGAACGAACAGGAGGAGATGTTTCACGAGAAATCTCTGCACGATGGTCGCGAGATTTCCGAATCCTTTTTCAACCTGATCGGGCGGCGCTCGACCCAAGAGGCACGCAGGCGGTTGCAAACCGTTGCTCGACGCCCGAGCGGAACACTCTATTGACGGAATCGCCAGACCTCCGGCGAAATACCGCGCGCGTCCGGCTACGGCCGCCCTTCGCCTCTGGCTCGAAATCGAATTCATGAACCCCACCCTTCTCGCGTACGCCATGCCGATTGTCTTCATGACATTGATCATGACGAAACGCATGTCAGTGCTCACGGCACTGGTGCTGGTGCCGATCGGGTTTGGCATAATCGCCGGATTCGGCCCGAAACTGGGTCCGATGATGCTTGATGGCATCAAGGCGCTCGCCCCCACCGGCGTGATGCTCACGTTCGCGATCCTCTATTTTGGCCTCATGATCGACGCCGGCCTTTTCGATCCCGTCGTGAAAATCGTCGTGCGCCTCGTTCATGGGGATCCGGTAAAAATCGTCGTGGGCACGGCGGCGCTCGCCCTTTTTGTGTCACTCGACGGTGACGGCTCGACCACCTACCTCATCACGACGACCGCGCTGCTGCCGCTTTATGTCCGCCTGAAGATGGACCGGCTCGTCCTGGCGAGTGTGATCATGCAGGCGGGTGGCGTGATGAACATCTTGCCCTGGGGCGGCCCGACGGCGCGCGCCGCGACTGCGCTAAAATTGGAAATGGGTGAGGTCTTCCCGCCTCTGGTGCCCGCCATGCTCGTCGGGGCCGGATGGGTGCTCTTCGTCGCATGGGTACTCGGGCGACGCGAACGCCGGCGGCTCGGGGTGCTCTCCGACGCAAAGATCGGTGAGGTGCACGCCTCGATGGCAGACAGCGGCCAGTCGGGGCTGGAAATCGACGCGTCGATTCGTAGGCCCCGACTCATCTGGATCAACCTCCTGCTCACGATCGCGCTCCTCGTTGCGCTGATTGCAGGCAGCCTGCCCCTCCCCGTCCTGTTCCTGATCGCGTTCGCGCTGGCACTGGTGATCAACTACCCGTCACTCGACGAACAGAAAGCGCGGATCGCCGCCAACGCCGGCAATGCCCTCGCGGTGGTCGCGGTGATTTTCGCCGCCGGAATTTTCACCGGAATTTTCTCCGGCACCAAGATGGTCGACGCGATCGCCAACAGCGTCGTGGCACTCGTGCCGGCGTCACTCGGCGCCCATTTCGCCGTGTTCACCGCCATCCTCAGTTTGCCGTTCACCTTTTTTCTCTCGAACGACGCTTTCTATTTTGGTGTCGTGCCAATCCTCAGCCAGGCCGCCTCGGCCTATGGTATCACGGCGGCGGAGATCGCCCGCGCCTCCCTCGTCGGGCAACCCGTCCATCTCCTCAGCCCGCTGGTGCCATCCACGTACCTGCTCGTCGGTCTCGCCAAGGTGGAATTCGGCGATCACCAGAAATTCACCCTCAAGTGGACCGTAGCCACCTCACTCCTGCTTCTGCTCGTCAACCTGGCGATCGGTGTCATTCCGTTCGCTGGACGCACGCCGTAACCAACCGCGGCGACATGCCTTGCCGTGCGCGGCGCACCTAGCAGCCCGTCGGACTTGGAAAATCAGGCTTGGGGGTGATTTTCCAAAATTTTTCCGGCGACGGGAGGCCCAACTCTGACGGGCTGCTGAGCGCCGTGCGGAGCACGGCGGGAGGGACGGGTTTTTGTCGTATATTTGCGTTGG
>CANJIU010000034.1 GCA_947474365.1 Opitutia bacterium | reverse complement strand
TGCCGACGTTTTGACCCCGCATATCACCTTCGCCGCGCGTCGGTTTTCCTCCTTTCTCCTATGAAGAATCGGTCGACTGTCGCTGAGGGACAGGCTCTAATTAGCGGAGATGAGCGTTCCTTTGTTCTGGTTCGACTCCGACGGAACCCGGGGCTGTGAACACGGAATTGTTTCTCAGGGGAAAAACCAAAAAGTGAATCCCATTTTTCAGGGTGAAAACGCATTGTTCAGTTCTTTAGATCGAACTCTCAACTCTCATTCCTCAACTCTCAACTCAGCTCCTGGCTACGCGGCGGTTGACGAAAGCCATAACCACAAACGTGACGAACCGCTCGGTCACTTCGCCGAGGCTCCTGGGGAAAACCGCCGACGCCAGAGGGCGGGCGCGGTACCGTAGGCCTGCTTGAACGCCGCGGAGAGGTGAAACGCCGAGCTGAAGCCGAGCCGGCCGGCGACTTCGTCGATGGTAGCGTCGCTGCCGGCGAGCTGGCGACGTGCCTGGGCGAGCCGCAAATGGAGCATGTACTGCCAAGGAGCATATCCCGTATGGTTCTTGAAGGCCCGGCGAAAATGCGAGTAAGCGACGCCGAGCCGCCGCGCGAGTTGGGCCACATTGACCGGTTCCGCAAGGCTCTCAGCCAGGTGGCGCTCGGCGGCGGCCACGGCACGCGCCATCCGGGTCTCGCGATGTTCAGCGAGACCGGCGTGTTGCCACGCCGCCAGCACGGCCAGACCCCGCGCTGAGAGTTCAGGGTCGAAGCCGGGCGGTGGTTGTCGCGCCCGGGCGTGCACCGCTTCGAGCGCACCCTCCAATCCGGCGGCGACGGCGTTGTGCACCACCGGGCTCTTGGCCGAGAGAATCTTCCTGTTCCGCAGCCGATCCACACTCTCGCCGGACACTTCCACCCAACTCTCTTCCCACCCGGTTGCCGGATCGGGCCGGTAGCGGTGCCACACCCCGGGAAACAGCATGAAGGCGGTGTCCGCCTCGATGGTCTGCGGCTTGGCCCCGCGCCGCTCAAACTGGCCGCGACCGGCGGTAATCAGGACGATTTGCAGCGCCTCCAGCACGCGCCCACGGCTCCAGTCCAACTGATGATCCGCGGGATGGCGGGCCGGAGGATACAGCGAGTGGGGGCGGATGCGCGTAAACCCCGCCGCCGTCACCGCCAGGCCCCAGGCAGACGCCTCGCGCGCGAGCGGAAAATAGCGGAAATAATCAGCGGCGCCGGTGGGCATATTTTGTATGAGTAAAGTCAGAATTCAGATTCCCGTCGCCGTTGTCGATCCAGTACCTTTGTCTCGCCCACGCCTTCGGCCTTCGCCGGTCCAACCTTCCTCCGACCTCCGTGCAAACTTTTTTTCCGGCCATGAAACCTATCGGCCAAGCGCGAGCCGTAAATTCGGCCACGCACCTCGGAGAAATGCGGTCGGATCGCGCCACCGATCCGATTCCAAGCAGCAACCCCGCCGAAGAAAACCACGGATGGACACGAATGGACACGGATAGAGTGGAGAGAACCAGCCGCCGTTGGAAATCCGGAACGCCACCGAACGATGACCGCCAAGGATCCGCGCGCACCGGCTCGGCTTGCTCTGAACATCCGTGTTCATTCGTGTCCATCCGTGGTTCAAATGATTTGATCCGGCTAAAGCTAGCTTTGCTCGCCGGCCTCGTGGCCCTCGCTTCGGTTTTGCCGGCACTGCGTGCCGATCCGCTCGACGACGCGTGGGTTCGCCCACCGCCGAGCGCGCGCCTGCGGGCGTACTGGTGGTGGCTCAATGGCAACGTGACCAAGCCTGCCATCACGCGGGACCTTGAGCAGATGAAGGCAAAGGGCTTTGGCGGCGCGTTGATTTGCGATGCGGGCGGCGCGAATCAACAACGCAACGCACAGGTGCCGCACGGTCCGACGTTCTTCTCCCCGGCGTGGCGTGAACTCTACCGGCACGCGCTGCGCGAGGCGGACCGACTCGGTCTGGAAATGAGCCTCAACATCCAGAGTGGCTGGAATCTCGGCGGGCCGCTGGTCACCGCCGACGATGCGCCGAAGAAACTCTCCTGGTCCGAACTCCGCGCAACCGGTCCGGCGCGAGTCGCCACGCGCCTCGAGGCGCCGAAAGCCAAGGACGACTATTACCGCGATCTTTTCGTCCTCGCCTACCGGGTGAAGAACGGGGTTTCGAAAACCCGGCCGCCCCTGCAAAACCAGGTCGAGAAGGCGCTGCTCAAACCGCTCCGCCCGTTCTCTGCACCGGACACCACGCCCCTTTTCCACGAAGTCCCAGCCACCCCCGGGGAAGAGGATCTGCTCGCGGCGGACGTCGTGGACCTAACGAACCGGCTCGACGCGACGGGCACTCTGACGTGGGAGGCGCCCGCCGGCGACTGGCAGATCCTGCGCTTCGGTTGCACGCTGAACGACCATTGCCGCGTCTCGACCTGCAGCGAGGGCTGGGACGGATACGCGCTCGATCCCTTCGATGCCGGGGCGTTTCGCCGTTATTGGGACGCCGTGGTGGAGCCGCTGATCGCCGACGCCGGTCCGCTCGCGGGCCGGACGCTGAAATACCTGCATACCGACAGTTGGGAGGTGGAGGTGGCCAACTGGACGCCGACGTTGCGGGCGGAATTCAAGGCGCGACGCGGGTATGATTTGCTGGCGTGGCTCCCGGTGATTGCCGGTCGGATCGTGAACAGCCGCGGCGAGAGCAATCGATTCCTGGCAGACTTCCGCCGCACCATGGGCGATCTCGCGATCGCAAATCACTACCGGCTTTTCCGCGAAGGCGCGAACCGGCACGGGTTGTCGATCCACCCGGAGTCGGGCGGCCCCCACGCCGTGCCGATCGACGCGCAGCAATGCCTCGGCTTCAACGATGCGCCGATGAGCGAATTCTGGGCGACCTCCTGGAAGCATCGCATCGGCGACGAGAACCGCTTTTTCGTGAAGCAACCCGCGTCGGCGGCGCACACCTACGGACACCCGCTCGTTCTCGCGGAAGGGTTCACGACCATCGGGCCCCATTGGCAGGAGACGCTCTGGGACAACTTGAAGCCGTCGTTCGACAAGGCAATCTGCGAAGGCCTGAATCTGCTCGTATGGCATGCCTTCGTCTGCTCACCGGAGGAAATGGGGCTGCCCGGTCAGCAGTATTTCGCCGGCACGCACCTGAACCCGAACGTCACCTGGTGGGAAAAATCCGCGCCGTTCTTCGCCACCATCAACCGGGTCCAGGCCCTGATGCAGCAAGGCCTGTTCGTCGCCGATGTGGCGTACTACTATGGCGACCACGTCCCGAATTTCTCGCAGCTGAAAAAATCCGACCCGGCGAAGATCCTCCCGGGCTACGACTACGACGTGCTGACGGAAGAGGTGTTGTTGACGCGCGCCACCGTGAAAAGCGGCCGCATCGTGCTGCCGGACGGCATGAGCTATCGCGCCCTCGTGCTGCCGGGGCGGTCAACGATCTCGCTGCCGGTGCTGCGGAAACTACGGGAACTCGTGGCTGCGGGCGCCACGGTGATTGGTCCTCGGCCGACAGAAGCCAGCGGCCTGCACGACTTCGCCGGCCGCGATGCGGAAGTGAAAAAACTCGCCGCGGAGATCTGGGCCAACGAACGGGTCAGCTCGACGCGTTCTGCGCGCGAGATTCTGCTCGCGAACGGAGTGCCGCCGGACTTCGAGTTCACCGGCGCCCCACCGGACGCAAATCTCGATTTCATTCACCGGCGCACGGATGGCGCGGACATCTACTACGTCGCGAACCGGCTAAACCGCGGCGAAAATCTGACGGCTACGTTTCGAGTCACTGGCCGCGCGCCGGAGCTGTGGAATGCGGTGACGGGCGAATGCCGGTTCGCCACCGCCTATGAGATGAAGGACGGGCGCACATCGGTGCCGCTCGAGTTTACGGCGTGCGGTTCATGGTTCGTGATCTTTCGCGCCCCGGCGGCGGCGCATCCCGCCACCGGAAAAGCCAACACGCCACGCTTCCTTCCCTCGGCCGAAATCGCCGGCCCGTGGACCGTGCGGTTCGACCCGCGCTGGGGCGGACCGGAGTCGGTCGAATTTTCCACGCTCCAGAGTTGGCCGACGCGGACCGAACCTGGGATCAAGTTCTACTCCGGCACCGCGGTTTACCGGCGAACGTTCGACCTGCCGGCCTCCACCCGCGCCGCAGATCAGACGATCCGTCGTTTCATCGACCTCGGCCACGTGCGCGAATTGGCCGAGGTACGAGTCAACGGGAAGTCCTGCGGCATCGTCTGGGCGCCGCCGTTTCGCGTCGAGGTGACGGAGGCTCTGAAGCCGACCGGAAACCTCCTGGAAGTCGAAGTCGTGAATTTCTGGCCCAACCGGATCATCGGCGATGCGACGCTGCCGGTCGAACAGCGGCGCACCCGGACGAACATCCTCGAACTCAAAAGCGACACACCCCTGGTCGAGTCGGGCCTGCTCGGCCCAGTCCGGCTGGAGACGTTGGAGGAACGCGAGTGAACGCGGCCCCACGGTTTCAGATTTTCCATCAAGCACCACCACCATGACCTCGCCCCTCAAGGTCGGCCTGTTCGGTATCGGACTCGACGCCTATTGGCCGCAGTTTCCGGGTCTCAAGGCGCGCCTCGAAGGTTACGTCGCGCGCGTCGCGCACAAACTCGCGCGACCGGGGGTCGAGGTCGTCAACCTCGGACTGGTCGACACCCCGGACCGGGCCTTCGCAGCCGGACGCGACTTCCGCCGGGCCGACGTCGATGTGATTTTCCTGCACGTCACGACCTACGCGCTCTCCTCGACGGTGCTGCCAGTCGTGTTGCGCGCGAAGGTGCCGGTGATCATCCTCAATCTGCAACCGGCGCCTGCGATCGACTACGCGGCGTTCAACCGGATGGGCGACCGGACCCAAATGACCGGCGAGTGGCTGGCACATTGCTCGGCCTGCCCGGTGCCGGAGATCGCGAATGTGTTCAAACGCGCCGGCGTGCGCTTTCATCAGATCACCGGCGTGCTCGATGCCGATCAGACTTGCTGGGGCGAAGTGGACGCGTGGGTTGAAGCGGCGCGAGTCGCCGCCGGCATGTACGGCAACCGGCTCGGCCTGATGGGGCACTACTACGGCGGCATGCTCGACATCAGTTCCGACACCACGCTGCAGTGCGCGACATTTGGCACCGACATCGAATTGCTCGAGGTCGACGAGCTCACCGCGCGGCGGCGCGACGTAACTGAATCTTCCCTACGCTCCCGTCTGCACGATTTTCACACCGTGTTTGACGTCCAGCCCGACTGCCCAGCGGAAGATCTCACGGAGGCGGCGCGGACCTCGGTCGCGCTCGACGCGCTCGTCGCGGACCACCGGCTGGGTTCGATGGCCTATTACTACCGGGGCACAGGCGTGCCGGAAAATGAGGCGACAATTGCGTCCATCATCCTCGGCACCTCGCTGCTCACGGCGCGCGGCGTACCGGTCGCGGGCGAATACGAGGTGAAGAACGCGCAGGCGATGAAGATCATGGATCTGTTCGGGGTCGGCGGCTCCTTCACCGAGTACTACGCGATGGATTTCAACGATGACGTCGTGCTGATGGGGCACGACGGTCCGGGGCACATCGCCATCGCCGAAGGCCGGACGAAGGTCCGGCCGCTGAGCGTGTATCACGGCAAGGTCGGGCGGGGCGTCTCGGTCGAGATGGCGGTGCGCCACGGTCCGGTCACGCTGCTGTCCGTCATCGAGACCGGCGCCGGCCAATTGGGGCTCCTCTGGGCCGAGGCCGAGTCGGTCCCGGGGCCCATCCTCGAGATCGGCAACACCAACAGCCGCTATCGTTTCGCGTGCGGCGCGCGCGAGTTTGTCAACCGGTGGAACAGCCATGGTCCCGCGCACCACTGCGCGGTCGGCGTCGGTCACATCGGCGAGCGCCTCGAAAAATTGGGCGCGTTGCTCGGGCTCACGACCGTCCGCGTCGGAAACTGAACCGCACATACGTCCACCCTGACCCGAGACCATGCAAAAGGAAACCACGGATGGACACGAATGGACACGGATACAGAGGCGAGAACCGGCCGACGCTGGAAATCCGAAACGCCACCGAACGATGACTACAAAGGTTCTGCACGCATTGGCACGGCAAGCTCTGAACATCCGTGTCTATTCGTGTCCATCCGTGGTTCAAATGAATCGTTTCGGTTGATCGCAACGCTCATCCCGCCTCCGCCACCATGAAACTCCCGCAATGCTTCACCTCGCTCCTGCTTGGCACACTTCTGGGCGGTTTCCTCGCGCCGGCCACGCTGCGATCCGCCCCGGTCGATTCGCTCGCGGCCGGTTTCGCCGCACCTCCACCCTCCGCCCGGCCCTGGGTCTTTTGGTTTTGGGTGAACGGCAATATCAGCAAGGAGGGGATCACGGCCGACCTTGAGGCGATGAAGCGCGTGGGCATCGGTGGCGTGCTCTGGATGGAGGTGAGCGGTCCGTGGTGGGCGCCCGAGGGGAAAATGGTGGCGCTGAGCCCGCAATGGCACGAATGCTTCCAGTGGGCCGTGCGGGAATGCGACCGGCTCGGCCTGCAATTCGACGTGTCCGTAGATTTTGGTTACGGGAGCGGTGGTCCGCATATCACACCGGAGCTCTCCATGCAGAAACTTTATTGGAGCGAAACGGAGGTCGGGGGCAGCCAAAGCGTAAGCACCGTCCTGCCCAAGCCCACCGTTGCGAAAAATCTCTCGGCCTGGCTGCGCCCCGGCGCCGAGCTCAGCCCACGCGTGCGTGAGCCGATCGAGAAGGACAACTCCTACCGGGACGTGGCGGTGCTCGCGATCACCGCGCCGACCTCTCCCCGCGGCCGCGCGTTCCGCATCCCGGAAATCGCACTCAAGGATGGCACGGGCTGGCGGTTGCCCCGTGCGGGCCCGCTCGCCGCCGAGCCACCGGCGGACGCCGTGACGCCGACCGCCCGGGTGATCGACGTGACGGACCGCATGGGACCCGACGGTCAACTGACCTGGGACGCGCCTCCGGGCCGGTGGCTGATCCTGCGTCTTGGGCACGACTCCAATTTCAAGATGACCAGGCCCAGCCCGATCGCCGCGGTGGGCCTGGAGTGCGACCGACTCGCCAAGGCCGGCATTGAGGCGCACTTCGACGCGTTTGAGAGGACGATTTTCACCGCCGCCAGGGCGGCTGCGGGACGCGCCCTGACGCATGTCCACATCGACAGCTGGGAGGCCGGCGGGCAAAACTGGACCGCCACGTTTCCTGCCGAGTTTCGGGCACGGCGCGGCTACGATCTGCGTCCCTGGCTGCCCGTGCTGACGGGGCGCGTCGTCGGAAGCACCGAGTTGTCGGAACGATTCCTGTGGGACGTCCGGACGACCGTGGGTGAAATGATTCGCGACAACTACGTCAGCCGTCTGCGGGAATTGGCGCAGCCCCACGGCATCAAACTGTCCACCGAAGCCTACGGACATCTTTGCATCGACAATCTTGCGTACGCCGGCGTGAGCGACCTGCCGATCAGCGAATTCTGGGCGAAGGGTGACGGTCAGTTTCCCACCGCGGGCGGCTACGAGAGCTCAACGAAGGTCATGGCTTCGGCGGCTCACACCTATGGCAAACCCGTCGTGGGAGCTGAAGCGTTTACCTCCGACCGTGGATGGCGCGACCATCCGTTTCTGCTGAAGGCGATGGGGGACCGGAAATTTACCGAAGGACTCAACCGCATGATTTTTCACCTGTCCGCGCATCAGCCCTACGACAATATGATCCCCGGGCTGACGCATCGGAAATGGGGCGAACATCTGCAGCGGCACAACACTTGGTGGGAGTTCAGCCGTCCCTGGACGGAGTACCTGGCGCGCTGCCAGTTCATGCTGCAGCAGGGCCAATTCGTGGCGGATGTCTGCCGCTGGTTCGGGGAGGGCGCGCCCCTGACCGTCGACGACATGCGGGGGGAGATTCCCCGGGGCTATGATTTCGATTTCTGCTCCGCCGAAGTGGTGCTCCGGATGTCGGTGAAGAACGGCCGATTGGTCCTGCCATCGGGCGCGAGCTATCAGTATTTGCAATTGCCCGACAGCGACCGCATGACGCTGCCGCTCACGCGGAAGATCCGCGAACTGGTGGCCGACGGCGCGCGGGTGCTCGGGAGGCGGCGCCCGAAGGGCGTGCCCGGGCTGACGGACTTTCCCCGCGCCGACGCCGACGTCGAGAAGATCGCCGCGGAGTTGTGGGACACGCATCGCGTGGTGTCCGGGAAAAACCTCGCGGAAATTTTCGCCGCCGACGGACTCAAGCCCGATTTCGACGGCGCCGGGTTGCAGTACATTCACCGCCAGGTCGGCGGGACCGATGTCTATTTTGTCTCCCATCCGGATAACCAAACACGTGACGTCGCCTGCACGTTCCGAGTGAGTGGCAAGCAGCCGGAGCTCTGGGACCCGGAAACCGGCGCGATTCGCCCGTTGCCGGATTATACGGAAAAAGACGGTACGACGACCGTGCCGCTCCACTTCGATCCGGCGCAGAGCTGGTTCGTGATTTTCCGGAAGGAGAGCCGGGGGAAATCGGCCGGCGGCGTGACCGCGCGCAACTTTCACGCCCCGCGCGAGCGGGCGGTGCTGGGTGGCCCGTGGGACGTTTCGTTCGACGTGAAATGGGGCCCGTTCAAATCGGTCGACGGCCGGCCGGCCGGAAAGTTTGTCTTCGAAAATCTGCAGGACTGGAGCAAGCATGCCGAGCCCGGCATCAAGTACTACTCTGGCACGGCGCAATATCGGAAGTCCTTCACGCTGACGGCCGCGGACGCCTCCGGAAAGGCCGGTCGTCTCCTGCTGGATTTAGGCGCGGTGGAAGTGATGGCGCGGGTGCGAGTGAACGGCCAGGAGTGCGGCATCGCCTGGAAGCCGCCCTATGTCGTCGATATTTCCGCGGCCGCGCGCGCGGGCGAAAACGTTTTGGAAATCGCCGCCGTAAACCTCTGGATCAACCGTCTGATCGGCGACGAGCAACTCCCGCTGGACGGCAAGTGGAAGGATTTCGAAACGCTGCTCGAATGGCCCGAGTGGTTCAAGGCCGGTACGCCGCGCCCGTCGGGGCGTTACACGTTCACGTCGTGCCGGCACTACAACAAAGACACGCCGCTCGTTCCCTCCGGCCTGCTGGGACCGGTGAGGTTGCTGACGGCGGGATTTCCGTCACAACCGTGAGGGCGCAACGATGCAGTCGATCGCTGAGAGCCAAGAGCTGAGAGACCAATCTCCCGAGCGGCCGCGCGCGCCGACCATTCTGAAAACGAAGTTCACCGTTTGGCCTTGCTCTCCGCTTTCGACTCTCAGCTCTCAACTGAATTTCTCCGGCTGAGGGCGCGCACCCCCGCCGGTTTCACCCCACTCATCCATGGACTCCCACCCCTTCCTCGGCGTCGTCTTCCACTGGATCGGTGGCCTGGCCGCCGCCAGCTTCTACGTGCCGTATCGCGGAGTGAAACGCTGGTCGTGGGAAACGTACTGGCTGATCGGCGGCGTCTTCAGCTGGCTGATTGCGCCGGCGGTCCTCGGCCTGGCGCTCACCAACGATCTGCCGGGCGTGTTGGCCCGGGCACCGAGCTCCGCGTTGTTCTGGGCCTGGTGCTTCGGTCTGCTCTGGGGACTGGGCGGCCTGACGTTCGGACTCACGATGCGTTATCTCGGCATGTCACTCGGCTACGGCGTGGCCCTCGGCATCTGCGCGGTCTGCGGCACGCTGATCCCACCGATTTTCAAGGGCGCGATTGCGGGTATTGCCGCGAGCGCCGCCGGCCGCATGACGCTCATTGGCATCGGCGTCTGCGTCATCGGCATCGCGACGTCGGCCCTGGCCGGGCTCGGCAAGGAACGCGAATTGCCGGAGTCTGCGAAGAAGGAATCGGTGAAAGAGTTCAGTTTCCGAAAGGGAATCGCCGTCGCGCTCTTTTGCGGCGTGATGAGTGCCTGCATGGCGTTTGCGCTCGATGCCGCCGCGCCGATTGCGGTCCTGTCCGAAGCCGCCGGCACGCCGAAGCTATGGACCGGACTCCCCAAGCTCGTCGTGGTGCTCTGGGGCGGCTTCACCAGTAACGCGATTTGGTGCATCGTCCTCGGTTTGAGGAACCGCACCGCCCGGGAGTTTCTCGCAGCCCGGACGCCAACCGGCGAGCCCGTACCGCTACTTGCCAACCTGCAGTTTTGCGCCCTGGCGGGCGTGACGTGGTACTTCCAGTTTTTCTTCTACACGATGGGTGAAACCCAGATGGGCCGGTTCGGCTTCTCCTCGTGGACGCTGCACATGGCGAGCATCATCATTTTCAGCACGCTGTGGGGCGTGGCGCTGAAAGAATGGCGTGGGACCAGCCGCCGCACCCACGGCCTGATCGCCGCGGGCGTCGCGGTCCTGATCGTCTCCACCCTCGTGGTTGGCTACGGCAATTACCTGGCCGCGGACGTCCCGACAGCCCGGAAGCAGTCGGAGTCGAAGTGAATGCAAGCGCGAGCCCGATTTCCGCAACGCGAGGGGCCTCGCTCAACGACCCCGCCCTGCTTTTCCGGCGAGTTCCCGCACTTGACCGACCAGGGCGTCCTGCACCTCCGGGGCAAAGTAGCCGATGCCGCCGTGATACAGCCCGCGCGTTTCATAGCCGCCTTCGCGAAGGATGCGGGCGGAGGGCACGTAGCCGCAGGTGTCGTCGCAATACGCGGCGAGCCACAGCTTGAGCGGCCCGAGTGCGTCCTCGATGAAGCGGACATAATCGACCACCACTTCGCCCGGCAGCCCGACGAGCGTAAGATCCGATCCGAATTGCCAGACTGTGACCGGCGCGCCGTAGCTCGTCGGCAGCGTCTCCCCGGCCTTCAGCCGTGCGAGCATCTGATCGGCAACCCACCGCTGGGTCGAACCAGCCTTCGCGTTCGTCTGCTCGAGTTCGGCCCGCGTCGGCGGCTTCTGCAGCGGAAGCGCAACCGTCTCCTTGGCCGCGCGGAGCGGGCCGTTCACCGGTTTGAGGACGCCGCCCAAGACGCGCGCGACTTCGCGACCCAGCGAAGCTCCGTGCTCAAGCGCGATTTCCGCGGCCGACCGCTTGGCGGGATCGTTCAGGCTGTTCGGATACGGGTTCGCGTCGCCGGCGAGTCCCTGCATGAACATGGCCTGCACCCCGGGGAATTGACGTTCCACGAACGTCTGCGCCGCACTCGCGAAGTCACCGCTGATTTGGTTGTCCCGTGATCCGTAGGTGGTGTTGTGGCAGGCCGCACCGAAGATGACACCCATCAGCCGTCCGTCCGGAGTGTCGAACCGCAGCACCGGCACGGAGCGATCGACCGGACCGCGCGGATTCACGCCCAGAATGATCCCGCGCTCCGTGGCTTCGCGGCGGTTCATCGGAAAGTTCACCACACCGACGCCCCAGGACAGCCGGGCGGGCTGCAGCCGGCCGATGGCCTGGGCGGCGAGGCTGACACATTGATCCTGCAACTGCCGCGTATACGCGATGAGTCGCTCCGCCTGGTCCTTGGTAATCGTGTAGTGCGACTGCAGGCTCATCATCACCGCCGGTCCGGCGTGCGTGTGCGACGCATTGAAGAGGATGCGTTCGCGCGGGATGCCCGTGGTCTCCGTGAGGCGCGCGCCGACGGGCCCGGTGAAGTCGGCGCGGAAGCCGATAAGGTCGGCGGTGAACAGGAGCGACCGGCCACCCGCGGCGTCCTCGAGCGCGAGCACCTTGAGGTGCAGATCGTCGACGACGTCACCGGCGGGAATCGTGCGACTGGCATAGCCGGCGAGCATCAGCGGCTCGCCGGGCGTGATCTTGGCCGCGGCAAACCCGGCCTTCCACGGCGCCTCGGCGGCAAAAGCGACGCCAAGAGGGAGCAACGCGGCACAGAGGATGAATCGAGGAAAGCGGAAGCGGGGTAGGAGAATCATCGCGGCACTAAAGACCGAATCCTTCGTCGGTGAGAAGACTCATTTCAGGCGCGACATTCTGCCCGGCGCCACGCAAGGCTTCCCGGTCCCCTCCCCACCATGGAACGAAAAACCGCCAACGCCTTCGATCAGGAACTCCTGGATCTTTACGACTACTACGTTCACGGCCACATCGACCGCCGCACCTTCCTCGATCGCGCCGCCAAGTATGCCGTCGGCGGGCTCACCGCCCTCGCGCTGCTGGAGATGCTGAGCCCGCAATACGCCCTCGCCGCGCAGGTCCCGAAGGAGGACGCGCGCGTGAAGACCGAGTTTCTCAAATTCCCTTCGCCCGCCGGCCACGGCGAGGGTCGCGGCCTGTTCGCCCGGCCGGCGAACGCCACCGGCAAACTCGCCGGCGTGGTGGTCGTGCACGAGAACCGCGGGCTGAACCCGTATGTCGAGGATGTCGCCCGCCGGGTCGCGCTCGCCGGCTACGTCGCGTTCGCCCCGGACGCGCTGTATCCATCGGGTGGTTATCCTGGTGACGACGACAAGGGCCGGGATCTGCAGGGCAAGCTCGACCGCAACAATGTCATCGAGGATTTCGTCGCTGCCACCAAATTCCTCCACGGCCACGCCGCCTGTAACGGGAAGCTCGGCGTCGTCGGCTTCTGTTTTGGCGGCGCAGTCTCGAACACCCTGGCGTGGCGCCTGCCCGACCTGATCAAGGCGGCCGTGCCGTATTACGGCGGCCAGCCCTCCGCCGAGGAAACCGCGAAGATCAAGGGCGCGCTGCTCATCCATTACGCGGAGCTCGACACCCGGATCAACGCCGGCTGGACGGCCTACGAGGCGGCGCTCAAGGCGAACAAGGTCGACCACACGATGCACCTGTATCCAAAGGTGAACCATGGTTTTCACAACGACACCACCCCACGCTACGACAAGGAGGCGGCCGAATTGTCGTGGTCGCGGACACTGGCGTTCTTCAAACAGAAGCTGGGTTGAGTCCCTTCCGGCGGCGGGTCAGAGTCAACAGGTTCAGGTTTTAAGTCTTTCATTCGACGGCCCCCGTCCCCGCGCGACCTCGCTCGTTTCAAACCGGGCCCGCCAACATTAGATTCATTTGAACCACGAATGGACACGAATAAACACGGATGCTCAGAGCAAGCCGTGCCTGCGCACGCGATTCCGCGATGGTCACCGTTCGGCGGCGTTGTGGATTTCCGGCAATGTCCGGTTCCCTCCTCGGTATCCGTGTCCATTCGTGTCCATCCGTGGTTTTCTTCAGCATGGCTACGGCTTAACAGAGTCATACTAGACCGCTGCGTTCACCGGCCTGCTGCCCACGGCTTCCCCCAGCCCTCCTGAACGACATTCGCTCGACCACGGTCGATTGTTGGACACACATTCGAAATGCCGGTTTCCCCCACGCTACCCCCGCAATCATGCGCTCCGCACTCCCGCATCCTACCCTCGCGTTCACCTGCCTGACTGCACTCGCGTGCCTCGTGGCCATCTCGAGCGCCCCCGGCCGCGCCCAGACCCTCACCCCCTCCGCGCCTACACCGCCCGCCGTTGCCAAAAAATCCGCCGGCGAAACCGTCACGCTCAATCCCTTCGAGGTGAAGGCCGAGTCCGACAACAGCTACGGGGCGCTCAATTCCAACTCGCTCACGCAGTTCAACACCGCGTTGAACAAGACGCCCGTGTCCGCCGACATCTTCACCGAGGAGTTCATGCGCGACATCAGCGCAACCTCGATTGAGGAGATGCTCAACGGCTACGGCGCGGGCGCGGGTACCGTGATGTCGAATCCCGATTCAGACGCCCTCTCGCAACAACCCGGCGACCGTGTGGGCAACCAGACCATCGGCATCCGCGGCACGGGCGGCGGCGCGATTCACCGCGACGGGTTTGCCGCGACGGGCGCGGCGAACAATTTCGGCACCACCGCCGTCGGCATCTCGAGCACGTTCGACGTCGAGCGCGCCGACGTCGTGCGCGGACCGCAGGGTCTGCTCTATGGCGCGGGCGGTGCCGGGGGCACGGTGAACACCGTCTCGAAGCGCGCCAACTTCAACCTGCAGCGCGGCAACGCGTCTTGGCGCATCGACCAGTACGGTTCCAAGCAGGGTCAGTTCGACTACAACATCGGCAAGGACTGGCTCGCGTTCCGCCTCTCACTCCTCGACGAGGCTCAGCGCTACCGCCGCGTTTTCATCGGCTACGACACGCGCGGTGCGTACGGCCAGATCGCCCTGAAACTCGACCCGCTCCGCACCGTGATCCGCCTGCAGGGCCAGCAGACGGTCAACGAGCGCATCATCAACACGAATCAGGAAAACATCGCGTTTACCAACACCGCGACCGACCCGCGCCACAACTTCGGCCTCGCTTACATGCTCCACAACGGCCTGACCGACGCAATCAACCCCGCCACCGGCCTGCCCTGGCCGCGCGGCGCAATCGCCAACGGCAAGCTCACCTGGGACAACCTTAACTCGTGGGCCGGGTGGACCGCGAGCGAGTACGTGACCAACAAGATTTTTTCCGCCGCCGCCGAGACGATCTGGACCAAGTGGCTCTCCACGCAGTTTACCGTACTCTACAACGACTACCTCTCCGATCGGGCCAACGGCGGCATCGCGAACCTCAGCGCCCCGCTCCTCAACGGCAACCCGCTCACCGAGTGGGCCAATGGCGCAACCCTCGCCGACACCGAGCAACCCACGCGGCGCTGGGCCGCGCGCGGCGCCGCCATGCTGACGGGGGAGTATTTCAAGGGCCGGGCCCAGTCGCAGACCCTCTTCGGCTACGACGTCGAGTGGGCCGATCAGGGACCGACCGATTACAGCTATTTTCTCGCCGATGCGAATTTCAACGTGATCTACGATCCGCGAATTCCCTCCAACCTCGGCCGTACGCCGATGCCGCGCCTGTGGTGGTCCGTCGCCGGGGGTCCGCAGATGAAGCCGTTGCCGCGCGGCGGTTGGCTCTCGCCCCGCGTCTCGTATTCCGGCGTCAACTACGCCCGCATGGCCAACAACCCCCGCGACCCGTCGTGGGTACGCCCCAACAATCCCCTCGGCCTCGCCCAACTCGCCGGTCTCCCCGGCGTGAGTGGCCAGAACAACGTCGGCCACACCCAGGAGAACCGCAACGCCGGCTTCTACGGTTCGAACTACACGAGCTGGTTCGGCGATCGCTTTGCCACGCTCCTCGGCGCGCGGATCAACGAAAATTTCAAACGCACGCCGAACATCACCGCCACCGTCACCGAACCGTACGCCGAGACCACCAAGTCGAACCGCAGCTATAACCTCGGCCTCAACGCCCGCCTCACCGAGGTCCTGCGCCCGTACTACAGTTACTCCAGCACGTTCAACACCGCGCTCGTCAACGCCAACGACCCGCTCGGCAACGCCCCGCGTCCGTCGAGCGGCACCGGCCACGAGGCGGGCCTCAAGTTCAACTCCCGCGACGGGCGGCTCTCCGGCTCTGTCCAGTATTTCACCACCAACTCGAAGGACGAGATGATCAACGCCGGCACCGGCGTCCGCGATCTCGTGAACCCCAATGGGCTCAACGGCGCGCACAACGGGCCCGCTGGCGCCAAGAACCAGTGGACCAACCTCGACCGCACCACGAGCGGCCTCGAGCTCATCCTCACCGCCAGCCCCACCCGCAACTGGCGCGTCCGCCTGGCCGCCACCTCCGCCGACGGAAAAAATCTTAGCGACAAAAAATATCCGCTCCTTTGGAACGACCAGTTCTACCTCCGCAATGGCGCCGTCACCTATCAGGACGGCACGCCGTTCCTGGTTCCCACCGACGCCGCCACGATTGCCGCCCGCGTTGCCACCCTCAACGCCCAGATCAATCCCACGATCATCCAGAGCCTGGGCACCTGGGCGCCTCTCACCCTCGCGATGATGAACGACCGCACCAACCCGTACTGGGCGCAGCCCGCGGACGACAACGGCCGACTCCAGACGAGCAATCTCCGCCGCGTGCTCCAGTTCTTCGTCGGCCCCAACGGCACCGCCCTGACTGGTGTCACCGGTCTGCCGACGTCGCAGATTCCCTACTTCTGGTCCGACCCGAACGGCTCCAAGGGCGAAACGGTCGTGGCGAAAAAAGGCGAATCCACCGTCGGCTATTCGCAATACCGTTTTGTGCTCACGAACAATTACACGTTCTCGGGCGACAACTTCCTCAAGGGCGTCGGCCTCGGCGGCACCGTCGCCGTCGGTGCGAAAAATCGCACGTTCTATTACAACGCCCCCGGCGGCGCGCGCTTCCGCTACGGCTCGCCCGACACCTGGCAGGCCAACCTCATCGTCTCGTATCGCCGCAAGCTCGGCAAACGCTTCCTCTTCACCACGCAGGTCAACGTCGACAATCTTTTCAACCACTACGTCTTCGGCACGCTGCCCAACAATGGCTCCGGCTACACCGTCCCCGCCAACCTCGGCGTGAGTTTCTACGGCCAGCCTCGGATGTACGTCTGGACCAACTCGGTGTCGTTCTGAGGACGGCGATGCGTCCGACTCCCTCTCCCCTTCCCCACCCCACTGAATTTCCCTGTGCCGATTTTCTCCTTCCCCACCCGCGCCATCCCAATCCGCATCGCCCTGCTCTTCGTCACCGTGGCTGCACGGACGGTTTGCGCCCAACCCGCTCCCTCGCCCGTCGCGGTCGCGGCAACGCCCGTCGCCACCGCGAGCGTCACCGGCCGAGTCTTCAACGCGTCGACCACGCGCTTCGTGAACAATGCCCGCGTCGCCGTCAAAGGCGGCGCGCTCCAGGCGTTCACCGACTCGGCCGGCGTCTACGTCCTCGAGGGCCTCGCGCCCGGCCCCGTGACGCTCGTCGTTTCCTTCACCAATCTCCCGCCGAAGGAGGCGACGGTGATCCTCGCTTCCGGCCAGCGCGTCGATCTCGACATCACTCTCGGTGGCACCGACGGCACGCCGGTGAAGCTCGATGAGTTTCGCGTCAGCGCCGCCCGCGAACTCGACGCCGAGTCCATCGCGGCGAACGAACAACGTTACTCGCGCAATCTGAAAAACGTGACCTCTGCCGATGCCCTCGGTGAAATCGCGCAGAACAACATCGGCGAATTCGTCAAATACCTCCCCGGCGTCGGCGTCGAGTACCAGGGGAGCGACATCATCCGGATCACCGTGCGCGGCATGTCGTCCGACAAAACCGAGGTCACCTCCGACGGACTGGGCGAGGCCTCGGTGTTTGCCGACGAGCGCGAAAACACCCGCGCCCCGCGACTCACCCAGTCGAGCACCGTCGGCATCGCCCGCATCGAGGTGCGCAAGGTGCCGCTGCCCTCCGACAGCGCCAACTCCATGGGCGGTTCGGTCAACATGGTGCGCCGGACCGCGTTCGAATACTCCCGACGCGAGATCAACCTGAAGGGCTCCTTCAACACCAACAGCTATGACCTCACGCTCGCCAAGACGGGCGGCCCCGGCGACGAGAACACCCGCAAAATCCGCCCGAGTTTCGATTTCAGCATCGTCGATCCGATCAGCAAGAATCTCGGCTACACCTTCGCCGCGGGCTACGGCGACGTGATGATGCCGTGGCATTACGCGGTGCCCGGCTACAACCTCGGCACGGCCGCCACGCTGGCGAGACCGGTCGAAGGCCAGCCCAGCATCTACAACCCGGCGATGAACAGCGCGCTGCTCCACCAGTCGTATTCGCGCCGCGAACGCATCCCGCTCAGCCTGCGCGTCGACTGGCGCCCGGTTTCCAATCTCACCCTCACGCCATTCGCGGCCTACACGCGGCTCAACTCCCTGCATCGCGCCGACGTCCGCTTCACGGCCGCCACTGGCGCGACGGTCTTCAACGACAGCACCCGCGTGCTCGGCGCCAACGGCACCGGCACGATGAGCTACGTGAACCCCTTCGAGGCCTGGCGCGACGAATACGCCACCAACACCAACTTCGGCCTGATCGCCAAGTGGCGCAGCCGTTCCTGGCAAATCGAAGGCGCGGCCAACGCCTCGCGGTCCATTTCGGAATTCAAGGACACGGAGAACGGCTTCTTCGCCTCCGCCTCGGACCTCGACGGGCGCAACCCCAGCATCACCGGCGTCACCGTCAGTTTCCTCGATCTCAATTGGAAGCTCCCCGGCCGAATCGAGGTGCGCAACGCTCAGGGCGCCCTCGTCGACTGGCACAGCGCCTCGAACTACACCCTCCGCACTGCGACCTCCCGGCCGCGTCTCATCCAGGGTGACGTGGAATCGTCGTACCTAAAAATCAAACGCGACTTCGATGTGCGCGTGCCGCTCTCGCTGGAACTGGGCGTGAACTACAAACAGGAAAAACGTGACCGCAAAAAGATGGATGCCAACACGTGGACTTTCCTCGGGGCCGACGGCATCGCCGCCAGTGCCGACGACCGCGCCGGCGTAATCGCGGCCGACCATTACGCCAAGGCCCCCGACGTGGAAAACGGTTATCCCGCGGTCGAGCACCTGAACATGACGAAGTACTACAACCTCTTCAAAGCCCACCCGGAGTATTTCCGCTACGAAGATGCGATCTCGTACCGCCGCAGCGCCGAGAGCGTCAACCAGCTCACGGAAACGATGAAGGCGGTCTATCTCATGGGTGAGTCCCGGCTCTTCACCAACCGCCTTGGACTCGTCGGCGGAGTCCGCCTCGAGAGCACCGAGGGTTCCGGCCGCGGTTTCCTGCAGACTCCGACGGCCGTCTTCCAGACCAACGCCAACGGGACCTTCGTCCTCGTCAACGGACAGCGCGTGCGCAGACCCGATGCCGGCGCGGTCGGCAGCCTCGCCGAGGCCAAACTCATCTACCACCGCAACGGCGCGAAAGGAACCGCCTCGCAGTCGGGCTACTATCCGAGCCTGCACGCCTCGTGGAATCTGACCGACAGCCTGATTTTCAAGGCGGCCTGGGCCAGCACCAAGGCCAAGCCGGACTTTGCCACCAGCCTCCTCCCGTCCACGACCGTCAATCCGAGCAATGTCACCGATCCGGCGCTCGGGTCCCTCGGCACGGTCACAATCCGCAATCCCCTGCTCAAGCCATGGGGCGCCGACAACTACGACGGCCGCATCGAATACTACATGAAACACGGATACGTGGCCGTGGGCTACTACCGGAAGTTCATCACCGACTTCGTCGTCGCGCGCACGGAGTTGTTGGAGAGCCCCCAGGAGGCGGCGACCGTCGGGCTCGGTCCGGAATATGTCGGCTGGGCCGCCGCCACCTCGTTCAATGCCGGCAAGGCGATTGTCTCCGGCTGGGAATTCGAGACTCAGCAGTCGCTGGATCCCCTGCTGCCGCATTGGGCGCGTGGCTTCAACCTCCGCGGTTCGCTCAACCTCTCGGACCCTGACGGACAACGCGGCGGCTGGGGTTCGATGCACCGACAAAAGGCCTCGGTGTGGCTCAATTACCAGGCGGCCAAGCTTCGCCTCGGTTTTGGCTGGAATTTCGAAGGGCGCCTCGACGGTGCGCTCACGACGATTGGTGGCGAAGCGGGACAGTCGTTCGTCGAGGAGCGCAGTCTCTTCGATGCCACCGCCGAGTACCGCCTGAGCAAACGCGTGTCGCTCTTTGCATCCGGCACGAACCTCTTCAACGCCCCGCGCACCAGCTCACGCGAATCGGCTCACCTGCCAAACTGGGCCCGGCTCACGAACGAAAACGCCTTCGGCGCCAATTACACGCTGGGGGTGAAGGCGTCGTTCTAAATCAAGTTCGGTTCAACGGACCGCGACCGCCGCGGCTTTTTTCGCGGGAGGCGCGCTGACCGGGGCAAACTTGGCAACGAGCACCGCGCCGGTGGCGGCGAGAACGATACCGGCCACAAACAACGGGAGGGACTTGAAGCTCTCTTTCGACGGCGGATGCAGCAGCATGGACACGATCGAGTTTACAACCGGGGCTCCACCGAAAACAATCGGCATCACCGCAGTGGCGGCGAGCGCTCCATAACCGGCCTGACCGGCGGCGCCAAGCGCCAGCACCAGCGTCAGGGCTCCCGCCGCACCCGCGATGCCGGCGACGAGGCTGATCGCGATGCCCGAGGACGTGAAACTAAAATTGGAGCCGCGGCCCTTCAACACCATCGCGGCAATCACGCCGATCACCGCGTAGGCAACGCAAACGAGCAGGAAGGCCTTCAATCCGGCGTGGGCACCCTCCGGGCTCGGATTGGGCGGCGTGCCTGGCATCGAGCCACGTCCCATGTGAAGAATCACACCGTAGACACCCCAGAACGCGACAGTCATCAAGGCATACGTCAACCAGCTCATTTTCATGTTTGTTTTTGTTTTTCGATCGAAAGAAATCCTCGATCGAACCCGGTCGGGTCCGATTGAGGCGGAGGGAGAGTGATGGGTGGGAACCGGATCCGACCCCGACACAGCGTCCGCGGTGAACCCGATGCGAAGAGACAGCCCACTGCCCGCCCGCTGTCAAACGGCGAGTACGGCCGATCGGAGAAATAGCCGCGAAACCACTCGGTCCTCCCGACATTTTTCTCGAACCGCGGTATCCGCACCTATTAGGTCGCCCGTTCCTCCGCCCCTAACCCATGAAATCCCTGCGTCTCCTGTTCAGCGTGTTGTGCATCGCATTTGCCGGCAGCACAACCATTGCCCTCGCCCAAACCGCCCCGGCACCGTCGCCGACTGCCGCCAGGGACGAAGCGATCCAGCTCTCACCCTTCCAGGTCGTCTCCGACAACGACAACGGCTATCAGGCCGCCAACACGCTCGGTGCCACGCGCACGAATGTCGCCATCCGCGACCTGCCGATGCAGATGAACGTCGTCACCGAGCAGCTGATGATCGACCGCGCGCTCTTCGATCTCGACCAGGTACTCGACGTGATTCCCGGCACCGCCCGCACCTTCAACGAGTTTGTGCCGCAGGCCAACATCCGGGGCTTTGACAGTTCCGCCGCCATGCGCAACGGCGTCCGCGGGCTCACCACACCGGACATGAACTCCATCGCGCGCGTCGAGACACTCAAGGGTCCCGCCGCCCTCCTCTACGGCCAGACTCAGCCCGGTGGCGTGATCAACTACATCACCAAGAATCCATCGCCCCAACGCAAAACCACCCTGCGCTTCAGCGCCGGCAGTGACGAACTCTACCGCGCGGAACTCGATACCACCGGGCCGATCAACGCCGCCAAGACCTTTAACTACCGGCTCGGTGCGACCTATTACACCGTGGAAAAAGGCGAACGCCAGCGCAGCCTCGACCGCGTATCCATCGCCCCGATGCTCCAGTGGAAGCCGTTTGCCACGACCAGCATCGTCGTCCGCTACAGCAACACGCACGACAACATCCGCCCGGCCGAGGGTCTCGCCCTGAAGCCCACCGGCGCGATCAACCGCGGCGGCGATCCCTCGTATTTTTATCCGTTCAACAAGCTGGATCCCGTCGACACCCCGCAGTGGGTCGACGACGTCGGCCCCGGCTTCATCAAGGACAGCCCCTCGTCCTATCGCGACTACAAGCCCGTCGTCTGGGAACTCGAGGCCACCCAGCGGCTGAACTCGATGATGGATCTGCGTTTCAATTTTGCCTACCACCGCCGCGCCCGCTCCAGCATCCGCGAGGGCGGCACCGGCCTCGTCAATCCATGGACGCAAACCGGCCCCACGATCGCGAGCCTCGGCGGACTGAACAGCTGGAATCTCGACAACACCCGCGGCGATCCGTTTCCCGAGGCCCGCCACACGTATGACTTTGCCGGACGCGGCGCCTTCTCTGGCGCCGGAATCGACCCGCTCTCTGACACGCGTCTCCTCGACGGGCTGTCGTACCGCTACGACCCGAACGTCGCCACGCTCCAATACACGCCAGGCAAGAGCGGTTGGCGCCGCACCAATTGGATCGGCAACAACCGCCGCGAACGCCGCGTCAATGGCCAGGTGGATCTCATCACCCGTTTCAAGACCGGGCCGCTCAACCACACGCTCCTGACCGGCTTCGAACACAACGAGGACCGCATCTGGGAAAACAACAGCACCTTCGTGCGCAATCCGGCCCTCGGCGTCGCCGGCACCACGCTCTACACCGTTCCCGGTACGACGACGCAGGTCACCAATGTCGTCGACTACTGGTACAACATCTACAGCCCCGCTTCGACCGCGGCCCGCGACGCGTTCGCCGCGCGCAACCTCACGCCGCTTTCCGGTTTCACCACCAACGGCGCCAATAACGACCAGCGCTTCACCAGCGATGCCGTCTACGCCAACTGGTCGGCCACGTTCGCCCAGAACCGCGGACGCGTCTCCCTCGGCGGCCGCTTCGACGACGTCTCCGCCCGCAACAGCACGAAAAACGCCGGCATCGATCCGATCGCGTTCGACGGTGTCGTCACCAGCACGATCGAGGGCGCGCGAAAGCGCACGACCCCGCAGGGCGGCATCTCCTACCGCATCACCAATCCGGTTTCAATCTACATGCTCTACAGCCAGTCGGTGAACCCGCGCGTGACGTTCCAACCCGCCCGCACCGCGGCGCGCGACACCCAATTGCTCAACCGCTACCAGCAGGACGGCCTGCCCGCGCCCGATCTCGCGTCCAAGCCGTGGGGCGCGCTGCTCGAGCCCGAGTTTGGCCGCAGCTTCGAATATGGCGTGAAGACCGATCTCTTCGGCGAAAAGGCCATGATCAACCTCGCCTACTACGTCATCGACAAAAAGAACGTCTCCCGCGGCAAGGCCGCCGCCGATCCCGACAGCGCCGTCGGCTTCCTCGACCTCAGCGGCCAGGAGCAGGCACGGGGCCTCGACCTTGATTTCTACCTCCGCCCGGTGCGCGAGCTGCAGATCGGCGGCGGCGGCCTGTTCAACAAGACGGAGATCGTCGCCGTCAACGCGACCACCGTCGCCACGCCGCTCGCGACGACCTTCGCGGCCAACACCGGGGCCAACGCGCCGTTCTCGCTGCTCGGCCGCCGCACGCCCAACGCGGCGAAGTATTCGGGCAATGGTTACGTCCGCTACGAATGGTCGCAGGGGCCGCTGAAAAACGTCGGGACCGGCCTCAGTTACATCTACATGGCGCCGCGTCGCGAGGGCGACAACCTGCGTTGGTCCGAGAGCTGGAGCCGCTTCGACTGGAACGCCAGCTACCGCATGAAGCTGCTCAACCGCCAGACAAGCTTCAGCCTGGTGGTGAAGAACCTCACGTCCCGCGAGTACCGCGTCGACCGCGACACCTTCGCCCAGCCGAGGACGTTCGTCGGCACGATGGGAGTGGACTTCTGAGCGCAGGGGCGGGCGGAAACGAGGCACCACGGGCTGCGCCGCGAATTAATTCCGATCCATTCGGAGCGAAAAAAACGCACCTCCTGCCAGCAGCAACCTTCTCCCAACCCGCATGACATCCTCTTCTTCCCCCCACCCCGACTCGAACTGGCAGCGCGGATTCTGGTGCCTGATCGGCACGCAATTCCAGGGAGCGTTCTCTGATAACGTGCTCAAGTGGCTCGTGATCTATCTGGTGATCGCCCAAAAGCTGCCGAAGGAGCAACTCGACGGCCTCGTCTCTGACTCCGGGATGTATTTCGCCATTCCGTTCCTGCTCCTTTCGATGGTGGGAGGGTGGATGGCGGATCGCTTCAGCAAGCGGCACGTCATGATCGGGGTGAAGACGATGGAACTCGGCATCATGGTGTTTGCCACCTATGCACTCGGGTCGGGCCGGATCGCCCTGCAACTTGTCAGCATCTGCCTCATGGGCGTGCACAGCGCGTTCTTTGCGGCGTCCAAGTACGGTTCGCTGCCCGAGGTCGTTCCGCTGAAAAAACTCTCCTGGGCAAACGGCATCATGGAAATGCTGACGTTTCTCGCCGTCATTCTCGGCACGTTGACCGCCGCCCTGCTGGCGCAGAGCTTCGCCGACAAACCAGCATGGTCCGGCGGCATTCTCCTCGCTCTCGCCATGGTCGGATGGCTGATGAGCTTGGGTATCACGCGCCTGCCGGCCGCAAGTCCGGGGAAACCTTTCCGGCCAAATTTTCTCGGGGACCTCTGGCGGGAATTCCGCTGGATGCGCACTGATCGCGACCTGTGGCGGGCGAATCTCGGGAACACCGGCTTCTTTTTCATCGCAGTGCTGCTGCAGATGAATCTGGTGCTTTACGCCGAACAGGTGATGCACATCGAGGCGATGGAAAACAGCGCACTGCAGGTGGCGCTGGCGCTCGGGATGGCGGCCGGCAGCTTGCTCGCCGGAAAACTGAGCGGTGATCACGTGGAGTACGGCCTGATTCCGCTGGGCGCCTTCCTGATGGCGGCGATGAGCTTCGCGCTCGGCTGCGCCGGCATCTCCAAGGGCCTCTTCACCGTCTGCCTGGCGCTGCTGGGAATCGGCGGTGGCATCTACATCGTGCCATTGGCGGCGGTGCTGCAGCATCGACCACCCGCCGACCGCCGCGGCGCGGTGCAGGGCGCGGCGGCGTGGTTGTCCTGGGTGGGAATCTGCGGGGCCGCGCTGCTGCAAAAGGAAATGAACATCCGCCTGCAATGGACGCCGGGAAACATCTTCTGGTTCTGCGGGGCGTGCGCGGTCATCGGCGGTTCGTACGCGCTGCTCTCGCGGCCCGCCGCCCTGCCCGCGCTGTTGAACCGTTGGAAACATGGCCGGCTGAACCTCGACGACGGTTCCGCCTGACCTGCCACCGCTGCGACTCCCGGGACCTCCCGGCGGCCGATGCGATCGAGGAGGAAGGGAATCGATTTCTGAAAACGATTCCACAACGTCGTCGCATGCGCCCCTTCTCATCCCTCTGCTTCGCCGTCCTGACGGCCGCGGTCTGCGTCTCGCTCCCACTTCGCGCCGCCGAATTGGTCGTACCCGACACCGTGACGTTTCAACGAAACGTGGTGTTCGCCCGGCCCGGCGGCGTGCCGCTGGAGCTGAATCTCGCACAGCCAAAAGAGGGTAAGGGTCCCTTCCCCGCGGTCGTTTGCATCCACGGTGGCGGCTTTCGCGCCGGCAAACGGGAAAGCTACGACAAACTCTGTCTCACGCTCGCCGCGCGCGGCTATGTCGCCGTGACCATCACCTACCGGCTCGCCCCCGCGGATCGGTTTCCCGCCGCCGTGCTGGATTGCAAGGCGGCCGTCCGCTGGGTTCGAGCCAACGCCGGTCGGCTCCACGTGGACCCGGCGCGCATCGCCGCCCTCGGCGGCTCCGCCGGCGGACACCTCGCGCAATTCCTCGGGGTCACCGCCGACGTGCCGGAGTTCGAGGGATCGGAGAATCCCGGTTTTTCAAGTTCCGTGGCCGGGGTGGTGAATTACTACGGACCGAGCGACCTCACCCAGTCGTATGGGAAAAGTGTGGACGCCGCGGAGGTGCTGCCGCTGTTTTTCGGCGGCGACCTGTCGACCCATCGCGCTGCGCACGTGCGCGGCAGTCCGTTGAACTGGGCGACGCCCCACGCGGCACCGACACTCATCCTGCACGGCACGGACGATAAATACGTGAACTACGAGCAGGGACTCTGGATGCGCGACCGGCTCAAGCAGTGCGGCGTCGACGTGGAGCTGTTCACGCTCGAGGGCGCGGGCCACGGCTTCAAAGGCGCCGACGCGGAGAAGGCCGAAGCTGCCGCGCTGGCGTGGCTCGACCGGCATTTCCGACTCGGGGCGAAGTGAGGATTGGCCGGTTGGACTGCACGGCCACGTTTCTGCGCCCGCTCAGTTCCGCAGGCTGCCCGAACCGAAGGAATAGGTCAGATAAACGGCGCGATGGTCGCCCTTCTGTTTTCCGACCTTCAGGTAGTCGCGGTCGAGGACGTTGTTCACATTGATCGCGATCTGCTGATTGGTGTGGCTGTTCGCCCTCGTCGTGTAGCGGATCGCGGCATTCCAGAGGTGGAACGAGGGAACGCTCAGCGCCCACTGACGGGTCGTGCGCGAGAGCACGCGGGCGCCGGTGGCGGTCGTCGTGTACGTGTCGCCGGCGTTGGGCGCCTCGGTCGGCGTGCGGGCCACGTAGGTGACGCCGAGATTGGCAGAGAAGCCGCGAAGGACGCCGTTCCGCGGCGTGTAGCGGGCCGAGAGACTGCCGTTTTCGGGCGACACGTTGTTCACGCGCCGGCCGATCGCCAACGGGAACGCGGAACCGAAGTCCGTGTAGATCGAGTTCACGTGGCCCCAGCTGCCGTTGAGGCTGACTGACTGGCCGATCCGCCAGTTGAGATCGATTTCGAAGCCGCGCACCAGTTGGTTGCCGTCGCGCCGGGTCGCCGTGGTGTATCGGCCGGAACCGATCGGCGACTCGATCACCTCCGTGACGCCGACGTTTTCCCGTGTCGCGTAGAAACCGCTCATGGTGAAGGTGAGGCGCTCGTCGAACAGGGCCCCCTTGAAACCGTAGTCGTAACCGGCGGCCATTTCCGGCGCGTAATTCGGCTCCGCGATGAGCGCGGGGCCGTCGCCCTGGTTGACGAAGTAGCTTTCGCTGTAGTTCGCGAATACGCGGATATTGGATACGAGGCGGTAATTGATTCCGACATTGGGCTTGAGCGCGGTCTCCAGCCGGCGGATCTGGTCGCCCTTCTGGTAGCTGGTGTAGCCGGGAAAGGCGTTGAACGAGGTCACCGCAGTGAGGAAATCCCGGTGGCGGAAGCGCACGGCGTCGAAGCGCGCCCCGGTAAAGGCGAGCAGCCGGCTGTTGAAAAATCCCACCTGCTGGCGGAACAGACCGCCGAGGACGGAGATCCGGCCCTTGCGCGTCTGGCCGGGAATTTCGTGGCCCCAGCGCCAGTCGTTCGGGAAATAGGTGAGCGGTGCGACGGGCTCGAGCGTGGTGCGGTTGAGCGTGACGATGCGACCGGAACCGGTGGCATTCCACGCGGCAATCGTCGGGTCGTTCGTGATGGCGCCGTAGGTCCAGTTGGGGTCCCAGCGGTAGTAGTCGTTGAGATCGAGGGTGAGCAGAGAGCGGCTCTCGACGGACTTGTGGAACAACCAGGTGTGCGCGAGGAGATCGGCCTGAAAGCCGCCGCCGTCCTCGGAATAGATTTGTTTCACCGGGTTGCCGCGCGTGCTCGTGATCGCGGTCGCCGCCGAGGGCGGGTTGATGTTGATGGAGCCGAAGCCCGTGTTGTCGTTGGCCTTCCAGGAACGCGCCCGGTAATAATTGGCGCCGACCCGCAGGCTCCAGACGTCGCTCAGCTTCCGGTCGTAGATTGCGCTGAACGACGGATTGCCTCGGGTGGATTCGCTATGAGGGCCGTAGGGATTGTAGTTGGCGAGATTGGCGGCGTAGCCGATCGCGACGTCGTCGTTGGCCGTGGTCGTGCCCTTCTGGTCGATCACGAGCGGCGCCGCACCGGGTGGGCTGTGGATGATTTGGAGAAAATACTCGGCCGAAATCAGAAGCGACGAGCCGTCCTTGAACTGCTGCTTGAGCGCCAGGTAGTGCTCGTGGTTGCGCGTGCGGGCGAAGGCCGTGTCGTAGGAGCGGTTGCCCTGGCTTGAGGTGAGCAGAAACGAGGTCTTGCCGAGGGAGGTTGTGACAACCGGTCCCGTGGCCTCGAACACCCCGCGCAAGGTGGAATAGCTGCCACCGTTGAACGTGAACTTGTAGCCCGGTTGGGAGCGCGGCTCCTTGGATATCATGTTGAGCATGCCGCCCGGCGAGGTGCGTCCGTAGATGGCGGCGTTGGAGCCCTTAATGACCTCGATGCGATCGACGTTGCTCGTCCCGAAACGGCCGATGCGGTAGAAGCCGTCGCGCAGCTGCGACGACGACGAGAAACCGCGCAGCATGAAACCACCGCCGCCGCTCAACCCGGTGAAACTGCCGATCTGGGTGAGCGTGTCGTTGAGATCGAAGATGGCGAAGTCGGCGAAAAATTCGCTCGTGAGGACGTTCACCGTGTAGGGCAGGTCGATGATCTTGGTCGCGACGCGACTCCCCGAGAGCGTCTCGGAGGCGGCATAGCCGCGATCATCATCCGCGGTGACCGTGAAGTCGGAGAGCCGGATGGTGTCGCCGGTTGGCTTCTGGTCCGCGGTCGGTTTCACCTCGGCGGCCAGGAGCCCGGAGGCGAAAGCAAGACAGAGGGGAAACGGGAAACGGCGCATGGTGAGTCGTGACCGGTACCGCGAATTGGCGGCCGCTACCACGGGGTGCGGGAGGGAAGAAAAAGGTCGCACGATTCGCAACCACCAAAGCGGCGCTGTCCCTCACCTGCCTCGCGATGACAGTCGTTGAGCTTGAGGATAGCGCGGCGGGCTATTCTGCGCAAAATAGTTCGTGATAATCCTCAACGGCCAACCGACCGCGAAATCGATTTTCCCGGCGCCTATAGCGCCACGCCGATGGCCGAAAACACGCTGGTCAGGTTTGCGCTTTTTCGCGGTAAAACGGTTTGGGGATTACCCACCCGGCCAAGGCAAATTGCCGCCAAGAGGCACAAAGGGACGCCGCCTGCTTTTTGGACAGGCGAATCATGCACTGATCACCATCGTGCAACTGCTGGAGCCGCGATGCCCTCGTCGCGGTTTCGAACCACGCGACGAGGGCGTCGCGTCCCCAGTGTCCAGAAATCGAGATGCGCCCGGCGCAATGCGACGCAGCATGAGTTCGGAGATCTCGCGAGCGCTTATAAGCGCTCCGGGCGTTTCGTTTGAGGGCGGTTGGTTCGCAAATCACCACGATGCCCCAATGTAATCGGAATCGGCTCCGATGGCCTGAGAGAAAACGCGCACCTATGTCTGCGAATTGCCTCACACCGATCACTCAAGTCCCGCGCCTCGCGTTCGAAGTGGGCAGCAACCTGATCCGAACCACATCCGAACCAGATAGAAAGGGAGTAACAACCAGCCTATGTGTCTACTATGAGCCTGCCATGAGGCTGCTATGAGGCTGCTATGAGGCTGACACCCGTCGTGCCACCCCCGCGCCTGCCGGCGGTACCTCCTCCAGAAAAGGCGGTTCCGCGGCTCCGGTAGCGTCTGTCCGCATATTACGTCGGCGAGTGCCCTGAGGTTGCGGAAAAACGTGCGCGACCGCCGCAACTCGTTGGTGGCTTCGAAGGGTAGAGGGGAAAATTGTCCGGCGTGGCGCGAATAATCCTCCTGCGACGGACAAGCCTGCCGCGTGGAAATGAGTGGCGCTGGGGAGGGCGCCCGCCTGCGCCATTGCCCGATGTGACCGTGATTCCTCAGGTTAGAATTCGCGCCCGATGGAAATAGATCGGGGCGGGAGGGAAGAAGACGCGGGGTTGACGCCCAAGTACCGGCCGACACCGTGAAGCGATGCCCGCCCCCGCTCTCGGCAGCCGCCCCGAGTCTGCCGACGTTCTGGACGACAGGGTTGGAGAATCGACCGTCGACGCGACAGCCCGGTCCAATACCGCGCGGGACGCATTTCAATTTCCGGACACTGGGGACGCGACGCCCTCGTCGCGTGGTTCCAAACCGCGACGAGGGCGTCGCGGCTCCAGCAGTTGCACGATGGTGCTCGATGCAGGCCTCGCTTGGCCAACAAACGGGATGCGCCCCCGCCCTGCGCATGCTCGCCCCCGCCGCACGCTTGGTGGCTGGTCAACCGTTCTCAGTCTGTTCGCCGGTCTCACTTCCTCTCTGTTCGCCCAGGCGCCGGCGATTACAGCACCGCCCTTGAGCAAGATTACGATCGTCGGCCAGCCAGTGAGCGTGGCCGTCGACGCCACCGGAGCGGGACCCTTGAGTTTTCAGTGGAAGCGAAACGGTCAAACCCTGGCGGGTGCAACCGGTGCCACTCTGAACCTATCGAACCCGACGTATTCGGACAGTGGATCCTATCAGGTCACGGTGAGCAATGCCGCGGGCACCGCCAAATCCGTCTTCGTCCTGACCGTCGCCCCGAGTGCCAGCGCGGTGGTCTCGTGGCCAAATGCGACCGACGTCCCCGCTGGTCTGGGCAACGCGGTTGCCATTGCCCAGGGCGCGAATCACGCCCTGGCGCTAAGGTCCGACGGCACGGTGGTCGCGTGGGGAACCTACGGCGACTCGACAAAGGCAACTGTGCCGACCGGTCTGAACGACGTCGTTGCCCTCGCCGCAGGAGTGGACGACAGCGTGGCCCTGAAAGGCGACGGCACGGTGGTCGCGTGGGGCCGAAACGTCGAAGGTCAAACCAACGTCCCACCCGGTCTCATCAACGTCGTTGCGATTGCCGCCGGGAATTTTCACGTCCTGGCGTTGAAGTCCGACGGGGCCGTGGTGGCGTGGGGGAAAAACTTTCTGGAGTCGACCGTGGTCCCGGCGAACTTGGGCGACGTCGTCGCGGTGGCCGCAGGCAACTATCACAGCCTGGTGCTGAAGGCGGACAGCACCGTCTCCGCCTGGGGCGGAGTCCCCGGTTCAGGTCAATCGACCGTCCCGGCCGGGCTGGGCAACGTCGTCGCGATCGGCGCGGGGGATTTTCACAGCGTGGCCGTGAAGGCGGATGGTACGCTGGCCGCATGGGGAGCGAGTCCGGGCGGAGTGGCGCCGACCGGATTGAGCGGCGTGGTCGCGGTGGCGGCGGGAAGCCGTCACACCCTCGCCCGGAAATCCGACGGCACAGTGGTATCGTGGGGAGACAACGGCTCCGGGCAGGCCCTCAGCGTGCCGGCGGGGTTGAACAACGTAATCGCGATTGCGGCGGGCGGAAATAAAGACCTCGCGCTGGTGCCCATAACAACGCCTGCGATCACGGCGCCACCGGTGGCCCAGATTGGGGTGCTCGGTCAGGCCACCACCTTTTCCGTCACGGTCAGCGATCCGCTTCAACTGCGCTATCAATGGACCAGAAACGGCGTTACTCTCGCGGACGGGGGAAACATCTCCGGGGCGACCACCGCGAAGCTCCTCGTGTCACCGACCACCGGCGCCGATGCAGGCAGTTACGCGGTCGTTTTGACCAATGCCGCCGGTAGCGTCACCTCCACCCCCGTGGCGCTCACCGTGGTCACACCACCGACGATTACGTCGCGGCCGTTGAGCCAGTTGGTATCCGTGGGGCAGCCGATGACGCTGACCGCGTCCGCCACGGACTCCGGCGTCATCTCCTACCAGTGGCGGCGCAATGGACGAAACATTCTCGGCGCAACCGGAGCCACCCTCATTGTTCCGAGCGTCACCTGGTCGGACCGAGGTACCTACGAAGTCGTGGTCAGCAACGCCGTCGCGTCGGTGCGTTCGGTGCTCATGGTCAAGGTCGCGAATTTCCCGGTGACCGCGCCGACCGTCGTGGCGTGGGGTGCGGTTCCGTCGTACGCCACCGCGTCGGTGCCGACGGGATTGGGGGACGTGGTAGGACTCTCTTCAGGAAGCGCGGTCGTTGCGGCGACTAAGGCGAACGGGGCCGTAGTAACGTGGGGTAACGGCGTCAGCGATTGGTTGAATGTGCCGGCCGGTCTCAAGGAAGTGGTGGCTGTTTCTGTCGGCTCGTATCACACGACGGCGCTGAAAGCCGACGGCACAGTTGTCCATTGGGGCGATAATCAACACTCCTGGGGCCCGCTTCAGACCGGCCTGCACGATGTGGTCGCGGTCTCGGCCGGTTACGATCTGGCACTCAAGGCGGACGGCACCGTGGCTTCGCTGAAAACGGGGTCGGCCGATGCGATTGCCGTTCCGGCCGGATTGTCCGACGTGGTGGCGATCGACTCCAGAACCGACGCGTTGGCCCTCAGGGCCGACGGCACCGTGGTGGCATGGGGGAGTCTCGTGGCGCCGCTTCCGAGTGGTTTGACCAACGTCACCGCCATCTCGGCCGGAGGTTTTCATGATATGGCGTTGAGGGCAGACGGGACCGTGGTGGTTTGGGGCAATAACAACAACGGCCAGTTCGATATCCCAGCCGGGCTTGCCAATGTCGTGGCGATCGCTGCCGGCGTGCAGCACTGCGTCGCGCTCAAAGCCGATGGAACCGTCGTCACCTGGGGAAAATTCCGTCCGGCCCTCGGTGCCACAACGGATCCCTCCCCGCCCTCGGGATTAACTCAGGTCGCGGCCGTATCGGCAGGCGAGTTTTACTCGGTGGCGCTGGCTTCGTCCTCGGTTCCCTCGGTGCTCGCCCAGCCCGTGAGCACGACAATCAATGCGGGCAAAACCGTGACATTGGCCGTGACGGCAACCGGCGTGCCCTTTCCCACCTACCAGTGGAAAAAAGGAACCACCGAGCTGACCGATGGCGGCAGCATTTCCGGCAGTCGGAGCGCACAGCTCACCATCACCAACGCGCAATTCGCCGACTCCGGCGGCTACTCGGTCGTGGTCACCAACACCCTGGGTACTGTGACCTCCAATCCCGCCACCGTCGCCGTGGTGCCTCTGCCGGTCATCGTATCACGGCCCCTGTCCCGTCTGCACCGGGAAGGCGACGCCGCCGCCTTCACTGTGATCCCCGAAGCGGGACCGGCACTCTCGTATCAGTGGAAGCACAACGCCCAGGTGATCGCCGGAGCCACGTCGGCCACCTTGAACCTGGCGGCGGTCTCGACGGCCGACCAGGGATTTTACGAGGTGATTCTGACCCATCCTGCGGGCGGCACGGCCACTAGCGTTTTCAACCTCACCGTCGCAAAAGCCGACCAGACGGTGAGGGCCTGGACCAACGACGGCGCGCTCAGTCCGGTGGGAGAATCCGTCACCGCGTCGAAGCGGGTGGCCGCCATTGCCGAAGGCCGTGACCATACCCTGGCACTGCTGGTCGACGGCACCGTCGTGGCTTGGGGAGGCAACAGTCTCGGCCAGGCTTCGGTCCCCGCGGATTTGACCGGGGTAGTTGCGATCGCCGCCAGCAACGCACTCAGTCTCGCGTTGGGGGCTGATGGGATCGTTCGTCGCTGGGGACTTGGCGGCAGCGTTCAAAGCGCACCGCCTTCCGGGTTGAACAACGTCGTCGCGATCGCCGCCACCGACGGGAGAAGTCTGGCGGTCAAAGCCGACGGAACCGTCGTGGCGTGGGGGGATACGAACTATGATGCGCTCGCCAACATCTCCGCCATGACCAATTTGGTTTCGGTCGCGGCGGGACCGAACTTTGGCATCGCCTTGAAGTCCGACGGCACGGTCAGCAGCTGGGGACGGGGAGACCATGGCGAATTGGACGTGCCGGCCGGACTCGCCAACGTCACGGCGATCTCCGCCCGCGACACACACGTGCTCGCGTTGCGGAGCGACGGCACGGTCGTGGCCTGGGGGTCACCAGGATCCAATTACAGCACCGTTCCCGCCGGCCTGAAAAACGTGGTGGCGGTGGCCGCCGGTTACTTCCACAGCCTGGCGCTTCGGTCGGACGGATCGATCGTTCCGTTTCCGGCCTCGGTGGCGATTCCCGCGACCCTCGGAATCGCCAGCGCCGTGGCCGCCGGCAGCAACCGCAGCGTTGCGATGGTTCAGGCCGTTGCGCCCTCGTTTGTGTCCCAGCCGGCCAATCAACCGGTGGCGCCGGGAGGAACGGCGACGTTCGCCGCTTCCGCCATCGGAACTTCGCCGCTTACCCTGCAATGGAGCCGAAACGGCGTCGCCTTGGAAGGGGCAACAGCGCCCACGCTGACGATCACCGGGGTCCAATTTGCCCAGACCGGAAACTATACCGTGACGGCCACGAATGCGTTTGGCTCGGCCACCAGCAACGTCGCGGTCTTGAGCGGAATCAATCCGGTGCCCGTCATCACCACGGCCCCGAAGCCGGCGTCGGTGGTCGCGGGCCAGGGCCTCACGCTCTCGGTCGCCGCCAGCAGCGTCGGGGCGCTGACCTACCAGTGGCGGCGCGACGGCACCACTCTGCCCGGGGCCACCGGCGCCATTCTCGCGCTCGGTCCCGCGGTGTTGGCGATGAACGGCGCCTACGACGTGGTGATCGCCGATGGACTCTCGGTGACCGTGTCGTCACCTGTGTCCGTGCAAGTCGCCCCGACCAGCTACCCACAGATAACCGGCATCGATCCAACCGTCGGGGCGGCCTTTGAGGTAGCCGGCGGGAGCGTGAACGCCCTCGTGCGAACCGGCGACGGACGGGTGCTGGTCGTGGGAGATTTTAGCCGGGTCAATGGCACCCCGGGACGAAATCTCGCCTGGCTCAAACCGGACGGCGACGGGGATGCGGCGCTCTCACCGTTGGCAATCGACGGGGCAATCCAAACCGCCGCCGTACGGTCGGACGGCAAAATACTCATCGGAGGGATCTTCAAATCGATCAGCGGCCAGCCGCGCGCCGGCCTCGCCCGTCTCCTCGCCGACGGCTCCCTTGACCCCGCGTTTGTCCCCACGGCCGACTTCACGGGCGTATATGCCCTGGCCCTACAACCTGACGGCAGGGCGGTGGTCGGCGGGACGTTTCCGTCTCGGCTCGCGCGGGTCGGGTCCGACGGTTCGACCGATCCCGCGTACGCACCGGCACCGAACAGCGCGGTCTACGCCTTGCTGGCGTTGCCGGACGGCGGCGTGGTGGCCGGCGGTTCGTTCACGCAGATCGCCGGCCGGCCCAGCAGCGCCATCGCCCGGCTCAACGACGCCGGCACCCTCGATTCCACGTTTGCGATTGGTACGGGCTTCAGCAACTCCGTCTTTGCCCTGCGCGGTTCGTTCGACGGCCGGATCGTCGTCGGCGGCGCGTTTGGTTCCTACAACGGCACCACCGCCAACCGAATCATCCAGCTCCTGGCCAACGGAGAGATCGATCCCTACTGGTCGACCGGAAACGGCTTCAACTCCAGCGTGTACGCGCTCGACGTGCGCAGCGACGGCCGGGTCTATGTCGCCGGTGCCTTCAACCGTTTCAATGGGGTCATCACCACCTCCACGGCCCAACTGCTGCCGAACGGCGCAACCGACTATAATTCCACCACGCAGATCTTTGATCAGGCGGCCACCGCCATCGCATTCGTCAGCAACGGGGCGTCGGTGGTTGGCGGCAGCTCCTCGTTGGCCCATGACCGCGGAATAGTGGGCATCGCTGTTCTGGATGGCAGTTCCCCTGGTGGGGTGGCGCCCGGCACGTTGAAACCCTCGACCGTCGGCAAAATCGTCCGGCTCGACGACGGTCGCATCATCGCCGCCGGATCGTTCACCTACGTCAACGGCCTCCCCGCGCCCACCCTCGCGCGCTTTAGCGCCACCGGGGTGTTCGATCCGACGTTTTCCACGGCGGCGACCGGCGCTCCTTCCGCGGTCTTCGACCTGCTCGTCCAACCCGACGGCAAAGTGATCATCGCCGGCGAAATCGGCGGCTACCGCTCGACGGTCATCAGCAAACTGGCGCGCATCAATCCCGATGGGAGCCTGGACACCTCCTTCCGGCCCGGCGACGCGATCAGTGCCACGCCCGATCGGGTCCTGCCCATGCCCGGCGGCCGGCTGCTGGTCGTGACCAAACGCACCCCGAGCGTATCCGGAGCGCTCCCACGACGCGACAGCCTCGCCGTCGTCAAGGCCGACGGCACCGTCGACAACGGCTTCCTGTTCACCCCGATTCCCTCCGGAGAAATCAACGGCCTGGTGGTCCAGGCCGACGGCAAGATCGTCATCGGCGGGTCGTTCCGGAGCATCAACGGCACGCCCAGCGATTTCATCGCGCGACTGCTGCCCAACGGCGCGCGGGATCCGAGCTTTGGGTCCAAGACCGATGATGCCATCCTCGCGATGGCGCAACAGCCGGACGGGAAGATGTTGCTCGCCGGCGATTTTCTCGCAGTGAACGACGTAGCGCGCACACGTATGGCGCGCCTGCAGGCAGGCGGTGAATTGGACGCCACGTTTGCCCCGCAGTTCACCCTCAGCGCTTCGCCCACCCTGCTCCGGCTCGAGCCGAGGGGACGGATCCTCATCGGCGGCCCGTTCGAAACGGTCAACGACCGTTCGGAACTGCGCTACCTCTTCCGGGCGCACGCGAACGGCGAACTCGACTCCAGTTTTTCCGCCCTGGGTCTCACCACGCCGGTTGTGGATCTGGCGCTGAACGACGACGGGAGCCTGTGGCTGGCCGGCGGCGAACTTCAGTTTGGCGGCGTGTCCAAGATCGGTCTCGTACGGACCACCTCGATTTCGGGTCCGACCATTCTCTCCCAACCGATCGGCCGGACCGCGACCGCCGGCACCGCCGTCACCCTGAGCATCGCCCTCGTCGGCGGAGAAAACGTCACGTATCAGTGGTTACAGAACGGCACCGCCATTCCCGGGGCCACCCGCCCGAGTTTGTCGTCAACGTCGATTCAACCCAGCGACGCCGGAAATTATGTCGTCCGGGTCACGCACGGCGGTGGCACGTTTGATTCGGCCGGCGCCGCCCTGGTGGTGACCCCCGCGGCGCCGACGCTGGCCGCCACAGACCTCACGGGATTCGGCGGTGCGATCAAGAGCGGATCCCGCTGGGTGCTGTCCGCGCCAGCGTTGACCGCCGGCTCCACCCCGGTCGGCTACCAATGGTCGAAGAACGGAGTCGCGATCCCCGGCGCCACCCACCGCACCTTCTGGGTGCCCAACTGGCAGCCGGCGGATGCGGGCACCTATCGCGTGACCGTCGGCAACGGGATCGGGACGGCGAGCCCAAACCCCTTTACGCAGCAGGTGACGCCGGCGCCGGACTGGAGCTGGCGGCTGCCGTTGCCGCAGGGCAACAGTCTCTACGCGATGACCTACTTGAACGGCCGCTTCCTCGGCGGCGGCCAGCGGGGCACCATCGTCGCTTCGAGTGACGGGGCGGCGTGGACGACGTCGCGGCTGGGGGTCAGCAATTCCGTCGTTGGGTTTTCCCACGGCAACGGTACCTACGTGGCGCTGTCGAGTTTCGGAGGGGTGTGGACCTCGGCGGATGCGGCGACTTGGACCCAGCGCGACCCCGGCACCGGCGCGGACGACCGTTATTTCAACGCACTTGCCTTCGCGGCGGGACGGTTTGTGGCGGTGGGAGACGGTGGACTGATTGCGACATCGACCGACGGTGCGGTCTGGTCGGTCGTCCCCGGCGTGATCGCCAACGCCCTCGGAGCAGTGGTGTTCGGTGGCGGCAAATTCGTCGCGCTCGGGACCGGTGGCCGCACGTTGGTTTCCGCCGATGGAACGAACTGGAGCATCGGCGCCGTGCTCACCCGGCCGGCCACGATGCTGGCCTACGGCGCTGGACGATTCGTCGCGGCGAGTGGAAAGCGGCTCCTTATCTCTGCCGATGGCACCAGCTGGACCGGCCGGACCCTTGATACCGTCGCATCCATTACTTCAATCCAGTTCACCGATGTCGGGTTTCTCGCGACCCTGGATTCGACCGACGGAAAATACTGGCGCTCGACCGACGGGCTCGACTGGTCCGAAGCGACCATTGGAATCACTCAAAACGCCGCGGCCACCGCCTTCACCCGCGGGGCCGGTCGCTACGTGATGGCCGGGACTGCTCCAGAAACGCTCCTCACCTCGGCCGACGGCATCTCCTGGGCACGAAGCCTGCCGGCGGCGGCGATCGACCTTGTCGCGGCCGCGGCGGGCGAGAACAGCTTGATGATCGTCGGTTCGCAGGGAGCGGTAAAGATTACGCCCGACGGCGCGATCGGGACTCCGGCGTTCCCCTTCGGGGATGTCGGACGGCCGGTGGACATCGCTTACGGCGCAGGCAATTATGTCGCGGTATTTTCCGGGGGGAGTATTTATTCTTCGATGGATTGGGCGTCGGGGAGCGGGCCGTGGCTTCGGTCCCCGAGCGTGTTGTCGGCCATCGCGGGGGTGAGCTTCACCAACAGTCGATTTTTTGTGCTCGGAGGGAATGGCGGCATGCTCACGTCGCCCAACGCCGCGGAGTGGACGTCGGTCACCACCGGGACGACCCAAACCCTGTTCAAGACCGCGTTCGGCGCCGGAGTGTACGTAACCGTCGGGGCCGGCGGCACGGTGTTTAGCTCGTCCGACGGACTGGCGTGGACCACGCGCAATGCCAACGGCATCACGAGCAATATCACCGATGTGGTTTATGCTTTCGGGAAATTCGTGCTGGTGAGCGAAGGCGCGAGCATCAGGACATCGACCGACGGCATCACCTGGACGCCGCAGCTCAACCCGCTTGGCGCCGGCTTCCGATCGCTCGCGGTCGGCGGGGGGAAGATCTTCGCCTTCACCACCGGCAACACCAACTACGCCACGTCGTCCGACGGAGTGACGTGGACGGCGGCGCAACACGGCGTGGCCAATACGACGGCGGACGCGGTGGTTTATGGCGACAACCTTTACCTGATCGGAGCCAACGGGTCGATCGCACTTTTGCCGCTCAAGGCCACTCCACCCGTGATCAACGCCCCTCCGCTGAGTCAGGCGGGAGTAATTGCGGGGGCCGTCACGCTCGGTGTGACCGCGGCCGGTGATGGGCCGTTTGCGTACCAGTGGTACAAGGACGGAGCGGTCATCACCGGAGCAAATCTGGCGACGCTCGCGTTCGGTAAAATCAACACGTCTGACGCCGGCAGCTATACGGTGATGGTCACCGGCCCCGGCGGTTCGCTCACCAGCGGGCCCGCCATGCTCACGGTTGAGTCCCGCGGCATGATCGCCGCCAGGGTGCGCGCAAACGTCGGCGCAGACGCGCTGGCGCTGACCGGGGTGTTTACGGTGGAGGGCACGACTCCGAAGCAGATGCTCGTGCGGGTGGCGGGGCCGGGACTCACGGACCTCGGCGTCACGGGAGTACTCGCGGATCCGCAACTCAGCATCGAGTCGCTGGCCACCGGAGCGACGGTCGCGGCCAACGACGACTGGGGTTTGGCGGCCAACGCCGGCCAGATCTCCACCGCGACCGCCCAGGTGGGAGCGACTCCGTTTGGGATCGGAAGCAAGGATGCGGCGGTGCTGGCGACTTTTGACCCGGGCACCTATCGGGTGCGCGTCACCGGGTCCGGCAATTCGACGGGCGTGGCGACGCTGGAAATTTACGATACCGACTCCACGCCTCGCGTGGTCTATCTGGCCACGAGGGCCCGGGCAGGTCCGGGCGGGGATGCCTTGGTCCAGGGGATCAACATCGTGGCGCTGTCACCGGGGCGGAGCTATCTCATTCGTGCCATCGGCCCCAGCCTCGGGGTGCCCGGCAGTTTGCCCGATCCACGGCTGGCGTTGTTTTCGGGCGCGACCGAACTCGCCGCCAACGACGATTGGGGAAGTGATGGCACCCTGGCCGCCTTCACCGCAAGCGTCGGCGCAACGGCGCTGTCTCCCACAAGCAAGGACTCCGCGATCAAATTCACCCCACCCGGCCCGGGAGTCTATACGGCACAGGTGACCGGCGCTGGCAACACCACCGGACTGACCATGCTCGAAATCTTCGAAGTCGATTCGCAACGGGCGGCGACGATACCGGTCTTCATCGTTCAGGCCCCGGAAAACGTTGCCGTTACCGCCGGTCAACCGGCGGCGCTCAGTGTCATAGCCGTGGGCAGACCGACCGCCGCGTTTCAGTGGAGCCGAAACGGACTACCACTTCCGGGAGCAACCAATGCCCTGATCGAGTTCCCCCGCGCCCAAACCGCCGATGCCGGGACGTACACCGTTTCGGTCACAAACGGCGTCAGCACGACGTCGCCTTCCCCGGCGACCTTGACCGTCGCGGCAGCGAACAACGCCAGCCAAACGATGCTCGGCGGTGGCTTTGTTCCGGGCGGAGCGATTTCGATCACCAACACGCTCCACTATGTCGGCGCGGCCGCGGGCCTTGAGTGGAACGTGACGCTGCCAACCGGGTGGCGCCTCGTTGCGGACGGTGGCACGGCCGGCGACATCAAGCCGGCTGCCGGCGCCACGGAAACGCTGAAATGGAAATGGACCACGCCCCCTCCCAGTCCCGTGATTTTCACCTACACGGTGGCAGTCCCGGGCGGGGATGTTACCACGTTTTCTCTCCCGGCCAGCGCCACGGTCACGGTCGGCGGATTGCCCCAGACCGTCGCGATGGCGCCCGGCGTGCTCGTGGTAAAGCCCGCCCATTCCGCCGATACCGACGGGGATGGCCGGGTGAGTTTGTCCGAACTCACGAGGGGCATCTCCCTCTACAACACCCGTCTCACTACGCTCCGCACCGGACGATACCTCGTTCGAGTCGGCACCGAAGACGGATTTGCTCCCGACCTCGTCTCAACTGGAAACAGCGCGGTGCAACTCCCCTACTACCATTCCATGGATAGCGATCGCGACGGAAAGATTACCCTGGTTGAACTCACGCGGCTGATCGAACTTTACAACTCCCGCAACGGATCCATCCGCACCGGCACCTACCACGTGCAATCAGGGACAGAAGACGGATTCGCCGCGGGGCCATAGGTCGATTTTGCCCAAGAAAGGGAAGGTAAACCGTCTACCTCTTTTTTATCGTTCCACATGGAAAAAAGCCCCGGCGGAGGGAATTTTCCATTATTTTTGAGCAAAGATTGAGCGTTTTACGATCGAGCGCGTCTTTCTCCGCGTAGTCGCACCGTCGAGGGGTCGGCGGTGCAGCAAGAAACTACGGTTTGCTTGGTGTTAGGTCAAAAACGCCGTCCCTTCACGGGGGCGGCGTTTTTGGTTTTACAGCTGGCGACCGCCGGGAGACGCCGTCCCGGACGACCGACCTCACCAAACGAGCAGCCCACCGGCAAAGGTCAGGCCGGCACCGACACTGCAGAAAATAATCCGGTCGCCATCGGAAAAGATCCCTTCTTCCGCCGCCCAACCCAGGGCCATCGAGACACTCGCGGCACTGGTGTTGCCGTACTTGCCGATAGTCACGACAAATTTGTCATACGGGATGCCCACTCGACGGCTCACGGCCTTGAGGATGCGCTCGTTGGCCTGATGCGGCACGATCCATGAAATCTCATTGGGCTTCAGCCCTTCCCTCACCAAGGTCTGCTCGATTTGCTCGGCAAACCCAACCACCGCGTGTTTGAAGACGGCCGCACCGTCCATCTGGAGAAAGAAATGCTCCAAATCGCCTCCTCCGGGATGGGGGATGGGCTTGAGCGCACCACCACCCGGGCGCTGGATTGCCTCGAATTGATTGGCGTCGCCGGACAACCCCATGTGATGCAGCCGGTGGCCACCGTCATCTGCCGTCAGGATGGCCGCACCCGCGCCATCCCCGAATAGGAACGCCGTGCGATGGTCCTCGGGATTGGTGATGCGAGAGAGGAGTTCGGCGGTGACCACGATCAGGTTCTTCGCGGTGCCCCCGCAAATAAACGCCCGGCCAACTTCCAGAGCGTAAAGCCAACCGGAGCAGGCCGCGTTGAGGTCAAACGCGAGCGCCCTGGGAATTCCCAACTGCCGCGCCAACGCACTGGCCATCGAGGGCACCGGCTGGTCGGGAATCAGTGTCGCCATGATCACCCCGTCAATCTGGCTCGCTTTCATTCCTGCCTGCGTCAGCGCATGTTGCACGGCAATGACCGCCAGGCCGGTGGCCGTCTCATCGTCGGCAGCATAACGCCGTTCCTTGATTCCGGTGAGGTGGATCATCTCCTCCTCGGTCCGGTCGGGGAACGCCTTCAGGATGTCGCTGTTGGCGCGAACCGTCTTGGGGACGGCATACCCCACTCCTGCGATGCGAACTGTATCGGCTATGGTGCTCAATCTATGAGCGGATGATTAAGACCGGACGGTGCGGCGTCGACTCAAGATTTCCGGTTCGCCAGGTAGCGCGCCACATCGTCACCTGAAACCCGCCCCCCCGGCCCCGTGGCCTCGATCCCCGTCATCGACGCCGGATCGACACCGGCCTCTTGGGCCAGCTTGGTGGCGCGAGGAGTCCAAATCAGCTGCCGGGCAACCAGAGCCGCGACACTGCCTGCTCCCGCCGAACTGGCGGAATTCTTGACCTCGAGATGCCGCAACGACTCATCCGCCGTCTCGATGCGGAGAAACGGTGCCCCGGCCGGGATGACGTCACCCGCTTTCACCAAAATTGCCCGCAGCGTGCCGGCGCAAGGCGACTCATACTCGAAAACCGACTTGTCACTTTCCAGGTCGGCCAGACGCTGCCCCTTGGTCACCACATCCCCGGGCGTCGACTTCAAGACGATGACGGTGAGTTCGTTTACGGTCGCCCCCATCGAGGGCATCGGCACTTCAATCAAAAAGGTTTCCATCCGGAGGTTTTGTTGGCGCGAAGTGTGGGAACCCGGGCGCCATGGTCAAGGAGCGTGGCAACGCTCCGAAACGGCCGGCGTGTCTCCCGATCGCCGGTTTCCCTACGCACCGTAACCGGTGCGGCTACGACAATTCGCCTTGGTAGCCGCGCCGGTTACGACGCGGTCAGATGAGGACGATCTGCACCCCACCCATTCGCCGCCACCGCCAAATGGCCGCTGCGCCCGAAACGGCCGGCAGGCGGCCGCCCCTCTCACCTCCGCTCTCCGTGAACGGCTTTCCAAATCGCGACACAGGAGTTCATCAGCGCCGGCATGTCCGCAAGCGCGATCATGTTCGGCCCATCGCTAATCGCATTGGCCGGGTCGGGATGGGTTTCGATAAACAGACCGTCGGCCCCCGCGGCCAGAGCGGCCCGGGCGAGCGGCGGCACAAATTCGCGCTGCCCGCTGCTTCGGCCGCCTCCCGCCCCTGGGAGTTGCACGGCATGGGTCGCATCAAAAATCGCGGGACATCCGTTTTGCCGCATGATCATGAACGACCGCATGTCCACCACGAGGTTCTGGTAGCCAAAGGTCGTCCCGCGCTCGGTCTGCCAGATTTCCCGCGCCTTGCCTTCCCGGAGCTTGCCGACGACGTGCACCATCTCCTGCGGCGACAGAAACTGACCCTTCTTCACATTGACGATGCGACCAGTCGCGGCGGCGGCCAGCAGCAGATCCGTCTGGCGGCAAAGGAACGCGGGGATCTGGATCACATCGCACACCGAGGCGACCGGCCCGATCTGCCGCGTCTCATGGACGTCGGTCAGAACGGGAAACCCATAGTCTTTCTTGACCAGATCGAGCAGACGCAGCCCGGCTTCCAGACCGGTGCCGCGCGCTCCGGCCGCCGAGGTGCGGTTGGCCTTGTCGAACGAGCCCTTGAAAACGACGTTCAACTCCGGGCGGCTGCGGCGGAGGTGGACCAACGACTCCGCCACGGTCCGGCACACGCGCTCGCTTTCCAGCGAACACGGCCCGGCAATAAGGAGAAGCCGCTTGGGATCGAAGAGCGTCGTCATTTGGCCGTCGTAAGACCGGCCCGCTTCCGTTTCAAGGCTGCACCGATAAAGGCGGCAAACAACGGATGGGCGCGGTTGGGCTTGGACTGGAATTCCGGGTGAGCCTGCGTCCCGAGGAACCACGGATGCCCCTTGAGTTCGATCACCTCGACGAGATTTCGTTGCGGGTTGATCCCGCTCACAATCATCCCGGCCCGCTGGAGCTGGCTGACATAGGCGTTGTTCACCTCGTAGCGGTGGCGATGGCGCTCGCGCACGGTGTCGGCCCCGTAGGCCTTGTGGGCCAAGGTCCCCGGCGTCAGGGCGCAGTCGTAGCTGCCGAGCCGCATCGTCGCTCCCTTGTCCGTGATTTCACGCTGTTCCTCCATGATGTTGATCACCGCGTGCTCCGGCTTCGGATCAAACTCCAGGCTGTTGGCGCCCTTGAGCTTCAGGACGTTGCGGGCGAATTCGATCACCGCGATCTGCAGTCCGAGGCACAACCCGTAGTAAGGCACGTTGTTCTCCCGGGCATACCGGGCCGCAGCGATCTTCCCCTCCGTGCCACGATCGCCAAAACCGCCGGGAACCAAAATGCCGTCGAGTCCACGGAGCAGGGTGATGCCGCCCTTTTCCTTTTTTTCCACGTCCTCCGCGTCGATCCGCCGGATGTTCACCTTGCAGTTGTTCGCGATGCCGGCGTGCGTGATCGATTCGTAGACGGACTTGTAGGCGTCCTGCAGCTCGATGTACTTGCCGACCACCCCGATCGTCACCTCGTGTTTCGGATTAAGCAGGCGGCGGACGATGCCTTTCCAAAGGTTTTTTGCGGGAGGCGGATTCTTCAAGCCGAGCAAATCGATCACCAGCTGGTCCAAGCCCTCCTTCTGCAAGGCCAGCGGCAATTCGTAGATGGAATGCTCCACGTCACGGCACTCGACCACGGCCTTGGTCGGGACGTTGCAGAACATCGACAGTTTGTCACGCAGGTCGCGATCCAGCGGATGATCGGTGCGGCAGACCAGCACGTGCGGCTGGATGCCGATTTCACGGAGCTTCGCCACGGATTGCTGGGTCGGCTTCGTCTTCAGCTCGCCGGCCGCCTGAAGGAACGGCACCAGGGTCACGTGAATAAAAACGACGTCGTTGCGCCCGACCTCGAGCGCGAACTGACGCATCGCCTCGAGGAATGGCAGCCCCTCGATGTCACCGGTCGTACCGCCGATCTCCGTAATCAGCACATCGGCACCCTTCCCGCCCGCGTAGATCCGGTCCTTGATTTCGTTCGTCACGTGCGGGATCACCTGGACGGTCTTGCCCAGATAGTCGCCGCGCCGCTCTTTCTGGATCACCGCCTCGTAGACCTGACCGGAGGAGAGGCTGTTAAGCCGGGAAAGCTTTCCGCTGGTGAAGCGCTCATAGTGCCCCAGATCGAGGTCGGTCTCCGCCCCGTCCTCGAGCACGTACACCTCGCCATGCTGATACGGACTCATGGTGCCCGGATCGACATTGAGGTAGGGATCGAATTTCTGGATGCGGACGGTCAGTCCGCGCATCTCCAGCAATGCGCCCAAAGCCGCCGCCGTGAGACCCTTGCCCAACGACGATACCACGCCACCCGTGACGAAAATGTATTTCACGGGAGGCGAGGTTGAGGCCGTGCGATTCAAGCGCGCAAGTAAAAGTTCGGATTAAAATCAAATCGCACTCCCGATTCCGCCGCCCGCACGGCGATCACCGGTCACATCACCAGCAGCCAGGCCGCCCAGGCCAGGCCGCCGAGCAGAACGACGAAAAACATGACCCACAGCGCGAGTTTGAGCAGCTTGATGCCAAGCCAGATCCCGAGCGCGGCCACCAACGTCCCGACCAACACCAGCAGCCACGGAGGCCACGCACTCAGGTCAAACGAATACACTTTCATCATCACATCGGCGGCTGGCACCTCGCCACCAAGCCGCGAGGCCGACCCAAGTCCAAGAAAAATCATTTGCTCCCCGTCGTCCCGCCCGCCCTGCTGCGCAGGTGCATTCCAAACCACATCTCCTCGCCTGGCTCACCTGTGACGGCGTTCACATCGATCCCGGCTCCGGCAAGCACACCATCCTGGGAATCTTCTCCAACATCCAGGCGCGCGAGTTCCCGGTCACGCATCCGTTCATGATCTGGTTCCTCACCCTGACCGACTGCGCCCAGGGAGAGCACCGTCTGAAGATTTCCATGGGGCTCGACGCCACCAATCCCCAGCCTCTGCTGGAGCGCCCATTCATCTCGGAAAGCCCCCTGCACCGCATCAATCTCATCAACGAAATTCGTAATCTCACCTTTCCCCAACCAGGCGAATACTCGCTGGTGATTGAAATCGACGACGAGCCGCTGCTCGCCACCTGTCTGACCGTCACTAGTTAACCGGCCCTCTCTCCCGCATGTCTACGTTTGATCTCATCGGCGTTGGTTCCCCCATCATGGACTTGCTCGCCCGCGTCCCGGACGAGTTTTTGCTGCGCAATGTCGCCGGCGAGAAAGGCGGCATGGTGCTGGTCGATCACAGCGAGATGCAGCGCATCGTCGGTCTCCTTGACGGCGACCCTGCATACGCCACGGGCGGTTCCGCCGCCAATGCGACGTTCAACGCCGCCCGACTCGGGCTGCGCACGACGTTTCTCGGGAAGCTGGGCAACGATCCCCTCGCCCGCATCTACCGCCACGCCTTCGAGACCGCCGGCGTAAACGGCTCCCGGTTCAAACACGGCGATCAGGCCAACGCCCGCTGTCTCGCCCTCGTCACTCCCGACGCCCAGCGCACGATGCGGACCTGCCTCGGCGCGGCCATGACGCTCGCCCCCACGGAAATCAGCGCCGCCGATTTCGCCGGCTGCCGCCACGCGCATATCGAAGGCTACCTCGTCTTCAACCGCGCGCTCGCCGACGCCGTCCTCACCGCCGCCCGCGCCGCCGGTTGCACGACCAGCCTCGATCTCTCCTCGTTCGAAGTCGTCCACGCCTCCCGCGACTGGCTGTTCTCCCAGTTCCGGCACGGAATAGACGTCGTGTTTGCCAACGAGGACGAGATTCGCGCGCTCTTTCAGGACCAGACCACCGATTTCGCCACGTTGACGCGAAAGCTCGCCGGGCACGGCGTGCTGGCCGCGGTGAAGGTCGGCAAGGACGGCGCCTGGATCGGCCGCGGGAGCGAACTGCACCGAATCGAACCGGTCGCCGTGGCCGATGTGATCGACACGAACGGAGCCGGCGACGCCTGGGCCGCGGGATTTCTCTACGGCCACCTCCGCGGCTGGTCGTTGCCCGCCTGTGGCGGACTTGCCTCCCTGCTTGGAGCGGAGACGGTGATGCACATGGGTCCCATCATCCCCGATACCCATTTCGAGGTGCTGCGTCCGCGGGCGATGGCGCTCGGGCCGAAGACGTGACCCGAAGCCGCCGGCGGCGCGCGCTCAGGCTTTCACCGGTCCGGTCGAATCCCCGATTACCAGCCGAGGTTCGATCGTCCGGATGATCGGCTTGGCTCGGAGCGGGCGGTCGAGTTGCGCAAGAATCAGTTCTGCCGCAGTCGCCACGGTCCCTTCGATGTTTTGGTCAACGGTCGTGAGCGTCGGTGCCGTCATCTGGCAGATGTCCTGATTGTTGAAGCCCGTGATGGAGGCGTCGCGCGGCAGCTTGAGCCCGGCGTCCCGCAGTCCGCGGAGCGCGCCGATCGCAATCTCGTCGTTGTGCCCGAGGAAAGCCGTGGGGCGCACCGGCTGCGCCATGAAACTCGCGGCGAGCTTTCGGCCATATTGAAAATCGTTCCGTCGTTCGTGCAGGTGATCGAGCGTCAGCGTGCACGCGTCGAAATCGAGGCCGCGCGCACTCAACGCCGCCTGAATCCCACTCAGCCGGTCGATCCGGCTGACCGGCCCCTTGGAGATCCCAATCAGGCCGAACCGCCGGTGCCCGTGGTCGAGCAGATGGTTGACCACCGCTGCCATGCCCGCGGCCCGGTCCAGCGCGACGGTGTTGGCGTTCTTCAGCCCGTAGTGGTCGATCACCAGATGCGGAATCCCGTGCGCAATCAGCTCGGCGATCCGGGCCTCGATCTCCTCGCGGTGAAAATGGCCGATGAACACCACCGCCTCGACCCGCAGCGAAAGGAAGTGCCGCACGACCTCGCGGCCCGCCCCCGGCGTGAACACCTCGATCAACGAGGAAAATCCGCGCGCGCGCAGCACGCGCTGGAGGGTCGCGAGCTTTCGCACCGCGGGCGGCGTCGCCAGATCCTCCATACAGATTCCGATCATCGAGGTGCGCTTGCCCCGGAGGTGGAGCGCGTGCGCGTTGGGCGTGAAGCCGGTCTCGGCCAGCGCGCGCTGCACGCGGTCAATCGTCTTCTGCTTCAGGCCGGGCTGGCCGTTGAGCACGCGCGACACGGTGGTGCGCGCGAGCCCTACATGGCGGGCGAAATCGGCCGTCGAACGGATCACGGCGGGGGGCTGGGAATGGCGGGATGCGGTCACAGGAGAGGTGCGGCGTTCCTAGATGGGGTCGGCCCGTCGGCCATGTCAACGGCCCTCCCACACCCGATCCTCCCACACCCGATCACGCGCCGGACGGTCTGAAAACAATTTCCCGGCGGGCCGGGAGATTCCGCTTGTAAGCGGACACGTGTCCGTTTGAAACCGTAGCCGCGGCTCCGCCTCGATTGGTCGCCGTCCGCCCGGCCGCACATTCCAAGCCCGCGTCAGATTGACCTCCAAAACCCTATGAAGCCACAACCAGCGTTAGATCATCAAGGCGCCGCCCTGAGCGGCTGCTTCTCCATCGCGCGCCTGCTCTGCGCGATTTCGATTTTCACCTCGAGCGCGCTCGTTGCGTTTGCCCAAGGCAACACGGGCACGATTTCAGGCCGCGTGGCCAACGCCGGCACCGGCGCTTATCTCGAAAACGCGGAAATCCGCGTCGTCGGCACCGATCGCGTCACCACCTCCGTGGCGGGCGGCCTCTACGTCCTGACCGGCGTACCGGCCGGCGAACGGTCGATTTCGGCGACCTACACCGGTTTGGATCCCATTTCGCAAAGCGTCTCCGTCCCGACCGGCGGTACCACCACCCTCGATTTCAACCTCACTACCCGGCAGTACGGCGAGGTTCTGACCCTAAGCGCGTTCGTCGTCGGGAGCACCCGCGAAGGCAACGCCAAGGCCATCGTCGATCAGAAGCAGGCGTCGAACATCAAGAACGTCATCGCGGCCGACGCGTTCGGCGCGGTCTCTGAAGACAACGTCGGCGAGTTCCTGAAATACATGCCGGGCCTCACCATCGACTACGTCGAAAACGACGCCCGCACCGTGCGGGTCCGCGGCATGTCCTCGAAATACGCCAGCGTGATGATCGACGGGAATCCCGTCGCCTCCGCCGACGTCGGCATCGGCACCGGCCGCGATTTCCAGTTCGAGCAGGTCTCACTCTCGACGGTCGACACCATCGAGCTCAGCAAGACCCCGCTCGCCGATCAGCCGGCCAACAGCCTCGCCGGTTCGATCAACGTGAAGAGCAAGAGCGCCCTCAACCAAAAGGGCCGCCGCATCAACTATAACGCCAACCTCACGTTCAACGAATACGCGTTCCAGCTCGGCAAGACCATCGGCTGGGACAATCAGGAGCGCCGGAAGGCGCTGCCCGGCGGCTCGCTCGAGTTTTCCGACACGCTGATGAACGGCCGCCTCGGAGTCGTCGTCAGCGCCAACCACACCGGCACCTACGTCGAGCAGAAGATCATCGCCGCCCTGGGCCGGACCTTCAACGCCTCCGCCGCCGACAACGACACCGAGATCCCCCGCATCAGCTCGGTGAACTGGCAGGACGGCCTCAAGCCGACCTTCCGCGACGCGCTTCTCGTGAATCTTGATTTCAAGGCCACTCCGGACCTCATCCTGTCGCTCCGCACGAGTTATAATTTCTACAACGCGCCGTTCCACAACCGCAACTGGACCTTCGCCGCCGCCACCACCGCCGCGAGCCAGCCCGATGCGCCGAGCGCGACGTCGATGCGGACGATCGCGACCAACGCCACCGACACCACCAACACCATCACCACGGCCGGCACCAATTTCCGCAAGTACGGCGCCACCTTTCTGATCAACCCGGCGCTGACCTGGAAGCTGACCCCAACCACATCGCTCGATGCCTCGACGGCCTACTCCCGCTCCTACCAGTGGTACGACTCCGACGCCGAGGGCTACTTCAACGTCGTGAGCGCGCGCATGCGCGGCGTAAGCTGGAGCTACACCAGCGACCGCAACCAGCCCAACCTCCAACTCCGGCAGAACGCCAATCGCCTCGACGGCACAACCGACACCCGCAGCTTCTTCGACCTCGCAAACTACAACGACAGCGCGGCGGTCACGCTCGCCCAGCGCGACTCCAAGGACCAGTCGTTCAACGCCCGCGCCGATGCCACGATGCGCCTGCCGCAATTGCGGATACCGACGGTGCTCAAATTCGGCGGCTACTCCGGCCTCCTCGTCAAGGACATCGATACCTGGACGAAGAACTGGACGATGAACGTCGACCCGACCCGCCCCGGCTTCATCAATCTCGCAAACTACAACGACCCCTACCAGCCCTCCTTCAACAAGGGCGAGACGCTCACCGACGTCCGCGGCCTTGTGGGCTCCGCCGCCTCGACGGACAAGTGGCGCCTCTACGACCTGTTCGCGAAAGGCAACATCGACCCGCTGTTCGGCCCGCAGGCGACCGCCGCCAACGCCACCACGCCGTTCTTCCTCACCACGGCGCAGGCCGCCGCCAACCTGCGCAACCGCCTTCAGAGCATGTTCGATTTCAAGGAGACGATCCAATCGGCCTACGTCATGGGAACTTCGAAGCTGACAAACAAGATCCAGGTCGTCGGCGGCGTGCGCTTCGAAAGCACCGACAGCCAGGGCCGGGCGTACGACGACATCGGCAACGTGAAGGCGACCGCCCAGTCGGGCACCACCGATCAGAACAACTTCAACTACATCCAGGCCCGTTACGGCACGCGGCGAACGAAGACCCAGAGCTACGATGATTTCTTCCCGTCCGCCCAGGTGCGCTATTCCGCGAGCGATAATCTCGTTCTGCGCGGCGCCTTCTACCGCTCGGTCCTCCGGCCCGATCCGCAGAACCTCTCGCGCAGTCTGACGGTGAGCGACAACGAGCTCGCGTTTTCGACCGCCAATCCCGACCTGCAGCCCGAATATGCGAGCAACTACGACGCCCGCGTGGAGTACTATTTCGAGCCCGTCGGTGTCCTGTCCGCGGGGGTTTTCTACAAGGAGCTCAAGGACGCGCAGATCTCCACCACGTCGCTCTTCTCCAAGGGTGACATTCCGCAGGACATCCTTGACCTCGGCTACACCGAGGCCGGCTTGCTCGCGAGCGGCGCCCAGTTCACCCGCGTGACCAACGGCGGCTCGGCCATCGTGCGCGGCTTCGAGTTGGAATACTCGCAGCAGCTGTCCTTCCTGCCCGGCATTTTCCGCGGCCTCGGGGTGTTCGCCAATTACACCCGCACGACCACATCCAATCCCGGCCTCTTCACGGGCGGCAGCGGCGTGCCCAAGGACTCGTTCAACGCGGGCCTCAACTATACGCTCAGGGCGTTCACCGGTGGCGTGAAGTTCAACTGGGTCGGTGAACGCATCCTCACGGTGCCCGGCGCCAACGGCATCGGCAACTACGAGCGCGAGCGCCTGCAAATCGACGTCAATGCCGCCTACAAGCTGCACCGCTATGCGACGCTATTCATGAACATCGCCAATCTCACCGCCGCCCCGTCCTACCGCTACAACAACAACGTCGCTTTCATGAACCGGCACGGAACCTACGGGGCGAAATACACGTTCGGCGTGAGGGGCTCGTTCTGACCCCGACCCCGCTACCCGGTCGAATCCCCCGCCGCAACACCGCTCATCTGCGCCGGCGGTTGTCACTTTATGGATGACAACCGCTCTTGGCGCTTCCTGGCAGAAAGGGTGCCGCGTCCTACTGACCGGCCCCAACCGAACCCCGCGAAGCCGCTTGTCACCACGGCGACGCGGGGTCTTTTCTTTTCCCGGCCGCTCTGCCTTTCGGCGGAAACCCGGCCACGCCTCCGATGCAACTCCACTACTTTCCCACGCCTGAAGCCACCAACACGCTTTCCACCGACGAACTACGCGCCCGATTCCTGATCAGCGGACTTTGCCAGCCCGGCGCGATCACGGCCCATTATACCGACCTCGACCGTATGATCGTTGGCATGGCGGTTCCGACGTCAGCACCGCTCCCGCTGCCGAACGCAAAGGAAACCGGCACGGCGTTTTTTCTCGAACGCCGCGAGATCGGCATCCTCAACATCGGCCCGGGCCCCGGCACCGTCCGCGTCGGTGGCACTGTCCACGAAATCGGACCGCTCGACTGCCTCTACGTCGGACCCGGCGAAAAGGACGTCGTGTTCGAAACCGGTACCGTCGGCGAGGCTCAATTCTACTTCATCAGCACCCCCGCCCACGCCACGCATCCGACCGCGGTCGTCCGGCGCGCCGATCTGCACTCCGACCCCATTGGCGATCCCGCGAAAGCCAACCGGCGCCGCATCAACAAACTCATCCATCCCGACGGCGTGAAGAGCTGCCAGCTCGTGATGGGCTTCACCGAATTCGAACCCGGCAGCGTCTGGAATACGATGCCGCCGCACACGCACAGCCGCCGCACGGAGATCTACCTGTATTTTGATCTCGGTGACAACGCCGTCTTCCACTTCATGGGCCTGCCCCAGGCCACCCGCCACCTCGTCGTCCGCGACCGCGAGGCCGTACTGTCGCCGGCGTGGTCGGTCCACTGCGGCGCCGGCACCGGCGCGTATCGTTTCGTATGGGCGATGGGCGGTGACAACCAGACGTTTGCCGACATGGATCCGGCGCCGATCGCGGAGCTCAGGTGATTCTTCCATGCCCTCCTACCTCGACCAGAAATTCGGCCTCCACGGCAAAGTCGCCCTCGTCACCGGCTCCTCCAAGGGCCTTGGTCGCGCCATGGCTCTCGCCCTCGCCCGCGCCGGTGCCGATGTCATCGTCAACGGCCGCGATCCCACCTCGCTCAATGCGGTCGTCGCGGAACTTTCCTCAATCGGCATTCGCGCCCACGCCATCGCGGCCGACCTCGGCCAGCGCGTCGACGTCGAACGGCTCCTCGCGGAGGCCATCGCGTGGCAGGGCCACCTCGACATCCTCGTCAACAACGCCGGCATCATCCGGCGGACGCCGGCCGCCGAGCACAGTGACGCGGACTGGGACGCCGTGCTGAGCGTAAATCTCGACGGTGTGTTCACCGCCTGCCGCGCCGCCGGCCGCCACATGCTCGCGCGCGGCTCGGGCAAGATCGTCAACATCGCCTCGCTGCTCACGTTTTTCGGCGGCATCACCGTGCCCGGCTACGCCGCCAGCAAGGGCGCGGTCGGTCAGCTCACCAGGGCGCTTTCCAACGAATGGGCCGGCCGCGGCGTCAACGTCAACGCCATCGCCCCCGGCTACATGCGCACCGACAACACCGCGGCCCTTCAGGCGGATCCCGTGCGGTCGAAAGAAATCCTCAGCCGCATCCCGGCCAACCGCTGGGGCGAACCGGGTGATTTGGAAGGCGCCGTTGTCTTCCTCGCGTCCGGCGCGAGCGACTACCTCAGCGGCCACATCCTCGCGGTCGACGGCGGCTGGTGCGGCCGTTAATCCCGGGAGCGCAGGCGACCCGCCCGCCGAACCGTCAGGCGCTCACCGATACAACTCAAACGGCGTGAGCGCGAAATCAGGAAACACCGCCGCCAGCGCCGCCGCGTCGGCACCGTGCCGGGCAAGGACGGAGGCGAGGACGTTGCGGTAATTGTTCCACACCGGCAGGTCGCCGTAACCCTCGAGCACGCCCCGACGCTCCAGCACGTCCGGACTCAGGCCGCGCCATTCCCCATGTATCCGACCACCACGGACACCACCGCCCAGCACCATCAGCGCCGAACCGCGTCCGTGATCCGTGCCGAACGCCGAGTTCTCCTCCACCGTACGGCCGAACTCCGTCATCACAATCACCGTCGTCGTCGCCATCCGCGCACCCAAATCACGGCGAAACGCCTCGAGGCCAGTCGCCAGCCGCGTGGCCAGCGACTCGACCTGCCCCTGCTGCCCGAAATGCGAATCCCAGCCCGGCAAATCAATCGAGGCCGCCTCCAGCCCGACGTCCGCCCGAATTAATCGCGCCACCTGGCTGAGACCCGCGGAAAAGTCATCGCGACCGTAACTCGCGCCGTTGGCCGCCACATAGGCGGTGGATCGCATCGCATCGATGCGCACCAGCGCGTCAAAGGTGTCGCGCGCCGCCGCCCCGAGCTGGCCGCGCTCCATGGCGTAAAGCTGCTCAAGCTGCGAGCGAAAGGCAGGCGTCTTTCCCCCGATCGCGAAATCATCGAGGTTCTGCATCACCGTCACCGTCGGCGCGCCGAGCAGACACTCGGGCAACGCCTTGCCCACAGCCACGCACGCCAGCGCGCCGCTGGCCGGCGCAGGGCGCGCCCGCAGGAAGCGCCCCAACCACCCGCCCGCCACCACGCCGCCGTGTTCCATGAAGTCCTGCGCCTCAAAATGCGACCGCGTCTGATCCTCCGTGCCGCAGGCATGCACGATCGCCAGGTCGCCGTCCCTCCAGGCGGATTCCAACGGCTGCAGCCGCGGATGCAGTCCGAATCGGTCGTCCAACCGCACCGCGTCGGCCTTCAGGATGGCCAGCCGTGGCCGCGCGCGGTAATAATGCTCATCTTCGAGTGGAGGCACCAGCGCCAGCCCGTCGGCCGCGCCCCGCAGGAACACCACCACCAGCGTCCGCCGCTGGTCGCCATTGCCGTTGATGAGAGCTTGCGCGGGCATGGATGCGTCTCGATTCGTCAGCAGCGCTGAAACGCCGGCGACGCCACGAGCAGCGCCAGTCCGGATTCAGATTGATGATACGCGGAATGCTCGTGATCGGTCGGCCGGCGGCCGAGCAGCGTCGCCATCAGCGCATCGTCGCCTCCGACGCTCCGTCGCAACTCTTCCGCCGCGATTCGCGTGCCCTTGATCCGGTTGTCGACCAGCGCGGTGGAGAAATTCCAACGCCACAGCAGCGTGTTCTGCCAGTGCGTCGCCTCCTCCGGATAGCCGTCCGGCGTGGTATAGCGAAACGGGGCGTGCCCGAGCCGCACCAGATAGTCCACGAGCTGACGCGAGGCGTCGGTCTCGGCGTTGGTCGCCCGCAGGGCGGAAACAACGAAGTGAAACGGGCGCTTGAACTTTCCCCCGCGCACCACTGGCGACCGGAACTCCTCCGTCGCAAACAGCGTGCGCAGTGTCGCCGGGATGTCGCCCCCCGAACTTGAGAACGTCTCCGCAGTTGCCGCCACGGCCGCCGCGGGCGGATCATCGGCGATGAACCGCCGGCACAGTTTCCACGCCAGATGTCTCGCCGTGCTCGGATGCCGCACGGCGATGTCCAGCACGCGATCCAGATCGCGCGCCCCCAGTCCGGCCGGAATTTCTTCGCCGAGCACGCGCTTCGCCCCGTCGTCGTGCTGCCGGGCCTGGAACTCCACCCGGCCCTTCATGTACCGCTTTCGATCCCGGACGGTCCATCCGGTGAGGCAGCGCGCCACCTCCATCACGTCCTGCTGCGTGTAGCCACCATGCACGCCGAGCGTGTGCAACTCCAGGAGTTCCCGGGCGTAGTTCTCGTTCGGCTTGTCGCCTGGCTTCGTCAGCCGGTTCACGCGGCCGTCGAGGTACCAGAGCATCGCCGGGCTCACCGCACTGGCGCGCAGGAGATCCCGGAAATTTCCCAGCGCGTGCGCTCGAATCACGTCGCGATCGTCGGCTGCCTTCAGCCATTTGCACTCCGCCTTTGAGGGGTCGATGTTGAAATGGTCCGTCCAGAACTGAACCATTACCTCGAACAGCTGGCGCTCACTAAGCACCGCCCGCAGCAGTGTCGAACGCGTCAAATCCTCGAGCAGCACCTTGTCCTTGAATTCGTAAAGGTCGCCGACGCGCGTACCATTTTCGCGCAACGCGGGGAAAATCTGCTGCAACGGATCGTTGGCGTCGCCCTGCCGCGAAACCAGCCGGCCGTTGGGATCGGCGAGGCTGTCGAACTCGTGGCGCATCACGCGTTCGCAGAGCCAATCGCGCAGTCGCCGCGGCGCCAATTGCTCCTCGACAAACGCCGGCACGCCCATCGTCGCGACACGCCGGTAATCGCCGGGGCGCGCCCCAAACGTCAGTCGGTTTAGCGCATGGGAAATTTCGTCGACCTCCGCCGCCTCCGACGGTGCCAGCGAACCCGTCAGCGGCGGCGCCGTGGGTTTACCCATCCAACGCTTTGCGTCGGTCTGAAGATCACGAACCTGCCCGCAACCTCCGCCTGCCGCCACCACCGCGCCGGCACCCGCCACGAGAAATTCCCGGCGCGTGAATTTCACGGGGCAAGCGGATCCGAGGGAGTCGCCGGAGCGTCCGCCGCCAGCCGCGAGAGCACCAACGCCCCAAATCCGGTGAGCAGCGTCAGCGGCAGCAGCACGACGCTGAGGTACGTGAGAGCCAGCACGATCCCGCCGCGCAATTGACGCCGCCACGGCTCCGTCTGGTCGCACGCCGAGGGCATGCCCTGGCCGATGCGCAGGGCGAGCCCGGCCGTGCCAAACAGCGCGGCGAGAATGACTCCGACAATCAGCAGAACACTAAGGACTTTCAGTGGCGCATTGTTCGCCACCTTGCCCAGGAAAATTCCGGCGCCAACCAGCGGCACCACACTGGCAATTCCCACGACGGCGCACTTCACCGGACTGCGCCCCATCCGATCGGCGCAACGCTCCACGGTGCGAGGAAACAGTCCGGCGGCCATCAGCCAGAGCCCGACAAAGAGGATCATGAAACCGATGATGACGAAAACAACAGTGAAGACATCGGCGAGGTTCATGGGTGAGGGAGGCAGCGGAAGAGGCGTGCGCTGACATCCTCCGGAGACGTGGCCCGGGTACAAGGGGTTTCGCGCTGCGACGAATCCCCCCCGGGCACCACGCCGTCTTGGCGTGCCAACCCGCGATCGCGCTTCGGCGCAGAGGCTGAAATTCGCATGTTGACAGATTACTCTGCGTTGTAGAGTTCTCTGGCATGAACATTAAACCGGAGGAAGCGGCGGCCGCGCTGGCCGAGATCGAGCGGGCCCGCACCACCATGCGCCAGGTCATCCGCGCCCACCGCGGGCACTACCATCTCTGGATTTGGGGCGCGGCGTGGATCGCGATGCCGCTGAGCGCCCACCTGCTGAGTGACCAAGCCGTGCGCTGGTTCGGACTGATCTGCATCCCGTTCGGAATCGCATCCATGCTCGTCGGCACCACGCAAAGCCGGCAGGTGCGCAGCCCGATCAATCGTCGATTCCTTTTCGCGCTCGCCGCCTTGGTCTGTTTCGCCGTCGTCTTTCCAGTTGTCTTGCAGGCGCGGCCCGAGCCGAAATCGATCTACGCGTACACCTGTCTTGTCGTCATGCAGTGTTACGTCGTCGCCGGAATCTGGACCGACACCTACCTGTTGTGGTTGGGCCTTCTCATCAGCGCGCTGATCATCGCGGGTCTGTTTTTTCTTCCGGGAGTCTTCTGGCTCTGGATGGCAGTGTTCGGCGGAGGATCGCTCATTCTGAGTGGATTTTACGTCCGCCATTTCTGGCGCTGACCCACTCCCATGCCCGACCTCGACGAACTCATCCATCAGCCCGTGCGGTTGCGCATCATGTCGGCGCTGACCAGCCTTGGCGCACGTGAACAGGTCGATTTCTCCTATCTCAAGGAGAAGCTTGCGCTCACCGACGGCAACCTCGGCGCCCACCTGCGGGCCCTCGAGGAGGCTGGCTACATCGCCGTCGAAAAAGCCTTCGTCGAACGCCGGCCCAAGACGTTCGTTTCCGCCAGCGCCGCCGGTCGGAAGGCTTTTGCTGCCCACGTGGCGGCGCTCCAGGCGATCCTGAAATCCGGCTGAACGGACCCAATTCCGCCGCTCTCTTCTTCTCCCCACGCTCTCCTCCGTCCCCTCTCCTGCCGTTCCGACCTCAGCCATGCTCCAACTCCACTCCGTTACCAAACGTTACGGCCCCCTCACCGCGCTCGATGGAGTCTCGCTTGAGATCGCCCGGGGTGAATTTTTCGGCCTGCTCGGCCCCAACGGCGCAGGCAAATCCACGACGATGTCGCTCATCGCCGGATTGCGCACACCCGACTCCGGAACCCTCACGCTCGACGGCGAGCCACTCACGCCGGCCAACGTCTCCGCCCGCGCGGCGCTCGGCCTCGTCCCGCAGAACATCGCCCTCTACGACGACCTCAGCGCCGACCAGAATCTTCGGATTTTCGGCCAGCTCTACGGTCTGCGTGGCGCCGAGCTTCGCGCCCGCATCGACGAGGCGCTCGAAGCCGTCCAACTCGCCGACCGCCGCCGCGACCCCGTGAAGACCTATTCCGGCGGTATGCAGCGGCGGCTCAATCTTGTCGCCGCCCTGCTCCACCGGCCGAAGCTCCTGCTCTGCGACGAACCCACCGTCGGGGTCGATCCCCAGTCGCGCAACGCCATCTTCGACTTCCTTGAGGCACGCAACCGCGCCGGCCTCACCATCATCTACTCCACGCACTACATGGAGGAGGCCACCCGGCTCTGTTCCCGCATCGGCATCGTCGACCACGGAAAACTCCACGCGCTCGGTACGCTCGACGAGTTGCTGGCGCGCCTGCCCTTTGAGGACGAAATTCATTTCGCCGCCACGCCTGCCACCGCCGCCTTCGCCACCGCGCTGGCCGAGCAGGGCCCGGTCGCGCGCGAGAACGACACGCTGCGCTTCCGCTTTCCCAACGGCGCCAAGCTCTCCTCATTCTACGCCCTCGCCGAGCACCACGGGGTACCCGCGCGCGCCTTCACCCACGAGCGCCCCACGCTGGAGGGGCTTTTTCTGCACCTCACCGGCCGCACGCTCCGCGAATAACATGAACGCCATCCGTGTCCTCCTGTTCAAGGGCTTCGCCCGCTACCTGCAGAACCGCACCGCCGTCGCGCTCACCTTTGCGGTCCCGATCGCAATGATCTATATCTTCGGGTGGGTGTTCGGACTCAACCGCAAGGACTCCGGGCCGAGCGGAATCCGCCTCGCCGTCGTCAACGAGAGTTCCGGCCCGGCGACCCAGAAGCTCGTCGACGTCCTGAAGGGCGAGAAGGTGTTTCAAGTCATCACCACCTTTACCAAACCCGACAAGACCACGCGGCCGCTCGCCGAGGCGGACTTGCGGCCTCTGATTGAAGACGGAGCCTTCCGATTCGCAATTGTGATTCCGGCTAAGGCGGAAGGCGGCGGCAATTTCGGCGTTCGGCTGAAATTCTTTTCCAATCCGCTCAACGAAATCGAGGCGCAGACCGTCAACGGCCTGCTACAAAAGGCGATCTTCTCCCATGTGCCCGAGTTGCTCGGCCAGTCGCTGCAAGCCAAGGCCCGCGATCTGATCGGGGAACAACGGTTCGGCGCCTTCAACGACGCGCTCGCCACCGCGATTGCCAATGGCTTCGGGGGCGACCGGGACGAAATTCGGGCATCGCTCGAACGCGGCGACTTCGGTCTCTCGCGCGTGGCGGACCGCGGAACGGAGGCCGGCCAATCCGGCGATGGAAAAAACGGCGCCACCAATTACTTCTCCAAAATCATCAGCATCGAAAACGTGCAGGTGGTCGGGCGCGACGTCCGCAGCCCCGCCGCCACGCGCGTCGTCGGCGGCTGGGCGATCATGTTCCTCATGTTTGCACTCAACGGAGCGGCCACCTCCCTGTTCGAGGAAAAGAAGAGTGGCATGTTCCAGCGGCTGCTCGCCGCTCCGGTCACCCGGGCTCAAATCCTGTGGTCGCGCTTTCTTTTTGGCGTCGTGCTCGGGCTCGTCCAGCTCGTGACGGTGTTCTTCGTCGGCAGTCTGCTTTACGGCATCGATGTCTCCAGCCACCTCGGGAACCTCGTCGTGATGTGCGTGGCGGCCGCGGCGGCCTGCACCGCCCTGGGGATGTTCATCGCATCCGTGTCAGCGTCGCAGGAATCGGCCATGGGGCTGGCCACGTTTCTGGTGTTGACGATGAGCGCGTGCGGCGGGGCCTGGTTCCCCGTCAGCTTCATGCCCGAATTCATGCAGCAGATGGCCCGGTTCACGATCACCTACTGGGCGATCGACGGCTTTGGGCAGGTGCTGTGGGCCGGCCGGAGTTTCCTGCAAATCCTGCCCACCGTTGGCATCCTCCTCGGCATCGCCGCCGCGGTGATGGGCCTCGCCGTCTGGCGCTTCAACCGCGGCAACCTCTTCGACTGATCCGCCTGCGTTCCAGCGTGCCGGCGAACGAACGGGTCGCTGCTCCCGTCACTGCTTCAGCGCCGTCGCGACAAACTCGAACAACGCCACCGTCGCGGGATCCCCGGGCACGCCCAGATTCGCGTTGATTCGTCCGTGGTCAGTGTCCTTCGCCCCAAAGACCCGCACCGGCACACCCGCGTCCTTCAGCACCGCTCCAAACCGCAGCGCCTGCGCGGTGTTGTCCGGATGACCGGCGTTATGAAGGATGAGGAACGGCGGCAGCCCCTTGTCCTTCGCCACATGCATCACCGCTGAGAAATCCCGGTGCAATGCCGGGTCGTTGCCGAACTTCACCCGATGCCCCGCTTTCGGCAGCGGCAGCCCGTGCACCCGCGCGCGCGTCTCCGCCATCTCGATGATCGCGGGAATGTCGAACGTATCGGCGTCCACCGGCACGCAGCCCTTGATCGGAGCCAACGACAATCCCCTCTCCTTCAAGTAGCGTTCATCCGTGCAGAGCAGCGCCGCGAGCTGCGCACCCGACGAATGGCCCATCACCAGAACGCGCCGTGGATCGCCGCCGTGTCGCGCGATGTTGGCCTGCACCCACGCGAAGGCCTGCGCCACATCGCGGATGATCGCGCCCATCTCCACCGTCGGCCAGAGCCGGTGGTTGAGCGCCACAAAGACGAAGCCCTTTTCGACGAAAACCTTCGGCTTGAGCTGGACGTCGGATTTGTCGCCGCCCTGCCAACCGCCACCATGAACCCAAAAGACCACCGGCAGATCCTTCGCCCCGGCCGGGGCATAGATGTCCAGCACGTGGCGAGCGTGGGTGGAGTCGGCGTAACGCACGTCGCGAACGACGGGTTGGGCCGCCGCGACCGACGAAAGCGCACCGGCGCTGATCATGACAAGGAGAAGCGTTCGGAGGTTCATGGGGTGCGATCATCCTGCGCCCCACTCTGTCCGGGGCGATCTTCTTTTCATCGCGCCACACCTCGGGGTGTATCTCAATTTCTGGACACTGGGGACGCGACACCCTCTCGTCGTGTGGACTTGACGCGTTTTTGCATAACACCCTGGCGTTTCATCAGGGCGACGACGCCTCGTCTCACTCTCCGAAATCCGCCCGCTGCGAGCCCGGGTGGGTAGCGGAGGTCAAAGTTCCCTTTCCGGACGGCGACGGGGGCGTCGCCGCTCCAGTTCGATCCGTCCGGAATCCGGTTATTGGGGACGCGACGCCCTCGTCGCGTGGATTGAAACCGCGATCAGGGCGTCGCGGCTCCAGTGATCGCACGAACGTAGTCGAGGCATTTTCCGCAGGTCCAAAAGGGACGTGCCCACGCCACGCCAAAAAAAAATTCGCATCCGCGCTTGCAGCGTGAAAAGGGCAGCCCAATAACCCGCCCTCTTTCGACGCACGCATGCCCGCCAAGTCATCCTCTCCCCGCTCTCCCCACGCCGCCTCTATGGCGGTCGCGGACGCGCCCGGAGTTCCGACCGCCCAGGCCCGCCTCGAGGAAGACCATCACCAACTCGCCCGCTGGCGCGAGGAACTCGAGGCCCGCCTCGAAGATCGCCTCGCCCACCAGGCCCGCCACCGCGACCAATTCGAAGACGCCCTCGACCACCTCGAAGGTGTTCGCAAGTCCATCCGCGACCGCACCGCCGACCTGCTCGCCACCGACGCCCCGAAAGCAGAGACGGCATCAGCCCAACCCTCCCCCCCCGCTCCCGCCGCGCCCAGCCCGCCACTCGCCCTTCCGTTCTCCGCCACCGATCTCGCCGGCTACCGCCTTCCGCCGCTCGACCTCCTACGTCCCGCCTCGGCCGCCGAAAAGAATTTTTCCAGCCCCGAGGAACTCGCCACCAACAAACGCATCCTCCAGGACGCCCTCGACAGCTTCACGATCGACGCGTTCGTCCACGACGCAATCGTTGGTCCGCGCGTCACCCAGTTTCGCGTCAAGCCCGGCTTCGGCGTCCGGGTCGAGTCCATCGTCGCGCTCGAGAAAAACCTCGCCCTCTCCCTCTCCGCCAACGCCGTCCGCATTCAGGCGCCCATCCCCGGTGAGAGCTACGTCGGCGTGGAAATCCCCAACCGCCACTCCGCCCCGCTCGCCTTGCGGGCCTCGTTCGAATCGGAGACATGGCGCAAATCCACCGCTGAACTCCCGCTCATCCTCGGCGTCGACATCGCCGGACGTCACGTTGTCCTCGACCTCGCGCGCGCTCCCCACGCCCTCATCGCCGGCGCCACCGGCAGCGGAAAATCCGTCTGCATCAGCAACCTGATCCTGTCGCTGATTTACCGGTTCCGCCCCGACGAACTCGAACTCGTCCTCATTGATCCCAAAATCGTGGAGTTCGCCATCTACCGCGACCTCCCGCACCTCATCCACCCCGTCGTCACCGAGCCAAAGCAAGCCGTTCAGGCCCTCAAGTGGCTCGTCCGGGAAATGGAACGCCGCTACGCCGTGCTTGCAGAGAAATCCGTCCGCAATCTGGCGGGCTACAACGCGAAGGCCGTCGCTGAGAGTTTCCCCAAGCTGCCGTACATCGTCCTGGTCATCGACGAACTCGCCGACCTCATGATGACGGCAGCGGCCGACGTCGAGACCCCCATCGCGCGCCTCGCCCAGATGTCCCGCGCCGTCGGCATCCACACCGTCCTCGCGACGCAGCGCCCGAGCGTCAACGTCATCACCGGCGTCATCAAGGCCAACTACCCCACGCGCATTGTATTTCAGGTTTCATCGCAAATCGACAGCCGCACGGTCATCGACGGAAAAGGCGCAGAGGCTCTCCAAGGTCGGGGTGACATGCTCTACAGTCCGCCCGGCATCGGCCGCCTCCAACGCCTCCAGGCCCCGTACGTCGACGACGGCGAGATCGAGCAAATCGTCGGCGTCCTGAAGGCGCAGCTCCAACCGCGTTATCGGGTCGAGCTCCGCGCCGAGGACATTCCGGGCTCGCTCAATCCCGACGGTGGCGAAGTCCACGCCGGCGCGGACCCGATGATCAAGGAGGCGCTCGAAATCATCGCCGCCAACGGCCGCGCCAGCACGAGTTACCTCCAGCGCCGCCTGAAAATCGGCTACAACCGCGCCGCGTCGCTCATGGAAGAGATGGAACAACGCCGCTACATCGGGCCACAGGTCGGCACCAACCCGCGCGAAATCTACATTCAACCCGGCGACCTCCAGCTCGGATGAAAACAACCTTCAAACCGTCGGGAACGCTCATCATCGCTAATCTCCGCCAATCTAAACCAACTCCCGCGCTTCGCCGATAAGGCGAAGCACGCACACTCCCACTCGCTCCCACGTCTCCGAAAAATTAGCGCAGATTAGCGTTCCCACCTCCGTACTTCGCCGCCCGAACTCTCCGCTCTCAACTCTCAGCTCTCAGCTTTTCCGCCTCCTTGTCCGCCGAAGCCCTCACTTCCGATCTCATCCTCGAACGCATCCGTCGCGACGGCGTGCGCCGCACCGCCATCGCCCTGCGCAAGCCCCCCGTGCCGTCACGCCTCCTGCAGGAGCTCGCCGACCGCGCCGACACCACGACCGCCCAGCAATTCGTCGCCGCCTACCCGCTCTCGCCCAGTCATCTTCTCGAAACGCTCGCGCGCACCGCGCAGGACCCGGAGGTCTTCCCGCTCCTTGCCACCAATCCCCGCACCCCGCCCCACCTGCTGAGCGAATTTGCCGCCCACGAGAATCCCGAGGTGCGCATGCATGTCGCCACCCACCCGCAGCTCGCCGCCCGCGAACTGCTCGCCCTCGCCCAAGACACCAACGTCAGCGTTCGTCGCTCGGTGGCCACCAACCCCGCGCTGCGCCTCCCGCATCACGCGACTCTCGTAACTGACGCCAATCCCGGCGTCCGCCTCCGTCTTGCCGCGCAGCCGGCCCTACCCGCGCAGGTCGCCCTCGTCCTGGCGGCCGATGCCAGCACCGTTGTTCGCACTCACACAATCGCCGCCGCCGCCGCCACCGATGAAATGATGCTCGGCTGGGCCGCGAGCGACGACGAGGACGCTCAACTCGCCCTTTGCGCGCGGAAAAATCTTCCCGACGCAGTGCGCCGGCTGCTGCTGCTTTCCCCCTCCGCCGACGTCCGCCGCGCCGCCCGCGCCGACGGCGCCATCGATTCCGTCGAACTCCTTCACCTCATCACCCACGGCGAACCCGACGAACGCAGCTGGTGCGCCGCGCGCGACCGGCTTCCGTCTCCGTTGCAGCGTCTGCTCGCCCAGGATGAAGTCCCCGCCGTGCGTCTCGCGCTCGCCGCCAATCCGTCGCTCGACCCCGACATCGCCGACTACTTTGTCGCGCTCGCCGAGGAAAATGTATGCGTCGCGCTCGCGACCAACCCTGCCGTTTCTTCCGACCTCGTGCAGGCCCTCGCCGCGACGCGCAACCCCGCCGTACTGACGGCGCTCGCCTACCGCGACTCGCTCTACGACGAACTCATCCCATTCCTCCTCGAGCACAGTCCCGATTTTCTCCGCCATTGGGCCATCCAGCGGCGCCCCGCCACGATCGGCGATTCCGCGCTGGCCCGTCGCCTTTCCGCCGATCCATTGCCGAGCATCCGCGCGCTCGGGGTGGCTGGTTTCGCCGGATGGCGCCGGGCGGATCTGTACGACTTCTCCCGTGACCCCGCACCGGCCGTCCGGGTCGCTGCCGTCCGTCACCCCGTGGCACCAGACGACCTCGTCGCGACCGCACTCGCGGATTCCTTCCCCGAGGTGAGCGCCGCCGCCGCAGAGATCCAGACCGCTCGCGAACTCGCCGCCCGCGCCGCCGCGGCCGTCAAACCGTCACCCACCCCAACTCGCCCCGCCGCCAAGCCGGCGCCACTCCCGACTCCGACTCCCACCGCACCCCGTCTTCGCCCAGTCCCGGCTGAGCCGACGCAAAAACTTTTCAACCAACTCAAACGCCTCTTCTGGCAATAATCCACCATGGCCAAAAAACCCACCCCGCTCACGTTCCGCGAAATCGTCCTCGGCGCCGATGCCGGTACGATCCGCCAGGCTCTTGAGGCCCGCGTCAAGATCGACCAGCTCATCATCGAGCGCCAGGCCGCCTACGAGCGAATCGCCGCGCTTGAAACGCAGATCGAAACCGTCGTCGGCGAACCCGGCGTTTATCCGTTCCCGCAGCCGCCCTTGCCGGTGGCCGGATTCGATCCCAAGGCCGAGATCGTCAACCGCGGCGCCCCTGCCGCCAAGAAGCCCGCCACCCGCCCGGCTGCCGACGGAGCTCCGGACGCAAGCGACGCAGACGAGACACCGGCCCAAGCCTGAGTCCGCCACTCTGGGGGCCCACGAAACACACCAACGACACGAAATGAAATCCAGGCAGCCAACCGCTTGCCCCGCCATTTCCGTCGCCGCCACGTGTTCCGTGCGCCTCGCCGGCTTTTTTCCGTCTTTCGTGAATTTCGTGTGTTTCGTGGGCTCATCTTTTGAGCCCCCATCACCCGGCCAGCGTCCTTGATGCGCAGCGATCAACAGATCCAAATCAACGGCCTCCTCCTCCAACGCGAGGAGCTGTTCGTGCGCATCCATGAATTGGAGCAGGCTGCCGCCGCCGTGCTCGGCGAACCCTACCCGTTTACCCGCCCGCCGCTGCCGTCCGATCCGCGCAACCGGCGCAAACCTGGCGCTCTCCGCACCGCCGCCGCGCGTGATCCCCTTCGTCGTCTCGAAGGATTGGAGACGTCGTACCGCGTCATCTACCACCGGTTCGGCCAGGCGGTGCAGGAGGATCACGACGACCTCGACGCGCTCCGCACACTGCTCGCGAGCCAGGGTAAGAATCTTCAAGTGATCCGGATCGAAACCGTGGATTTCGGCGGTCGAACCAAGGCCGTGCTGCTCGACGCACCGCCCAAGACGGCGTGACGCCGTTCGGACGGGCGAACTGGAGAATTCCAGCCGTCCGCGAAGTTTCGCGAATTCGAGTACACAGTCAGCCTACTGTCGACGGTTTGCGCTGCACCGTCGCGATCTTCGAAACCCCTCAGGTAAACTCGGAGCGCAGCTCCGTTGCACAAAAACTTTTCGCCTGACGCCCCGCGCCAAACCTGCGCCACTCTCGCCCCGTGTCGCAGCCCATCCACGCGTCGCCTCGTTTCTCCCTGTTCACCGCCTTCGCCGTGATGCTCGGCGTCGTCGCCGCCGAGGCGGTCGCCGGCTGGCTGGTGGACCGTGCCTACGCGGTGGGCATCCTCCTCGGGCTCTACCATTGGGCCGGTGACAACCCCAGCATCGAGGCCGGCCTCACCATCGTTGCAAAGCTGCTCTCGTTCTCGGTCGTCACGGGATTCGTGCTGCGACGCTCCCGCGAATCCTGCCCGAACCTCGGCCACGTTCGATTCACGCCCGCTCTGCTCGCCGCTGCGTTCGTTCCGATCATCGCCGGCAACACCATCTTTCTCTCCGAAATCGACAATTTGCTCCGCGCGATTCTCTCCGACGCCGCACTCGACAACTGGGACTTGTCACCGGGACTCGACCGCCTCGTGGAGGCCGGTTGGCTGGGGCCAGTCCTCGCCGTCGTCATCGCTCCGCTGACCGAGGAGGTCATCTTCCGCGGCGTCATCCTCCGCGGCCTGCTCGGGCGATGGCGTCCATGGGTCGCCATCGTCGCGTCCGCAGTCCTCTTCGCGCTGATGCACCTGAACCCCGCCCAGGTGCCGGTCGCACTCGGCCTCGGCCTCGTGTTGGGCTGGGTCTATGTGCGCACCCGCTCGCTCGGCCTCTGCATGCTGGGTCACGCAATCAACAACGCCGCCACCTACCTGCCCGGCAACCTGCCCTTCGAGGTCGACAACTTCAATCGCGTGCCGGATGCCGAAGCGGCCTTGTTTCACCCGTGGTGGTTCGATGCGACCGGACTCGCTCTCGTCGTCGGCGGACTCTGGGTGATCCACCGCTGGGCCCCCGCCCGGGCGCCATGGACTGTGCCCGCCCTGCCCGAGCCGCCGCTGCTGGAACCGCCGCTGCTCGCTGGAAAAACGGACGGAATTGGCGATTGTCAGACGGCCACCACCACCAAAACTGATCCGTCCATGTCCGCCGAACTCGTCCAACTCGTCACGTCCCTCGCCCAACGCGCCCGCGCCGCGTCGCTTGTGCTGGCGAATGAGCCGTCGGCGAAGAAAGACGCCGCCCTGGCCAAGCTCGCCGAACTCATCGACTCCTCCCACGCGGCCCTGCTGGCGGCGAATCAACAGGATCTCGATTCTCCCGAGGCGGCTGCACTGTCGCCGGCCTCACGCGACCGGCTCACGTTGAACGAGGCGCGACTCAGGCATCTCGCCGACTCCGTGCGCGAAGTCATCGCCCTGCCCGATCCCGTCGGCACGGTCCTCGAAAACACCACCCGCCCCAACGGCCTTCGCATCCGCAAGGTCCGCGTGCCGATCGGCGTCGTGGGCATCATCTACGAATCGCGGCCCAACGTCACCGTCGACTGCGCCATCCTCTGTCTCAAGAGCGGCAACGCCTCGATCCTCCGCGGCGGCAAGGAATGCTTCCACACCAACACCGCCCTCGCCGCGCTCATCTCGCAGGCCCTCGTCGCCGCCGAGCTGCCCGCCGACGCCGTGCAATTGGTGCCGACCACGGACCGCGCCGCGCTCACCACGCTGCTGAAGCTCGACACGTTGGTGCACTGCATCATCCCGCGCGGCGGCGAAAGTCTCATCCGCTACGTCGCGGAGAACTCCACCATTCCCGTCATCAAACACTTCAAGGGCGTGTGCTTCGTCTACGTCGACACCGCCGCGGACCTCGCGATGGCCGAGGCGATCACCCTCAACGCCAAGGTCCAACGCCCCAGCGCGTGCAACGCCGCCGAGCAATTGCTCGTGCATCGCGACGTCGCCGAAACCTTTCTCCCCTCGGTGGCTCGCGCCCTCGTCGCCAAGAACGTCCAACTCCGTTGCGACGCCGCCAGCGCCGAGATCCTCGCCCGGGCGAATGTCGCGACGTCGCCCGCGACAGCGGAGGACTACACCGCCGAGTTTCTCGATTACATCATCGCCGTGCGCGTCGTCGACTCGCTCGACACCGCCGTCGCGACCATCAACCGCGACAGCTCGAATCACAGCGACGCCATCGTGACCGCCGACGAGACCGCCGCCCGGCGTTTCCTCGCCGGGGTCGACAGCGCCACCGTGTACTGGAACGCCAGTACGCGCTTCACCGATGGCTTCGAGTTCGGCTACGGCGCCGAGATCGGCATCAGCACCGACCGCCTTCACGCGCGCGGCCCAATGGGTTTGCCGGAATTGTGCAGCTACAAGTTCATCATCGAGGGCACGGGACAGATACGGGGTTGACGGTCGCACTCGTTCGCCGTCACGCCCCGTGAAACCCATCCGCTGGACCAAACTTTCCACCCGCGACGTCATCCGCGATCGCTGGGCCCGCCTCCGTGCCGACCGCGTCGAAATCGCGCCGGGGAAGATCCTCGATCCGTTCTACGTCCTCGAGGAACACGAGTGGGTGCACACCGTCGCGCTCAACCACGAACGCCACGTCCTCCTGATCCGGCAGTATCGCTACCCGGGCGATGCCTTCACCTGGGAACTCCCCGGTGGCATGGCCAACCCCGGCGAGGATCTCCTCGCCGCCGCGCAACGCGAACTCCGCGAGGAGACCGGCGCCACCGCCCCGCACTGGCGCCACATCGCCTCGGCCTTCCCCAACCCCGCCCGCCAGACCAACCGCGTTCATGCCTATCTCGCGGAGGACGTCACAATCGCGGAGGCGCCACAACTCGACGCGAGCGAGGCAATCGAGGCGGCGTGGTTCTCCGTCCCCGCGGTCCTCGCTCTCATCCACCGCGGCGAATTTTCCCAGGCAAACCACATCGGGCTTTTCTATCTTACGCTTGATGCGCTCGGACTGATTGCCCATCGGCCGGCGTGAGCCGCGCACCGCTCGTTCAGGCGCGCCCGTGAATTGCGGTCCACACCGCCTCGCCCGTGGCCGGTGACGCCATCGGCACCTGCCCGCTCGGCGCACCAAAACTCCCCACCGCGTCGCGGATCGCCTCGCGCACGGCGATCGCCAGCATCAACGGCGGTTCGCCCACCGCCTTGCTCCCGTGAATCGTCCCGGGCTGCGTCGCATTCTTCAGCAGCGTCACGTTAAACTCTACCGGGGCGTCGCCGATCGCGGGAATCCGATACGTGCTCGCACTGTGGGTGAGCAGCCGCCCCTGCGCATCCCACTTCAATTCCTCACTCGTGAGCCAGCCCATGCCCTGCACGAAGCCGCCCTCGATCTGCCCGCGGTCGATGCCGGGATTCAGCGAATCGCCCACGTCGTGCACGATGTCCACCCGCCGCACCCGGCTCATGCCGGTGTCGCCATCGACCTCGACCTCCGCCACCGCGGCCCCACATGCGAAATAATGAAACGGCCGGCCCGCGCTCTTGGCCCAATCCCAACGGATGCCAGGCGTCCGGTAGAAACCCGTCGCTGCCAGGCTCACGCGTTCGGTGTAAGCCTTCGCGCACACTTTCGCGAACGGCACGCTCGCGCCTGAGTCCCTGACGCGCACTTCACCCCGGACGAATTCCAGCTGCTCTGCGGCCGCACCCAGAAGCCCCGCCGCCACCCCTGCCAGCCGCTCGCGCAGAGTCACACACGCCGCGGCCACGGCCATGCCGTTGAGATCCGCGCCGCTCGACGCCGCCGTCGCACTCGTGTTCGGCACCTTGTCCGTGCTCGTCGGCATCATCCGGATCGTCTCCGCCGGCACGCCGAGTTCGCGCATCGCCACGCCCAGAATCTTCGCGTGGAGCCCCTGCCCCATTTCCGTGCCGCCATGGTTCACCTGCACGCTGCCGTCGGCGTAAATCACCACGTAGGCCCCCGCCTGATTGTAATGCGTCAACGTGAACGAAATCCCGAACTTCACCGGCGTAATCGCGAGTCCCCGCTTCGCCCGCGCGTGGTTGCGGTTCCACTTCGTGATCGCGGCGCGGCGTTCGGCAAATTTCGCCTCGCGCATCGCCTGCGCCCAGATCGCCGGAATGCGATTGTCGCCAATGTCCTCGTGATAGTGCGTGCGATTCGTCTCACCCGTGCCGCGATAGAGGTTGCGCTCACGCACCACTTCGGGCGCCAGCCCGCACGCGCGCGCCACGCGGTCGACGATCTCCTCGATTACGAGCATCCCCTGTGGCCCGCCGAAGCCGCGAAACGCGGTATTCGACGCGACATTCGTCTTCGCCACCTGCCCCGTGAACTGCACCGCCGGCAGATAGTAGGCGTTGTCGAGGTGGAACAGCGCACGGTCCAGAATCGCCTGGGAAAGATCGAGCGACCAACCGCCGTCCGATACCAGCTCGACGCGCGCGGCCAGCAAACGCCCGTCGCGGTCGTGCCCCACGGAAAACGTCGCCTGAAACGGATGCCGTTTCCCCGTGAGCGCGATGTCGACATCGCGGTCCAGTTGCACGCGCACCGGGCGCCCGCCCGTCTTGAGCGACGCCAGCGCCACGAACGCCGCCCACGCGTTGCCCTGCGTCTCCTTCCCGCCAAAACCACCGCCCATCCGCGGCACCTGCACCACGACCTTGTGTCGCGCCACGTGCAACACCTCCGCCACGATCGCCTGGACCTCAGAAGGATGCTGCGTCGATGAATGGACCGTCACCGTCCCATCCTCGCCGGCCTCCGCCCACGCCGCGTGGGTCTCGAGGTAAAAGTGTTCCTGCCCGCCGAATGAAAACTCGCCCGTGAGCAGGCACGGCGCCGCCGCCAGCGCGGACGCACAGTCCCCTCGAATCAGCGTATGTGGCTCGGTATGATAACTCCCCCGGGCCAGCGCCGCTGCGAGTCCGACGATTGCCGGCAACGGCTCGTAGTCGACCTCGACCAACGCCGCCGCCGCACGACACTCCGCCAGCGTTTCGCCGACGACCAACGCCACAATTTGCCCGTGGAAAAACACTTCATCGGTCGCGAGCAACGGCTCATCGTGCCGCACCGGTCCGGTGTTGTTTTCTCCTGGAATGTCCTCCGCCAGCAGCACCGCCGCCACTCCGGGGGCGGACCGCGCCTTCTTCGCATCACGGCGGAGAATCTTCGCGCGGGCATGGGGCGCCATCACCGGCCAGATCTCCAGCATCGGCCGGCGCTGCGCCGTGTCGTCGACGTAACGCGCCGCACCCGTCACGTGCCCGACCGCACTCTCGTGCCGCAGCGCGCGCGTCGCATCCTCCACCACCCAGGGCTCACCTGCCGCATCACTGGCCGGCGCAGCAGGCGCGATGCCGGCTTCGCCCGACACGAATTTTTCCCAGAGCGAAATGATCAACCCCCGCCGATACGCCGCACCGCTGCGCACATCGTCAATCGGTGTGAACTCACCCCGCAGCATCGCCACGACTCCGGCGTCATCCAGTTTCCGGCCGATCAGCGCGGCCTCGGTCGCCCGCGCCCGTTTCGTCCGCTCCGCCACGCCACCGTACGCGAGACGCGCTTCCCGCACGATACCACTCGCGTCGACGTCCACTCGAAACGCCGCCGCCACGATGCTGATGTCCAACTCCACGCGGTGCGACACCTTCTCGAAATCCACCCGCCGCGTCATGCCCGCCGCCGGTCCGCCCCGCGGCAGCACAATCTCCTTCAGCACCTCGTCCGGCCGCAGCTGCGTCTGACGATATCCCGTGAAAAATTCAGCCAACGGCACCGTGCGCTCGCCGAGCGTCGACGCGAGCACCACTGCGGCGTCGAGCGTCAGCAACACCGGCGCGGTGTCGCCGATCGGTGACGCCGTGACGAGGTTGCCGCCCAAGGTCGCGCGGTTCCGAATCTGACGTGCCGCGAATACCCGGAACATTTTTGCGAGCGAAGGATATTCCCCGGCGAGGGCCTCCTCGATCGCCGTGAGCGTCACGGCCGCACCAATCCTCCACTCGCTCGCCGTCTCGGTGAGGCCCGTCAATTCCTCCACCGCCTCGGTTGAGATCAGCACAGGGAAACGTTTGTGCTTCTTGTTCAGCTCCACGCCGATTTCCGTGGCCCCCGCCACCAATTTCGCCTCGGGAAACCGATGCTTCAGCACGAAGAGCTCCCCGAGCAACGTCGGGCGGAAAAAGCGCTCGCCGCCGCCCGCATAACTAAAATGGCCCGGTGCCTCGACCGGCTGCGTCAGCCGCCGCGCGAACGCGTCGCCCGCAGGGTCAGCACCGGCGCGGTGCGCGAGGGCCGCGGTCATCGCGTCGCGAATCGGCCGGTAGCCCGTGCAGCGGCAGAGGTTGCCGCAAAGCTGATCGTTGATCTGGCACGGCTGCTTCACCTCCGGCCGATAATAGGCCTCGAACATCGACACCACGAAACCGGGCGTGCAGTAGCCGCATTGCGAGCCGTAGTGCTCCACCATCGCAGCCTGCACTGGGTGGAGTGGCGCGTCTTTTCCATCGGCGGGCGCGAGCCCCTCGACCGTCACGACTTCGCGCCCGGCGAACATCGGGAGCAAGGCGATGCAACTGTTGATCGCACGGTAGGTCGTTTGGCCCGCGGCGTTGCGTTCCACCATCGCCACCGTGCAGGCGCCACAATCGCCCTCCGCGCAGCCACACTTGCTCCCCGTGCGCGCCGTGCCCCGCAGCCAGTCCAGCAACGTCGTCGTCGCCGCGACGCCGTCCACTCGGACGAGTTGGCCGTTGAGCGTGAATTCGAAGGAGTCCGTGGGCGCGGCACCCTGGGCGGCCGCGGTCGTGTGAAGCATGGAGCACATTTATCCGCAGGCCGCGTGCCAGCAACTCAACATCAGAGCGCCGCGCGATTCACGTCCTTGTAATAAAGGTAACTCGCCGGCTCCTTGCCCATCGCGACAAACCACTGCGGACAATACGGTGCCATCCAGATCACGTCGCCCGCCGTCACCGGATACCACGAGTCCTCAAGCCGGTAGACGCCCTGGCCGGACAGCATCAGCAAACCGTGCTCCATCACGTGCGTCTCCACGAACGGCAGCGTGGCGCCGGGCTGATAGGTGAAGATGTTCATCGCCAGATCGAACGCGGGTTCGTCCGGCAGCAGTACCTGCAGCCGCGCGTCGGGATCGCCCAGGAACGGCTGGCCCTTGATCGCCGCCGCCTCACCGATGATGGCTCGCGGCATGGCGGACCCGGCGACCGGTACAAACCGCTTCTGAAATAGCGTCACCCGCGTGCCGGCCTTGGGACTCGTGATCGACCAGGCCTCGCCGGCCGGCGCGAAAAAGTATCCGCCGGCGCCACACTTCGCCTTTTCCGCTCCGATCCGGACGGTGCCGCCGCCGGATTCAAAATAGCCGCAGGTCTGCACCGCATTGCCCGGCAGCTCTGCCGCTCCGCCGGCCTCGAACGTGATCAGCAACTGGGAGAATTTCGCTCCCATCGCCTCGTTGATCAGGATGACGGTCGCAGCCCCGGTGATGCCCGGCATGCAGCTCTTCACATGACCGTCGGCCGCGATGAGCGCATGGCGGGCGGCGACACGGGTGCGAGTCTGGCCGAAGGGAAAATTCATGGGCCCATTCAGCAACGAGTGGGGGCATGACGCAAGCGGCGAGGCGTGGAGCGTTATCCCGGCCGCCGAGTCCGGCCCAGCGTCGGCAGGTTAACCAGCCGACCCGCCGCATCGACTGGATCGTTAGTGCCCAGAAGTCTTCGGGACGCAATCCAGGATGGCGAGCGATCCGAGCGAGCATTCGCGGACCGATCTCGTCACCATCGTGAAAAGCAAAAATAAAATCGGCCCATCCATCCATCGCGTGCGAGTGCCTTATGGGAACCATCCTGTCGCTTGATCCACCAACCGCTGCGAAGGCGGCGGCAAGGACGACTCTCGCCATTCGATCGCCCCAGATATTCAGGCCGCGCCGGTAAACACGTGGCTAAGCTCCGGTGCTTCCTCGCCGTGCTCAATCTTGTCCGCGAGTGCGCGAAGAACGAGTGCTTCGACCTTCGCCACCGCTTCCTTTTTGGTCGTACCGTAGGCCATCGCACCAGGAAGCGCGGGAACCTCAGCAATCCAGCGCCCATCTTCTTTTTTCGATTTCCACTTGCATGAGAATACGCAGTTCGCGTCGCGAGGTCTCCGAAAGCGGCTTCTTTTGCCCAGACACTATACACTGCAGCCATTTCATCCCGTCGCTTAAATTTGGTTCCGGCGTTTCCACCGTTGCACATGGAAGTGATTGCGCATGACCACAAACGCACGCACTCGCCATCCGTACGGTGTGCCAGTCTCGAACGGGCATCGTTCGAAGGCCGCGGCCGCTCCCTTGCCCGCGAGCACGCGGAGCCGGTGGTTTTCCCGATCGATCCCATGGTAACAAGCTCCGGCAAACTCCACCCGCAGTATGCACGCCACCTCCCCAACGCACGCTACCCACCGATTCCTTCAACTCCTCGGTTTACCCGAATCATGGTAGATTTTTGCCCGGTCCTCGCACGGATTCACGATTCACGACATGCCCCCATCCAGCTGTCCCGATGAGCTGTCGAGCACGCTGGCGATCGAACGCGGGCTGGTACGGGTGTAGGCGCCGCGGGAGCGACGCGTTTTGACGGCAGCGAACCACCACTCCGCGTCATCTTCAGCCACGGGCCGCGTTGGGAAAGAGGGAAAATCACGACGCGTGAGGCGGGACCGACGGCCCCGGCACCCGGGCAGGCGCGACCGGTGGCTTCGGCCACAGCAGCGACGCCGCGATTGACGTGGCGAGGGACAGCACGATGACGCCAAGCGACACGAGGGTGTCGAGCTTCCACGCCGTGTGGGCGAGCAGCATCTTCACGCCGACAAACGACAGCACCACCCCCAGACCGATCTTGAGGAAGTGAAACCTGTTCATCACGCCCGCCAGAGCGAAATACAGCGAGCGAAGGCCGAGGATGGCGAAGACGTTTGACGTATAGACGATAAACGGATCGGTCGTGACCGCGAAGATCGCCGGAATGGAATCCACGGCGAAGATCACGTCGGATATTTCGACCAGCAACAGCACCACGAAAAGCGGCGTGGCCATGCGGACGCCGTTTTCCCGCACGAAGAACGCGTCTCCGCGGTAACTGCCGGTGACGGGCATGAGCCTTTTGAACCACCTCACCACCGGGTTGCGCTCGGGGTGCATTTCTTCCTCGCGTTTCACGATCATCTTGATCCCGGTCAGGACAAGGAACGCGCCAAAGACATAGACGATCCAGGTGAATTTCGCGATCAGCACCGTGCCCGCCACAATCATGACAGCCCGCAACACAAGCGCGCCAAGGATGCCCCAAAACAGCACGCGGTGCTGGAACTCCGGCGGCACGGCGAAATAGGAGAACAGGAGCGCGAAAACGAAAATATTGTCCACACTCAGCGAATACTCGATGAGGTAACCGGTCAGGAATTCGAGCGCCTTCTGCGGACCCGCGTAGTGCCAGACGCCGAGGTTGAAGCAAAACGCCAGCGTGACCCAAACGACGGTCCACGCAATCGCCTCACGGAACGAGACGACGTGCGTCTTGCGGTGAAAGACACCGAGATCCAGGGCGAGCATCGCCAGAACGAAGAGATTGAAGCCGATCCAGAGCCAGAATTGTGGTGTCATCGATAGATTGAGTAGTACGCGCCGATCGCGGGTGCAGACGCACTGGGCCGGTCCACTCGCCGGTTCAACCGAACCGCCGCGAATTGCATCAGGGCTGGCGCCGGAAACTTCGGAAAAGTCACGGTTGCTTTGCCTGCGCCCAGGCCGGCGGAGTCAGCGGATCGAAGTTCTTGACCGCCGGGATCAAATAGAAGGCGGCGAGCGCGGTCACGACGGCGCCAACGAGGTTGAGCCTCAGCCCCTGGCGCACCATGTCGCCAACTCCGAGGGTGCCCGTGCCGAAGGCGATGGCGTTGTTGGGCGAGGCGCCGGGCATCATGAAGGCGCAGCTCGCGGCGAGCCTCGCCGGAATCATGATGAGAAAAGGATGCACGCCGAGGCCGCCCGCGAGCCCCGCGAGAATTGGCAGAAAGGCGGTAATGGTGGCGGAATTGCTCATCATCTCCGAAACCGCGGTGATGATCACGACCACCCCGACGACCACCAGCCACACCGGCACGCCGTGCATGATCTGTAACGCGTCGCTGAGCCACCGTATCGCGCCGGTCTCCGTGAGGGCGGCCGAAAGGCTGAGACTGCCGCCAAAAAAATCAGAATCCCCCAGAGAAGTTTCTCCGCGTCCCTCCATGTCAGCACCGTGCGTTCGAAACGACGGTCAAGCGGTGTAATGAACAGCACCACCGCGCCCATGATCGCGATGACCGCGTCATCGATCGTGGCCCCGATGAGGGCGGACCACCGATCGCTGAACACCCAGCCCAGGACGCAGGCCGCGAACACGCCCATGGTGACGATCTCTCCACCGGTGAAGCGCCCGATCTTGCGGTATTCGTCCGCCATCATCCGGCCCAGTCCGGGCACGGCCGGAGCGTGGCGCAGCAGCGAGACGTACAGAAGGAGCCAGCAGCCGAGGAGCAACACCGCCGCCACCGGGACGCCAAAGGCCATCCATTCGGCGAGACTGAGATGGACGCCGTAGGTTTTGGCCACGTAACCCTCCAGCACCGCGTTGGTCGGCGTGCCGACAAACGTGGCCAGCCCCCCGATACAAGGGGCGTAGGCCACGGCCAGGACCAGCGCCTTGGTGCTGGGCGGGGTCGTCGCAATGTTCCCGGCGATCAACGCGGCGATGCTCAGGGCCATCGGCATCATGACCATCGCGGTCGCCGTATTGCTCATCCACATACCCATAAAGGCGGTGATGAAGAGCAATCCGGCGAGCAGGGTCCCAGATTCCGCCCAGCGTACCGGAGCAACCCCAGGCCGAGCCGCTCGTGCACGCGCCATTTTTGGATGGCGATCGACAGCACAAATCTGCCAAGGAACAAAAAGATGATGTCAGCGAGAAAGCCGGCCGACGCCTTCCGGAGGGGCATGATGTTCGTCAAGGGCAGCACCACCAGGGGAAGAAGCGCCGTGACGGGCAGCGGCATCGCCTCGGTGATCCACCAGGCAGCCATCCAAAGCGCGAGCCCGCAGACGTGCCACGCCGGTTGGCCCATCCCCTCCGGCGGGGCCACCAGCCAGGAAAGCAGGAACAGGCCCGCCCCCACCCCCAGCCCAAACTGATTCACGATCGGAAGCGTCTGATCGACGTGAGCGGCGGAATTGGCGGGCGGGATCATGGAGTGACGGTAGACCTCTGGCCGGCCGCGCGTGAAGCCGGGCCCCACGCGCGGCGCCACACCATTCCACTGGCTGGCTGGTAGCCGTCACGACGAGGCCGGCGCTCGGCGGTGTCGTCCCCGTTTTTTCCTGCCAACGTCGTCCCTCGGACCGCCGGCTGCCGGCGGAGAAACGCGCCGGGCCGCCCGGCATCGCCCCGGCAGGCCCCGTCGTTTCCCAATCCGCTGCGCGGTCCGGGACCACGGCGGTCCGTGCGGCTGGCGTTTTCATCGGATCAATATTCCGCCGGCCACGTGCGCCGCCGCCGCAACCAATGTCCCCTGAGGGTGACGGCATGGCGTTGCAGGACGATTTGAACAATCATCGCATCGTCAAGCAGGCCCACTTCGGGAAGTGAGTCCGGAATGCGGTCAAAGCCCTTCAGGAAATACAGCAGCGCGAACGCCACGTCGCGATGGGCCGGTGTGCCCTTGTGGCCGTCGCTGCCTGCCTCCTCAAAATAAACCGCCAACAACTCGAGCCGGTGCCGCAGATGGCCGGATTCCTTCAGGGCGTCGATCTTCCGGTGGAGCGGCTGGCGCAGGCGACGCAAGGCCGCGATCGCCTCCGGAGTTACGAGCGCGGCGCCGCGGTCGACATAGGCCGAAACGCCGGGAACGTCGTCGCGGGAGTTGGCGGAGAGATGCCGGTTCAGGACCTCGGGAATGGCGCTGGACCGGGCGGGAGTCGGATGGGGAGCAGTTTTGATCATGATGGCAAAAGGGCGGACTTCGAGTCGGAGAAAATCGGCAAGGCGGGGAACAGGATTGCCGGGATTGGGAAAGGCGGATTCACCATCCCCGGCCAATGCGGGCGGCGCTGGAAAGTTGGAGCTGGCTGCGGCGTCGCGCGCGGCGGCTGCCCTGCCGGGCCTCCACCTGGCCCTCGACCGCATCGAGCGCTTGTTGCACCGCCATCCGCAGGGTGTGCTCGCAGGCGACGGCATGGATGTCGGGGCCGGGGACGCGAATCAGGATGCTCGCCTGGTAGCGCGGGCTACCCCTGCGCATGGCCCACAGATTTGCCGCGACGCATGGGGCGGCGGGGTTTCGGGTTGGAGTCATGATATCGCTGCATGATCTGCACCATGGTGCTCAAGATGGCGTATCCCTTCCACAAGCACTCGAAGCCGGGCGGGCGGTCGCAGTG
>CANJIU010000033.1 GCA_947474365.1 Opitutia bacterium | reverse complement strand
TCACCTGAAATATCGGGGGCGTTTGACCCGCTTTCGTGCGCTCGCGCCGGTTTTGTTCTAAGGTTCGGAGTTGTAATTCCACGCTCGCCGCCGGCCCGCCGGTTCCCACGATGCGCGATCAAGCGGAAATGAAAATCTACTTCATGGGCATTCGTGGAACGCGTTATTCACCTATGAGGAGATTTTTCTTTATACCACCGTTTTAGCCGGTTAGCGTCCCTCCCATGCAAGTATCGTCTGCACCTGTGTGGGACTCCTCGACGGGGGTGCCGGGAATGCTGAAGCACGTCCCGAGCGGACGCTTTTATTCGCGCATCCAGGTCGGCGGGACGCGCACGATGAAGGCGCTCAAGACGAAGGTCTGGCGGATCGCGAAGCTGCGCCACCTGGACAAGATCGCGAAGGCCGAGCGGCAACGGCAGCGCCGGATGCGCGTGGTTGAGGGGCGGGGCCTGATGGGCGATCTGATCGAAAAATATCAGGCCGATTACCTCGCGAACACCACGCGCGCGAAGCGCAGCAAGGCCAGTCTCAAGAGTGCCGTCAAACGGCTGGAGCGGTGCTGGCAAATGTGCTTTGGCTCCGACTTCCGGCTGCTGAAGCCGCAGCAGGTCACCGTGGACCACGCCCGCCGGGTCGCGAATTTCATGCACACGGAGGCCGAGTACCGCTGGCACAACACGAAGAAGCCCCGGAAAGGCTACGGGGCGGTCACGGTCAACAAGACGATCGAACTGCTGCACCGCGTGCTGCGGATTGCGGTGGAGACGGGTGCCCTGCCGGCGCTGATGTTTGAGCTGGATCCGGTGGTCGGGGAACCCATCCGGAAACACGAGGAACGGAAGAAGCTTCGATTGCCGTCCTCGGAAAAGATGCAGGAGCTGTTCGCGCAGATGCGGGTGATTGACTACAAGTTGCCGGACGAGAATCCGGAACTCCGGGTCTATCTGGTCGACCGGGCGGCCGAGTCGGCGGACTTTGCGGAATTCATGGCCTACAGCGGCGCGCGGGTGGGGGAGGCCGCCGTGTTCCGGTGGGAGGACGACCTGGAGAAGTCGGTCATCCTCCGCGGCACCAAGAGCGAGAATTCCGCGGACCGCGAGGTCCCCAAAATAGCAGCCCTGCGCGATCTCCTGCGGGTGATCCGCGAGCGAAGGAAGGAGACGGGCCAGTCGCTCAAGGGAAAGGTGTTTTCCATCAAGCAGTGCCGGGATGCGCTCACCACGGCCTGCAAAAAGGTGGAAATCGAGCGACTTACGCACCATTCACTGCGGCATTTCTTCGCCACGATCTGCATCGAGGCCGGCGTCGACATCCCGACCATCAGCCGCTGGCTGGGCCACGCCGACGGCGGAGTGTTGGCGATGCAGACTTACGGCCACCTGCGGACGGAGCACAGTTTTGCTGCCGCGGCTAAAGTGAAAGTGGGGACTGTGGCTGGCGGATAGGGGCAACCGGATGCCTCTTGCATAGGGATGGGCTTGGCTAGCCGATCAGATCGGACCTCCCCTGTTTACCCCTGAAATGAAACGCTGCGCGACATCAACATTGCCCGTTCTTCAATAGGAGATTCCAACTCCGGCATGAAAACAATGTAGGATTCGGTTTCGACGTTTCGCGTTCGGAATTTCTCGCTTCTGCTAGCCAGCCTCCAATCCAAGGGGCGTGCCAAGAGCTGAACAAATTCTTCAGTGTTCGGAGCGGCGCCGGAAATGTGTGACTCTTCGCCGACGGCCGTCCCATCGCCGGTGGTGAACTTTACTTTGGCACCCCGTAGAACCGAACGGATAGCACCTTCATAGGACACCGGAACTCCCTCGGGTTTCCAGCCGGTGAATGCGCGCGTAGAGGTTATGACCAAAGGTTGGATCAACATCGATTTCACGGACAGTTTTGCCGCATGAAGCAGATTCTGAAAAGGCGCCGACTCCGTTTTGAGAAACTCACACGCCACGAGGGCCTGCTCGGCACCTTCAACCACTTTCGATCTGGCTAGCCAGTGATCGTAAACCGAATCTCCAGGAATCGCGATAGCTTTGCATTGAATTACCAATAGCAGCGAGTCCTTCGCCGCGAGAATGTCGATGTCACCCAATGTCTTTCCCGCCCGTCGCAGTTTTAATCCCTGCCCAACGATCTTCCATCCAAATTCCCGAAAAAGATTTGCGCACATATCCTCCCACAACTGTCCCAGCAACCGCCCGGTCGCTCCTCCCTTTAGCAATCTGGCGCGGACTTGTTCTGTCCAACCAAGGTTGAACAGGCTGCCTACTGGTTTGATCTTACCGTCGAGCAGGATATAGGGTGTACGCATGATGCTCGTGTAGCCAGTAGTCGGCAACACTACGACGCTTTCGCCGAGGACTCGGTCGAACATTGCCCCAGGCCAGCCCTGCTGCGCGGCAATTTCTCTAAAGTAGGAGAGTGGCAAACCCTGTTCTCTAAATTTCCTCGCCGAATGCCCCCCGGCGTTCACTGCCGCTAGTTCAGCACCCATCATGCTGGCAGCGAGCATCGCGCCCACTAGGTAGGGCAGTTGGGTTTCCCATCCCGCGCCGGTGGCACCGAACAACTTTTCGTCCTCATGGCTGAATGCACCAGCAATAACTCTTGCTACCTCGTTCAAACGCTGGGCCTGCTTAGAACCTTTATCTGGAAGCCCGTTCGTCGTGCGCCAAAATGCGACAGATTTCTCGGCACACTCCAATGCCAATATTTCCAATGGTGGCGAAGTGCGCTTTCCGTGCATCAAAATGCGGGTTCGATCACTTACCGAGCGGCGAATACCCATTAACTTGGCGCGCTCGTAGGTGACGTCACGGATGCCGAAATAGAACTGGGGTTTTGCCTCAAGCTCGAGCTTGTCGAGCGTCCACTCTCCGAAACTGAGTTTATCCACTAGATATTCGAAATTGTTCCACTCCAGACTCAGGCAGAATAAATTAACGAATTCCTGGCGAGCCCGTGCGCGGCCTTTCTTGGTCGCTCGGATCTTGTTCTCGCCGGATGTTCGTCGAAACACTTCGTTCAAGGCCCGGAGAAGCGCCCACCAAATATCGTTTTGAAGGCCGTGATATTCGTGCAGTAGGAATTCGGATGTTTCGACGTCCCGCACATCTTTCTGATCAACATTCCTTTTCAGAGCATCCGCCTTACTCTTTTGCAGGTTGCCAACTAGCTCTTCAGCTAAATCGGTGAAGAGGAGCAATTGCTCATGGCGTCGTTGCTCACCAAGAAATCCAATCGCTTGGGTCATTCGAGCCGATAGCAATTGAAAATGGCGGATCGCTACGGAGGTGAAGGTAACATAGCGCTCCAACTCTTCGACCACCGGCGTGGTCACGGTCCTGCGAGCCGCGGCTAGATACGCTTCCGCCACCCGGCGCTGAACATCTAGACTGCTAGGTGCAAAGAGTAGTTTCTGTTCCCGAATGCGAATCAGGTCCGATTCCTCTACGCCCACCGCCAAGCGAGTCAGCATATCAGTGGAATCATTGCTGCGAAGCGCCGCTTTGAGGTGCCGAAGCTCCATTGGTGTTATCATGACATCGAAAATATCTTTCACTAGTGGATGTTTGGTTACTCGGTCCGTCTGGCACAAACTACCGCCCACCCGACATGGCGCCCTTTATGGCGTCATATTTCGCAGCAATATCGCAAAGAGTGCCGAGGCCGCCACGCTTTCGGGAGCCAATTTAGATTCATCAGCAAATTGCTGCATGGCGACGGCCGGGTGCACCAGATTTCGCCACTCGCGAAGTGCGTGGCTGGGTTCAAGTGCGTTAGCCGCAACTCTTACCTTCCGGACGACATTGATCATATTGACCAGCCGCCACGTTTTCGGATCAGTGGCAGTTTCGTAGCTGCTGAATTTGACCTTCTTTGAATTATCCCGTTCAGTCGCCGTGGCGTTTATGGCAGTTTGGAGTTCGCCCGGGGGCAGACTTATCAGTAAATCAAGGAGTAGAGATTCCATCGCGGAACCGAACCCGGTCAGTGCGAGTCGGTAACTGCCGTAGCTGTGAGCCTTGGCAGCTCCGTCATAGGCAGAGAAACAAATCGCCCGCAAATCATCGTCCTTCATAAGCGCGAGATCAGTCTTCGGGATACCAAAAACGGCGGTGAGCGCCGATTGTTGGGCCGGCATCGCCGCGATTTGAGAGCACACTTTGGCTACATACGCGTAAAGCGAGTTCCGGAAAACCAACTTTGAGCCCTGACGTTTTGCCAGCCCTAGAATCTGCAGAAATGCACAGTCACTATCTGCTGGCACCAGGTCGGTTTGTCCCTCCCGAACCATGGCGGCCACTTTCTGGGCTAGGCCGGGGTTGCCGACTACTTTACTGAATATACCTTCCAAATGAGGGCCTGCCACTTGCTGCATATTATCCAGCGCTTCATTGAAGGCGGATTCCAACGGCATCTCAGTGCGTCGCGACGTTTCCTGAAACACCGTTTGCAGTAAAAAAGGTTGGCCGTTCAACGCCGCGTGGGCTTTGGCCACGAAGACCCCGAATTCGGGACGCACACTGTCGGCTAGAGTCTTGGCTTGTTCGCAGGTTACGTCATCGGTCTCGATCGACTGGCAGACGTTAAAGGGCGAGTTGTGTTCCTGCACTAAGGTTTCTGGCCGGAAAGTTCCGGCAAAAACAAACCTGATTCTGGTCGCGATCGCCCCGGCTGGGGCGAAGGCACGTTCGCTGGAAATCTGCCTTATCTGCCCGTAAAAAGCATTTCTAAACTCGGTATTCTCAATGCTGGCGGCTTCGTCGATAATAACCACCACCGGCGGCCCTCCCGGCGGGAACGCGGCATCCAGCCAGGCTACCACATTTCCCTGATCCTCTGTCTTCGGCCGGGGTATTGCGCTGGCTACGCTACGACCGATTTGATCGGCAAAACACCCAAGTAATTGTGGAAAGCTGGCACAAGGCGGAAGGCCCTGCAGATCGACCAACGCAGTCAACAAGCCGGCATTGCGAAACTTGGCGGCCAATCGCACTAACCCAGTGCTCTTGCCATGCTGCCGCGGTCCGAGCAGCAAGACCCATTTCCCGGTGCTGACTTCTTGAAAGATATCCGTCTCGAACTTTCTCGGGATATAGGCGGGCGAGGCAAGAGGCACCGCGCCTTGGTTATAGAAGTCACTCATTTGAGTTTGGCGGTCTCTTGTTCCAGCAGCTTTTCAATCGGTCCGTAGAATGCGATCGCGGTATGAAACCACTCTATCCTGATTCGGTAACCCGCGTCACTGGCATCTGTGAGGCCGTAGAGCTCAAGCATCCTGAAACCAGATCTAATTTCCTCATCGGAACGTTGGATTCTGCGATGTTGCAGGTATTCACGGCACCCTTCCAGCTTGTCGCAGCCGGTGGCAATTAGGAGGGTTAAGACCCGTTCCAAAGCGGTGGCTTGGCCCCAATAAGTTTGAATATAGCGGTCGGCAAACGACCAGATATCAGCCACCGCTGTTAAGTCGCCCGGCGTAACTAGCGCTCTAGCTGAAGCAGGCCGTTCATTTAGCAGACGGACCAGATCGTCGCCCAGCGATTGGAGAAGCTGGGGGTGTCCGTTCGTTCGGACCCAGGCGACTGAGGAAAAGGCCGCTTCGTCCTGAATCGCAATTTGCATCGCGCGTAGCGGCTTAACGAGCAGCTGGTTGGCGGCGTTCCGGTCCAACTGCCTAAGCATCAGCGGCTGACAGAAATTCCAATGCGGCGACTGGGGGTCCCAGAGCCGTCCGGCAATGGTTCGCTCGCCTGAGAAAACAAACTGGGCTTCCGTTTCTTGCGAGATGGTTCGGCAAGCCCGGAAAAATGCTTCTGGCACCTGATCGTCAAGATGCTTTTTGTCCCAATCAAGCAGCTGGTCTATTTCATCGAGCAGGAAGACCATTTTGAAGTTTGGTGATGTCTTCAGTTGCTTCACGAGATCAAACAAATGGCTTGGCCGGAAGGGATGAGCCAGTGTCACTCCCCATAGCCTCTTTGCCATTTCAGCAAAACTGTCCCAGTCTCGCACGGTCTGGCAGTCACCGAAGAACGTCTGGAATCCTCCATCCTTTAGTCGCGCATCGACATGCCGCATGAGCGACGTTTTGCCGATGCGACGGCCACCAAGCAGAGCAATGCTGTTGGACCCGAGGGTCGATACCATGTCCGCTTCCTCGGTGTCCCGGCCATAAAACATTCTTCCGGGCGTGACACTGTTCAGGACAAACGGACTCGCCTTGATCAGGTCTGACTGCTCCAGTAGCTGCCGCGCGACGATACTGCGGGGAAGTTCCTTGGTCTGGGCCATCTGCAAGAGCAGATTCGTGTCGATTACGATGACGTTCGAGGTAAGCGTGCTTTGCAGGCGGCGCAACAGCGTGGCGGCCTCGCCCTCGGAGGCTTGGGGCGTAAGCAAGACCGTCATGGTGGATTCCGGAGTCTTCGTCAGAGCAAGAATGGCGAGTTGCTTTACGAGCTCGGCGCTCGGAGCCACCGAAGCGGCACCTACTACCAGCTTCTTCGGCATGATTCCGTCACCATCCTTCAAATTCTCGACCGTATAAATGATTGCACCTTGACGCTGAGCCGGCTCGGCGGTGGAGGCCGCGAAGATCTGTGAGAAAAAAGCCAGTGCCGCATCCGGAGAAAAGACTTTTTTCAACTGCAACGCGCGTTCGACCAAGTCCTTCTTTCCCCAAGTGATGGAGGTTGCCGTCGGGTCAAGAATCAGGTCGAGGGCGGGATTTTCATCCGCATAGGTAGCGATCGACACGCGGGCGCGTTTGATGTCCGTCGGCAGCTGTGCGGCGGAGATAGTCCCGCCAGCTGAAATAGCCGCGTGGATAATACTCTTCAGAGCCCGGTGCTCCTGCGATGGAGGCTCGGTCTTGATCAGCCGGAGGATTTCCTGGAGCAACCGGCCGGCCGCGGCCTGGCGAAATGTCATGCAACTGGCGACGCCAGCAAACAACGCCTTCAAAATGGGCTCGCGCGCTTCGCGCACGCCGCGGCCATCCGCCACCAAGATTAAGTTAAGGCCCAACTCGGCGATCTCCCGCTGCAGGTTGGGATAGATGGTGGACAACTCGTTCATTTGCCGTCCACCGGTGGCGGTTTGAAAAACCGATGCCACCGCAATGCTTTGTCTAGAATCAAGAGCCAGGATGCAGTCGACCCGTCCGCGCAGCGACTGCGGCCACTGGGCTTCCGGAACTTTCCCGATCGCGAGGCCGTGATCCTTACTCGCCAACGCGATAGCCTGATCTAGGACGGCCTTGAGCTGCTCCTTGATCGTTGCCCCCACCCGGTAACGTCGCTTTCCTGCATCCAGTCCCGTCAAAGCCGTCCGAACCAGAGCCCGGACATTGATGCCGGGACCGATCAAGCGCGGAAGCCCAAGCTCGACCAAGAGTGATGCTGTATCTGCCACCTTCGGTGTGTCGGGAGCACGAGCGGGCTCTGGTAATTCGCGGCCGTCAGAGAAACCGATCGCAGTCTGGGGGAGCGCTAGCAGGAGACAGGCGACCTCATAGATGCGTGTCTCTTCTTGAAGACCGGTGATCAGCGCTTCCGTCCCGATCGGTGCGAGATCGGCCGCCGCCTGGAGATAATCGATGGCACCGCTGAACTTCACCAAATCCTTCTCGATTCCCTCCCAGTCAATGTAGCGGCTCGCTTCATAAAGATCAGGCGTGATAGAATATCGAAACTCAGTGACGTCCATCGGCTGCAATGAAGTGCTCATACCGCAACGTTCGAAATGATCAATGTGCCAATGACATTGAGGAACGCCTCTGCGTCTCGCGGCGTGGTCTCAACCGAGAGGCTGACTCGGATGCAGCAGTCCGCATGAGCATGGCTTAGTCCCATGGCCAGCATAACATGGGAGGGTTTGTTCGCCCCGTGCGCACAGGCCGAGCCGGTGGAAATCGCGATTCCCGCCGCCGCCGAACGGTCCACCAAATCTCCGCCTTCCATCCCGGGTAGGCAGATGCTCAGGGTATTGGGTAGTCTCGTTACGGCTGCGCCCAAGGCAAAAGCCCCGGGATGGAGTGTCAGGATGCGGCGTTGGATTTCGTTGCGCAGACCTTCGATTGCGCCATACCGGCCTGTCTGCGCGGTCAAAGCTGCCAAAGCTGTCGTCATCCCAATCAAGGCTGCAGGATTTTCCGTGCCGGGCCTCAATCCGAGCTGCTGGCCGCCGCCATGCAGGATGGGAGCAATACTGATTGCATCACGCACGAATAGTGCACCCACCCCTTTCGGACCATGAAATTTGTGCGCTGAAAAGGAAAGCAAATCAACGGACGCAAATTCATCCCTCAGGTTGATGGATATCTTTCCCACCGCTTGCGTCGCATCGGTATGGACGAGAATGGCGGGGTGGCGGTCCTTCACCAGCCGGGCGATTTTCCCCACGGGTTGGATTACGCCGGTTTCGTTGTTCGCCAGCATGAGCGAGACCAGAAGCGTGTCGGGCGAAAGCGCAGCCTGTACATCAACGGGACGGACCACTCCATCCGCCGTAACAGGCAACCGAGTCACACGATAGCCGGTTGATTCCAAGAAACTTACAACCTCCAGCACCGACGGATGCTCAACGGCCGAGGTAATCAGGTGACGGCGGCGCGGATTGGCGCGGGCGGCACCCTGAATTGCGAGATTGTTGGATTCGGTCGCGCCTGAGGTAACGACCAGCTGGTCAGCATTGTCTGCGCCCAGAATTCTCGCCATCGTTGTTTTGGCGGAGGCCACGGCACGTGGCAACCCGGCGAACGCCCCGATGGCGGAAGCGGGATTAGCAAAGTGCTCGGTCAGGTAGGGCCGCATGGCGTCCGCGACCTCGTCGAGGACCCTGGTCGTGGCATTGTTATCGAGGTAGATCATTCTGAATTTCCACCATATTGAACTGCGATCAGCCGCACAATCTCGGGAATGGTGTGCTCCATGTCGATGAAGGGCACCTGCGCGAAGACCGCATCTGGCATGTCGCCCGTTTTGGCGAGCATGTGGCCGCGGCCCAGCAGGCGCTCCGCCCCGGAATTCTTCACGCCCATGGCAATTTCCGCGGTGGCCGCGTTGTCCACTTTCAGGATGAGCCGGTTGCCCAACTGAGACCTGAGCTGCATCGGCATCACATCCTTGTCGGGCCGCTGCGCCGCGAAAATCAGGAAGATGCCCGCCGCCCGCGCTTTGACACTCAAGCGCCCCACGATGTTGGGCACCGCCTTCGCATATTCCGGAGTTTGCATCCAGTCGGCGAATTCATCATGGATCACCCAGAGTGTCGGCAGGGATTTGCCCGTGGCCCGACGGTAGGCGAGGATATTCGGGACCCTCGCCTCCTTGAACAGCTCATACCGCCGGTTCATCTCTCCAACCAGAGTCTCAAGAATATCAACCGCGGTCGCGGAATCGTCGATAATCCCATTGGAGCCGGCGCGCACATGGGGCAGTTCATCGAGCGGCCTGTAGTCCACGCCAAACTTTGGGTCGATCAGGTAGATGTGGGCTTCCGCCGGCGAACGGGTTGCAGCGATGGTGAGAATCAGGTTTTGCACCAGCACGGATTTGCCGCTGCCTGTAATGCCAGCGATGAGTGTATGCGGTTGGTTGAACGGATCGAGCAGGAGAGGTTGGCCGTTCTCCTCGCGTGTGCCCACGAAAAGTTTCTCCCCGAGATTTCCGGTGGCAAACGTCTGCATGTAGTTCAACAGCACCTGTTCCGTGTGAAGCACCTGCCGGATTGGACGCTCCACCGCGATCGACACGCGACCGGACTCAGGCGTCACGTTGATGATCTTCACGCCCTCCGACGTGAAAATCTCATCCGCCCGCGCTTCCACCGCTTGCACGGTTAGGTCCTTGGATCCCTGTAGTTTAATGATCCCTGCATTGGGGGTGAGAATCGGCGGCGCCCCTTCCGCAAGGCGGGCAGGCAGGCCGCGTGTGACCAATGACCGCCGGACATCCGCGGATGCGATTTCTAGCCAAGCTAGACCGTCCTTCTCGGAGGTTTGGAAGGTGGCCGCCCGCGATTCGAGGAATTTTACCAAGGATGCTGGCGAGCCGGCGTTGTCGGGTTGGCGGGAGGCGTGTTCAGGGGTGGGCTCTGCGGGCGGCGGCGTGACGTCTAGGGCGGGCGGCGGCGGCACAGGAGTGGCGGGAGCATCGGGTTCGTCCGGCAAGGGGTTGATTTTGTGGGGCGTTACGGCTGCTCCAGCCTGCGCCGCGAGATGATACAACTTGGCCTGGTCAAACGGGGGATGGCCATTGCGCAATCGCAGGGCGGATGTGGCGCGATAGTTATTGGCCTGGTATTGGACCACCAACTCCCTGACGTGTCCTGGCCCGAATACTTCCTGCAACGCCTCCAAGGCCGTCCGGCCTTTCCCGGCTACCACGCCTTTGGTGGACGAGACTGGCGTGTCTAAGTCTCTAGGTTCGTTCACGAATACATGCGAATATCCTCGGATGCTTACCGAGCATTCGCGCTGGCGGATCGCCCGGCGCCAGGCAACCGCGTCAAATGCAGGGGCGCCTGGCGGCACCACTGTCTGCGATACCAGTAAATCGGACAAACGCGCCAGCCAGATATCCTGGTCGATGGTCCGCGCGCTTCCGTCCATCGCCTCCGTCAACTGGGACAAAGTGTCGAGCAACTGTTTCGATGATGTGTTGGTTGCAGTTCCCAAGCCATCGTGCGTCACGAATTTTGCCTCTGTCACGACGATATCGAGGTGGAACGAACCATCCGCATTGCACCTCGGTGCGAGCACAAGCAAATCTGCGATATTGGCGCCTTCTTTCTTGCCGAGCCATTCGCTGTAGTCGTCAAGAAAGCAACAAGCGATTGGCCGGGTTTCGCCCAGTTGCGATAGCGTCAGATATCGCGTGAGCACCATGCCCAGCAGTTCGTTGGTGTTGTTGGCGCGACGAGCCGCCTTAAGGACCAGTCCGCCGGAAATCTTATTCGCATCCGCGATGAATCGCTTGCTGAGGTCATCAACGAATTCGTTCGAAGTATCTGAGGCGAGCAGGCCCCGTAGCTTTTCTCTCAGGGTATTGATGAGGAGCGTCTCCCGGGCTGCGGAGGATATAATCAAGTTCCGCCCGTGAGTGGCCGATTGGATGTAGCGAATTACGCTGACGTTTCGGGCCTCGAGGAGCTTCCGGTCCAGCAATTCGTCCTGGTTGATCACCCAAGTGGCGAGATCGTGGGTTTCGCGGAAAATCCGATCCACGTGTTGTTCGTCAAAATCCAAGCAACGCATGAGCACCGGGCATTTTCCCACGGTCCACGCCTCGTCGGCGCCATTTGCACAGAGAAATGCCACGGCGTAGAGATACGCCCAACCCGTCTCGGTCTGCGCAGGACACGCCAGCTGCAACTTCACTTTGCGTTCCCCTTCGTGTACCGGCAGGCGCCGGCTCCACTGGTGCGGCTGCAATGTCTCCGGCGTTTCAGTCTCCCGGGTCAGCCATTCCCACACCGGCTTGGCTTGGCCGGAAATCAAGTCGCGACAATAAGCGAGGTCCACCGGCTGGGAGCGGCCCTCCCGCTTAAGGCGATTGGCCGCCGTGATGTTCACACGTACACGTGCCAGAAAATCACCCGACGCCTCTGTGGGATCCGCTTCTGTATCCACGCCCTTCGCCACCAAGTCCCGGTAGATCTTCCGCAGATGATCCTCGTTGCGGTGCATCAGCAGGATCTGGCAGGTGATCTTGTCGTCTCCCCGTGCTTCATTGATTCGGTTGATAGCGTCAACCACCGCGGTCGGAAGGTCCGGCGAATCACATTCGTAGAGTAGGATGGAGAGATTGTCGCGCTGGTGGGGCTGCAGCCTCAGATATTCGTTCATCTCATACTCGATTGTCGCCGCCGCCGCCGTTGATTCGTCGTCGAGAGCCGGCAGGACGGAGGCATCGGCCTTCTCCGCAGGTTGATGCAGGGTGTAGGCGCCAAACGCCTGTGTCGCGACTCGGGCTAGGCATTCCGTGTTTTCCCAGACGGTCGCCATTTCGGGGTAAAGGGGGTGATTGAGCAATTGTTCCACTTCTCGGAAAAACAAATCTCCTTTGGCCCCATCGGAAAAGGGTGGACGGTTTTTGCCGAGGAGCTGTTCGAGCAACCGTAGGACTTGAAATTGTCGTCCCAACGTTGCTTCCATGCGCAACGGGTGCCACGGACACACTACGGCCATCGGCGGCCGTCGACCGGAACGCTGCACTTGAGCCAGGCCCACCCGCAGCAGGATCCGCAGGAGCTGACGCCGGGCATCCTGGTGGCTGACCTGATTCACCGCCAGCAGAAGAACGCGGTAGGACGCCGCCACTGCCGGGACCTTTTCAAGAGCGAAAGCGCTCGCGTGCAAATCCGCTGTGGCTTCGCCATAAATGCTGTCGAAGCGCCCGAATTCCGCCTGCAACAGCGCGAGCTGCTCAGCCGGCAGCCATTGGCGGGCACGCGCGGTTTCCATTACCTCTTTCCACTGCGCCGCCAACGATTTGATCCGGTCCTGCGCGGGAATGAAAGCTCCGCGGCCTCCACTCCGGGCTGCCTCGGCAAAGCCTTCGGCATTCTCCAGCGACAACGAGACCGGCACACCTTTGCGGCCCACCACCTCATATTCCGCTACGCATTCCACGAGCGCTGTTTTGCGCTTCGCCCGGTAGCGACACAACGCATCGAGGTCCATAGCCTCCTGCGCCAGCACGGAACCGATCGGAAACTTCCACGTGAGCGAGAGCGTGCCGATCTTGCGGTCCGTCTTGCCCCGACCGTCCTCAAAGACTGAGACGAGAAAATTCAGCGCGACGGCCTTGGCCGACTTACTGTTCCCCTTAAATCGCACCTTATCCTCGATGATCGGTAAGACGTCTTTCGAATACCTTACGACCAGCGTCTCAAGGAATCGTATCTTTTTCTTGGTGCGTGCCTCGAGCGCTCCGTATGCCCGTTCGAAGTACTCGCAGGCCCGCTGGTTCTGCTCTAAGAACTGATTGGGTTTTTTCTGCTGCCGCCCCTCTAGCACCACATAGGCGCTTTCTACTGGGGATAAACCCCGCGCGAAGCGCTGGATGCATTCGAAGATGCCCTGGTAGAGATCGAAGCACTCCACCTTCTTGCCGTGCACGAAGTCCTCCCATTGCAAATAAAGGGAGGCATCCTTCTCCAAGGCGTCCCGCCGGCGCTCGAAAAACTCTCGGAACTCGTCGGCAGCCGAACCCGATTTGCGTCCGATCTTCGTCAGGGCGTCGATTACCAGTTGGTCGTCAGCGGTGGGCGCGATGCCCTCCGCCTCAAGCGCTAGTCGGGTCTTTTCCGAAAAGTCTTTCGCATTCGATTTTTTCGTCAGGTCGAAGCATTGTGTTGTGAAATTCCAATCGAAGTCGAAAAGTAGTCGCTCAGTCGCAGCATTTCGCATTCCCTCAGACGCGATGTAGGATTCAAACGCTGCCAGTACCTCAGGCGGTACCGGTGGCTGATGGTCTTCGGACCTCAACTGCACTAGTCGTTGGCGCAACGTGTCATTGTCCAGCAGTTCTTGGGAAAGCCCTCGACGATAAAGGAAACACTCCAAGGCATAATGACTCTTGAACTTTGCGGCCCAGTTTCCGGCTTGCCCCATCTTGACGTCATTCAGCGAGCTGAAGCAGTCTTCCGAGCGTGGGAGCCCGATTACCGGCAGCGCCTTGCCGGCCGCCCGCGCGAGAGTCTCGCCCGTCTTACACTCCCGTAGCACGCGGTCGAGGTATTCGCCGGCTTTCGCGGTAGGGCAGCGGCCGGTCTCGAATAGTCCCCGCACCAAGGCCTCCACCTTGTGCCGCTCTTCCGGAAGCAGCGCGAGTCCCACGCTGCGCGCCACGTAATCCACCCAGATTGGGGCGATGGCCTTGTCCTTTAGGTCGGAGGCATCTGTGCGGTCGCTGTCCGCAAGCGACGCCCCCGAATCCTCCTCCATTTCAGCGGTCAGGATCACGGAGCCGATGCGCTCGCGGTTCCGCACATCCACTGACGATTCCTCAGTGAGGTAGGCTGGATTGATTCCAAATCCATCCAGTTCTGCTGCCGGAAACTGCAGCTGCAGTTTCTGGGCTCGAACTCCTGCGCGGTCCTTGGCGGCCACGAAGCCTGCCAGTTGCTCAGGAGTGAATCCTGATAGGACGTGAAACGCTCCACGGAAATCGGCTTCCCCCTCCAGCTGAGGCGTCAGCTGCCGACAGACATGTTCGAAGGCGATGGCGCCCACTAGGGCATCAGGAGCGCTTAGTGTCATCGGTGTGGATCCATTGGGTTGATGATATAGGTGCACGCATCGCTCATCCGCCGTGCCAGTCCCATACCCACCAGGTGCTGCGCGAGCCGGTCGCGATTTCGTTTAAAATCGGTCTCGTCAAACTGATAGCTCAACACCTCTTTCTTAGCTTCTACCGGACCGATCGCGATCCGGTATCGGCGATGTAGCAGCCGCAGGAATTCCGACTCCTCTACGGGCGCGCTCACGTTTGCCAGCACCAGTGCGCGAAGGAGGTCATCCGTGGGGGCATACCGGTAGCGATTGGTACCGCGCTTCGAGGCAAGGCCCGAACCGGTGGCGAGCCCCGTCAGACCGTCGGCGGTGCCATTGCGATAAAGGCGTTCAGCGAAGGTGAGAAAGCCCTGCTTCACTTCTTGGGCGTCCGCGCCCTGCGCTTTCTCACGCTTCAGGCCGCACTGTTGGACGAGCCGGTCGACGAGAAACTCCCGCTTCGCCACGTCATCCAGCGTATCATCGGCCAGGGTCTTCTTCAGCTCGGGATTTGAAAAAACCACTTGGTCCAGATATTTGCCCACCGCCTGGATGCCCAATGCGTCGTTGCTGAGGTAGGACTCGATCGCGGCTTTGCGCACGAGATCGCTGCGTGGAGCGAGAATTTCGCAGACTAGCGGCGGAAGCCCGCTTTTTCCGATCCAATGGTTCGAGGTCTCGATGCCATACAGATAGACATGGAGCCCGAGCAACGGCTGCAGATATTGAAAGGCATCCTGATCCGGCAGTTTTAGGCTCAAGATCGCGGCCACATCCTCGGCCATCCTGTCGAACGCAGGATGACTCTTATAAGGCAAGTAAGTCCCCCCCTTCTGGTCTCCCCGGTCTGGTTCTGGAGTGGAAATCAAGCGCAGGGCAAGCTTGTTACGCGAGGTCGTCGGATCAAAGGTCAAGGCGAGGGACTCGCGGATCCTTTGCCGCAGCGGCTCCGCCGCACGGCTTAACATGAGATAGGCGACTTCGCCTGTGCGCGTGAACACGCGCCGGGTGCGTTCGAAACCTTCTCCTTTCTCGAGCAGTGCTTCGTAGAGCGTTGCCGGCCCAACTGGAAAGATAAACTGCGTCGTCCAGCTCCGCTCACTCCCCGGATCCATCGTGATCCGGCGCAGCAGTCGAACCACACTCACCATCTCAGCAAACGTATCGAACCGCTTCCGAAGATAGGAAAAATCCGCATTCAGGCGTGTGCCCATCCGCGCGTTTTCCTTCATGAAGGCTAGCCATGTTGCCCACGCCTCGTCTTCACTGCCGTGAGCAGTGCGCAGGATCTCCTCCATACGGGGATTATTGAACAGTATGTTCCGCAGCTGAAGCGATTGGTTCGCCTCATACTGCGGATTTTCCCCCGGCCGCGTTAGTTCCAGCAATATTCCATGTCGAAACATTCCCTCGGCCATGCCGAGAAATTCCAGCATTAGCGCCGAGAACGGCTGCCTTTCCAAGCGATGTCCCCAGATCGCCTCTGCAACCCACGCCTCGTGTTGGTCGCGCGCGCCTTGATACTCCTCGGTGTTAGTAGCGTCGAGGATCATCCTGCGAGGTGAATGGGCAGGCGCTGGATCGTGCCGTTGCCGTTGATCTCGATTAAATGCAATGACCGATCGCTGGCCTTCAATCCAAGGTCGCGCAGACAGCGTTGCTTCAGAGACAGGAAGTCGGCGCAGGACTCCCGCGAAAAACTGGACGGCATTGCTCCGTCGGCCACTCGGAACAAGAATTCGAAGCGGGGCAGAGTGAGGCTGAATGAGAATTCCTTGCTCTGCAGATGCAGCACCAGGCGCGGAGTTCGTTCATTTGGCCGCCGCACTACTACGAGTCCAGCTGGCTCGGCATCGATTTCGATCTGAGCGAGGTAGATGTCGCTAACCGGCGATGTGGTCAGGTCCAGCCCTGTGGCCAAATAGACCTCGGTTGCGTTTTCCGCCAGCAACAGCCCAGTCCAGATGCGGTTCAGCCCTGAGGCGAGTTTGCGCATGTGAATCCGCGCTGGTTTTTGGTCTTTGTCGAGCGGCACCAGAATCTCGTCTAGATATTCCCCGGCGTGGTGGAAGATCGTGGTCTTCCACAGTTGGTATTTTCTGACCAATGCGGGAGTAGCCTGCAAGAACACCCGGCGCCGTTCTGTTGCCAGTTCTGCCAGAAATTCCTCTGCTTCTTCAGGGGTTGTGGTGTCCCCGCGAATGTAGCGGCGCAGCAGCCCATCAAAAGTCGGATTGCGCTGGTGAAAGGGATCCGGCGCCACCAGTTCGTCATACTCGTCCTTGAGTCCGCCGTCTCTAGTTCCGAATATCAGCAACTCATCTAGATCGTTCGTCGTCTCCTTCCCGATGTGAAGCATGGAGAGGAAGCGATAGATTTCCCGCTTCCGCCGCGCCGCGCTGCTGAGGTTATCCCCGAACAGCGTGCGATGCAGCGCTGCCTTCTCCGGCTCGCCTTTTGCCGCCAGCTTGGCTGCCTCGGTTCCCGGCCGGATTACGTGGTCGCGAGCATCCGGATGTCCCAAGAGTGCGTTTGCCAGCAGGCAAAGCACGCCGCGGATCGGCAGGTGGTGACCCGTCACGTCTGCGATGCGCGCCAGCATGACCAGCTTCGCCCGGGTTTCCGGCAGCGTCAGCGCCTGATAGTTGCGCGTGAGCGACGAAGTTTCTGAAAACAGGGGATTAGTGGCCTCGTCGTGGAAACACGCCCATTCGGGTCGGTCGAGCACCGCTCGGAGCGAGAGTGCCATGATTTCTTCGCTCGCCACTGCGCTGAGATTGATCAGACGCAGTCGCTCCCCGCCGTCGCGTTCGCCGCGCGCGTGCAACGCAATGAGCGTGTGCTCGAGTTTTTTCACCCCTTCGGGGGCATCCGGCGGCAAGGCGCGAAACAGCTCGTGCATCTGCCCATCGTTCACGGCCAGGACAAAGTATTCGCTGCTTGAGCCAAAGGCAGAGTCAGCCATGCGCGCGAGCACATCCACATATTCCGGAAGCAGGAGCCCGTTGGTCTTCTTGCGCCATGCTGTTACGTCGAAGATTAGGGTCACCTTCCGCGTTCCTGATGGCGTGGGAACGGTGACCACCTCGACTCCTTGGTTTCCGTTCGGCGCCCGGTTCGTCAAGTCTTGAATCAGTTCGAAGCACAGCGACGTCTTACCTTCGCCAGCCGTACCGGTTAGAACGACATTCCGGAACGCACCCGTATCCCGCGGGAAACATGCCAGCAAGTCGGCGCGCGTGGGATGGACAAATGCCACTTTTGGCACCCCGTGATATTTGGCCAGCATGTCGACATGTTCGGCCTGCTGCGCATCATTGTCCGCTACCGGCCCGTAGGCGCGCAGCAGGCGAACCCATTTTTCTCCGTTGGAAAGCTGCATGGGAGGACAACGCTAGAGCTGGCAGATCAGGCAAGCCCGTTCTTCGGTTGCCTCGTGGGGCCGGCCCCCGAGCGACGAGATAAGGGGGACGTTCTTTGGGCGGCTGCGCAGGCTTTCCTGTTTCTTTTCCCAGTTTCGCTCGATCTCGGCCATACGCTCCGGTTTTTCCAATTCGACAAGTGGCTCATCCTGACACCAATAGAAGGTATTTCCGTTGGTGCGGTTGGGTTTTTCGTAGGCCTTGGCCTCCTCGTAGAGGTGGGGATAACGGCGCCGCATCCGAACCCACTCGATTTTCTGCTGGTAGAAACAGAAGTAACAGCCGGAACGGCTGCGGCCCCACGCCATGAAAGGGGGCAGGCCAAGGCCCGAACCCTGTAGGATATTGAGGACTCCGGCGTAATCGATACCATCGTCGATGAAAGGAAAGACCGCCTTGATGTTCGGTTTGTGGCTAATGTAGCCTACGCGTTTCTCGTCGGCACGAATGCCGACATAGTTAATGCAGGGAGCCTCGCCGATATACGCCTCGAAGGGCTTCAGCTTCATGTACTCGGTGCACCAACGGCGGTGATTGGAAGGAAGCATGCCGCCCTTGACGCGGAGCAAATGGTCGAACGTCGTTCCAAAGGTAGTGCGCACAATTTTCTGGCCGAGGTAAGCCTCCAGTTTTTCCAGATATTCGTAGGTGTCGGGGAGTTCCTTGGCCGTGTCGTGGAAGATATATTCCATGTTGGACACACGGTCGCGCATGTAGACGGCAAGTGCGGCGCTGTCTTTGCCGCCGGACAGGCTGAGGATATGGCGCGGAGGTTTTTCTGAGGTGTCGGCCATGGGATTATTCTTTTATTTCTCCTTCCTGCAGCGATTCCCAAACATATTGAGCTGCCGCGGCCATGCCGGGCGACCCGAGTTCTTGCATCAGGCGTCCGAGCCGCTCCTTAGCTTTTTCAACGGCGTGGTCGTCGCGGGCGTTCCAGTGGATGACGCGGTCAACCTCCTGACCGGTGGGCCGGGTCAGCGTGAAGCGGACCGCCCTCCCGATCTTCTCAGGGTCGACAACCTTGCCATTGAAACCGGTGGCTTCAGTGCGGCCAAAGCGGCCCGCAAAGGCGACCAGCCGCTGATGGAATTCATCCTCATCGGCGTCTCGCCAGCGTTCTGGGCTCTTGTTGCCCACGTAGGTGGCGACCGACTCGATCCATTCCCGGTCGGCGAGGGCGGCGTCGGCGACGCGCACCGCGAAAACCTTGAGTTCTCGGTCAGTGAGCGCATGTTGCACCGCCAGAATTCGATGCGAGAATTGTTCACGAAACTCGGCGATGCTGCCGTGGAAATGGAAAGCGGTCAGGATCGCTTCGCCGACCCGCTGGAGGAGCCGCGGATAGGATTCCCGCAAGTCGAGCACGCAGGAATTGAGGGCCTCGGAGAAACGGCGAGCATCGGCCGGCGTGGCTCGGGAATGCTCGGAGAGGAAGGGCTCGAAGGCTAGGGCCCGGGGCAAATCCTGGAAGAGCAACGTGGCGGGTTCCCGGGCCTTGAGAAGTTCAGCCCGGACGCTGCGGGTGGGAGCAGCGAGCTGCCGTTCGGTGTAGAGGCTGTATTCAGGGAGCCGGCCGGCAAACTGCATGAGCGGCCGGACGATTTGGAGGACATCGGGCCGCCGGGCGGCCGGGAGGTCGAGGACCGAGGCGACTTCATTGATCAACTCGCGCCGGACCCCGCGCACCGAGCAGTGCTGGAGATGGAAGGCCTCGGGTTCCTTGGTCAGGCGCTGGAAAACATTGGCCCCGGGTTTCTCGACGAAAGTGCCGTCCTCATAAATCGCGGTCTGGTCCCATTGACCTGCCAGATAGATGGCGAGCAGGAGAGGCAAGAAACCATCGCGCACGCCGTAAGGTGAGGCGCGGAGCGCGGCGAAGAGTTCCGGCACCGGACACCGGTTGGCGTCGGCTGCGACCAGCAGGGTGTGGATGCGTTCCAAGCTGGGCGCCAAGCGGAGCGGGTCGTTATCGCCCAATTCGGCGGCCGAACGGAATCGCCAGCCGTCGCGGGTCTTCACATGAACGCCACCGGCTTGAAGGACGGAGAGATAAATCGCGAATTCCGGGGGATTCTTATCGGAATTAAAGCCGAGATTCTCGAGGTCGCCGGCGGTGGCGATGGCTTCGATGAGCACCGACCGAGCGCGGGATGCGGCCGAGCTGGTCACCCGGCGGTTAATCAGCTCGTTGGGCACACAGGGGCATTTCGAGAATACCCGGCGGCAACGGTCGCTCAAATACGGCAGGATTCCCCGCGAGGACGAAGCGTCAATCCGCCCGTGGTCATCGTGCCATGCAATAGTCCCAGTTTCGCTGCGGCGCAGCTGGACCAGATGGTCGAGTTCCTTTTCGAGGCTGTTCTGGCACCGCTTGATCTCGCGATTGACGTGAGCGCGGGCATAGGCGTCACCCGCGAGTTCGCGCAGATTCTTTTTAATCCATTGCCAGCGATTCAGGTCGCGCACGGTGTCGATGCCTTTGGCCACGGGTGAGGCAATCCCAATCACGACCATGCCGCCCAACGGTCCCTTATGGCTCTGCAAAGCGGACTCGGCGTTGGCGACATCGCGCTGGTCATTGGTGACGACGATGATAATTTGGCCATCTGCGCCGGTAGCGTCGGGAAAATTGGTGGCCAAACAGTCGCGGAAATTGCTCCAATCGAGGTAGTGCACCGCGAAATGTCGCAGATTGCCGGTCTCAATATAGTGGCGGCGAGCGACGATGGAATGTGACGGCAGCATCGCGGCGACGGACCGGGCGGTCACGGCTTGGGCGGCCAAGGCCTCGTCTGCCTGGTCGATGGCGGCGTCAAGATTGACGCTGCTCTGCGGCCAAAGGGCAAAGCCCTTGGAATTTCCCCGTTCGTGAATGATGGAGGCAGAGATGTGCAGGCGGTGGATCGCCGAGGACACGTCCGGGGCGCCCACTCCCGCACGGACCAGCGCCTCGGTCGCCACGATGCCGGGATCGTTGATAAGGTTGATCAGGCCGATGGTCTTGAGCACCGCGAGGTCGGTCTCGCCAAAGCGTTGCGCGTGCGTAACGGTAGCGTCGATAACATCCCAGTGGGCGGCCTGGCCGTTGACCAAGCCGGCCGCGAGGTTCGTCTTAAAATAGTCGAACAGATGGGACAAACGGTAATAGCCGCCGCCGATCGGGTGGGTTTCGGCGAACTCCCGGAAACCGCCCGGTTCGTGCGAACTCAGGAAGCCAACGAGCGATCGTTCGTTTTGACCGAAACGCCGAAGCAGCCGGACCAGCACGGGAAAGACGGTCGGATGAAGGGGGTAGAGCCGATGCGCAATGCCGGTGAGAAACTTTTCCGCCGGGGCCGCGCCGTAGAGGCCCGCGGCGATGGCGTCTTTCATGCCTTTTTCCGATTCACGCAGGATGGCGGGCGGCAGAGCGTCAGGGCGGATGCCGAGCATCTCTGCGACCAAACTGACAACCTGCTCGACCGGCTGGGCGAACACGATTTCCTTGAATCGACCGGCAACTTTCTCCCATTCGCGACGAGCGGCCACGTCGAGGTCGGCGCTATAAGTGCTCAGACCTTGGTGAAGCATGGCCACCACGACCATCGGCTTGCGGCCACTCCGGTCTGCGCGTTCCCCTAATGTTTGCAGGAGGGAAATATCGCCGCCGGACGCGTGAAAGGCGGCGTAATGCAGATTCTGGCCAAGTTCATCGAGCAGGAGCACGAGACCATCCGCGACACGGTGTTTGCGTAACGCTTCGCCGTGGGCATCGAGCAATTCTAGGACGCTGGCGGAACCGGTGGCGGCTCGCTCCAAGTCTTTGACCGGCGAGCGAAACACCCGGCGGCGGAGGTCTGTGAGCGCCTTGCGGATGCTTGTTTCCAGTGGCTCAGCACCGCCCGAGACCAAAATGGGTTCGAGGCGATGTCCACGGGGCACAAAGCGGCGGAGTTCGAGTGGCAGTTGGGCCGAGTGGCCGGCGGCAATTCGTGCAAAGCAAAGCGCAAAGGCCGACTTTCCGGAGCCGTAGTCGCCCGTGATACGCCACGCCCGTTCGCTGGAGCTGGGCCGCAGTGCGGCTGAGAGTCGCTCAAATAATTCATGGCCGAATCCGGTGACGACGTAGTCGCGGCTGGAGACGGGGTCAGCGTAGTCGAGGGCGACATTGACCGAACGCAGAAACGCCGCACGAACATAGAACAGCGACGATATTTTCATGGGCTGTCGGCCGGCCAGATGTGACCGGGTAGTACTGGAAGAGGCCGGGCGACGCTGCATATCACTTGGTTCCTTCGTAGATGGTGCGAAGCAGGACGGCAGGCTTGGGGGCGGATGGCAACCGACGGAGTTGACGTTGATTGTTGCTCTCGGCGAGGGTGAATTCCTTGGGCCACTTCACGGCGAGGCGCTGCAAACGGTCATGAATATCATGCTCCGAGAGGCGGAAGATCCGCCCTGGGCTGTTGATGGCATGACCGATCTGGCGGTAGCTGCAGGTGATTTCGTCGCGGGCGAACTGGGTCCACCCGTCATGGAGGCAGAAACGGAATAATTCGTCGGAAATCCCCGACTTTGTCCCGCTATCCACGGTGTAGGTAAGGTCCTTGCCATGGGAGCCAGGTCGCGGCTCGCCGCGCCGGATAAATCCGAGGACCGACAAGGGACTTTCAAGCAAGTCTTCGGCCACGACGCCGCTCAAGGGGGTGGAAGACTGGACATAGGTGCCGAGAAAGACGTCGAGGTGCTGGTGAAGAGTCGTGTTTGACAACGGTCGGGCATAAGTGTCGGCGTGGGCTTTGAACGCCCGGAGGGCTTCATCGTAGCTGAATTCATGCTCGGCATGAACGTTGCAGACCCAGTGCCACGCGAAGAAACGACGGGTAGGATTGGTTGCGGCGTTCCAATGCAAGAGCCACAAGGTTTGTTCGTCTTCCAGAAACGGATCGCATCCTTTGCGGCCGAGGACAATCTGCCCAAATTCCGTCAGTTCCGGCTGGCGAGCGGGACCATCGAACCGGGCAACCCCGTAGAGCTCGACCCAGCACCGCAGTGACTCGACCATGTTCTTGCCAATACCCAAGACTTGGATACCCAAGCGGGGATCGGTAAACGGGTTGATTCCCCGGCTAATGGCGTCAGCTGCTTTGGGGAGCCAAGAGATGCGCAGGGGAAACGTTTGGTGGCCCGAGAAGAGAAACCGTTCATCCGCGGGAGCGGGAGGTCGGGTTACGGGCGGCTCAAGGGTGGAGGTGGTGGAACTCAAGGGGGAAGATTTGGCATCCTGCGGGCGGTGCGCCGGTTGCGTTTCAGGTTTAGGACTGGGCTGGGTGGCTGTCTACACAATAGGCCGCCGGGAGCTGGTCATAGGAGCATTTTTGCATTCGCGTGCGTGGCAGGCCGCGCAGGTCGTTTCTGCCGCGCCTGCGAACTTGCGGTGATCTGGCGACGGATAGATTCGCCCCGGGATGCGGAGCACGAACCAGAAGCGGCGAAGCAGGATGTCATATAGGCTATGACCGTTTAGGTATTCATGGCCGGTCATTCTCACACCAAACCGGACGCGCGAAACGAATACCACCCCTGACCGGTGGGATCGGCACCCGCCCGTCCGACAATCACATGGTCCAGTAGGTCGATGTCGACCGCCTTTGAAGCTTCCCGTAGCTGCCTGGTGACCTGCAAATCGGCAGCCGAGGGAGCCGGATCCCCCGAGGGATGGTTGTGCACGCACACCACGGCGGTGGCCCCTTCCCGGATGGCGGCCCGGAACACCTCACGCGGGTGCGCGAGAGCACTCGTGGCGGTGCCGGAGGTCACTTCGACCAGCTTCTTCAGCCGGTTCTTGCGGTTGAGGCACGCGACCCAGAACTTCTCGATCTCCAGCCCTTGGACGATTGGCCGGAAGTATTCGGCGATCAGTTCCGGCCGGTTCATCATGACCGGTTCGTCGGTGTTGGGTTTCATCATCCGTCTGGCGATTTCCACCAGAGCGGTCAGTTGCCGCGCCTTGACCCGGCCGATGCCCTTAAGCCGCTCGAAGTCCACGGGCTGCCAGCCGGCAAATCCGTGGAGCGAGCCGGCCTCGGCGATCAGTCGGGAGGACACGTCCAGCACCTCGCGGGTCGCCAGTCCGGTCTGCAGGATGAGTGCGACCAGTTCGGTGTCGCTCAAGGCGGCTGCCCCGAATGATTCCAGCCGCTGCTGCGGTTGCTCGCCGCAAGCGATTTCGCGGCCGGTGGTGTCGTGGGGGTGACCCAGTTCCAGTTGAGTTTGATTCATGGTTCCAGGCGCGGGGATGAGCGCCCCGGCCGGACGTCGTGTCCGGTTCTCGTGGCGCGCTCCGCGCGCTGGCCCGTTTAGGCACGCCCAGTCACCGACGAGGCCGCCGAGCGAGGAGACTCGGTTTCTCCTCGCGAGGGGGAAGGCCGCAGGAGGGAAAGGTGGAGCCGCGCGCAGCGCGGACTACCTTGGCGGGCGTGACAAAATAGGGCCGTGCGTGCGGAGGAAAAAAACGGTGAACCAATTTCACTGAGCCCGCATTGGTATTCCTGACCGTGCTCAATGGCCGGCCTTGGCCGATTACCGTCGAGTTTGCAGGAGCAAAATGACTGTTTCTCAGAGGCAACCACGCCTAATCAGCGATTACTATAGATAACCAATTCCAGCTCTTTTGGTGTCCGTTTTGGTGTCCGGCGCAGTTGCTATTTGCGTACCGGGATTCCTGTAGAAGGAATCCTTGCTTCGGTATACTAGTCTGATTCTGACTTGATGCCGTGAACCCCGGAGATTTTTGGAGCCCTTTTGAAACCAAGATTAAGAATTTCACTGACTTGGAAAAAGCGATTGGGCGTGTATCGAAAAAATGGTCTAGTGCGACATTCGCTTGGCGTGGACAAGTAAGTGCGGATTGGCCGCTCTTTAGCTCGCTGTACCGTAGATTGTGCTTAACTCGGGGCCCTCTAAAGGCAGCAGATTTGCCCGAAGAAGATGAACTTTATTTATGGGAGACGAAGATACTAGCAGACGTCCACCGATGGGGTTTACATGTGTCTCGGGACGTAGGACGGCTTTCGATACTCAACCAACTGGCCGCATTACAGCACCATGGTGCGCCGACGCGGCTCGTTGACGTAACATTTAATCCGTGGATCGCGGCGTGGTTCGCCGTTGAGGAAAAGCGCGATAACGGCGAATTAGTGCACGAAGATAATGATGCGCGTCTATTCGCAATTGATGTCACGAATCGACTAATTAACGAGAACGATAGACGACGTGACTGGGAAGATAACCTTCATCGAGCTTGGCCTGGCGCTGCGCCGAAACTCAAAGAAAAAAGAGACATCTGGAAGCGCCGTCGGAAGCCTTGGTGCTCCGAGGCGTTCGCGTGGCGGCCTCCGCATTTTGATAGCAGAATAGCAGCCCAAAATGGGGGTTTTATTTTTGGCGGTGTCCCATCAACGAGTGGACCAAGTGGGCAGGTGCAATGGCCAAAGTCTCCAAATAGCGGAGGAAATTGGCGGATTAACGAGGTTCGAACAGCCACATCTTTAGCTCTACGACCGCATAAGCTTAATGCGAAGCGCGGCGGAGTAACCCAAAATGCGGTATACAGCTTTAGGGTTTTAGCCTCAGCAAAGAGAGAGATCCGGAAACGTCTCGAAAAGACATTCGGCTATGAGCACAAGACGATTTATCCGGACTTCACTGGTTTTGCCTTATACGGCACACCGGAACTGAAGTCTCGCAGTTAACCGAAGCCGATTCCGGTCCGTTAACGGGCACGGGAGGGTGGGTGCGAGTTACCCCGAGTCCTCAAGGAGTGGTGATTCTGGTGTCCGTTTTGGTGTCCGTTTCGGACCCCGGGACTCCAAACTCCATGCGGCAGAGCAGAATGAAATTGGAGGCGCGGGCCGGAATTGCCAGCCTCGCCCAGTGTCACTCGGGCAACAGGCCCAGCAGGCGGGTCTTCACGTGCTCGCCCGCCTTGTGCGGATCGTAGACTTCCCCCACGCGGAGGAGCGGATTCATATCCGTGCAAAAGCCGCGGTCGGCCAAATGCGAATCGAGAATGGCGACAAATTCCGCCCGACCGGCGACACCGCCTTCCTGTCTAAGATAGTGCTGGAACGACTCGATCACCGCGGCCGGCTCGACGGCCGGGTTGGCGACGGTAATCGCCCAGTACAAATCGAACAGATCCCGTCCCCGTTTGCGCTGGAACAGGGCCCGCATTTTGGTGCCGAGCATCTCGTGGAGATCGTAGCCATTGAGCACGGAGTTTACGGGTGCGCCGCGGAACGTGTAGGCGAATGGAATCTGCACAATGGCCCGGTGGGGCGTCCGTTCGGTCGCGTTGGCCTCCACGACGATGTCCAGAGTGGCTCCCGGTTCGCTCACCGACGGAACCGAATAGGTCAACCGCAGCACGCGCGAGGGTTTGACCGTGTTCCGGATCGCCAGGCGGATATTGTCCCAAATCGAATCCGTCGGATTGCCGAACACGCCATGCAGGACGCGACGGATTGCCTTGGCGATGTGGTCCTCGGGCCGGTCGCCGAACACCACGAGATCGATGTCTTCGCTGTAACGGGCCGCGGGGGCGAGGTGGACCTTATGCAACAGGGTGCCGCCGCGCATGGCGATCTGGGTGCGCAGGAACTTGTCGTCGAACAAGGCCGTCATGGCCAGGCACAGCAGCAGGTCCTGTTCGACCTGGCGCTGGCTCGGCCAGGGCACGGCCGCCTGATGGGCCACGACATCGCGCCGGGTGAGCGGGTTCATGATTCAAATTCCCCCGAGTTGTCGAGGATGCGCCATGGCTGGACCACGGGGCCGACCGGCCGGCCGGCCGGTGCCGGAACCAGCGGAATCGACGGCCGTCTGGCCGGCAGCCATTCGGCGACCACCTGCGCGAGCTTTGTCTGGCCGGTCTCTTCGAGCACGTAGCCCAGTCGCTGGGCTGTCGCCGTCTCGTCTTCCGCCTCAAGCACCGCACGCAGTTCGGAACCGCGGATGAGGGACAGCAAGGGTCGGAGTGTTTCCACGGCCCTTCCGATTCCGCCGATGCGTGTGGCATAGCGGATCAGGTCGAACGCGGTCGCCGCGGGCGTGCTCACCCGGGTGGGCGCGAAGGCATTCGCCAGCTGTTGGGTGGGTGTGCTCCCGACACCGCGCTTGACGAAAAATACAACCCGCAGTTGCCCGATCCTGATTGGGCGGCGGGAGGTGTCGGTCATCACCTGGGTGACTTGGATCGATTGCGGATTCGAGCCATGGGCGCTCGCCGCGGATTGCAGCGCCAGATAGTAGGGATGTTCGAGCCAGCGAAAATAGTCGTCGAGCCACCAGTCGACCGGCGGACTTCCCCTCGAATAGTGCTCGGGGCTGACAATCAGGAAAAATTGCTGCGAGGGCGAAACCCGGACGACCCGTGGGCCCAACCGGCGGAGTTGTTTCTTGGCGGCTTCGACCGCAAGTCCTGTGTCCTTGAGCAACTGGGCCAACGGGAAAGCGACGTGCCCGGCGGCCAGCTGGGCGTCGACAAACGCCGCCGCTGCCCCGATCTGTCGGTTTCCGGTCGATTCTGATGTGCTCATTACGTCTGCGGGATGTGCCGTCAGACGTCCCATACTGCAAACAAAAAGAGCCATATGAATCCGTCAGGCACTATGTAAGTAACAGCTAGGCAGCAAATAGGGATTAATATGGTAGTTTCGACCACTTCCGATCTGTTTTTGTGCCCACTGGCGGGTATCCAACGCCGCCCGTTCGCCCGGTCTTGCGCAGGCCATGCGCTTCGGGACTCACGGGCGGCGAGGATAGGGAGGCTCAAACGGCTGCGGCCATGCCGGTCTTCGGCGTGGTCAGGAGCTGCCGGTTCTTCCGGTTCATCTCGCGGAGCACCTCACCGACGAAGGCCTTCTCCCGGTAATACGGCGAGACGGCTTTGAGCCGTTCGTCGATGCGTTCCTTGATGTGCGCGGGCTGCTGGTCGTAGAACTCCTTCGCCTGCGGCATCTGCTTTTCGACGAGCCGCATCTCGGATTCATGGCGCTGCATGTCCTTGTGGAGAAGCATATCGACGGCACGGCCGGGTGCCTCCTTGACGACGCGGGAGTAATACTCGACGTCGCCTTTGTTGGCGGCCTTGTACTCGTCCAGCCGCTGCTGGACCTCGGGATTGGTGCGGAATTGCAGCGGGCTCTCCCGGTCGGTCGGGAGGGTGGTGGTTTCACCTGGTTTGGTTTTGATGGGCATGGTGGTTTTGGGTTGGACCGGTCACTTGGAGGGTGCGGACCGGCGACAGGCACCGCGGGCGGAAATCCGCCCAAAGTCAGTTCAGCGCGGGGTTGAACGGTTTTTCCACCGGGCCGCGGACAAGCCGCAGCGCCAGGTCGAACTGCGCGCAGAGGTCGCCCGACTCATGACGGGCGAGCGCGAACGCCATGAGGCTCTTCGCGTCAATGCGGGGATCGGTGGCGCCGAAGCGCTGGTTGAGTTCATCGGCCGCCTGGTAGAATTCCGCGGCGACCTTTTCGGGGATCTGGAGGTTCAGGGTGATCATGGTTGGGTTGGGGGTTGAGGGAGAGTGGGGGAAATCAGGGGCTTGGGCGCAGGCCAGTCCGTTTCGCAGGGCATGGAATTTTGCACGGCCGTCTATTCCCGTTTTCCATGGGGCATCAGGGTGGTGTCTCGTTCTGGCCCCGGGGGACCCGGGGGTCGGGACGCGACGGAGGGCCGACCAAAGGTTGGCCTGAATGAGCGGGACCGACTGCCGGGGTCGTGGCCGGCCCGTCCGCGCCCGGAAACACGGTCCCGCCTGGCGGATTAGGGCGGGACGGTGTTTCGGTTGGGTGCTCCAGCAGGATTTCCACAGCGGCGATGGTCCGGACCTGCCGGGAACCGCTGCTGGTGATATCCAGGCTGACGAGACGGACGCCGGCACGGACCGACTCGCTTTCGATCGTCTGCACGAGGTCGGCCCAACCGGTCGGCGCGGTTCGCCGCAGGCGCAGGCGCGCCGGCTGCCCGTTCGCGACCGGCACCTGTTCGACCGTCCAGCCGGCGGGCGGGCGGGCCGCCGTCAGGCGTTGGCGCAACCGTTCCACCGCCGCCCGGCCGGCACGGACCGCGGTGTCGTCACTGACGGCGAGCCGCCGGCGTTCGTCGCGCAACCGGACGAGTTCGGAATCCTGGCCCAGTTGCGCGAGGCCGCCGCGGGCGCGCAGCACCAGCACCGCGGCGAGGAGCACCGCGCTGCCGGCGAGGGCGGCCCACTGTCTGATGGTCGTGACCGGTTTCATCGCCAGAGACCGCGCACCGTGAAGTCCGCCGTTGGGGGCGCGGACTCAAACCCCGCCAAGGTCCATCGCGCCTCGGCGCCCTGGAGACAGTCGCGCCAATGCCGCCATTGCGCTTCGGGCAATCCCGCGGAAACACCGCCGTCGAGCCGGAAGCCCTGGCGGTCGGCCCGGAGCCGGGTGAGCACCACCGAGGGTGGCAATCCCTGCGGCACTGCCCGCAGCAGCGCGGCCCACGCCAGCGGGTCGGGCGAGAGGGACGCTTTTTCGGCCGCCAGTCGGAGCAGGTCGGCTTCGTTGCGTTGCAGCAGCGCGAGCTCGCGGCGGAGCGTCTGCTTCTCGGCCTCGATCTCGGCGCGTCCGGTGCGCGCGGCCAGATAATCCCGGCCCTGGAATCCCGCCAAGCCCAACGCCGCGACCAGGCACCCAACGGCCAGCAGCGTCAGAAACGGCGGAAACGAGACCCGAGGAACCGGCGGGAGAAGCTGCGCCGGATGCCGCGGGTTGATGACGGCCTGCTTGGCGAGCGCCTCCCACACGGCGAGCACCCCGACGACCTGCGCTTCCGAGACCGGGATCCGTTCGTTGAGCTTTTCGACCAAGGCGTCATCGGTCGTCACATAGAGGACGAATTCCGTTTCGGTCTTCGCCGCCACGCCGCCCAGGTGCGCCGCCACCGCGGTCAGCACATCGCCGTGCCGGCCGGCGCGCACGGCGCGCACCCCGTCCCCGGAATGACGGTAGAGACAGAACCGGTCGGGCTCTATCGCGCAGATCGTCATCGCTCCCGAATCGGACAGTTCCGGCGGCAGTGCGTTGAGCCAGGTCGCCATCGGCCAGACCGAAGTCACGGTGAAGCCGTGGTCCTGCAACTGCTGCACCAGCGCGAACAGGGCGGGCCTCGTCTCGTAGTGCAGCAGGGTGTTGAAGGACCCGTGCGCCCCGAGAATCGGCTCGTGGCTCCAGACATGTCCGGGGTGGAAGACGACCGGATGTTCCTCAGCGAGGGCCACGGCCAGGGTCGCGCGGTTCGCGTTCGGGCAATCCACGGCGACCGTCGCGAAGTCGTCAGGCTGGTAGACCAGCCGGATCTTTTTCGCCGGGTCGCGCCAGGCGGAGGCCAGCATGTCGGCGGCTTGGCCCGGTTCGGCGAACGGCACCGGGAGTCGGTGGTGGGGCAGCCACCAGCGGTCGCCCCAGAGGAGAACGGTGATCATGTCAAAGGGCGGTCAGGTAGATGTAGACGTCGGTCACGCCGTTGGTTGGAATCGCATAGGCGACAACGCCGGTGTCGCAGGCGGCTCCGGCAATGGGTGCCAGTTGCGGGCCGTTCATCTGCGTGGCCAGGTCAAACGCGTCCTGGGCGGGACACCCCGGGATCACGAGGTAGGCGACAACCAGGTTGGCGGTCAGGTCGGTCACGCCGTCGAGCCGGAAATTGGCGCCGAGCGCGACGGACGGGAGCGTGCCCGGGGCGGATGAACGTGCCTCCACGCGGGTGGCGCCGGACCAGTTGCGTTGCGGCGCGGCATCGGGGGTCATCTGGAAAGTCTGGGTGGCCTGATTCCACGCGATCTCGTTGCCGGCGCCCGAGGAGACAAAGGCCTGACTGCCCATGCGCAGGCTGAGCGGGCCCTCCAGTTTGCCGGCGGTCAGCAGCACCGCGTCGAGCCGGGCGGCGTTGCCCTTGGCGATGTCGGTGGCGCCGGAGAGCGCCGCGCCCGAGCAAGGGATGCCGGTGCCCTCGGTGCGCGGCAGGCTGCCGCTGCCGCCGGGCATGGAGATGAACTGAACGAGGGCGGTCTTCAGGGTCTTGACCGATTGGGCGACCTGCTGGACGCGCGCGTTGCGGAGGGCGTCAAAGCCCTTGGGCAGGAGCAGGCCGACCAGGACGGCGACGATGGCGAGGACGAGGACGAGTTCGAGCAGGGAGAATCCCCGCAATTTCCGGCGATTTGGTGTTTTCATATGGTTATGGGGTTGAGGGTGAAAAAATCAGAGGACCCGGGCGGCCTCTTCGATGGTCGTCTGCCCGGTACCGGCGGCGGCGAGCCCATGCTGCCAGAGGGTGCAAAGGCCCTCGCGGTCGCGGAGCGCGTGGAGATCTGCCAGCGGGGCATTGGCCGAGATGAGCGGCAGGAATTTCTCCGCCGGGATGACCTCATGGATGGCAAGCCGCCCGCGATAGCCCCGGCCGTGGCAGGCCGGGCAACCGACCGCACGGTGGAATTTCGCTCCCGGCACGCGATGCAGGACGGCCAACCGTTCGTTTTCCGGATGCGGCTCCTTGCAGACGGGGCACAGCCGTCGCACGAGGCGCTGCGCGGCCAGCAACCGCAAGGCCGCGGCGAGGAGGAACGGCTCGACGCCCAGATCGCACAGCCGCGGCACGGCCGCCAGCGCGTCGTTGGTGTGCAGCGTGGACAGCACCAGATGCCCGGTCAGCGCAGCCCGGATCGCCAGCTGGGCGGTCTCGGCGTCGCGGGTCTCGCCCACGAGGATGACGTCGGGATTCTGACGCAGGAGCGCCCGGAGCGAAGAGGCGAAGGTGAGCCCGATCTTTTCGCGGATCTCCGTCTGCCGGATGCCGCCGAATTCGTATTCGACCGGTTCCTCCAGGGTGTGGATCACCCGGGCCCCGTGATCGAAGGCGTGCAGCGCCGCGTGCAGCGAGGTCGTCTTGCCGGACCCGGTTGGGCCGGTGAGGAAAATGAGTCCCGCCGGTCCCGTGAGTGCGGCATTGAGCGCCGCGGCCTGTTCGGGGCGGAAGCCCAGTTGCGTGAAGGCCTGGGCCGGCATGGACTGGTCAAGCAGACGGATGACGAGGCTTTCGCCATGGACGGTCGGCACCGTGTTGAGCCGCAGATGAAATTTCTTACCCGGTTCGTGCCAGACGGCGCGCCCGTCCTGCGGCAGCCGTTTTTCGGTGATGTCCATGCCGCCGAAAATCTTGCCCCGGGCGAGCAGGGCGTCGCGCTGGGCGAGCGGCAACCGGAGGTGCTCGCGCATTTCACCGTCGAGCCGGAAGCGGATGAGGAGTCCGTCCTCCTTCGGCTCGCAATGCACGTCGCTGGCACCCTCGACCGCGGCGGCCCGCAGAACGGACTCGAGGGTCCGCGTGGCGTCGACGGGCGCCTTGGCGCGGGCCGGCACCGGACTCGGACGTAATTTCTGCAGGAGGCCGTGCATCAGCGGATGAGTTTCGGGGTCAGGAAAATCACCAGCTCGGTCCGCGAATGGAGTTTCGCCCTGCTGCGGAACGCGGCGCCGAGTCCGGGTAGCGAGCCGAGCACCGGGATGCTGCGGGTCGTCTCGCCGGATTCGTCGGAGATCAGCCCGCCGATGATGGCCGTCTCGCCGTCATGCAGCCGCACGATGGTCGACGCCTGCTTCACCTCGGTAACCGGGGCGGTCTGCTGGCCGTCGGGGCTTGTGATGATGGACTGGAGCCGCGTGATGGCCGGCAGGACGTCGAGCGTGATGGTTCCCTGGCTGTCGATCTGCGGGGTCACCGCGAGGATCGTGCCGATGGTGATGGTGGAGACGGAAAAACTCTGCTGGGTCTGGTTGACGGGTGTTGTCGAGCCCGCCGTCTGGAATGAAGTCGTCTGGGCCAGGCGGAAGAACGGCCGGTCCTCCCCGACCTTGATGAATGCCGTCTGGTTGTTGAGTGCCCGCAACCGCGGCTGGGCCACGGTTGTCACAGTTCCCTGTTGTTTGAGGGCGTTGATGACGGCGGTGGCGCGGCCGATGCCCAGGTTCGCGGTGAACGTGTTGGCCGCGAGCGGTGTCCCGCCCACGTTCGTCACGTCCAGCGCGGCGGTGGCACTGTTGACGTGAACTCCGCCCAACGAAGTGCCGGCCAGGTCCCAGTCGACGCCAAGCTTCTGCTCATCATCGAGGGTGACTTCCACGAGCCGAGCCTCGATCTCGACCTGCTGGTTGATGCGGTGGTTCACCAGGTCGATGAAAGCGCGGACGGTCTCATGCCGCCGGACGGGTGCGGTGATCTGCGCGACACCGCTGAATTTGTTCAGGACCAATTGATCGCCATCCTTCAGCATCGCTTTCAGCTCCGTCTCCAACCCGGTCCAGAACGTGTTCTGATTGTCCTGGGAAATGGAAACCTGGGTCGCATCCGACACGCTGTTGTTCAGCGCCTGGTTCTGGCCGTTCGCCGAGGTCAGCGGTTGCCCGGCCGTCGTGCCGTTGACGCCGCCATTGTTCGCGCCGCCGAGGGTGATCGAGGCACTCCCGGACCCGCTGCGCGTCAGCTGCGGATAGTCGATGGCGTAAAGAACGGTAAGCCGGTTGCGCACGGTGATGCCGTCGGGAGTCAGCTCATAACAATACCCGCCCGGCGCGGTCAGCGCCGTGAGCGCCGAGCGCAGCGTGCCGTGGCTGACCTCGATCGTGACCTCGCCGGTCACATCGGGGTCGGTGACCACGTTGGTCTGGCACGAGCGGGCGAGCGCCCGCAGCGCGGCAGGAAGGGGCGCTTTCTCCAGCCGGAGATTCTCGACCGGCCGGTCGAGAAGCGACGGGGCGGGACCTGATGATACGGTGCTGGCACAGAAGGCTGGGCCCGCGAATGCGAGAAGAAGGAGGTATTTCATGGCTGGAGAACGTAGGGAACCGCGGTAGTGGCCTGATCCGATTGCAGGAGGGTCCGCGCCGGGGCCTGATATTTGAGGACGACGACGGTCGTGACGTTGAAAGTCTGGGTCACCGGTGGGGCCGCGAGGTTGAGCGCGTCACCGGGTTGGCTTGCCTGAACGGCCACCGTGCCCGGGCCGGTCACCGAGACGGTGTTTCCGGTGACGGTGGCGGGGCCGCTCACGACCGTGAATGTCACCGGCAATCCCGACGAGGCGGTGGCCGTGAGCGGAAAGGCGGGAGAACCGTTCGCGTGGTCTCCGGGCGGGGTGAAGGTGATCGTCTGCGCGGCCTTAGCCGCGAAAATCGCCAGCACGGATTTTGCGCGATCGATCGTGACGGCAACGGTCGGATTGGTTCCGCCCGCATCGCCGGTCCAACCGGTGAAATAGTGCGTCGCATCCGGGGTCGCCGAGATCGTGACCGTGGTTCCCAGCGGATAGGAGCCCCCGGCTGTGACGCTGCCACCGGTGCTCGCACTGGTCGTGAGCGCATACGACTTCAGGACGAACGTCGCTTGCACCGCCTTGTTCGCGTTCATCAGGATGGCGACCGGATTGGCGCTGCCGCCCGTATCGCCGGTCCAGCCGGCGAAGTCGTGGGCCGCGTCGGGGAACGCCGTCACGCTCGCCATCGTGCCGGCGTCAAAGGTCCCGCCGGGCGACACGGTGCCGCCGGACCCGGCGCCCGTGGTCAGGATAAACTGCACGGGCGGCGGGGCGACGGCGGTGCCACCCGTAAAGCTGGTGGTGGTCCAGACGGTGCTCGCATGGAGCAGTCGGTCATTCGTGATGTAACCCCAGAGCCGGACCGTGTAGTTGCCCGCGGCGAGTCCCGGGATGGTCCAGGTTGCAGTCAAACCAGCGTCAGCCGGCGTGCCATTGGGCGCGTACACGGCGACCCAGGAACTGGCACCGCTGATTGAACCGGTCCCGGTGACGATATACGAGTCGCCCGACCCGCGGTAGGTGCTGGCGTTTACCCGGCCGATCAGGGTGCCGCTGCTGTCAAGCAGGTCGATCCGGCCGGGTGCACTGTTTTGCGGATAATCATCGCAGGCCCAATCGATCCCAAACGAGATCGCGTAGTCCCCCCCGGGGACGGTTAGGGGGATGGATGACGTCGAAGACGAGGTCACGGACTGGGCGGCGACGACGGCGGGGAACAGAAGGGAAAGAAGGAGTTTTTTCATTGGATGGTGACGGTCGGATTTTCGTGGAGGTGGAAGCGCAGCGCCTCGGTGCCGGGCCAGGCGGTGCCCTGGTTGACCGTGATCAAGCGTCCGCCCAGAATTTCCGGCGTCGATTGCGCGCCGGAATTCGCCGGCGCGGTGAAGGCGTTCGGCGTGTTGTTGAAACTGACGTAGGCGTTGTTCGTCGGATTGTTGTTGTTCACCGTGACGATGAACTTCGGCAGGACGATCCGCCGTACGCAGAGGCGCCAGGTTTGGGTGAGTCCGCCGCTGCCCTGGCTCCACGCGGCGAGCTGTGCCGGGGTCAGGAGCCCCGTCCAATACCCGGGCACGGCGGCAGTGCGGCTATCCCAGTCACCGTTCCAGATGGCATTGAACCAAGCGACGCTGCCGTCATAGGCGGGAAGCACGAGTTGGCCGCCGGGCGCCATCAGGCTGATGAGGAGGAAGCGTTGCTGGCCCGTCTCATTCGGTCCGGCGAACAGGAGCCGGGGATTGGCGAGTCCGTTGAAGGCAATCGGTGCCAGCGCGGGCTGGACGGCTGGCGTGGGCGGACTCCCGATCACGGGCGACAGCCCCTTCAACCGGGCGACCTTCGCAAACCACGAGCTGTTGTTCGTGGTGGCATACGGCGCCGTGCTCGATGCGGAAAACTCCGTCGCGGTATCGCCGGGACCGATGGTGCCCGGCAGGGCCGAGAGGTTCAGATTGGTCAGGTCCGTATTGTCGAAGGACGCCGTGACCGTGTTCGCGAGGTCATCGAGGGAGCGCTTTTCTGCGTCGATGCGTCCGTTCTCGATCACATCGCGGACGGAGGGAACGAGGGCGGCAGCCAGGAGCCCAAGGACAAACAGAACGAGGACGATCTCCAGGAGTGAGAAGCCGCGGATGAAGCGCCGGAGATTCGCACGCCGGAGCCGGTTTGACTGGAGGTGGGAGGGGAAAACCATGGTCAGCGGGCGTTGATGCCGCCCAGGAGCGAGAAGAGCGGCAGGAAGAACGAGAGGGCGATGAGCCCCACCACGCCGGTGAGGGCGGAGAGCAGCAGCGGTTCAAGGAAGGCCAGGGCCGTGGCCAGCGTTTCGCGCGCGCGCGCCGCCGCGTAGTCCTCGATGTGGTGGAGCGCCGCGCCGAGTTGGCCGGTGGTTTCGCCCGCCTTGAGCGCCGGCACGACAAAGCCCGGGAAGGCATGGCCCTTGGGGAGCGAGCGGTAGAGGGGTTGGCCGGCGGCCACGCCCTCCCTTGCGACTAGGAGACTGCGGGACAGGACGGCGTTGCCCGTCAGTTCCGCTCCGGTCGTCAGGGCGTCGAGAACGGGCACGCCGGCCTCGTGCAGGAGCCGCGTGTGGGCGGAGAACCGGGCGGTGGCGAGACAACGCAGCGTTTCGCCAAAGATCGGGACGCGGAGCAGCGCGGCGTCGCGGGCGAGACGCAGCCGCGGCGCGCGCGCGGCCACGACACCCAAAGCGGCGGCGCCAAGGAGGGTCGCAACGAGGATCGGCCAGCCGGTGCGGATGAGTTCGCTGAGGCGAATGAGCGCGCGGGTGAGCGCCGGGAGTGCGAGGTGAAGCGAGACGAAGATTTCGGCAAACTTCGGGACGACCCCGCCGAGGAGGAAACAGACGAGGCCGCCCGTCGCGAGGAAGACAATGGCCGGATAGATCAGCGCCCGCCGCGCCGTCCGCGTGAGTTCGTCGACGCTGTTGAGATGCCCGGCCAGGGCGCGCAGAGCGGCCGGCAATTGGGCGGAGGCTTCACCGGCGGCGATGATCGCCGCGATGTGCGGCGGAAATTGCCGGACAAAAAAGCGGCAGGCCGTGTGGATCGGGACACCCTGCGCAACCGCCGTCTGGATGTGGGCCAGCAGAGTCCGGGCATTTCCCGGCGGCGCATCCTCGGCCAATTGGGCCAGCGCCATATCGGCGGTGACGCCGGCGCGCAACTGGAGTTCCAACTGGTGCAGCAGCGCCACGAATTCGCGGTTGGGCAGCTTCAACCGGGTGAGCTGGCGCGGGGGCGCGACCGGGCGAACCTTGACGGGCCAAACCGCCCGGTTGCGCAAACGCTCGCGCAGCTGCGTCTCGTCGTGGGCCTGTTCATGCAGGACGCAGGGGCGCCCGTCCGGGCCGATGGCGTTGATGACGAAGGCGGGCATGTCAGAGGGGGAGCCGCAGGCGGACGGGTTGTCCGCTGGCGGGGAGCCGGAGCAGTTGGCCGCGGCAGCGGAGGAGCACGGCGTCGGATTCGATCCGCACCAGCTGCAGCGAATCGAACGGGTCGCCGGGCTGCAGCGGATGACCGTTCACGAGAGCGCATGGCGCCGCGCCATGGACGATCCCGTCCAAGTGCAGGGTGATTTCGCGGACGGCCTCCGGCGGCAATTTGCGGACGGCGAAGGGGTTCACCTCGGCGTCGCCCGCCGCCGGTGCCGCGGTGAGGTCGATCAGCCCGTCGGCGCTGGGCGCGAGGGCGGGCTCCGGATCGGGCACCGGTGCCGGGATCGCGGGGCTGATGGCGACGGGCGTGGCCGCAACTGAGACCGCCAGCGCGGCGGGGGGCCGATCCTCCGCGATGGGCAACGGCACGGACATCGCCTCGGTGGTTGCGGCTTTTGCCACCGGTGCCGGTTGAAGATTCCAATGAGCGGGCGAGACAATGCGCTGCACCGTATGGGCCTCATGCCGGAGTGTCGGGTCATCGGGATCGACGTAGGCCCCGAGGGTGTAGGTCTTCACCACCTCCGGCACGCGCACGGCGGCGGGCGCCGGGGAGGGCGCGAGCGGCAACGGCATCACCGGCGGTGGCACCGGTGCCGTCTGGCAGCCGGAGAATGCGAGCAGAGTCGTGAGCAGGAGAAATTCAGTCTTCATGGGTCGGCGGGGACGCGAGCGGCTGGGTCACATAGAGGTAGAAGGGCTTGCCGGCGGGAACGCGGAGGTAGAAGCCGTCGCGCCCGATCGCGTCGCGCAGCTGCTGGGCGTATTCCTTGAGAATCGCGCTCGTGCCGGCCAAAGTCGCATTGCGCGTGGTCGAGGCCACGAGGGCCGTCTCGCCCAGGAGGCCGGTGGCGCCTTGGGTGCTCTGCAGGGCGAGGGTCGCCGTCGAAAGGAACGTCGCCGCGAAGAGCTTCAGTTCGCGGTTGTCCGCCGTCTTGAGCACGTCGCCGCGCAACCCGGCGCTGCCCTCGTGTTCGCCTCCCGCATCGCGGTCGAGGGCCAGCCCGTTGACTTGGATCTCGCGCGAAGCGCCGCCCGTCCGCCAGACGATGTTCCAGAAACCCTGCACCGCCAGGCGTTCGCGGGTCCGGTCGAGGGCGGCGCGGCCGTGGACTTCCGCTCCGGCCGGCACGATCAGGTGGCCGTCATGCCAGACGTCTTCCGTGACGAGGCCGATCACGGGGGTGTCGAGCCGGTTGGACTCAAGGGTCAGCAGAGTTTCGCAGGGAATGAGCCGGCCGTAGGGCGCCGCACTGGCCGGTGCGGTGGTTTTAGTCACGGCGGCAGCGAAGAGCTCCAGCGGAAGAATCCGCGGCTTCTCCGGAACCGGTGGAGTTCTTTGGGCGGCCGGAGCCGGAGCAAAGGCGCCCGCGGTCGGTGAGGTTGACGGCATGAATTTGGCCACCTCCCGGGTGAACACCTTGGGCAGGGAAATCGGCTTGGGGGTGGCGCGCGCCGCCGACGGCTTGGCCTCTGGGTGCGTTTTGCGCCAGCCGACGCCGACGACGGCGACCACGGCAATCAATCCAACCACCACCAGTTGGCCGGTGGAGGTCGTGAGGAAACTGCGATCCAGGTTGAGTTTCATTCGCCGGAGGGCAGCGCGAGGCTGAAGGTGTTCTTGAGCGACAGGCCGCCCGCCTCGCCGACGAGGACGAGCCAGACCTCCGTCGCCCTATGGGCGGGAAACTCGCCCGGAGCGTCGGTGAGGGTGGCGGGAAAAATCTGCGACCCGACCCGCACTCCGAGTCGGGCGGGATCAAAATGCACGGGCTTGGTGCCGCGATTCTCGATCCGGGTGCGGAAGACCAACGCGCCCTCGGACTCGAACCGGAACACTTCCTTCAGCTGCGAGCTGAAGGCTCCGTCCGGAGTCTCACCGGAGAGCACCTGGTGCTCGATCCGCGAGGCAAGCGCCGGGTATTGTTCGGCCAACTGCGCGTAATGGCTGGCCTGGTCCAGCAGGCTCAGCAGCCGGACGGGGCTTCGGCCGAGGTCGGTGCGTGCGGTTGCGGCCGGCGTCGCTTCCGTGAACGTCACCGTGCGGTCGGGTTCGGGACCGGCGGTGAAGGTCAGGGCGATGACCTTGCCGCGGAGGATCACGTTGACGGCGGCGGACGCATCGGGCCGCAGCGCGCGCACCGAGAGGTAATTGGCGCCCGGCTGGTGCGAGAGCAGCACCGGCGGGGCGTCATCGGCCTTCGCCGACAGATTCATGCCGTCGAGGGCCGCGATCTTGTCGGGAAAGACAATGGTGGTGGGCGCCTCGGTGCCGATGCGGACGGCAAAGCTCGCCCGGTCGTCGAGCGGGTAGCGTTTGACCGGTGCCGCTCCTGCAGCAAGGCTGGCACAGACGGCGGTCAGCATCAGTAGGTGAGTTCGTAGTTCCATACGGCGAGGGGATAGCGGCCGTTGGCCGCGAGGTTCGGGTTGCGTGCGAAGGTGAAGCGGACGGTGAAAGCCGGGGCCTCGGTGAAGGTCTGCTGTCCCACGGTGCCGGTGCGGACCAACTGGCCCTCGGCCTGGACCAGAACCGTGTCTTCGCGCGTCTCGAGGACAGTGAGCTTCAGGATCTCGGGCTTCTGGTGCAGGGCCTTGGCCCCGAATTCCTCCGCGCCTCGCGCCCCGTCGGCGCGCGCCTTGGCGAGGGCCTCCGGCAGGAAGAGTTTCTCCAGGAGTTCCGGATAGTCGAAGCCGGCCGGGTTGCGGGAGAACAGGGCCAGGCACGCGAGGAGCGCATGCTGCTCGTGCAGCTTGGACGCCTCCTCGAAGCCGAGCAGCGGGCTCACATGAAAGGTCCCGCTGCCGTCGAGCACCACGACGCGGTCGCGCGTGCGGTAGGCCCGGATGACGAGGAACGGCTGCACCACGCAAAATCCGAGTGCGACCAGCGCCACCACGCACCACAGCCGCGCGGCAAAGGCATGGTTCGCAAACAACTCCAGCGGATGCCACGCCGCCTTGGGCCGCAGGGCCGGGTCGGGGCGGACATGGGGAATGGTGGTTTCGCGCAGGGTGCTCATATGGTGGTCTGGGGTGCCGGCAGTTGGGTCATCGCGAGTGCCGCCGCCGCGCGGGCGTCACCCGTCGGGTCGGGCGCCTGCGGCGAAGCCGGCTGTGGCGGCGTCGGGGTGGCCGGCGGTGGGGGTGGCGGCATCGGCGGCCCGCCGGCCGCGCCGCCGCCTGGTCCGGCCTTGCCGGCGGCTTGGGCCGCCATGGCGGGTGCGGCGAGGCCGCCGGTCTTCACGGACTTCACGAGCAGGGCGAGCTGCTGGACCGTGGCGAAATGCTGCAGGGCCGACTGGCCGCCGTGATTCAGCGGCGAACCGGAGCAAAGCAGCATCTGCATCAGGAACGGCGTGCCGACGGTCCCGATGATGAGCCACACCGCCGCCAGCAATGCACCCAGGAGGCTCGCGTAGGACGCGCCGTCGATCTGTCCGGGCGTCAGGTCATAGGCGACGGCGAGGTTCTGGCCGTAGGCCGTGAGCAGGTGATAGGCGACGAGCTCCGTGATCGCGAAGCCCACCGGCCATGCCAGCACGGCCAGGGTCTGCTGGATATACCGCGCGCCGAGCGAGGCCAGCGACGGAATCATCATGAGCGCCAGCGCCACCGGCAGAAACAGGTAGCAGAGCAGTTTCAGGAGATACTGCAGGATCAGGAACGGCAGCTGGAGGAGGCTCGCGACGGTCACCACCAGTTTGGCCGACCCGAACAGGAAGGCCAGGTAGAGGGTCTGGCCGATCTTCCGCAGGCTGAACTCGCTGCCGCGGTCCGCGATGGAATCGCGCAGACGCCCGGCCGTCTGCATCGGGTGCAGCATATAGTTGCTGTTCACCGTGTCGGCGACCGAGAGGAAAATCTTTTCGGTGAACTCGAACCAGTAGGGTAGGGTCGCAATCAGCCCGACCACGATGATCGCGCGCACAATCGGGCTCGTCAGGCTCTCGGTGTCCCCGCGGGCCTGGTGCACCTGGAGGATGAGCCCGGCCACCGCGATGAAGAACACGATCACCCGCAGGGTGTCGGTCAGGCCGAGAATCGCCTCGCGCAGTCCGGGAGCGAAGTTGTCCATCAGTTTCGTCCCTCCCACGGCCGTTGCCGTGCCTCTTCCCGCCGGAGTCGTGCCAGCAGGCATGCGGTCGCGAACCGTTCAGCCGCGTCGTTTATCGGAGCGCGTGACCGGATCGAGCGCTTAACGTGACCGACCGCCGGTCGCTGCGGCCACGTGGCTGGCGTGAGTGGGGCCACGAGGCAGGCGTGCCGGAGGACCAGGAACCCGCAGGCGGAAACGCCCGCCACGATGAGGGTGACGCAGAGAATCATGGGCTTCATGGCCGCGTGTAGCTGGTCGGCGTCAGCTGCATTGCCCCCTGCCAAGCATTCACGGCGTCGAGGGTCTGCCTCTCCTCGGCGATCTGTTTTTCAAAAAGATCCCGCTGCTCCTTCGCCGCCTGGTTGTCGTTCAGGATCTGCTGCGCGTGCAACTGGTCCGCGGCATCGCGCCGTCGCTGGGCAAGCTGGGCCAGCTGGCCGTTGAGCGCCGCAATCTTTGCGTTCAGTTTGTCCACCTCGGCCTGGGTCGAGGCATCGCGGAGGGCGGCGAGCGTCGCGGCCAGTTCGGTTTGGAGGACCTCGATCCGCGCGTCGGTGTCCGTGAACACGGTCTCGGTGTTTTGGGCCTGCCGCTCGACGGCGGCGTAGCGCAGGTAGGGCGCCGTCTGGCGGGTGAAGCTTTGGCCCAGCACGGTCCGGTCATCGAGCGCCCGGTAGATGCCATCCGCCGTGCTGCGCAGCGAAGCGACCGCATCGGACAGCCGGCGGATCGCCGACATCGTCTCGCCATATTGTCGCGCGAAATCCGCCGCGCCGAGGTTGCGCGAGATTTGCGCGCCGGCCGCCACTGGGTCGCCCAACACGTCGCGAATCCGCTGCTGCGCGGCCAGCTGGTCCTCCAGCTGGCGCAGCTGCCGGTTGAGGGTTTCCAGCTGGGTGGCCCACTGGCGGAGGATTTCCAGGTGGTTGGCCTCCTGGTTCACTTGGATCAGGGTGTCGACGGCGGTGTTGACCGGATCATTGACGATCCACTGAGCGGAGGCGTTCGCGGCACCGCAAAGCATGGCGAGAAGACAGAGGATGATTTTCATGGGGAACGGGGGATGCGGAGGTATTCGACGGTGGCGGCGTGGAGGACGCCGTCCTCGGTGTGTTCGGGTCGGCGGAGTTCGAGCCATTCGAAGGCGGGTGCCGGATCGGGCTGCTGCGTCCGCTGTTCGGCCCAATAACGCTCCCGCCCGGCCTCAGCGCGGGCCGTGGTCGCGGGGGTGGCAACGCGCTTCAGGTCGGGCGCGGCGCAGCCGGTGAGGAGGAGGCAGAGCAGGCACCGGATCATGCGGCACCCTCCCTGGCTTCCAGATGGCGCAGCGTGCCGCACTGCGGCGGCTGCGTAGTGGGCATGAACAGACAGAGCGAGGAATGTCGCCCGTCGGCTGCGAGCTGCTCGGGCAGGGGATAGCGCTGGATCGCATCGAGCGCCGTCTCGGGCAGCCCCAGATCGGTGGCGAGGTCGGTCAGATCGCTCTTGTCCGACTGCCGCATCAGGAAGAACTGCTTGGCGTTGCCGATCACGGCCGGCCGGACCCGCGATGACTTGAAACGGGCATACTGCTGCACGATCGAAATGGCCCAGCAGTTGAATTTCCTCAGCTGCGCATAACTCTCGGCGACGATCTGCTCGCCGCCGGGCACGTCGAGGAACCGCGCGACTTCCTCGAACACGATCCGTTTCCGCTGTTGCCGCGGCAGCGCCAGAATGTGCTGCCGGACAAACCCGGAGATGAGGAGGCCGGCCGCCGCTTTGAGTTCCACCGCCTGTTCGGGCACGAGCCCCAGCTCAAAATGCGCCACCCGGCGCTGCAGCGACACATTGGTCACGCCATCAAACAACCGGCCGTAGGCACCCTCCGCCGTCCACGCCCGGAGCAAGGTCGCCAGCCGGTCGGTGCGCTCCTTGTCATGCTCCGGAAAGCGGGCATAGGCCAACAGTTCGACCAAGGCGGCGTGCGTCGGAAAATCCTCCGGCTTGAATCCGGCGCACGCTGTCTGCGCAACCAGCCGATCGGTGGCCGGGTCCTGGGCGAACCGGGTCACCTCGGCTTCCGTCAACGCCGCCATGAACTGCTGCGCCTCGTCTTGGTTCGCAGTCAGCCGGTCCCGGAGTTCGGCGAAGCCGTCGAGCAGGGTCGAACCGGTCGGCATGCGCTCCCGCCACCGGTGGACCGCGCAGGCGAAACGCCGCTGGGCTTCGGCCTCCGCCGGTTTCCGGCGGGACCAGTCGGTGAACGCGTCGCGGTAGAGTTGGTGAAGGTATTGGGTGAGCTGGGCCGCGCGCAACGCCTGCGCTTCGGCGCTCTCCGCCTCGCCGACCATCCGGGACAGTAGCGCCACCGCACTCGCCAGATGGAGCTGCGTCAGGGGCAGACCCTGGGTGTCGAGATAGTTGAGCGTCAGCGGGGAGTCCGGGTGGACGACAATGGGTGTCTCGCCCATTTTCTCCGTGAAGCGCTTGTAGGAAAAACCCTCCTCGATGATGTTGGTGTAGTCGAAGAAGGCAGCGGTCTGGAAAAGCAGGTCCTCCATGAAAGCCGACTTCCCCGCGCCCGTCATGCCGAGGAGCACCGCGTGCTGCGGCGAACCGTTCACGGCAGCGCTGATTCCAACCAGGTTGCCGTGGCTGCCGTCATAGATCGCCTCGGCCCCGTCCAAGGCACCGGTGAAGGTGGCGGAGAAGGGGAGGAGGTCCGCGAGATAGTTGTCCTCCGCGTAAAGCTCGCGGTGGCGGTAGGACGAGTGGGTCCAGCCGGGCCAGGAGGCGAAGAACAGTTTCTTGGCGCTCGTGGAGAGCGCGCATTCGAAATACTGCGCGCCGTCCATCGCGTGGACCGCCGCCTGCACGGCCGCGACCTTCTCCCGCAGTCCCTCGCGAGACGGTGCCCAGACGCGGATGAGATAGGTGACTTGGAACGGCCGCACGAAACCGCCGGCGAGGTTCTCGACCTTCTTTTCCTTTTTCCGCAGCGCGACGAGGAGCGAATGCCGCCGCCGGTCGGAGTATTCGCCTTCCAGACGTTCGACGGCTTTCTCCTCCTTTCGGATCTCGCCCGCCGTGGCGGCCGGCGTGATGTTCACAGTGATGCGGTAATCGAGGAACGGCAGTCCCGTCAGATGGGTGACGAGCCCGGGCCGGGTCCGCTGCGGCCAGCGCGAGAGCGCGAGAATCGCATGGTAATGGCCATCCAGATGAAATCCGCCGTCCGGCTGCCCGATGCCCTCGGCGAGCCAGCATTGCTCCTGCAGGGTCAGCGAGGGGTCGAACCCCCGGTCGGTTGGCTCCTCCTGCCGCAGAGCTAGGCCAGGATTGAGGAAGTCGCGCACCATGGCGTGGTGCTCGTGGTCATTCATGGGCCGGACCGTCGCCTCGCCATGGAAGACCGTGCGCAACGTGGCCGCGAATTCATCGAACTGGGCCTGCAGTTCAGCGACCAGCGCGCCGTAGTGCGCGCGCAGCCCGCCGGCCGTCCGGAAGTTGCCGGAATACCGCGTGATCTCGATGGAAAGGAAAAGGGCGAGACGCTCCCGGCGCAGCGTGCGCCGGCGCATCCGGTCCCAATATCGGGTGAATCGTTCATTCCGGACCCGCCGGACCCACGGGTCTCCCACGGCCTGGGTTGCCGCGTGGTAGCGTTTCAGTTCGGTCGCATAGTCCGCATCGCAGCCCCACTGGACCTGCAAACGCCGACCGGCCGGCACCAGCGACAGCAGCGCCCGCACCTGTTCCTGAAAGGCGTTCAGTCGGGCGACACTTGCCCCGCGCCGGTCCGCCGGTTCGACCCGGAAGCCCTTGGCCGCGATCGCGCCCCGTTCCGGTAACCCATAAAGAATGAGTCCGTCGCAGAACATCCCGTTGGGCGCCTTGTCATGCGGTTTCATGCGATTTTCCTTTGGTCAGCCTCGACGCGGGTGAAGGAACCTCCGCCGATGAAGTGCTCCAAGAAGTCGCGGTCGTAACCGGACGGCTTGCCGTGGCGCAGGAAGACAGCCCACAGGAGTACGCCCGCCAGGGGCAGCGCGCAGACCACGCTGGCGAGGAGGACACTCGCGTGGAATACGAGGGTCACGATTCCGAAAAGCCCCAGGGCCCCGAAGGCGGTCAGGACAACCGGCAGGTAGAGATTGCCGTCGAGTCCGAAGGCCCGTCCCGGGGAGTCGTCCGCCGAATTCGTCTCTGTAAGGCGCAGTTCCATGGCTCAGAAGTGAGGGATAATGACGGCGTCCTGCAGGCCGAAGATCGTGAACAGGGCCGCCATGATGGTGGCCGCGGCGGCGATGATGATGCCGGCCACGATGCCGGCCTTCCCGTCCGGGTCGCCCTTGCTGATGGCGTTGGCCCCGGACCAGATTTTTATGATGCCCCAGAAAAACCCGAACATGAAGAGGACGGCGAGTGCCAGACCGAAGCCGTCCTTCAGTTGCTGGATTTGCGCGAGGAGCACCGGGGCCTTGAGCGTCAGGACCAGCGGATGGAGCGTAGGGGCGAGGGGGAGTGGCGTCATCTACCCATAAACCCATAACACGGAATCGACGCTTGTCAACGCCTTTGTTATGGGTTTATGGTTACTGGGTCATGAGCGAAGATCCGAACCAGCCGGTCAAAACGAGTTTCTCCCTCTACAAATCCGACAAGCGGATCCTGAACGACCTGGTGGTCGGGCTCAAACGCGAGGGGGTGAAGGTCCGCGCCGGCACGGTGCTCCGCGCCCTGGCACACCTGAACAGCGGGACCGAGATGTTTGCCGCCGCGGTGCTGCTGGACCGCGACCTGAACGCCAAGGCCGGCCCCCGCGAGGCGGACACGGTCGATTTTCCGCCCCCCACGGCCGATCTTCCGCAACGCGACCGGGACAAGATGGAGCGGGTGAGCGCGGATCTCCTCGAAAAGGAAATCACCTCGTCGCATTCGTTCATCATGCGGGCTCTCCTGCGGTCCTGCCCCGACATCAAGACGATGGCTCCGCTCGTGCGCAAATTCCTGCAGGACGTGCCTCGCCGGACCCGCACGGTCGTGCCCAAGGCCCCGCCGCATGGCCGACGCTGAGCGTCTCGCGCTGTTGCGCGGCCTTGAACCGCACCTGCGGTTGCAGATCCTCGGCCAGGAGCGGGTCGTGGCCCGCGCGGCCTCGGCGCTGGTCCGAGCCGAAATGGACCTGACTCCTCCAAACCGGCCGCGCGGCTCCTTTCTCTTGGTCGGTCCCACCGGCACGGGCAAGACGGAGCTGACCCTCAGCTTCACCCGCTACCTTCTCGGACCGGACCGGTTGCACCGCTTCGACCTATCCGAATACCAGAACCAATCCTCGGTCGAAAAGCTCCTCGGCGCGGACCGCTCCGATCCGGGTCTGCTGGGCCGGGCGCTCGCGGCGTCGCCCCGCGGCACGCTCCTCTTCGACGAGATGGAGAAAGCCCATCCGCTGGTTCTCGACCTCTTCCTGCAGATGCTGGACGCCGCCCGGATCACGGTCGCCACCGGCGAGACCCATAACCTGGCGGAGTGGTATGTCGTGTTCACCTCGAACATTGGCTCCGCGGAAGCGATGCGGATGGAGCGGTCGGGCCCGGCCAGCATCGAGGCCGCGGTTCTCCGCCGGGTGACCCAGACCCTACGGCCGGAACTGGTCGGCCGGATCGAGGAGAAACTGGTGTTTTCCCGGCTTTCACCCGAGGTGCAGCGGGAGATCTGCGTTCTGTTGGTGACGCGGGAGACCGCCCGACTGCGCGGCCTGGGCCATGATCTGGAGATTTCCCGCGAAGCCTTGGAGTTCCTGGTCCGCGAAGGCTACGATCCATACCTGGGAGCGCGGCCGATGCGCCGCGCTGTCGAACGTCATCTGCAGGAAGCGGTGGTCCGGTGCCTCTTGGCGGCCGGATGCGCTCGCGGCCAGGTTATGGTGGGGGCGGGGGGCGCCAGCCTGCTCGTCGCCCCGAGGTAACGGCCATACTACCAGTTGCGCGGTGTTGCGCCTAATGTCGGAAATTCGGATTGCCTTGGTCGTTTCACCCTCCGCTTGGGGCACCAGAATTTCGTGGCGACCACAAAGCCTCCGTATTCTGCTCGCCCTGATGACTCCCCCCAAGGCCCTCCATGCGGCGATCGCCGTGTTCTTTCTTTACTGGGGCAACCTTGTCCTGAGTTCCTTGTTGAACCCAGGCTACAGCAACATGCGGCAGCAGGTTAGCGAACTGGGGGCGAACGCGGCGTCTCATCCCATGATTTTCAACGGGCTGATCCTCGCTACGGGTGTCGCGCAGCTTGTTGGCGCATGCGGATATTACCAGGCGTTGAGGCGACTCGCTGTGGGCCCGAGCCTGTCCGGACTCCCGGCGTTGGTGCTCACTCTCTTTGGTGTAGCCGTTCTGATGTCGTCACGCTCGAATTCAGTTCCCGCAGCGTCGAGAGAATCTCAGCGTTGCTTATCGATGGACCCATATACGCAGGAATCTCGGATCATTGCAGGTAGCTCTACTTAGGTGCGCCTCTGTCTCCGCGCATGAAGCATGAAATGGGACACAAATCCGTCCGTGTCCCGGTTTCGCATCCGGATCATCGCATATATCATGTCGCGCATCCACGGTTCCATCTTGGTCGGGCTTTGAGCTTCTAGAAGGTATCTCACTCGGTCATCCCAGAATTCCACCCCACGGGGATGCAGTTCCGAATGCAGGACTTCAGCATCTCTTGTCTGCTCGAAGTGGTGCCGCCACCAACCGGGCGAGTGAACGGCCAAACACGCGGGAAATTCCAAGAGAAATTCTTCTGGAATAACGGCCGGTATTTCCGTCCTGTAACAGGGGCTGCCGATGACGAGTTCTCCACCCATCTTGAGCAGGCGCATCAAATACGGCGGATACAGGTCGTCCGTCGCGAAGTAGAAAAATGCATTCATGCAGAACACTGCGTCGAAAAACTCCTGCGCGAACGGCAACTTACGGGCATCAGCTTTGGTCGTCGTGATCAAATCGCTGACGCCTGCGGCTGCCGCTCGTTCTATTAGCGAATCCGGCAGATTTTCATCCATGGCATAGACACTTACGCCAAAGTGCTTCGCGAGGAAGATGGAGGTGGTTCCAGCGCCGCAGGCTAGGTCAAGCACACGCATACCGGGCTTTAGCTTGAGCAATTTAGCCATGTCGCTCGCCAGAAAGAGTCCCCCTTGCCCCATTTGTAATTCGTGTATGCCGTCGCGGTTGTAGGCGGACAACTCAGGGTAGGCCGAAAGAGGCACCTCTTTGAAAGAGGCACGAACCTGTTGAAGATTAACTTCGGGCCATGTTGATAGATCAAAATTCATCGTTCGAGTGCAGTCACTCAGCTCTGAGCTAGCTTGGCGGTCCATTGAGCGAAGGCACCCTTACCGCTACCGACACATCCAGCCAGCGTTTTCATTTAGTGCGCTACGTTGGCTGCAACACAAAATTAGAGCGAAAGTTTACTTTTCCAACGCCTGATAGGTTAGCACCTTGAAATGTTTGAGCGTGGTCTGGACCTGCGGGTAGCGTTGCGCGAACCAGATCCCGATCAGGTCGTTCTGCCGATCAATCCAAAAGAAGGTGCCGCCGACGCCTGCGCCGTTGAATTCGCCTTTCACACTGAGGTCTTCATAGGTTGGAGGATCGAGCAGGACGTACCCGCCTAGCCCTTGACCGAAACCTTTACGACCGTTGGGTCCATCGGGTGGAAGCACGTTCAGTGGCACTTGGTTCTGCAGCATGAAATCGACCGTGACGGCACCCAGCAGTCGGTGATTGTCCAGTGTGCCACCATTGAGCAGCATCTGACAAAAGCGCAGAATGTCCCCGGTCGTTGAGTAGAGTCCTCCGCTACCGGACACATAGACTGGTGTGTGATCAGGGGCCCCTTGTTTGGGCAGAAGTTCAACGATGTTTTTTTCGTTGAGTTTATAGCCCTTAGCAAGTCGGGCTGCTTCACTTGTTGGAACAAAGAAGCCAGTGTCCTTCATGCCCAGCGGTTGGAAAATACGTTCCGATAAGAAGACATCGTATGGTTTGCCGGACCAGACTTCCACCAAACGGGCCAGCACGTCGTATGAAATACCGTAGCGCCAAGCCTGACCTGGTTGGTGCGACAGTGGCACTGCGGCTATTTTCTCTACCGTGGCAGCAAGGCTCAGCTGTGGGTTAATGCCAGCGGCTACATAGCCCTTAAAATTGACCATCCCGTCGGTGTGCGTCAGCAATTGCCGAATGGTGATCTGGCTGCTCGCCGGAACGACTTGAGCGGGATCGCCGCCTTCGGTTGCCAATACCTGCATTTTGGCAAAAGCGGGGAGGTATTTGGCCACCGGTTCTTCCAGCAGAAATTTGCCCTTCTCGTAGAGCATCATCACAGCGACGGCCGTGACCGGCTTGGTCAAAGATGCGATGGTAAAAATCGTATCGGACTGCATTGCCTTGCCGGCCTCTAAGTCCTGATAACCGAGCGATGCTGAGAAGACGACCTTACCATGTTGTGCTACCACTGCGTTGACGCCGGCGTATTCTTTGCGGCTTACGGTGTCGGCCAGCACGTGCCGCATCCGCTCAAGCCGTTCAGGTGAAAAGCCGTTTTGCGCAAAGGCAAACGACGGAAGTAAAACGGCGAGGTATGCGAAGGTGCGCAACATCATGGTCTGAGGGTGTGGGGTTTCTGACCTTATTGAGCGAACAGGCAAATCTTCTGAGAAGCCTAGCCTGTGGCGAGTCAGCAGTTACTCCGCGTTCGACTCAAGGTAGCCAAAGGATAAACAACGCGACCTAGTTCGATTTCGTCGCAAACCGCAAAAGTGCACCGGCAACCTCGTCGACCGGGCCTTCCTTGTCTCCGCGATTGCAGGCGATCAACATGGCGAAATCGATCTCGGGGGCGACCCAGACGACGGTGCTCCATCTTCCATTGTCTCCCGCGTGAAAGAAGACGCGGCCGGTGTCGTCAGAGCGAGGGCCTTTCGCCCATGGCCTTGTGCCGATGGACCAGCCGGCCGCATATTCTTTTTCACCCGGCTGGTGCATGCTAGCAAATATGTCCGCCTTGAGCAGCGTGACCTGATGGTGTGGGTTGACCGGGTCGGCACGTAGATACACCGTCACGAATCTTGCCCAATCGGTCACGCTCATGTGCGCCATGCCGGCCGGCCCGGCTGCGGGTGGATAGTCCGCACTGTCGCTACCTGGATCGAAGGGAGTGTTACCTCCGCCCGGCATAGGGACAAAGAAAAGGCGTCGGAATCCATGGCCCCAAGGTTGAGTGACCTGGCCGGCGATGCCGGGCGGCCCGAAACCTCCGCTGGTAATGCCAAGAGGTCCGTAGATGCGATCGCGCATGAGATCTTCCCATGAGCGCCCCGTAATTTTCTCCAGCATTGCGCCAGCCACGATAAAATTTGCGGCGGAATAAACGAATTGGCCTGGCGGGCTGTCAGGTGAACGCGCGAGCAATTTGAGGGCAAACTTCAGGCGTTGTTTGGGCAGGTCGTTTTTCGCCCGGTCAACGCTGGCGTAAAAAACAAAGGGATGGTTGCCGGTGATGCCGGTGCGCTGGGCAAGAACCTGGCGCACGGTCACGGTTTTCCACTGGGGATCGATGCTGGCTCCGGTATCGCCAAAAATTTCGGCCAAAGATGTGTTCCAGCTCAGCTTGCCGTCCTCAATCAGCATCGCCACCAGGGTGGCAGTCATCGCCTTGGTGCACGAGCCAAGCTCAAACTGGTCATCGAGTGTAATGAGTTCGCTCGATCCTCTCTTACGAACGCCTGCGACGCCTTGGGCAATGATTCGATCCCCATGGAGGACAACCGCGGCCATGCCAGGAATTCCGGATCGCTGGATGATTGGTTGCAGTGTTGCATCGATGTTGACGGGAGAACTGTCCGCGGTTCCGGCGGTAGCCGAACCGGCGAGGCTCAGGGCCATGACAAGAACGAGCATCATGGATCGCGCGCACGACTTCATCTGGTGAGTTTTCGATGATTCACTTGTTAGGGAAGCGCAATGTGGGAACACAACCTTGGCTTTGGTCGCGCCTTTGCAGGCGCGCTTGGGTCATGCGTTCGCCGCCTCTCCTCCCTGTGCCTATATTCGAGCATCTTCGGGATGCCGCCGGTGCCATGGAGAAGCTGGAGCATCCATGGTGAGAAATCTCATCTCGGTCCCACGAAGCTGGAATCTCGGCTCGGACATTCCGGTTTCCTCCTCTTCTCCCGGCCGGGGCTACCCGAGTTGGGCCGGTGCGTTTCAATGATGCTTTCAGCCGATTTAATAACGGCTCTAGCCGATTCGCCTGACGTTTCATTCGGTACTGTAAATAAAATGCTAACGCTGGGCCGCGCGGGCATTTGCACATCGAATGACCGACGCTCCCGACCCCGGAGGCGCGAATCAACCCGCGCCCACTTCCCATGTTTTGTCTCCGGCTGCCAACGGCTATCGCCGCCGCCTTTTTCCCGGACGAGGGGTCAGCATCTATTACGACCGCCACCCGCCGAACGAATGGGATGAACACACCCGCACACAAGCGCAGGTTTCCGGATTGCTGGAGGCGGTGGAATGCCTGGTCAGGTGGCGGACAGCGGATGGCGCTAGGCACGAGACATGGGTGAAAGGGCCGGCCGTCTGGGTGATCCCCGCCAATGTGCCCCATTCACTGACTTACCCTCGGGAGGCGGACATGGTGACGCTCTTTGTGGAGCGGACTTTTGTTTTTGAGACCCTCGGGCGGGAGATTGCCGAATTTGCCCTCGTGCCGCTGGCACAGCTGTCGAGCCGGGATACCGTAATCGGCCAGCTCACGAAAACGTTCCAGAAGCTCTGTCGCGGCAAGGAGAAGGAAAACGCACTCTATGTGGAGTCCATCGGCACCGTGCTCGGAACACACATCCTGCAGGCCATGTTCGGCGACAGCCCATGCGGCAAGCGCGGCGGAATGCCGGTTGGGGCACAACTGCGGGTGATGCGTTTCATCGACGAGCACCTCGCCGACCGACTCGATCTGGTGACACTCGGTCGCGCCGCCGGATTCAGCGCCTGCCATCTCGGCCGACTGTTCAAGAAGAGCATGGGCCTGACCCCACACGATTATGTCATGCGCCGCCGGGTGGCGAAAGCCGAAGAACTGCTGGAGACCACTGACAAGAAGGAAGTTGAGATAGCCGGGCTTTGCGGGTTTTCGGACGACACGCACATGGCGCGGAGGTTTCGCCGGGTGCTGCACTGTTCGCCCCGTGCGGTCCGGGCGCGACGGGGTGAGTGAGTGTGGCCGGGTTTTTGCGCCTTCTGGCCGAGGCATCCGCCCTCAAATCGGGTAGACTGTTCGAGTTCCGTCGAAACCGCGGTGCTCAATGTGGGCCGCGTCTTTGTCCCGCACCAATCCGGCGTCCCTCCCTTCGAGGCCCGACGCAACCATCAACCCCAGCCCATGATACCCGATGCACCGCCCCTCCACCTCCATCACGTTTTCCCTGCCGGCGAAGGACCACCGCGCCTACATCGACGCCATTAATATCCTCCGCCGGTTCATGGGCCATCGGGCCCCGGACCCGCAGACGCTGGTCCTGCACAACGTCTGCGGTCGCGATGCTGCCGGCCTCGCTGATGAATATCTCGATTCCATCGACTGGGCGCGGACGGCAGGCCGGACAGTTTGGCTGCGGCGGCGAAAGGCAGGTCCAGGCGGGCCTAAGGCGGGAGTCAAGGCGCCGGCTCGGTCGGGTCGGAAACCGCAGCGGTGTTCGTTGGATCCGAGCCGCAATTAGGCGCTAGCCGCGAACGGTTTCCGGCGGGGTCGCCTCCGCCGGGAGGGTGAAGCTGGTGAAAGGCAAGGGACGCAGGACCGGCCGTCCGGTCCGTCGGGGATGCTTGACCACCGCCAGTCCCTCCGGGAGCGCGAGCAGTTGCGCCGGCTTGTACCAGGGTTCATCAATCAACTGCCAGTTGCGGGAAGTCCGTCCGCCGCTGACGCCCCCGCTGTATTTGCGGCGTTCACGACCGCCGGATTTCTCAGAGAGAATCCTCGCCCCTTTTTCGTCGGCGGCCCGGAAATGGATTTGCGTCCGCAGATTCGCCATGAACACGTCGGCCTTCCGCTCCGTCTCGAACGCCGCATAGAGCGAGAGGGGAGTCTGGGTCGCGGAGATGAGGCAGACGCCCGCTTCCCTCAACTCGTCCACGGCCGCATGGTCGGAGAAACCGTCCTCGGAAACCAGCGTCGTCTTTTGCCCCTCATCCAGCACGAGGACGATCAGGTTCCGCCGCGCCAGTTCGGCGCGGTCGAGATCGAACCGCCGGAACGCATGCAGGAAGAACAGCTGTTTGGCCAGAAGGTTGAGATACCGGCGCTCGACCTGGTAGGTCTGCGGCACGGACAGGCAGATGAGCCGGCCCTGATCGACCTCCGCGAGAGAGAAATTGGGTTCGGTGGAGCAGAACACCTCCGCGATGTCCGGCGGCGTGTAGGGTCGGAGGAAATTCGCTACGGAGTAGACCGTGCCGCTTTTCTGTTCGTCCGGCTGCTTGGCGAAGTCCTTGAAGTATTGCCGCTCCTGTGCCGCGGCCGGTGACGCCCGCTCATCTAGGCGCGCCAGCACCATCTCCAGGTCGGCCGAGACGCAAATCATGTCATGCACATGGTTCAGCGTCACCGGCAGGTCCGCCGCCTCCAGGGCCTGCATCGCGTGGGCGATCACGTCGCGCGCGGTCTCCTTGAAGAACGATTGTCCTCCCCGCTGTCCCGCCGCGGTCGCCGTATCGACGAGTATCTTGGCATAGGTGGACCACGGGACGCTGGGGTCGGCCAGGAGGTTGAGCCGCAGGGGCGGGGTCCACTTTTCCGGCTGAACGTGCGTCGGCCTCACGCGGATGAGCCGCAGGCTATCTTCCTGGCCCAAGGCCCGCGCCATCGCGGCCAGCGGTTGCCACAGCGCCCCCTTGGAATCCACGGCCAGGATACCTGTCCCCGGGAGGGTCTTCCGCAGCCCATGGATGATGGGCACGACGGCCCGGGCGGTTTTTCCGGTGCCGGTGGCACCCGTGATGAGGAAATGGCAGCAGGCCTCGTCCCGGGTCCATTTGAGTCCCCACAGGCGCAGAACGGCGGCGTCCGGGATATGGCGGGCTGCGAACGCCTCGAACGCGATCCAGACGCTGCCGGCCAGCGCGGCAACCGCCAGCCAGTAGCCCGTCGGCGCCGGCAGACCGAACCGGCCAAGGGCCGCACAGGCGAGGCAGGCCGCCACCAAGGCGAACGGACGCCTCTTCACGCGAGGAAGAGGATCAGCGAGCCCAAGGTTCCCAATGCGACACCGACCAGCAAGGCCGCGAGGGTCTGGTGGCGCCGGGCGGTGGCGAAGGACGTCGCGACCGGGGCGAGGTTTCTCTCGAGATCCTGCAGCCTCGCCACGGCCGTTGCCAGCGGTTGCGCCAGTTCCTTCTCCAACTGCCTGCCCAAGGCTTCGGGTTTCTTCTCCAGCACCGCCTGAACCTTGGCGAGTGCCTCGCCCACGGCTGCAACCCCTTTGGTGGACTCCTTGATGGCCGCCAGGCGGTTATCGAGCGCCGCCTTGATCTCGCCGGCGGTCGCCGAGAGGGTGTCCTCCGAGGCCTTGACCCGTTTCCAATGCCAGGCGATGAGCAGATACACCGGGTCGCTCGGGTGCAGCTTGTAGTGCTCCGGGACCCATTTGAGATCCGGGGGGAAGTTAGCGGGGTCGAGGAAGTCTTCCGGCTTCATCCGATGAGCAAACTCCGCGCCCGGTCGAATTCCTCCGCCATCCGGCCGTGGAAGCGGATGCAGCGGGAGCGGTCGAGGATATGCAGCTTCTCGGCCGTCCGGCCGCGGCCTACGGTGAGGTTCGCCTCCTGCAAGCGGTTGCGGGTCACTTCGGTCATGCACGGTATGTCGATCTCGACCGCGTGCTGGGTCTCCAGGAGTCGCTTCCGCGAGTTGCTTCCCGCCCAGAGGCTCAGGCTGCCGCCGTCTCGCAGGTTGCGAGCCACGAGCCACCGGACGCGGCCGACCCAGGTTTCCAGCACTTCGGCGATCTGCGAATTCGCGTCCTTGTCGTCCGTGGCGATGAGGACAAACACGATGGCGCAGTCGAGTTCCTCCTGCAGGTGCGGCAGTCGCGTCTCGTCCAGATAGCCGAGCACCTTGCTCCCGCCCGTGGCGCGGTTGTCCACCAGCACGGTGTCGGCTCCGGCCAGGGCGTGGACGATCTGGTCCAGCACACCCAGTTTGTCGGCGTCCACGTCGGTATCGATGAACTCGGCCTCCGGCACCAGGCGGTTGAACGTGGAATTCGCATGGTCGAGGTCGAACGCCCGCAGGGCGACGCCCTCGTCGGTGAGGTAGTCGTGGATGAGAGCGGCGACAAAGCTTTTGCCAATACCCCCCTTGTCCTGTGGAAACAGGATCAGCCGTTTCTTCGGTTCGCTCATGGTCAGTAGTTGTCGCGCGCGATCTTCGGCCCGCGTTTGCCGGGTGGGGGAGAGGCCGGTCCCGGAGCGGAGGCCCCGGGAGCCGGAGCGACAGACGCCGGCGGCAGGACCAGGCCGGGCAACGTGGCCGGTGGCCTATCCGTGAGCAGTTGGGTCCGTCGGGCCCGGAGGATCTCGGCCTTGCTGAACTGCCGCCGGCAGAATGCGCCGATCCCTTGCCAGGAGACCTTGATCCCATGCCGCGTGAACGTAGCGGCGATCTGCTCGTAGCTCATGAACTTCGCCCGTTGCAGCAGAATGACCTCCCGATAGGGCAGGAGCAGGCTGCGCATGTGCGCCGCGGGGTCGTAGCGCCGGGCGTCTTCCATCAGGCGCGCGTGGAGTTCGGGGGTTTCGATCACGCCGCCAGTATCCGCTGTTTATGGGTTTAAGTAAAACGAAAAGTTATGGGTATATCCAAGCCGCGAGCAGCAAAGTAGTGGCAGAGTAGTGGCAGGATGGCAGCAGAGTAGCACCCGGCGCCTAACAGCCGTTAGGGGTGGCGTGTTCCTGCTTGGATAGGTGGGGATAGGAGGCGGATGCTTCACCGGTGGATGATTGGTGCGGATTCAATCGGATTACAGAGGATGGACAAAAATACATGTTCCGGGATGCAGAATGGCTAGTCAGGACATCAGTGTTATGGGTTTAGGCTGGCGAATATTATGGGTATATGCATGTTTGGCATCATGGTGAGATTCGACAAACCCTGTGTGCTGGTGAGCGGTGCCGTGGAGTATTTCCGCGAACACATGGCCGTGGGCGATTACCTGACGCAGGAAGGTCAGGCGGAGATGACCTGGGTGGGGGTCGGTGCCGAGCGACTGGGTTTGGCTGGCACATGCCGGCTGGAGCATTTCGAGGGTCTTTGCCGTGGGCTTCATCCCCTGACCGGCGAGAAGCTCCTGGTGCGTGACAAAGGCCCGGCCCGGCGCGTGTGCTACTTCGGCCAAATCTCCCCGCCGAAGGACGTGTCGCTCCTTTGTCTGGTCGGCGGCGACCGCCGCATCGGGAAATGGTGGGACGAGGCGGTCCGCGAGACCCTGCACGAAATCGAGGCCGTCACGGCGACCCGGGTCCGGCGGGCGCGAGCGAACGAGGACCGGATCACCGGCACCATGGTGACGGCCATCGTCACCCATGACGCCAGCCGGTCTCTGGACCCGCAGTTGCACACCCATCTCTGCATCATGAACGTCACGTTTGACGAGACGGAGAACCGCTGGAAGAGCGTCCAGCCGGCCGCGTATTTCCGGCATCAGGGGTATTTCCGGGAGGTGTGTTACAACCGGCTCGCCGGGCGGATGAGCGAAGCTGGCTACGAACTGGAATCGCTCCGGGGCATCGGATTCAGCGTGAAGGGCATTCCCGCCGAACTCCGGGATCGTTTCAGCAAACGCCGTCGTGCCATTCTTGCCCGGGCCGGTGTGCTTGGTGCAAGGACCCAAGAGGCGCTGCAGACCATCGCCGGTGAGACGCGTCTGGAAAAATCGCGCGCGACGGCGAAGGAACTGCGGGCCGGCTGGCTAGCCGAAGCGGGGGAGGGCCTCGCGACCCTCCGCAGGATGGTTGCCGCCGCGTCCACCAATAGAGCGCCAACGGAGACCGTGAGTCCGGCCGACGCGCTCCGGTCCGCTGAGGCGCATGTATTCGAACGACGTTCCGTGGTGGAGGACCGGGTGCTGCTGCGGGAGGCGCTGGTGGCTGGCCGAGGGCAGGTGGTGCTGGCCGAAGTGAAGGCCGCACTGGCGGGCCGGTGCGGCACCAGCGATTTAGTGCGGGCGGGTTCCGAGATCGCCTCGCGCGAGGGCCTTGCCGCCGAGGAGGAATTCATCGGCTGGGCCGGCCGGCATCGCGAGGGCGGGCGCTGGGGAAAAGCGGTGGCTTCGGCTGGACTGGGGACCGACCAAGAGGCTGCGGTGCGCGGCGTGCTCGAAGCGACCTCCCAAGTGGTGATCCTGCAGGGCGACGCCGGCACCGGCAAGACCACCTGCCTGAAGGCCATTGTGGACGGCATCGAGCAGACGGGCGGACGGGTGTTCGGGTGTGCGCCTTCGGCGGGCGCGGCGGACGTCCTGCGCCATGAACTCACGGCGGATGCGGATACCCTCCAGCAACTCCTCGTCAATGAGTCGCTCCAGCGCGCCACGCGGGGCCGGGTGCTGCTGGTGGACGAGGCCGGTCTCGTCTCGGTCCGCGAGATGCGCGACCTCTGCCGGCTGGCCGCCGCCAACGGCAACCGGCTTCTGCTGGTGGGAGACATCAAGCAGCACCATTCCGTCGAGGCCGGCGACGCGCTGCGCTGCCTCCAGCAGTTTGCCCAGGTCCCGGCCTTCCGTTTGACGGAGATCCGCCGCCAGCAGGATCCCGCCTACCGGAGAGCGGTTGGCTTGCTGGCCGGTGGACAGGCCTTCGAGGCGTTCTGCCAGTTCGCGCGACTGGGAGCCGTGAAAGAAATCAAAGGGCAGCCGGCGATGTTCGAGGCGGTGGCGGCCGACTACGTGAAAACCATCCTCGCCGGCCAGACGTGTCTGGCGATTTCCCCCGTGTGGTCGGAAATCCACTCCTTCACGGACCATGTCCGCGAACACCTGAAGGGTGCCGGACTGGTGGGACGGGACGACCGGACCGTGCTGACGGTCTTTCCGCTCAAGTGGACCCGGGAGGAACGCCGCCGGCTGGCCAACTACCAGACAGGCGATGTGCTGACGTTCCACCGCGACAGCGATGTGTTCGTAAAACACGAGACCGTCACGGTGGTCCGCCGCGACCCAGGCGGGCTGGTGGTTCGGACCGCCGAGTCGACCGAGCATCTGTTCGATCCGCGACGCACAGGCGGCTTCGAGGTTGGAGTCGCCAAGGAGATTCCGGTGGCGGCCGGCGACCGACTGCTCGTTCGGGCGAACCTCAAGTCGCAGGGTCTGCGCAACGGTGATCTGGTCGAGGTGGCCGGTTTCGCGGCGGACGGCGCCATCCGCCTGAAGGACGGCGGCAGCCTGCCGGCGTGGTTCCGGCAGTTCACCCACGGCTATGCGACGACTTCCCACGCGGCGCAGGGCAAGACCATCGACCGCGGGTTGGTGATCATGGCGGACGCCGGCCTCAATGCCGGCAACCTCAAGCAGGCCTACGTGAGCAATTCCCGGTTCCGGCTGAGCCAGGCCATCTATACCACCGACCGCCGCGCGGCCCGCACGGCGATGATGCGGGCGGAGGATCGAAAACTCGCCCTCGAACTGGACCTGCCCGCGCCGTCAACGCGTCCGCTGTCCTTCCGCGAGCGGATATTCCCACGCCCGGCCGCGAAGATGGCTGTCTGATCGTATGAGCATCAAACCGCATCCCGGCAAGCCGCCACTGACCGCGCCGTCCGGCCCCTCCTGGGGCGATTTCGTTCCTGAGGGCGAGACGGCCGAGGTCGTCCGATTCATCCTGGCCGGCCGCATTGTATCCTTCCCGTTCACGCAGCTCAAATACTGGGAGCTTGTCGCCGGCGAACCGGAGTTTCTGACGCTCCACGCCGAGAAGCAGGCGATTGCCATCGAGGGCCGGAATCTCAACGCGATCGCCGCCGCCCTGGATCTGCGGCGGGTGTCGGAGGTCCGGTCCAACCGCGAGTTCCAGTCCGAGCGCACTGCGCCACAGGTGCGCGAAATTACGATTGGACCGGCATGAAGTATAGCGCTGCAAACTTCCAGCAGCGACCAACTCGATCTCCTCGCGCACCCAGTGAGGCGGAAGCGGTTGAGATCACTGGCCCCTCCGAGCGTGCCGCGGAGGCGATCGAACCACTGGCACCACCAGGAACCCGCCCGATCCACGTTCCGGTGCTGACGATTTCCCGAAAACGCAATCGCGTGAAGGTGGCGGTCTGAACCGCACCGTCCGCCCCAACCCAACCGCCCGCATCATGGACTCCCAACCTAATTCCAACCCGATCCAGCGCCTGACCTACTCCGTCGAAGAATCGGCGATCGCCCTCGGGGTGAGTAAACCCACCATTTACAGACTGATCGAACGCGAGGTACTGCGACCGCTTCCCGGTATCCGCCACAAGCGCATCCCGTGCGACCAGGTCAGGAAGTTTGCGAGCGGCGACGACCTGCACGGACTGAACTGACCGGACGGCTCATCCGGGGTAGGGAACTAACACGGTTGGAACCTTCGGCCCAACTGAGCCCCGCAACTGGCGGGTCCGCAGGCGAACATAGCTTATTTGCAAGCGAAGGGAGGTGGATGATCGCATCTCGCACGAATGGGGTTACAAGTTGGAGTCCTGTAGCGTCCATTTTCTTAACGGTGTCTTCGACGCACCGCAATACTGCGTCGGTCCTAAAAGTTGGCACCGAAACAGTGTTAAATTGCATACGGCAATCCAAATTGCCCTACATAGAGACATGGAAACCCCAATGAATGAAGCCGTCTACAAACTAGGTAGCGTGCATTTGGGTAACGAGCGGCCGATTTGGATTCGCCGCCCGTCTCGTGATGCTGATCACGGTTGCCTCACAATTTTTCTAGACGGAGAACTCTACAGGGAGCGTGTCAATGCGCCCTCGATAATTGAAGAGCTCGTCTCGCGGAGCAAGATTGCTGACTCTTGGATCGTCTTTGTCTCCATGCATAGCGAAGAGGCCAGGTGGAAGGAGTGTCCTTGTTATCCGCCCTTCGCAAAGTTCATCGCCAACGAGTTGCTGCCTTGGCTAGCAGTGAAACACCCCGAAATCCACGGAACCAGCCAAAGAACGCTTGTGGGACTCAGCTACACAGGTTTGGCCGCAGCATTTACGGCAAAGGAGTTTCCGGGCGTTTTCCAAAAGGTGATCAGTCAGTCGGGCTCGTTTTGGTCAAACGACTGTTGGCTTGTTAATCAAGTTGCCTCGATGAAAGAGCGTTTGCCAACGGACTTTTACTTGGACGTTGGTGCCAGCGAGACCCAAGAAAATGTCCAACACCGCGAGGATGTTCTGCAGGTAGTGTCGCAGATCGATGGTGTGCGAAGATTCCGCGACGTTCTGCTTAAACACGGCAATGAAGTAAGATATGTCGAATTTGATGGCGGCCATGACTTCCAGTGTTGGAAGCAGACCTTGCCAGCAGCACTTGAATGGGCATTGCCCATCAGGCGTTCGCGTTAGCTAACTGCGCAACCAAACAGCAACCGCGCCTATGCTCACCTCTGACTGGGAGTGAGGCCTGTAGCGTCAAGGATGGCTCCTGCGGACGGCCCCGCACGTTTTTCTCATGCACACTTCCGCGTGTCATCCGGCCTACGTTATGGCCGCCGCCAACCTTTCTTTTATAAAGGCAGCGCACGGAACGCAATCCTCTAGCCCGACATAAAAACCATGGCAATAAACGGATGAAGCTTGTGCAAAGCCATCGGGTTCAGTGGGTTCTCCGCCCTTCGGCCAGCGAAACGTGGCGCCCTCTGTTTTCCCGTTTCATTACACCGCCGTCTTCCCGTCCAAAAAAGAGCCATGCCCACCTACATCTACGGCATCGATTTTGGCACCAGCAATTCCTCGGTCACCATCTGGGACGCGGATCGCCGCACGATGGTTCGCGATCCCCGCATCGCCGGCGTCGAGTCGTCGTTCATGTATTTCCCGTACCAATTGCGCAAGGAGCCGCCGCTCATCGGGGATGCCGCCAAGCTCCGTTATGTGCAGGACAAGATGCGCGGCCGCTTCTTCCAGGCCATCAAGACCATCCTGCCGAACCGGACCTTCTCCGAAACCATCGTCAACAACCAGTCGTTCCTGCTTGAGGACCTGATCGCCTTCTTCCTCCGTTATCTAAAGGCTAAGGCCGACACCGTCACGGGACAAGACGTGAAGCGCGTTGTCATGGGTCGCCCCGCCGTGTTCTCGGCCGAACCGGAGGAAGACGCCCTCGCCCAAGCCCGCTTGCACCGCGCCGCCCAGCTCGCCGGGTTCGAGGAAATCCACTTCCAATTTGAGCCTATCGCCGCCGCGTTCGCCTACGAGGCACGCATCGCACGTCCCGAGCGCGTGCTCGTCGGCGACTTCGGCGGTGGCACCTCGGACTTCACCGTCGTCCAGCTCGATCCCCGCCGCCAAGGTCTCACGGACCGCATAGGTGACATCCTCGCCACCGGCGGCCTACCCGTTGCCGGCAACCGCTACGACTCGGCCACAATGTGGCACAAGCTCACCCCGCGCTTCGGCCGCGGCGCCACCTACGAAAGCTGGGGCAAGCAACTCGAGGTGCCGGACACGCTCCACCGCCAGATCTGCCAGTGGGACCAGATCGTCTTTCTGCGCAATGCCCCCAAGCTCGACCTGATCTGGCGTCTCGCCCGGCTTTCCAGCGACCCGGCGGCCTTCGAGCGGCTGGAGTCTCTCGTGAAGGACAACCAGGGGTTCGCGATCTTCCAGATGATCGAGGCCGCTAAAATCGCCCTGACCGCGGACGATACAGCTCCGCTGCGTTTCACGCATCCGCGCATTCCGATTAATGAAACGCTAACGCTCGCTGAGTTTAACGATAACTCCGCCGATCTTACCGGCCAGATCTCCAGTTACCTCGACCGCTTCCTGCGCGATGCAGGGATCACCCCCGCCAGTGTGGAAACCGTCTTTCTGACCGGAGGCACCTCGCTAATCCGCTGTCTGCGTGCGGAGTTCGTCCAACGCTTCGGCGCCGAGAAGATCCGTGACGGGGGTGAATTCACCAGCGTCGGCGACGGCCTGGCCCTCAGCGCCCCGCTGTTCTTTACCGAGTTGCACAGTGCAGGGCGGGGCCGTCGGCCCTCCGACGAGGCTTCGGCGCGATAATCTGCCCCAGCTGCCTATGGTCGAGAGTAACTGAGCAACCAAACGGCAACCAAGCTTCGCCTTGCCTCTGGAACGTAGGGACTCCTGTAGCGTCCGTTCGCAACCAATTCAATGACCCGCTCCCGGCAACGGTTCCGGAGGGTGGTTCGGCGAGAGCTTCTTTAAGGTAAGGCGTAGAATCAGGCGTTGGGCAGAGAACTCAATTTCGTAATGTCCGACCAGTATACTCAGTCGTCCGTCTGCGCTTGTAATGCGAAATGTGCCGCGCCCAGTCAGGCCTGCCTCTTCTTCGACGGTTGCTCGATGAATAAGGTCCTTAGATATTTTAGAAAAGGCATCTTGATAAAACTTTTGGATCTCCTCTTTTCCCTCGAATTGTCGCCCATCAATGAACGTTAAAATGCAGTCATCGCTAAAATGCACCGCGAGAGCGGATGCGCTATGGCTGTTCCATGCACGGTCAAATTCCGCCCATAAGTCGTGAAGCATGGAGCTGTGGTATGCGAACGTTGGTCGAATCGACGGTGCTTAGACGATGACCTCTTCAGGGCGAGCTGCCAGTGTAAACCAAACAGCAACCAAGCATGCGCTCACCTCTGTGGTGTCGTGAGTCCTGTAGTGTCCTTAATCGATAACTCGGTGCTAGCGCCCTGAGTGATCAGCCTGTAGGGTAAAAGCGAGTGGTAGCCACGAAAAGTTAACATGCGAATCGTCTGCATTTCCTCCGGTCTTGCGCCCCAGAGCCGCAGCGCCCGCATTGGCCGGCTTTGCCTGGAGGTCTTGCAAACGCACGGCGTGGACACGGAATTTGTCAGCCTGAAGGAGAACAGCCTCGCGGGTGTCGACCCCTCGGCGCCGCTGGACAACGAGGTCTTCAAGAAGCTCTCTGAGGTCACCGCCAGCGCCGACGCGCTAATTTTCGCCAGTCCCGTCTACAACTGGGCTGTCTCGGCCGAGCTAAAGAAATACGTGGAGTGCGTGGGGTACACCGACGAAGGCCGTAAGACGCCCTTCTTCGATAAGATCATCACCTTCGTTTCCGCTGCCGGCTTGCCTCACAGCTACATGGCCTTCGGCGCGATGGCCCAGACGATGATGCTGGATTTTATGTGCGTCATCAGTCCCTACCCCGTCTACATCCACAACCGCCATTGGGAGGACGAGCAGTTGATTGCCGAGGCTAAGAAGCGGATTGAGAAGTCGATGTTCGTGCTGGTGGAGTTAACGAAACTTCTAAAAGGGCGTACTTACTCCTCAGACTGGGAAATTTAACAGATAACAGCTGCGCAACCAAACAGCAACCAGGCCTTGGATTACCTCTGTGGCGTCGTGAGTCCTGTAGCATCCACGAAATCAGTTAATTACTACGCTGGCCAATACTTCGCCGCAATTTGGTCCCACGATGTCGCGTTCTTCCCACCGGGAATCAACTCGAGTTGCCCGGCTGCATTGCCGAGAGGGTGGAGCAGGTTGTAAGCCATCAATCGACGTCGCTGTTTTTCGAGCCAGGCGGCGTCGTAGCCGTAGCCAGTGACGAATTCGCTTAACGTTTCCGCGTCGAGCGGGGCCATCAGGACAGTGGCGGCAGTGAGATCGAACGGAGCGCGGCCGGCGAACGCATTCCCGAAATCAAAAACGCCGCTGAATTTCCACGCACCGTTGTGCGACGTCACCAGACAATTCTCCGGCACGAGATCGCCGTGCAGGAATACCATTGGGCTATCATCATCCTCGAGACGCGCGTCGCGAATGTACGCGAGGCCGCTGTCGCGAAGCACTGCCGGCAGCGCCTGCACTGACCAACGGGTGAGCCAGTTTGCAGTGCCGTCGCGGAGAAAGTCTGCCCACGTGATTCCGCCCGGCTTCGTGTCGCCAACCGGTATAGCGTGTAACGAGCGGAGCAACGTACCGAACGCTCGCGCCGCCTTTCGTTTTTCTGGTGCAGCGAGCCGATGCCACACAGTGCGAAACGATTCGCCCGGCAGTTGGGTGCATACGAGATAACCCCAGCCATCAATCTCGCCGTGACCGATAAATTCGGCTGCCGGAAAATTTTTGCCCCGCAGAAATGTTAGCGCGTCAACTTCGCGACGAATCACCTTTGGCCAGAACTTCTGCGGCACCAGCTTGATCACATAACGCCCATCGAGATCGATCACTGGATTCTCGCCTGAGGAGAAGCGCGTTGCTGACGTGAAGGTCAGTTCGTGCCGTCCGGCGACTTTCCGCGCGATGGATGGCCAATCTGTTTCCGGATCAAGTTTGAACCGCTGATACTCACTGTAGTCGGTTGGCTGGGGTAAGAGGGAAGGCATGGGGAGTCGAAGAATTGGAAGGCGAGTCGAGCGGGGTCGATGAGCGTGTCCGCAAGCGAATTGCGTGTAGAAATGTGAGCCTTCCGGATTAATGCGGGAACGGTCGAATTACGCAACCAAACAGCAACCGCGCTTACGCTCTCCTCTCTGGCGCCGTGAGTCCTTTAACGTCCCCGATGTAAGGCCGATGCGTTGTTCTCCGGCAGGCGTGACTTGGTAAAACGACGCCAGTGAGTTTGGACTTTACTATAGCTGGAAGATATATAGCTAGCGGCTATGCCTAGATCGCAACGCACGCCTTTTGTCGTCCTTGGATTTCTCGCCGACCGTCCAATGACGGGCTACGAGATCAAGCAAGAGATTGAATCTTCGGTCGCTCACTTCTGGTCAGAGAGCTACGGCCAGATTTACCCCGTCCTCCGCCGTTTGGCCGCCCAGAAACTTGCCACTGCGAAAGTGGAGCGCGGAGGTATCCGTCCACGCCGCGTTTTCTCCATCACGTCAAAGGGGAGGGATGCCCTTCGGTCATGGCTGGCCGGTCCGACCGAACCGGGAGTTATGCGTCAGGAATTGATCCTCAAATTGTTTTTCGGGGCGCACGGCTCCCCAAATGATCTTGTCCCGCAGGTTGAGAGTTACCGCAAGAGGGCGGAAGCACTCCTCGGACAGCTTAAAGAGGCCGAAGAAGAGTTTTCTGGTGACCGCGCCAGCGAGGCCAAAATGCGATATCGATTGATGACGGTGCGCGCAGGGCAGCAACTCTCCCAAGCTAGGATTAAGTGGGCCCACCAAACGCTAGCGGCCCTCGCCGAATTGTCCGGAGCGAATTCCTGAAACCGGGCGCCACTGCAATGACCTCCTCCTTTTCCCGTCAATCCTGGCTCGCTTGGTTCGCCGTCATTGCTGGTTCAGCCGCCCCCGAAGTCATATTCGTGGGAAGGTTTCCCGTTGGACCGCTGCACTGGCTCTTCCTCTCCAAGATGACTCTACTCGCGGGGCTGTGGCTTCTGGGCTTCAAAATCAGGTGGATTGGGCCGCTCCGCTCCCTCTTGTTTGTGCTTCTATGCCTTCATGTTTCCTTCGGGGGATTTAGCGCTTTGGTTTCCACCCCAATTTGGAAGCAATGGATTGGAGCGTTCGGTAGTCCCTTTACACGCATGATGGTTACCGTGCAGGTGGTGCGGATCGGCGTCGCGGCCACTGTCATCTTTGCGCTCTTGGCGACATGCCGAGCCGATACGCGGCTATTCTTGCGGAAAGGCGCACTGCGTGCCCCCGTTCAAGGCATCCGTTGGCCAAGTGCACGAAGCTCGTGGCTTACTGTAGGATGGATCCTGACGATCACTTTGAGCCTCGGCACCCTCGCATTTATGGTCGCAAGCACCCGGGGCGTTCCGATGAATTTTACCCGGGCACTTCCGCTTCTTCCCCTGGTCTTCCTTTTCTCGCTCACGAATTCGGCGGGGGAGGAAGTCACTTATCGTCTCGGTTTACTATGCCCTGCGCTTGAAGCCTTGGGCCCACGGCAGGCTGCGGCCATGAGCGCTGTCTATTTCGGCCTCGCACACTACTACGGCGTGCCAGCGGGAGCGGTCGGTGTCATAATGGCTTCCATCCTAGGATGGATAGCATCCCGCGCGGTTATCGACACGGGAGGTTTAGGCTGGGCCGTACTCATTCACTTCGTGCAGGACGTTTGGATATTTTTGTTCCTTGGCGCAATTTTCTCAGTTGTCCGATAGGTGCGGTTTCGGCGCAACGCAGATCGAAAATGGCCGAGTAGTAGCACGCAACCAAACTGCAACCGCGGCTGAGTTCCACAATGAGCGGTGGTGAGCCCTGTAGCGTCCATTCTTTTTGGTGTGGGTTCATGCTCGTGTTCTCCCCGCGGATTGCTGACGTGGCTTTCTGATGAAGACTTTGTTACGTGCCTTCAGTTTCCTATTTGTAGCTGGCGGTTTGAGCGCCCAGACACTCGGCTGGCAGCCATCGCCGGGGCATACACAAGTGCCGATATGGCCGGGAGCGGTACCCGATGCGCAACCTGCAGCAGGCCCGGAGTCTGTTATCACGAACAACAATCCGTTGGTTGCCGGTAGACCGTGGATTTCGGTGGAAAGGGTTTCGGAACCCACGATGACGGTCTATACCCCAAAGGGAAAGAATACGGGGGTCGCTGTGGTTGTATTTCCCGGTGGTGGTTACGTGGAGGTGGCCATTGACCTTGAAGGCACGGAAGTCTGCGACTGGCTGGCCTCCAGAGGAATTACGGCTGTTTTGTTGAAATATCGCGTCCCAGGCGGAGGACCGTATTACGATGAGCAGAAACACCGGCGTGTAATTCCGAAAGTAATGACCGCGTTACAAGATGCGCAGAGAACGGTTGGGTTAGTGCGGTCACACGCCAGCGCATGGCACATTAATCCGCAAAAGATTGGTGTGCTGGGATTCTCGGCCGGCGGTCACATGGTGGCTGCAATTAGCACTCATTTTCAACAACGCTTGTACCCGCAGGTAGATTCGGCCGATCAGGAGAGTTGCCGACCGGACTTTGCTGTAGCTCTTTACCCGGGGCATCTGTCGCTTGCCACGAATAGCTTTGGGCTAAACCCAGATATTGACTCCCACATCACGACGCGGACGCCGCCCACGTTCCTGCTTCAAAATGAGGATGACCATGTGGATCGTGTAGAAGATTCGCTGGCCTACTATGCTGCGTTAAAGCGGGTTGGAGTTCCCGTGGAGATGCATTTGTATGCGGAAGGTGGGCACGCGTTCGGGCTGCGGCGCACAAAATTTCCGGCAACGAATTGGCCTCAGTTGGTGGAGACATGGCTAAACACGATCGGAATGGTTTCGGATTAGATGCTTCGGGCTGATAGCCCGTGCAACCAAACAGCAACCAAGCCTTGGATTACCTCTGTGGTGTCGTGAGTCCTGTAGCGTCAGTTCCTTAGTCTGGTGCTAAAGTTGAGACTCGGTCGAATTTCGTCCGGATCCTGCGAGGAAAACAGCTCCCGCCTAGTTGTAGTAGACGAAAAACTGCGTGTTATCTTTCACACGCTTCCCCGCAGCATCGACAGACGAAGATGATCCACCACTCATGGCAGTGAGGCTGTTTTTCTTGAAAACGACGGTGGTCGAACCCGACATACTTCGCGAAGGAGTAGGCTGGGCCGAGAGCGCCCCACTCAACCGTTTCATGTCTTTGTGACCAGCCACCGCAACGAGCGACCCCTTGTACGAAATGCCAGAGTCACTCTTCACAAAAGAGATCTCATCAGAGCTCGAGCCCGACAGATGTTGTGGCTCTGCCAGCACAATAATGGGCTCGGAGCCGTCCCCTAAATCCGTGTACATCACAAAAACAAGCACGTCGTGTTTAGGGATCCTGCCCTGCTCTATCGCACTCGTGAGCTTAGCCATGGATACCTCTTGAGCAGTTGAAAGCTGAGGTGCTTCCGCAGCGTACGAGCGGGAGCCAAGCAAGAGAGCAAGCGGGAGTAGCACTAGAGCACCAACGAGAGGATTTTTCATGTGGACCGAGTGGGGGGGGAAGTTGCGGGGCAAAAGCAAACGCGCTTTAGGGGCGTGCAATTGTTTACTTACGGGTCCCTAACTAAGCAACCAAACAGCAACCGAGCCTTGGATTTCCTCTGGGGTGTCGTGAGTCCTGTAGTTCCGATCTCCGCTGCTGGTTGGCGGCATTTAAGGCGGCCCACTTTGGGGTTAACCCCGTCTAACTGTTCTCAGAAATAAGAAGAATTGGGCGCGGAAAGGTGCTGAGTGCTGACCGTTAGTCGCTATTCACATCTACAGATCGGCCACCTGTGCGACGGCCAACGCGTCAAGTAGATGAAGATTATTGTCACACTGGGTCGCATTCTGGCCACTTCTGTGGTGAACATGACAATCTCATCGGATTCCCCATCTCTTTCCGACCGTCGGCTCGTCGAGCTCCACCTTGCCGGGGACCGGACGGCATTTCGCCAGATCGTGGAACGTTACCAGGCAATGGTGTGCGCGTTGGGGTTGAGCGCGTGCGGTGACGTCGGGCGCAGCGAGGATCTGGCACAGGAGGTATTCCTCGCCGCTTGGAAAGAACTGCCTGGGCTGCGTGAGCCGGACAAATTGCGCGGCTGGCTTGCAGGTATTGCTCGCAATCTGAGCCATAACTCCTTTCGCCGCCAGCTACGCACGCCGACCGCGCAGGCTGAGCTGTTGTCCCCGGAGACGCCGTCCGGCGGCGAGAACCCGCGGGAACGGGCGATCAGCAGCGACGAGGCTGCGTTGATGTGGCATAGCCTGGAGGCCATCCCGGAAAATTACCGCGAGCCGATGGTGCTGTTCTATCGTGAGCACCGGTCGGTACCGGCGGTGGCGGCCACGCTGGAAATATCTGAGGATGCTGTGCGACAGCGGCTCGCACGCGGCCGTGCCATGCTTAGCGAACGCATGGCGAAACTCGTGGAGGAAACCCTCGAGCGTAGCGCGCCGACGCCGGTGTTGACGGGTGCGGTGCTGTTGGCAGTGCCGTTGAATCTCGTACCAATCACTGGGGTGGAAACGACGGCCGGAGCCGTTGTAAAAACAGCTGCGGTCTCGGGTGGAATTGCCGCCGCCACGAAAGGCGGACTGGCGGTGAAGGCTCTGGCGGTCGTGGGCGCGCTGCCAATCGTGTTCAATGGGGCCATGGATTACCTGAAATTCCGGACCCTATATGAGACATCGGTTTCGGCGGCAAAGCGGCGCCAAATCGTGACGGCATTTTTGGCGCCCAACCTGATCGCGGCCGGTCTGGTGGCGGCGTTTCTGGGACAGCATGCGCTCAGTCAGGCGGGGCCAGATCTGTCACTGAATCTTTGGATTCTTTGCTCCATCGGGGTGTTGGGGGTGCCCATCATTGCACTGGTTTGGGTCGGACGCTGGCGGAGGCGCGCGGAGCAGGCGTCGCGAATGGAAAATGATACTCCGGTCACCTTTTCTGCAGTGGATGAGAGGCGATTTGAGTATCGCAGCCAGCGCAATGTGCTGGGGCTGCCTTTGCTGGATGTGCAGTTGGGTGGCCAAAAGCCGGTGATGCGGCGGACGGCGCGGGGCTGGATCGCGGTGAGCGACGGAATCGCGCTGGGTGGACTCTTCGCGTATGGCGGCCGACTGGCCTTGGCACCAGTCAGTATCGGACCCGGCGCAATCGGTTTAGTGAGCTTGGGTATTGTCACCCTGGGATTGGGAGCGGTTGGCGCACTTGCCTGCGGCTTTTTCAGCTTAGGCATCATTTCCTTCGGATGGAATGCAGCGCAGGCGATGACTTATGCCGCGGCGGGCGAATTTGCCCAAGGGTTTTATGCCGCAGCCAGGCATGCCAACGACACGGTGGCCGCGGAGTTTTTCCACAACCAGTGGTTCTTCCGGGTGGCCTCCGCCACGGCTGAACTCATAGGGCTGTCCATCTGGTATGCGTGGATGGTGCCTGTGATTTTGACGAGCTACTACCTGTGGCGAAAACGCTCGGCGCGCTGATTCAACCGCGCCTATGTTCACCTCTGGCAGTCAGTGAGTCCTGTAGCGTCCATTCTCTTGAGCAGGATACTGTCGTTCTTGCCTTTGTGCGGCTCGGTTTCAGCTTGAGGCGGCATGGCTGAACTGCCGCCAGTCAAGATTCGCTTCCTTGGTTTGAATGATCTGGCCGGTTTGCTCAGGCTCTATCGGTTTCTAAACCCACGTGACCCCGTGCTGGCGGAGGAGTCACCGGATGTGCGTGACCAATGGCAGGCAGTTTTGCGGGACGAGCGGCTGTCATACTTTGGGAGTGAGATCGATGGCGTGGTGGTTTCCACGTGTACGCTTTGCATCGTTCCGAATTTCACCCGCAGCATGCGTCCTTATGGGGTGATAGAGAATGTTGTCACTGACCCGGCCTATCGGATGAAAGGTCTCGGCACGGCAATTTTGCGACATGCATTGGAGTTCAGCTGGACGAAGGGTTGCTATAAAGTGATGCTCGCAACTGGCAGTAAGAGGGAGGAAACACTTCGCTTTTACGAAAAGGCTGGATTTAAGCGCGGAGTGAAGACCGGCTTCGTCGCACACCCCGACGGGCAAAACCCGTCGTAGCGTTGACGCGCCAATTACTGCGCAACCAAACAGCAACCGGGACTGTAGCGCCCTCAACAGGCCGTGAGTCCTGTAGCGTCCATTATCCTATGGACTTCGACGGTTTGTAAGCGCCGTTACCTGATCGACGGCGCGTTCTCTAGCGGAATTTAGAACCTGTTCCCGCCGTTCCAGGAGGCAGCCAACCATTGGTCCGCATCCATTCGGCAAATCGATCCATAAAAAGGTCTGCTCCGCCGCCCTCGTGTAAAAAGCCGTGGCCGCCAGTTTGGAAGACATGAATTTCGGCTGGCCGCTTCGCCTCACGCCAGGACTTAAATAAATTGAGCGACAAGGGTGCGGACCATTCATCGTCAGCAGCTACCGCAACGAAGATCGGCGGTGCGTCCATCGGAATAGCCTCTCCGTGATTGTCCGGACCGTAGATAACACCCGCGAAGTCCGGTCGATAGGTTGGTTCATCCATTGCCAGGGAAAGCGATACATAGGCCCCTGCAGAAAATCCGATGATGCCGATGTGATGAGGTGCAATTCCTAGTTTGTCGGCATTGGCTTTCACCCAAGCGATTGCCCGGCGGGCGTCAGCGTGACTGAGTTCGTAAATGTTCTGCCCACTTTGAGGCCCCCAGATGATTTGACCCGAATCGTTGCGCTTGCGGGGTTGCGGTGACGTAGGTTGGCCGGGAACCGGCAGCGGGATAGAAGGGTCCGTGTAGATGAGTCGATACTTCAGGACAAAGGCGTCGACCCCCACGGCATTCAGCGCTTCGGCGGTGCGAACCCCTTCATACTTGATCATCAAATCGGTGAATCCGCCGCCGGGCGCGATGATTACCGCGGTGTGGCAGAATTTTGCTGGATCGGCAGGGTAGAACTCCAACGTGGGACGCACGACATTGCGGGTCACGGTATTGCCATAAAGCGTCACATAGGTGTATTCCTTCCAGTTCCAGCTTTCCGAACCCGGGGCGACATCATCGTAGAGTGAGATCACTCGTGCAGGTGGCGGGAGATGGGCAGGCGTTTGTGCGTGTAGCATGGATGCGAGAACTGCGATCAACAACGCGGCGAAAGCAGAATAGCGACTCCGACGTGAGCACCTGATCGGCATCATCGACAAAAAAACGAAACCTTTTGCCCCAGCAACTCAATAGATGATGGACAATAGCAGGGACGCTGCTGCTCTAGCGGCGCAGTAGCGAAGGATACCTTCGGTAACGGTAGGTCGATAGGAAAGGGCGCATAGTAAGCTGAGCAACCAAACAGCAACCAAGCCTGCGCTCACCTATGGCCGGTAGTGAGTCCTGTAGCATCGACTTACTTTTGCCAGTGTTCATGCTCATATTGTGGTCCCTATGACTGCCCCCACGCCATTGCCGGAAGTGAATGCCGTCCTCGCCGAACTAGTGGCCGGCTGGCGCGAAATCCTGGGGTTGAACCTCATCGGAGCTTATCTTCAGGGGTCCTTCGTGCTCGGCGACTTTACGCAAACGAGCGATGTTGATTTTCTGGTCGTCATCGCTTCCGAGATCGAAGCGCCGGTATTGGCCCGCCTGCAGGTGATGCATGCCAGGATCCACCGGCAATCGTCCTACTGGGCTCAGCATCTGGAGGGTTCGTATGCAACGGCCGCAGTTATCCGCCGGCTGACCGATGAGCCGCGGGATCCTCCGGGCGAATCGCCGCGCCTGCCGTCGTGGCGCGATCCCGAGACCGGCATGCCGCCGGGCTCTTATCCATTTCTCTTTTTGGGCAACGGGGCCGACAACTTGAGGAGGTCCGAGCATGACAACTCCAAGGTGATGCGGTGGATGGTGCGGGAATGCGGCATTGTTTTGCACGGCCCGCATCCCGCGACGCTGATAGATCACATCGCAGGCGACGAACTGCGCGCGGAGGTGAAGGCGAATGTTCCGATTTACGTGGGACGCTACGTTTCTGGGCAGAGTGTAATCGACGCAGTTTGGCGGCAGGCTTTTTTTGTCACGCTCCTATGCCGGATGCTGCACACACTCGAAACCGGGCGGATTCACTCAAAAAAGGCCGGAACGGAGTGGGCCTTGCAGACGCTGGAGCCACAATGGCAGGGCCTGATCACGCGTGCCGCCGCGACTTGGGCCACCCAGCAAGCGATGTGGATGAATCGACCCAATGATTCTGAGGTCGAGACCACGATTGGGTTTATGCGTTACGCCATCAATTTCTGCACAACCAAATAGCAACCTCAGCCACTTCCACCTAACTGAGCAACCAAACAGCAACCAGGCATTGGATTACCTCTGGGGTGCTGTGAGTCCTGTAGGATCCATGCTCTTACGACATCGTTGAAGTTCGCGCCTAGAGACGCTGCGCTCCAAAACGCTTGAGCGGTAAGGCGAGTAATAACACCGTCCATCTAACATCATGATCGTTGTTGTCGAAGGCGTGAGTGCCGCCGGGAAAACTTTTTGGTGTGAGCGCCATGCCTCAATTGTAGTCCCCGAATTGCCGCCGATGGTCCCACCCAATGGCGACGCAGTCGCGGTCGCCCAATTTTGGACAGAAGCGTGTTGCCGTAGATGGCAGGAGGCCGTGGAGCACGAACAAACGACGGGATCAGCTTATTGTGATACTGATCCGTTGAAACTTCACTACCCGTGGTGCCTCTGGCAACTCGGCTTCGCGAAGCGTGAAACGTGGTGTGCAGCGGTCGCTGAAACGAGGGCGGCAATCCAGGAAAAGAGCATGGGTTTCGCGGATGCTGTCGTCTTTCTTGAACCAGACTTTGACCTTGTGCGTCTTCAGAAACAAAAGGATCCCAGCCGACAACGCAGGAACTTTGAAAGGCACCTACAGATTGGCCCTGCATTACGTGCTTGGTACGAATTTCTTGAGCAGTTGAGCCCTGGTCGTGTCAGGTGGCACGGCGAGCGGGAAGCTGCATTGCCGTTAATTCCGTGTCGGGCGGACCGCTTTAGCGTACAGCTGTTCGACGAGCTTGTCGCTGTGGCTGATGTTTACCCGCGATTAGGTTCGACTGATTGGTTAGCTAAGAAACCAGGAGAGAAGATGAACAAAATATCCATTCGGCCTGAAATGTCCTCTGAATATGAGGCCATTCATAGTCTAGTTTCTGAGGTATTTCAGCAAACCTATGGCTCAGGGGATAAAGAGGCTGAACTGGTTGAGCATCTTCGACAGAGACCGGAATATGGCCCGACAATTTCACTCGTCGCTGACATTGATGGCATGGTAGTTGGCCACGTACTCTTCAGTGCCGTCCGGCTTAACGACCGGCCTGAAATTCCCGTGTGCGCCCTAGCCCCTCTTGGAGTGTATCGCCAGTATCAGAAACAGGGGATTGGTTCGAAATTGATCCTAAGGGGGCTGCAAGAATGCGCGAACCGGGGCTACAAAGCTGTATTCGTTCAAGGGAGCCTAGACTACTATCCTCGGTTTGGCTTCAAACCAATCGGCGGCACTCTTCTTCAAACGATTTTCAAGTCTGACCATGATATGGTTTTGGAACTCGAAGCCGGAATCTTGGATAATGTATCGGGCCTGGTCGATTACCCGGCACCTTGGAATGTTTTCAAATAGATGACCGACTCCTGCGCGAAGTGCGGATGAATAACGTCGATGTGTCTTTTCCTGGGGCCATTCACGGCGCAATGCTGACGGCGCTTATCTAGAGTTGACGTGAGCCGTGCGGGCCAATGGCCAACGTCGGATGCGGGGATTTGGGTGGCTGACAACTTTTCTCGACCAAATCAAAGCGATCACCACGCCGAACAGAAAGTTGGATGCGGTGACTTCGCCCAAATGGATCCACCGCACCCAATTGGGAAAGATAGGATTTGGGATGATCAATGGCGCGACACCGCTGATCAGCGTAAAAACGAGGCCGACCGCGACTGCGGTGGACATCCGTCGCGGGCTAATCATGCGCGCCAGCATGACGCAGATGCCCACAAACACGGGGCCCCGCAGTAATAGCTGCAAGGCGACCACCCGCCCTACCGATGGCATGGGTTGGGTCGCGTAGAAGCCACGCACGAAGGGGAAGATGAGCATCCCGGCGATAAAATAGAGAATGAGGTAAAGGAAACTGCAGAGGGCGATGCGCCAGAGCTTACCCCAAAAGGTGCGCGCGGGAAGGGACAACTCGCTTGAAGCCGAACTGGCCTGAGAGTGGAAAAAAACGAGCCACAGCGGTACGATGAGTAGGTATTTGAGCGGCGAAAGCGCCATGCCCCATCGTATTGCCTGGTCAGTATTTAAATAATTCAGTCCTTCAATAACGTTGATTACTTGAATAACCAGAGGGACGGAGGCCAGGGCAGCCGCCAGTTTGAATCCGCGCCAAGGGGCCCAAGAACCCAAGTAGCCCACCGTGAACGCAACAATAGCATTGGACGCGACCGCCCAGCCATAGGCGGAGTGCGTCCCGGCGGGTTTCGTGGACAACCCGACACCAGTGAGGAAATCGACAACGATGAACATGGCCAAGGTCAGGAGGCTCATGCGCCAGACGGAGGAGGTTTTCATAGTCAGGTGCGCTTGGGAGATTTGGAATAGGTGGCAATCGAATCGCGGGTCCATTGCAACAGGGTGTGGTAGCTGCGGACGCCAAAATCCAAGGCCAGTCGGCCGGAGAGGGGCATGGCCGGCCCATTTTCCCGCAAATAGACTTCGAGCTCCGTCGTATGGGCGGTGAGATGGGCCTCGGCTTCCTTCAACAGTCGCAGCGAGCCGGTGGGTCCAATCGCCGCATCCATCAGGTTGAATCGCATGAGGAGAAGGCCGACATCGCGGACAATTTCGTTGCGCGTTGCCATCGAATGGGTCGCATGGTCACCGGCACGCTAGACACGGCAGATCTCACGCAGGGCCGCGATGTGTTCAGCAAAGCGTGCATGGCCTTTAGCGGTGGCAGCCACATGCGTACGCGGCTTGCGGTCTACAAAAGTTTTTTCGACTCTTATATAACCGGCCTCTTCTAGCGTCTGAAGGTGGGCGCCGAGATTGCCGTCGGTAAGTTCGAGCGATTTGCCTAAGGTACGGAAATCGATCTGGGCGCGTGGTGGCAGCGCGCTGAGAGTGGACATGATGCGCAGGCGCGCCGGAGTGTGGATGACAAGGTCAATCTCGGGCATGGCATTATCTCCAAAATTTACGGATGAAAACGCCAGCCACGATCAGAGAACCACCACCTGTGACACCCATCCAAAGAAAGAAATAGTTACCAGCGAAATAGTAGCCAACAAGAGTGGTTGCCGTGACCAGCAAGCCCAGCCAGAGAAAGAAGCGCCCTAGCCATAGTCCCATGACCACGTAGCCGAACATGCAGATGGTGGACGAGAAGGCCGCCATTTTGCGGCCGAGGAGTGGGGCATAAGCCGCCCATCCGGCCTGGTGCAAAAGTTCCCACGGACATAACAGGGCGGCCCAAAGAGCACCATATGCAAGCAAGGCCAACCAGGCGAGGCTCATGCTCCCCAATCCGTGGTAAATTCCCTTAATGGGTGCATTACGGAATGGGCCGGCCAGCAGGACCGTGCTCACTATTCCTGCGAGATCGAGCCCGATCCAAAGGCGGAAGGCCCAAGACGGAAAAAACTGGGTAGCGGAGAAGCCGATGACCCAAATCACACCCCAGAGAATCAGAAGGGGCGTGGCACAACTCCAGGCGATGGTCTGACGCGTTTGGGTGGCGATCCGGTCGATTTCTGCGAGCGAAGCGCGGGCGGCTTCCGGGGTGATAGGATTGATTGAATCTGTGGCCATAGAGCACTCTGTACGGCAGAGCACTAGCAACTGTCAACGCGTATATCTTCGTGGGCACGGATGCCCGTTCGCGAAGTGTTGAAAACCTTCCAGCGGCGTTGTTTCGTTATTTATCCCGGATCGGTCTAGAACTGTAGTGCGACGCCATCATGAACTTGCCCCTACGGCTATCAGCTGCCGCATTTGATCGTGCCGCGCAGGTAATGCGACAGGCCCGGCCCCTCGAACGTGAGCTTTTCGCTTTCCATTTCGAAAAAGCCACCGCTGAGAAAGGCATGCTGGAGGTGCGACGCTTTCAGAACGAAGATGGCGGTTTCTTTGGGCTGGAAGCGGATATTGGGTTCCCGTTTTCGACGGTACTGAGCACGTGCCATGCACTTCATCTGCTCCAAGAAGTCGGAGCGGGCGCCGATGAGCCGATCGCTCAGAGGGCATTAGATTACCTCTGTGAGTCCTATGACCAACATCTGCATGTTTGGCCGATTATCCCACCGCATGACAATTCTCAGCCCCATGCTCCGTGGTGGAACTATTCGGATAAATTTTCGACAAACTTTGGGGGCTTTGTCGACAATCCTAGGCCGGACGTATTGGCGTGCCTGCTCGCATTTCCTTCAAGAAAAACGCAGCGTCTGATTGCGCAGGTCTCTGCTGATACAATCGAGCAGCTTAGGCGCGGAACAGATAAAGCCGAGATGAACGGGCTGATCTGTTACCTGCGCCTTTATCGCGCACCTAACCTCCCTGCTGCTCTAAAGACAGAACTCGATCGTGTGCTGCCCTCCGCGATCAATGTCGCAGTGGAACGTGACCCGAAGGAGTGGTCGGGTTACAAACTGCGTCCCTTAGAGGTCGCTCCTGATGCCGATTCTCACTGGCGTCCCATGCTGGCGGCAGACGTAGAGCACAACCTGGACTATCTCATCCAAAACCAAAATTCCGATGGCTCGTGGGATCCATTCTGGAACTGGGGAGGCGCCTTTCCCGATGCATGGGAATCCGCGAAGTTGAAATGGCGCGCGGTTCTGACCTTAGCGAACCTGCGCACTCTACGTAGCTACGGGCGTATCGAATTGTAACCAATGGGAGGCCGCCCGCATAGGCGGCGGAAATGACGCTTCCACGAAGCGGCATTTTGTGCACGCTCGCGGGCATGCGTTTGCCGACCAACGATGTCCTTTTTGAGCCGGGAATCAGCCCCTCCGGTAGGCAAAACTGTTATACCACTTTATACCACTCGTTTTATACCACAAGAGGGAGAAAGTGGGCCAAAATGGGGTTATTAATGAGACTGACTCGGACCCTCAAAAGCACGTTATCATAGGTGAAAGCACTTGAGGCTTATTGAGACTAACATGCGTATTTACTTCATGGGGATTTGCGGCACGGCGATGGGCAACGCGGCGCTGTTGGCGCGGGCCGCCGGGCACGAGGTGCTCGGCGCCGACACGGGGGTCTATCCCCCGATGAGCACCGTGCTCGCCGCCGCGGGCATCACGCTGCACGACGGCT
>CANJIU010000032.1 GCA_947474365.1 Opitutia bacterium | reverse complement strand
AGACACGGGCAAAAAAGCACCATGCGAGCGACGGCCACGCTGCGCCTCACGGCTTCGACTCTCGCCACCAAAGTTCATTGGCTTGTTCCACGCAAGCCGCCGCGGCTTGATCTGGGTCTCAGAATGACATACCTTTTTAGACGCCCTCTTATTGAATCTGCGGGAGGCCACTTGTTTTTTCGTCGCAAGGTGAACTTCACGATCGCGACGATTCTCCCGCAGCAAGACATGCGCTCCTGCGCAAAATACGACCTGAGTTAGTCCACGCATGCGCAGGTAATTGCCAATCTCTGAGCCGATTTTGGCAATCGATGCATAGTCAAAAAATCCCCCATCCGTCATAACTGTACTTGCTAAATCAGCCCTCGTTCCCGCATCGCCCGAGCAAACTCAAACTCCTCCGCATATGAAGTTTCGACCAAGACTGACAAAAAATACGCTAATCTTCGGCGGGGTCGCCGTCTGGGGATTGGTTCTGATCTCCTGCGTGGCGGTCAACCGCACCGTTCTCGCCCCGCCGTCCGTGCCGGGCGCGTCCTTCGCCGGCAACAAGGCCTGCACCGAGTGTCACGAAAACACCGTCGGCCACTTCGGGAGCTCCTCCCACAGCCGGCTTGCTCTCGCCGACCCCAAATTGGGTGACACGGGTTGCGAGGCCTGCCACGGCCCGGGCAGCATCCACGTCAAGTCTGGTGGCTTGAAGGGGACGATCGTCAACCCGCGGAAGTCGCCCGAAGCGTGCTTCCAATGCCATCTCGACAAACGCGGGGAGTTCAGTCTCTCGAACAGTCACGCGGTGCTCAACGGCCGCATGAGCTGCGGCGACTGCCACGACCCGCACGAGGGCAACGCCATCAAGGGCAAGGGCGCCTCGCTCGAGGCCGAGAATGAGACTTGCACCAAGTGTCACACCGCGCAGGCCGGCCCGTTTGTCTTCAAGCACAATGCGATGAAGGAAGGCTGCACCGCGTGCCACAGTCCGCACGGCTCGGTCAACGAGAAGATGCTGATCGCACGGGATGGAAATCTCTGTCTCCGCTGCCATCTCCAGACCACCGACAAGAACGGGACCATCTTCGCCGGCGGCGAGGATCACCGCACCCGCCTCCAAAACGGCACGTGCTGGTCGGCGGGCTGCCACGAGTCGATCCACGGCTCCAACACGAGCAAGCCCCTGCGCTACTAACCCAGCCAAAACAAAGCCATGAACGTGAAATCTTTCTCTCTCTTCCGCACGGCTGGCCTTCTGGCTGGCGCCTGCTTCGTTCTCTGCGCCGCGCGCGCCGCCGATACCGCGAAAGCGGAATCCGACGCGCTCGCACTCACCGACGAAAACACCATCAAGGTCTCAGGCCAGGTCAACGACTTCAACGGCAACAAGGCCGCGTCGCAAACCGCGAAGCAAGTGCCCAAGACCGGCTTCGGCGGCATCGAGTCGCTGAACTACACCAAGGAACTCTCCAAGGTCAGCACGCTGCAGATCGACGGTCGCGCGCTCCCCGGCATGGAAGACTACCTGGCGCAGTTCCGCGTCACGAAAAACGAGGTCGGATCGTTCGAGGCCGGCTACAAGCGGTTCCGGACCTTCTACGACGGCGCGGGCGGGTTCTTCCCCTTGAACAATGCCTGGCTGCCAATCTACGCGCGCGCCCTCTACGTCGATCGCGGAAAATTCTTCGCCAACGCCACCATCGCGATGCCAAAGGCGCCCGTCTTCACGTTCCGTTACACCAACGAGACGCGCAGCGGTCGCAAGAGCTCCACGATCTGGGGCGACACCGACCAAACCGGCGTGCCGATTTCCTCGGTGGCCGCGCTGAACCTGATCTCGGCCAACCGCAAAATCATTCCGGCCTATATCCAACTCGGCGAGCGTCACGAGGTGATGGAAGCCTCCGTCCGGCACAGCATCGGGCACACGACGATGTCGTTCTCCGTCATCGGCGACCGGGTAAACAACCTGAATCTGCGCTCGGTTGACCGTTACCCGGGCGAACTCAAACCCTTCCCGGCCATTCCCGCCAATCCCCCGACTCTCGTCCCGGCGCTGCTCGCGAACAACGAGAACAAGGGCTTTGATCAACAAGGTCTGACCCTGAAGGGCCTCACCTTCATGGGCAAGGTCGAGACCGCCGTGAACGATCAGGTAAACGTGTATGCGACCGCGAGTCATCGCCGGTCGGATGGCGACACCACTGGCTCACGTCTGATCACCGCCAAGATCCAGACCCTGACCGGCCTCGCAAGTCAGGTCGGCGCCTTCACTCCGGCCGGCCGGCCTCCCTACTCGCTCAACAGCACGGGCACCTTGGACGTCGACGTTCTCACCGGCGTCGTCGGGATCGACGCCAGGCCGATGAAGGAACTGCGTCTTTCCCTGGCCTTCAAGGGAGAGGACTATTCCTCGTCAGCCGCTTCGACCGCCAACTATATCAGCACGATGGTCAATCAAACCACGGGTGTGATCACCCCGGTTCCGCTCACCGGGGCCAACTCCTCGTCGATCGATGAGAAAGTCTGGACCCCCGAGGTCGATGTCCGCTACACGGGCATCAAGAGCATGGCGCTCTACGCGGCGTGGGACTATCGGACCTCGCCCGGCGACGAACAACTGCGTTACGTTGGCATTACGACATCCACAGCCGGCCCGGTTGTCCTCAGCCCGGCGGTGATCGTGAACGACAAGGTCAAGGAGAAGCACGCCAATTTCAAAATCGGCGCAAACTGGACGGTCTCTCCGATGCTGACGCTCCGGGCCGAGTTCTTCAGCCGTGACCATGAGAACAACTTCAACGGCTACGGCACCAGCTTGGGCAGCTACTACGTGCTCGACTACGACATCTACGGCGCGCGGGTCACCGCCATCGCGAAACTCTCGCCCACCCTGTCGTTCACCACGCGCTACGTGCAGCAACGCGGCAAGGCCGAGGTCGCCGAAGACGGCTACATCACGGGCGACTCAAACGACTCCAAGCGCTACCACATCGGAGAAACGATCAACTGGAACCCGACCAAGCTGTTCTACATGCAGGCCAACGTGAACGTGGTGTTCGACAAGACGAGCACCGCCTATCCCCGCGCCGGTGGCACCGCCAACGACGTCCTGCACAACGCCGACAACAACTACTGGAACGGCAACGTCCTCGCCGGCTTCGTGGTCGACAAGCAGACCGACGCCATGGTGCAGGGCACCTACTATCGGGCGAACAACTACAATCCAGCCCTCGCTGCCGCCACGGATCCCTACGGGGCAGGCGCCCGCGAATACGGCCTCTACGTCGGGGTGAAGCACAAGTTCTCCGACAAGCTGCTCGGCAGCGCCAAGGTGGGTTATCTGGATCGCCGCAACGACACCGCGGGTGGCAACAGCGACTTCCACGGTCCGCTCGCCTACGTGTCACTCGAGCACGCGTTCTAAGACCCAGTTACGGTTCCAAACTTTAGTTACCCCCAAGTAGAGCCGGCCGCAGTGCATGTGGGTGCACCGCGGCCGGCGTTTTTTTGCCCGGACTGGCCAAAGAGCAGGAAGGATTCGAAGATAAACCAGACCGCGTTGCGATGGTGACTACTGCGACAGCCCTCAGGCGCAAAAGCGCCCTCTCCCACGCTCCGGCTACAAAGCACGCGGCTGGAATGACAATCGCCGCGGAGCGAAGCAGGCGAATGCGACCTACATTCGCACCCTCACACCTCCAACCATGAAAACGATTCTTGCCCCGGTTGATTTCTCATCGGTCACGGAACGGGTAATCACGGAAGCCTCCGCGCTCGCCCGTTCGTTCGACGGTCGGATCGTCCTGCTCAACGTCACCCAACCCGTCGCCATCGGAGCGGACGCCGCCGGGTTTGTGGAAAACATCGACGAAATCAATAAGGCCGCAGCTCGGGATGCGGCGCGGAAACTCGCAGCGCTCGAAGACGGATTGGAAGCGAGCTTCCTCAAGGCCGACTCAGTCCAGTTGATGGGTGTTCCGGCGGTGTTGATCAGCGAGCAGGCGAAGCAACTCGGCGCCGATTACATCGTGATGGGGTCGCACGGGCACACCGCCTTCTACGACCTTCTCGTTGGAAGTACCGCCAGCGCCGTCCTGAAACGCGCCCCGTGCCCGGTGCTAGTCGTACCCCCGCCACCAAAACAGACGGGTAAGTCAAAGCGTTAGCCTGGAAATCCAGCTGCGGTGAAGAAACGCGAGGACAATGGCTGCGCGGATCCGGCCAAGATCTGCGAAGCAATTGGCGGAATAGTTGCGATGCTAACCCAGCCATCCTTCACCCCATGAAAACCAACGCCCCTGCCGCCACGACCACCCCGGTCCAGCAGGACCGGGCGGTGGTTGAAGCCCCGCTCCGCCGCGATGATTCGATCGGCGGGTCGACCTCGACCGACTGCCCAGGCAATTGGCTTGAGTCACGTCCGCGCCCCACCATCGCTGGGCCGGGTCCTTCCGTGCCCCCAAGGCCGCCCCGACGGGGATTCACCATGCCAGCCTCGGATGCCGCTCTTTGGGTTGACGAGTGACTGACCGGGTTTTGACGTCCTGGCGGAAAGTCATTCCTTAACCGAATGAACGACCAGCGCGCCATGAACCCGCCGCCGCCGCTCCCGATGAAGTTGCAGCTGCGCGAACTCGCCCAGCTGTTCAACTCGATGGATCCGTCGCCGTTCCACGACCGCGATCTCGATGCCGACGCGGAAGAGTTCATCGTGAGCTGGGCCCGTGAGCTCTCTTCGGCCCATGAACTGGAGTTAACGATCCAGCTTTCCACCCCGCCACCGCCCGCCCGCGCTGCGGATGTCGAGAACGCCGTGCAACATTACTTCGCTCACCGGGCGGAGATGAAGCAGCACGAATTCCGGCTGATGATGCGCAACGGTCGCACCAGCCTGATCGTCGGACTGCTCTTCCTCGCCGCCTGCCTGATGGTCAGCGAGTTGTTCGGCACGATCGGACACGGGACGTTTGCGAAAATCGCCAAGGAGGGACTGACCATCGGCGGCTGGGTCGCGATGTGGCGCCCGCTGCAGATCTATCTCTACGATTGGTGGCCGCTGCGCGCGGAGCGCCGCGTGCTCGAACGGCTCTCCCGGATGACGGTGCGGCTCGTGCAACCGGTCGGGAGTGACGGATCGGGCCGAAACGCCTGAAAAGGAAAACCTCCTCCTTGTCCCCGCCTGGCCGGTCGGCAAAGTGCTGACGACAACTAGCCCCATGTACCGCTTCCTTCCGTTTGCCGCCTTCCTCTGTCTTGCCGGAACCCTATTTTCTGCCAGCGAAAAGCCGAACATCCTTCTTATCGTCGCCGACGATCTCGGCTACGGGGATCTCAGCGTCCAGGGTTCAAAGGAAATCCCGACACCCAACATCGACACGCTCGCCAAGAACGGCGTGCGCTGCACCAGCGGCTACGTCTCCTCGTGCATGTGCTCGCCCAGCCGCGCGGGGTTGATGACGGGCCGCTCGCAGTCGCGCTTCGGCCACGAGATCAACTGGGAGGGCAACGGGCCATCGGAAGAGAAGGGCCTGCCCGTTACCGAGAAAACGTTTCCGCAGCTCATCAAGCCCGGCGGCTATCACACGGGCATCATCGGCAAATGGCACCTCGGCAACATGGAACGATTTCATCCGCTCGCGCGCGGCTTCGACGAATTCTTCGGTTTCCTCGGCGGCTCCCACGACTATCTCGCGGACTGGCGCCCGGACAATCTGCTCCAGCGCAACCGCACACCCGTCGGCGCCACCGGCAAGGAGCGCGACGAATCGCGCTATCTCACCACCGTCCTCGGACACGAGGCCGCCACGTTCATCCACCGCCACAAGGAGCGGCCGTGGTTCCTCTACCTCGCATTCAACGCTCCCCACATTCCCCAGCAGGCCACGGCCAAGCTCCTCGCGCGCTTCGCCCACATCCCGGACCCGATGCGTCGCACCTACGCCGCGATGGTTTCAGGCCTCGACGACGCCGTCGGTGAGGTCCTCGATCAGCTCCGTCGCGACGGACTCGAGAATAACACGCTCATCGTCTTTCTCAGCGACAATGGCGGCCCCTTGGAGCGCAACGGCTCGCTCAACACGCCGCTCTCCGGCGAAAAGGGCACGATGTTCGAGGGCGGCATCCGCGTGCCCTTTCTCGTGCAATGGAAGGCGAAGCTGCCCGCCGGAAAAATCTACGACCGCGCCGTCAGCAGCCTCGACCTGCTGCCGACCGCCCTCGCGATCTCCGGCACGCCCGCGCCACGCGACGTGGCGTTCGACGGCGTGAACCTCATCCCCTACCTGACGGGCGAGCGGCGCGACGATCCGCACGAGACTCTTTTCTGGCGCATGAAACCGCGCCGCATCTGGGCGGTGCGCGCCGGAGACGACAAGTTGATCATGCAGGACAAGGGCAAGCCGCCGCATCCCACGAGCAAGACTCCGCGCCTCGTCAATCTCGGCACCGACCTGAAGGAGCTCACCGACCTGACCGCCACGCAACCGGGACGAGCCCGCGAGCTCCGCGCCCGCTACGATGCCTGGAACGCGACGCTGCCCGAGCCGCTTTGGCAACCGGAGCGCGGCGATCGGTAGCGGATAGGACGGATCTTTCGATTTTCACGATCCGGGGTTCAGCCGCGCGCGCCCGGCAACCACCAATTCCACCGGCCCAGCAAGCGCATCGCCGCCGGCACAATCAGGAGCCGCACAATCGTCGCATCGAAGGCGACGGCGAATGCCAGCCCGAGCCCAAATTGCCGGCTCGCCGTCAGACCGAAAAATCCAAACGACCCAAACAGGCACACCATCACCGCCGCGGCACTCGTGATGATCCCCGCCGTCGAGGCCAGACCCACCGCGACTGATCCGTCAGCGTCTCCACTCACCCGCCACTCGTCGCGGATCCGGCTGAGCAGAAAAATTTCATAGTCCATCGAAAGTCCGAAAAGAATCGTGAACAGCATCAGCACCACGAATGAGTTCAGGCCACCGGGGGCGTGGATGCCGAGAAGCTGCGCCCCAATCCCGTCCTGAAAGAGCAACACGAGAAAGCCGTAGGCAGCGACGACTGTCAGGAGATTGGCCGCGATGGCCTTGAGCGGCACGGCGATCGAGCGGAAGAAAAGCAACAGCAGCACGAAGGTCATCACGACCACGAAGCCCATCACCCGCCCCACGCTCCGGAACATTTCGAGGTCGAAATCATGCACGATGGCCGTGCCGCCACCGACCTTGAACCGAAAGCCCACGGTCTTGGCATCGAACTCAGACTGCTCCCGCAATTTCCGAATCAACTCCACCGCCCGAGCCGCTTCGATCGCCACGCGCGGCACGGCGATGAGGACCGCGGTCCGACCGTCGGCGCTCACCGCGGACCGCGCGACCTCCACCAGCGGAGACGGCAACCCGGCGCTGCTGCGAATGAGCTCACGCGCGGGACCCAATGCTTCCAGCAGGCTGGGAAAGCCGATGACATGGGCGATGTCGGCATTCGCCCGCAATTCCGCCGCGAGGGCGAGCACCGCGCGTTGATTCGCCGGATCCCACAACGTCTGACCCGGCTTAGCTTCGAGCGACAGGGCCACGGGCCCCATCCATCCCGGTTGAAAGTGCGCCGTGAGCAAGTCGTAGCCGCGCCGCGATTCTTCCTCGACCGGCAAATCCGGCGGACCAATCCGCCACGCCTGAGTTCGCCACGCCGGCCAGCCCCACAGCGTAGTTACCACGACCGCGAGTCCGAGGCCCGCCCATGGACGGCGCATCACGGCGTTCGTCCAGCGGAGCCAGCCACGAGTCCGCCATGAATTGGTCGCCGCGCCCGCCGCGGCGGGTCGAACGACCCGGTCCCGAAATAGTTTCAGCAACGCCGGCAACAACGTGAGGGTGGCCGCGAGCGCCCCGGCAATGACGCTGATTCCGCCCAGCGCGAGACTGTGGACAAATCGCGCGTTGACGAGAAACAGGGCACCAAATCCGCCCGCGACCGCGAGTCCCGCCACCAGAACCGCCGGCCCCGCGTGGCGGATCGCACCGACAATTGCATCGTCCAGGCCAGCCCCGCGCGAGCGCTCCTCCCGGTAGTGGCTAAGCACAAACAGCGCGTAGTCGGTTCCGGCGCCGAGCCCAATCATCGTGACGACGTTTTGCGCCAGCTGGCTGGCCGGAAGCCAGGAATTCGCGAGACAAAGGGCCGCGCTGCTCAGCAAGACGGCCGACGCCGCGACCGCGAGCGCCAGCCCGGCCGCGACCGCCGTCCGGAAAACAAGGAAAAGCACGATGAGCGTCAGGGGCACTCCGACGGCCTCGGCCCGCAATAGATCGGCCGACGAACGACGGTTGAGATCGTGAAACATCGCCGACATCCCCGTCACGTGCGCCGCAAATCCCGCGGGCAATCCGTCCGCCGCCAGCCGCGCCCGCAGCGTCCCGACAAATTTTTCCGCCTCGATCAAGGTCCCCACCCCGGGTCGGACCAGCACCAGCGCCGAACGGCCGTCGCGCCCGAGCAACTCCGGCTGCCCCGCATTCCACGCATGCGCAATGCCGCGCACACTCGCGTCGGTGCCCAACCGCGCCGTCAAGTCCGCGATCATTTGCGCGAACCGGGAATCGCTGGAAGGGATCTGTTCGCTGGTGATGACGACCGGGACCACGTGCGAGAATCCACTCCCGAATTCCCGGTTGAGCGTTTCCATCACGGCGTGCGATTCGCTGCCGCGGATCGCCTCGCTCCCGCCCTGCGCGACCCGGCCCAGATGCAGGGCAAACGGCGACGCCGTCGCGAGCGCGAGCAACCAAAAAACCACCACCCACCACGGCCGCGCCACCATCGCACGGGCGAGCCCGATCATCAGCCGTCCGGGGACCGATCGCCCACCTCCCATTTCGGAAACGGGGAAGGGAACGGGGCGAACCACGGCCGGGAGCATGCCCTTCAGTGCTCTGTTCCCCGCGCGAACGGATCGCTCACCGCCCAGATCACACGCCCCCGCCCGGCTTCCAGCATTGCACGACGCAAAGTCGCTCGCGTGCCGTCGTGAACTGACCCAAATCAACGATGGCAAACCGTCCCTGCTCTCTTCCCTCGTCATGCTTCGACGCACTCTTCCCGCCCTTATCGTTAGTTGGCTCCTTGCCGGCGCCGTCGTCTGCGCGCAGACCGCCAGCAACTCGCTGCGCGGGCAGCCGGCACCGACCGGCGCAATAGAGGGCCGCGTGTTCGATGCCGGACGCGGCGAGTATCTCGAAATGGCCCGTGTCACGGTCGAGGGCACAGCGGAGGAAACCCTGACCGACGGCAGCGGGCAGTTTCGGCTGTCCAACGTTCCCGCCGGCACGGCACGCGTGAAGGTGTTTTTCACGGGACTCAACAGTCGGACCGAGAGCGTCGTCGTGGCCGCTGGCCAGGCGACGCGACAGGATTTCACCTTCGGCGACCAAACCCGCGGCCCCGGCTCCGAGGCCAATGGCATCGTCCAACTGGGCGCCTTCCAAGTCTCGAGTTCAAAGGAAATGGAAGGCTCCGCCATCGCGGTCAACGACCAGCGGTTCGCCAAGAACATCGTCAACGTCCTCTCGGCCGATGAATTCGGCCCAATCGTCGACGGAGCGGTGGGAGAGTTCCTGAAATTTATCCCGGGTGTCAGGATGGACTACGTGAACGGCGACCCGCGGCTGATCACCATCGACGGCGTGCCCCCGAACAACGTCCCGATTTCCATCGGTGGCTTCGATGTCGTCAGCACCGGGGGCGCATCGAACATGAGCCGGCAGGTGGCGCTCGACCAGGTTTCCCTCAACAACGTCTCCCGCCTGGAGGTTAACCGCTCGCCCACGCCGGATGTTTCGGGTTCAGCGCTCGCCGGCTCCGTGAATTTTGTGCCGCGCAGCGCGTTTGAGCGCAGCCGGCCGACCTACTCCTACAGTCTGGCGTGGATGTGGAAGGACTCGGAGCGCGCCTTTGGCCGGCGCACCCCCGGCCCCGGCTTCGGCGGCGAAATGAGCTACAAGATTCGCCCCGGGATCGAGACGTCGGCGATCGTGCCGGTGAACAAGAATTTTGGCTTCACCGTTTCGGCTGGATACTCCGAGCAATACTCCCCGCACGACCGCGCCGGGATGAATTGGCGCGGCGTCGCGTCCGGAACTTCCGTCGCCACCCCCACCAAGCCGTACCTCGGCGTCTTCGGTTGGTATGACGGTGGCCACGACACGACCCGACACTCGTTCGCCACGACGGTCGATTGGCGTCCCGCCGCTCATGACCGGCTTTCCTTCGCCTTCAACTACGGTCTGTTCAAGCAACTCACCGGAAACCGTTTTCAAACCCTGACGATCAACACCATCACGCAGGGCAACTTCGACGCCACGCACGCCTGGGGATCGGCGAGCACGTTTCCCGCCACGGGCAACGCGGCCAACAACGGGCAATACTCGATCGCCAACAGCGGCGCGCTGCGCTTTGGCTTCACGGCCACGCCGTCGTTGCGCTGGTTTCACGACGGCCCGCTCTGGAAGGCGGAAGCCGGCGGCAGCTACGGCAACTCACGGATCCATTTTCAGGACGTCGACAAGGGGGCCTTCAACGGCGCCACGTTCCAGCGCAATTTCGTCCAGGTGAAATTTGACGATATCTCCTATCTCAATCCGGGCCGGATCACGGTCACCGACCCGGCCGGTCGAATCGTCGACCCGTCCCGCCTCGACGGCTATTCGATCGTTTCGGCGACCAGCACCCGCAAGTTGACGCAGGACATCGCGCGCCAGGCCTACGTCAACCTGCGGCGCGATTTCGACCTGCACGGCGTGACCGTGGCCGTGAAACTCGGCGCCGACGTGCGGACCCGCACCCGTGACGCGCGCGGCGTGGGCACGGAGACCTACAATTGGGTCGGCAACGACGGGGTCGCGAGCACGACGCCGCTGAAGCAGAACGGACAACCCAACGATGATAGCGCGCTGCCGTTTCTCGACGCGACGTATTCGGAACGCATCCCCACCTGGGGACTGCCCAAGCAGCAGCATGCGGACAACGTGAAGCTCTGGGCGGACTACCAGGCGAACCCCAGGCACTGGACCCGCAACGCCGTCGCCAACTACACCAGCGCCACCAACGCCTCGAAGATCGTGAACGAAACCATCTCGTCGCTCTTCTGGCGCAACGACGCGTCGCTTTTCCGCAACCGCCTGAAGCTGGTCGCCGGCGTGCGCGCCGAGCAAACCAACATCGACGCGCACGGGCCGCTCAACGACCCCACCCGCGACTACCAGCGCGACGCGTCTGGGAAGGTCCTCAAGTCTGCCACCGGCGCGCCGCTCCTGATCGTGCCTACCAACGCCGGTCTCGCCTACACCCAGCTCGTCCTCGTCGACCGCGGCTACCGGGCGCGGAAGGAATACCTCCGGCTCTTCCCGAGTCTCAATGCCTCCTATAATTTTGCGGAAAACGTCATCGGCCGCTTCGCCTATTACGAATCCGTCGGTCGTCCCGACTTCGGCCAGTATGCCGGCGGCCTGACCCTGCCGGACACCGAGCAGCCCAAATCCACCGACCGAATCACGGCGAGCAACGCCTCCATCAAGGCGTGGCAGGCGCGCAGTTACGTGGCGCGGCTCGAATATTATTTCGGCACGGTCGGCCAACTCACCGCCGGCTTCTTCATCCGCGACTTCAAAAACTTCTTCGACAGCGTCACCGTTGCGGCGACGCCCGAGTTTCTCGCGACCTACGGATTGGACGAGCAAACCTACGGCCAGTATCCCGTCGCAACCCAGACCAACAACCGGGCAAACGTCCGCATGACCGGCATGGAATTCAATTACCGACAGGCGCTGACCTTTCTTCCCGCGTGGGCGCGCGGTGCGCAGTTCTTTGCCAACGCCACCTCCCAACGGGCCAAGGACACGGACGACCTGCAGGACATGAGCCCGTTCAGCGCCAACTGGGGCCTGAGCGTGACCCGACCGAAGTGGAACCTGCGGATCAGCGAAAATTACCGCGGCCAGAAGCGCACGAGTCCCGTCACCGGCACCAACATCGAGCCCGGCACCTACAGCTATTTCAAGAAGCGCCTCTTCGTCGATGTGAGCGCCGAATACTTCCTCCGCCGGTCGCTCGGCGTCTTCGTGTCGGTGCGCAACGTGAACAACGCTCCCGAGGATGAAAAAATCTACGGCCCACATACCCCGGACTATGCGCGTTTCCGGGCGCGGGAAGTCTATCACCCGCTCTGGACCGTCGGCTTGAAGGGAACGTTCTGACTCCGACCAACCCCGCCATCGTCGCTCCGATCGAGAGCACGGCGACGGACGGCGCTTGCTCAAAGTTCCTTTGGACGACCCCGTTGAAGAATTGACCGATGTCCTGATGCAGCAAATCATCTCCGCACCCGGTTAGATATTCGACCCCTTTGGCCGGTGGTCATATCGGAGGCCATCAGCGACGGCCAATCGGGAAAGACTTCCAAAGTAATCGGGCGAAATTCGCGCCGTTAGCTCAACCAAAACCCAACCAACCAAACCATGAAAACCCCATTCGCACTCCGCGTGGCCGCACTGGCCGTGCTGGCACTACCCGGCGCCGGCATGGCGCAAACCGCACCCGCCCCCTCCGCCATCGCCGCCAAGGACGAAACCGTCACGCTCGAGACATTCACCGTCACCGGCTCGAACATCAAGCGCATCGAGATGGAACGGACGCTCCCCGTGACCACGGTCAAGGCGGAGCAACTCGAGATCTATGACCCCGGCCAGCCCTCGGACATGCTCGCCATGCTGCCAATGGCCGCGGGCCTGCCGGGCAACGAGGCGGCGCTCGCAACCCAGAATGCGCGGGGCGACAACGCGAACATCTCGTTCCGCGGCCTTGCGTCCGGCAACACGCTCATCCTCCTCAATGGCCGACGGATTGCGCCGCATCCGATCAGCTGGAATGAAAATGGCATCCCGGCGGTGTCGGTAAACGTGAACCAGCTGCCCAACCGCGGCATCGAGCGGGTGGACATCCTGCGCGACGGCGCTTCGTCGATCTACGGTGCAGATGCCGTGGCCGGGGTCGTCAATTATGTGATGCACCGGCGCTTTCGCGGCACGGAATTGTCGCTCCGCTGGGGGATCACCGAATACGGCGACGGCACCGAGTATCGCGCCTCGCTCACGCACGGCCTCGATTTTGCGGACAAGAAAGGTCGGCTCATCTTCACCGCCGACCGCTACGACCGCAACGGCACCTTCCTGCGGGATCGCCCGTTTTCCTCCGATGGTGACATCGTTTCCCGCGCTCCGGCGCCGTGGAACGTCTATACCGACGCGACCTTCAACAAGCGGACGACCACAAGTGCCTACGGCCAGTTCAACACCGTCGTGACCACCGGCCGCGATCAATACGGCGCGTTCATCGCCACCAACCAGCGGCCCACTGGTATTCCTACGACGTTTTTCAGTGCGACCGGAGCGTTCTTTCTCACGCCGACCACCGGCAGCGGCCAGCCCGGCATCGCCTCCGCCGCTCCGGCGCGCGCCGCCAGCGGACCTGGGAAGGAATACTATTGGAACCTCAACGACGCCCGCTCCCTGCAGCCGCAGTCGACCCGCAACAACGTCTTTGTCGCGGGCGAATATGATCTGAGCCCGCGCGTCACAGTCTTCGCCGACGTCAACTACTACGGCGCCCGCTCGATCATCGATCGCGACCCCGATGTCTACCAGAGCAGCGTCAACGGCTTGCTCGTGATCCCGGCCTCGAACCCCTACAATCCGTTCGGTGAACGTTTCTGGAACCCCACCGGCGCGCCCAATTCCGACGGGACGCCTCGCCTCACCGGCACACCGTCGGCGGTCAACGTGACCAATCACCGCTTCTGGGATTTTGGCTCACGCGAGGACACGGTGACCAACACGGCCTACCGCGGCCTGCTGGGCTTGCGCGGCCGGTTGGCCAACTCTTGGTCCTGGGAAGCTGCAGTCATGCACGCGGAAGGCCGCGCCAACGAGAACGAACCCATCCAGCGCACGAGCTTCACCCAGGCGGCGGCGCTCCTGACCGACCCCGCGCGCGCACTCAACGCTTTCGGCCGCAGCTACGCCGTGCAAAATGGAGCGCTCGTTGACACCGGCCCGTTCCGTAATTCCGCCGCCGTGAAGCAATCGACCTACGGGGCCTTCGTGCGCGATGGCATGACGCGGCTCCGGAGCATCGACTTCAACGCCACGGGCGAGGTCTGGTCGCTGTGGGGTGGAAACCACCTCAGCCTCGCGCTCGGTGGCGAATACCGCCTTGAGGATTTCAGCGACATCCGCGCGCCTTTCGCCGGCCTCAATCCCGTGGGCTCCGGTCTGGATCCCTCGCGCTCCGATGTCGTCAGCTCTTCGTCGATCCCTGACACCTTCGCCAATCGCAAGGCGATTTCCGGGTATGCCGAGGCGCTCATCCCGCTCGTCGGCCACAACTTCAAACTGCCGCTCGTCCAGTCATTCGAACTGAGCGCCGCCGCGCGGTCGGAACACTATAGCGATTTCGGCAACACCGTGAGCCCCAAATATGGCCTGACGTGGAAACCCACGGAATGGATCATGGTGCGCGCGTCGCGCAGCCAGGGCTTCCGGCCGCCGTCGCTGCCGGCGCTGTATCGTGGAAGTTTCATCGGCACGGTCCTCAACAGCCAGGACACCTACCGCTCCACCGTCACGCAGCAGCTGACCGACCAGAGCCTGAACCGCATCAACCGCACCGCCGGCAACCCGGATCTGAAACCCGAAAAATCGAAGGGCATTTCGTCGGGCATCGTGATCGATGTGCCCCAGGTGCGCGGACTCTCGCTGACCGTCGACTACTACGAAATCCGGCACCGGGACATCCTGGGCTCCAGCGGCACCATCAACGACGACCGCGACGCCCTCGTCGCCGCGACGCAGGCCGCGCTCGCCGCCGGCCAGAGCATCAGCGCAATTGATCTCGGCTCCGGCTCCGCAAAATACCAGGGCGACGGATCCGTGGTTCGCCTGCCCGTCACGCAGGAGGACCGCAATTTCTTCGCGGCCTACAACGCCACCCGCGCGCCGAGCGCCCAGCGTGCCGTCGTCGGCGCGATCGATTACCTGCGCACCACGTATTTCAACAAAGCCGAGCAATTCGTGAACGGCTTCGATTTCGGCCTCAACTATCGCTTCCGGCCCATGTCGCTCGGCAACTTCACGTTCGAGTCCAACTGGACGAAGCTGAACTCGTTTTATACCTACACCGCCCGCGGCCAGTCCCGGACGGAACTGCTGGAAAGCAACCTGGCGGCCACCTCCGGCGCCTCCCCCAAATGGCGCGGCAATGCCCAGCTCACCTGGCGGCGCGAGAATTGGAGCGCCGGGCTCGGCATGTTCTACACCGGACACTTCACCCTGTCCGGTGTCACCACCAGCCGGGCGGTCTATGAGTCGCTCGGCTCGCCCTCCTACATCCAGCCGGTGTTCACGAACGGCAGCACCGTCTACCGGATGGTGGGGCGCGACAGCGAGACCTACAACGCCTTCGTTTCCTACCGCCTCGGCAAGTCCGACATCCGGAGCTGGCTGCGCGACACCAGCCTTCGCGTTGGCGTGAACAATCTCTTCAACGCCGCGCCCCCGCTCTCCGACGACAACAACACCTACGAGCCCGCGCTCTACAATGCGCTCGCGAAGGGTCGGATGTATTCCGTCACAGTCACGAAGAAATTCTGACCACTGCACTCATGGAATCCACGATGCGACTCAGCACTACCCGCCGTTTTGCCGGAACGGTCCTGCGCCGTGCGCATCGCGCGTTGCTACTGCCCTTCCTCGCTTCGGCCCTTCTCGCCCAAGCACCGTCGAAACCGGCCCCTCCTGCCCCGCGCACCGCGCCGAGCGTTCTGTTCATCGGCAACAGCTTCCTCTTCGGCGCGGGCTCGGCCGTGCGCTTCTATCGCGCCAACACCGTCACCGACCTGAACGGCGAGGGCATCGGCGGCGTGCCCGCCGTGTTCAACCTGTTCGCCCGGCAGGCCGGCCGGAACTACGCCGTCAGCCTGGAGACCTCGCCGGGCAAGGGTCTCGACTTTCACCTCGCGGAAAAAGCCGACGTGATCGGGCGTTCCTGGGATCACGTCGTGATGCTGGGCTACAGCACGCTCAACCGCGAGAAACCCGGCGACCCGGCGCTCTTGATCAGCACGGCGAAACAAGTCGCGGAACTGCTGCACGGGAAAAACCCCAAGGTCGACATCCGCCTCATCGCCACGTGGTCGCGGGCGGATCAGGTGTATCCGGAATCCGGATATTGGCACGGCCGGCCGATCGAACAGATGGCGAAGGATGTCCGCGCGGCCTATGATCGGGCCGCCGCCGGGACGCCGTACATCCGCGGCGTGATCCCCGTCGGCGAGGCCTGGAACCGCGCCTTTCGGACGGGCGTGGCGGATCCGAATCCCTACGACGGCATCGCCTTCGGCCAGCTCGATCTCTGGACGTACGATCACTATCATCCGAGCACCTATGGTTACTACCTCGAGGCGCTGATGGTCTTCGGCGATCTCACCGGACTCGATCCCCGCTCCCTCGGAAAGAGTGAGCGCGCCGCCTTCGAGCTCGGTCTCTCGCAGCCCCAGGCCGTCGCCCTGCAGCAGGTCGCCTTCGACGAACTCTCGGCGATGAAGGGCCGCACTCCGCTCGCCACCTTCACCCCCATCACGATCAAAGAGAAACCGTGAGCCTTCTCCGCGGCCCAAATCCCCCCGCCTTCCATGAAACGCTTCCGGCGCTGTCTTCCCCTCCTCCTCCTCTCCTTCGTCCTGATCGGGCGAATTTCTGCCGCCTCGCGGGACGACTGGCACGTTGAGTTCCCGGCCTTCAAAATCGCCGGTAACCTCCATTACGTCGGCACCGCCGATTTGGCGATCTACCTCGTCCACACGCCGCAGGGAAACATCCTGATCAACGCCAATTATCCTCAGGATCTGCCGTTGCTGCGAAAAAGCATCGCGCAGCTCGGCTTCACGTACACCGACACGAAAATCCTCCTCATCAGCCATGCGCACGGAGACCACGACGCAGCCGTCGGCCTCATCCAGAAGGAGACGGGCGCCCGCGTGATGGTGATGGAGCCCGACGTCGCCCAGGTCGAAAGCACCGCGTCCGGCCGCCCGGGCGCAAAGGTCGATCGCGTGCTCCACGACAACGACACCGTCGAAATCGGCGGCTCGACCCTGACCGCGCGCCTCACCCCCGGGCACACGAAGGGCTGCACCACCTGGACGATGCGCGTGCCGGAGGGCGGACGGACCTTGAATGCGGTGATCATCGGCAGCCCGAACGTCAATCCGGGCTATATCCTGGTTGGAAACAAAGCCTATCCGCAAATTGCGGAGGACTATGTCCGTTGTTTCAACGTGCTGCAGAAACTGCCCGTGGATCTTTTTCTCGGCGCCCACGGCGGCTATTTCGGGATGAAGGAGAAATTCGAGAAATCGAAGGGCAGTGGCGCCAACCCGTTCATCGATCCCGCCGGCTACCAGACGTACATCACGACGAAGGAGGCTGCATTCCGGACGGAATGGGACCGACAGAAGAAGCATCCCGGCACCGGCGCACCCTAGGCCGGCGCGAGAACCCCGGCTTGCACTCCGACCACCGGCCACCGGATGGTGGGGTGTGAAATCCGGCGAAAAACTCTGCCTCGCCTGCGGGCTCTGCTGCGACGGCACGCTCTTCGACAACGTCCGGCTCGGGCCGGGCGACGACGCGACGAAATTGAAGACGCTCGGACTGCCCGTTTCGAGCTCCCGCGCCGCGCCGCCGATCGTGCACTTTCCCCAGCCGTGCGCGGCCTTGTGCGCGGATCGCTCCTGCCGCCTCTACGCCGATCGGCCGTTGCAGTGCCGGGTTTACGAGTGCGGCGTGTTCAAGGCCGCCCACGCCGGCCGGATCACGTTCGCCGCCGCGCTGCGGTTGGTCAAAAGGGCCCGACGGCAGGCAGACCAAGTGCGCCGGCTCCTGCGCGAATTGGGCGATTTCGAGGACCATCGCTCGCTGAGCGAACGCTTCCGCCGCACGCAACGTCGCTTGGAATCAGGCCGCGCTGACGGAGCCGCGGCCGACACCTTCGCAGAATTGAGCCAGGCGGTGCACCGGCTCTTTTTGCTGATGCACGAGCGATTTTACACCAAGGCCGATCCGGGACCAGCAACCGGAAAAATCCCAGGGTAACGCGTTGTCGGCGGCAAGACGGACTGAGCGCCACGATGTCATCGGGGGACGAACACGGTGCACTGATCAGGAACGATTACGCGGTGAGCAAAACCCATGTTGCTCTGCAGACGGGCAAGCGGATCAGAGCCGAGCGCTGAGCGACCAATCTTCGGAGGTGGTTTGATCCCAGCTGTCAGCCCTCGACGGCATCGCAAATCCGTCACTCCAATCTTGCGCGCCTGCATGGAACGCATCCTCTCTACCGCATGAAGGTTTCGTTTACGCCGAAGGAATACGCCCGACTGCTTGAACTCGCCCACCTCGGGCTCTGGGTGGCGGGCACCCGTCCGGATGATCCAGCGACCATGCCGGAGCGCTACGCCGACATCGCGCAAAAGGTATTCGCACTCGCCGAACCCCTCGGCTGCGCCGATCTCATCGAAGTCGACGTGAACGGTCAGTTCTTCCCCAACGAGAAACTCACGAGCGGTCCCGCCCGGGAAAAGATCGATCAGTTTGTCGAGGATGCCTTTTGGAGCGAACTCGTGGCGCGATTGGCGGAGCGCGACCTCCGTTCGGAATTGGGCGCAACCAAGCTCAGCGACGAACTGACCGAGGACGAGGAAGAGCGGCTCACCGCCATGGAAGACAGCTACTGGCGCGAATTCGAAACGAAGGGCATCGACCATCTGGTGTTACTCCGGGGCGGCAAGGGGTGAGCCGCAGGCGTACGGCCGCCCCGGCGGTCGGCGCTTGGAAATCAGAAAGTTCACTCTGGCGGCAGCGCAGCCCCGCTGCCTGAATCGGGTCCGCACCCTTCTATGCCCATGAACCCTGATCCCAACCCCGCTCCCGTCTCGCGCCGTGACTTCGTCTCCCGTCTCGCTCTGGCCGGCGCCGCGCTGCCCCTAATCGGTGCCGGGTCCCCGTTGTGCGCGGCAGATCCGAAACCCGCGAAATCCACCCCGGGCGGCCCGACGGTCATCCACGTTTTTTCCAAACCGCTGCACTGGATGTCATACGCGGACACGGCGGCGATGGTGAAGGCCGCAGGCTATGGTGGCATCGATTACACCGTCCGCGTCGCGCAGGGCCACGTGTTGCCGGAGCGCGTGCAGGAGGATCTGCCACGGGCGATCGACGCCGCGCATGCCGCCGGACTCAAGGTCGAGTTGATCACCACGGAGATTACCAGTGCGCGCGACAAGCAGACGGAAACGGTGCTGAAAACGGCAGCCAGGCTTGGGGTGAAGTGCTACCGGATGGGGAACTTCAACTACGACCAGAAGCTCGGCGTGACGGGCACGCACGAGAAGTTGAAACCGGGCCTGAAGGAACTCGCGGCCCTCAACGCGAGCCTGGGAATTCATGGAGCGATCCAGAACCACGCTGGCACGCGCGTGGGCAGCGCGATCTGGGATTTGCACGCGCTGCTGCACGACATCGATCCCCGCGGGATGGGCGTCCAGTATGACATCCGTCACGCCGTCGTGGAGGGCGGACAATCGTGGCCGGTCGCGCTGCGACTACTGGCCCCATGGATCAAGTGCACCGACTTGAAGGACTTCAAGTGGGAGCAGGCGCCGGGGAAGGCGACAGTGGAAAACGTCCCCATCGGCGAGGGCATCGTGCCGTTCAACGCGTATTTCAAACTCGTGCGCGAACTGCAGATCGCGGGCCCGATGTCAGTGCATCTCGAATATGAACCATTTGAACGCACGAAGATGTCCGACGCGGAAAAGCGGGAGAAATTTCCCGGTTTGATGAAGAAGGACCTCCTGGCCCTGAAGGACTTCATGGCCAAACAGCAAATTTCCTAAGCATGACCAAACCCATCACGATCTCCCGTGTCAGCGCCAACTTCGAGCGCGAGCCGCTCGTCCGCCCCTTTGGCTTCAAGGGCGGCTATCAGTCGGAAATCTGGCAGAGCGCGGCGTTTTTGGAGAGCGCGGCCAGCCGGCGCGGCATCGGGCTCTGCACCCAAGGTGTGTTGTGGAGCGACGCGCAGGTGTTTGCCGGCCATTCGGAGAGCGGCGGCAATGCGCTGATGTACGCGGTGACGGAATGGGCGTTGCAGCAGCTGAAGGGGCAGACCTTTTCCAATCCGATCGAGTTGCTCGATGCCACGCGGCACGAGGTCTTTGCCTACGCGAAAAAAATCACCGGACACCCGGGATTGCGCGAAACGTTTGCGCTCAACGCGCTCGTCGGCGTCGATTTCGCGGCGTGGCTGTTGTATGCGGCGGAGAACGGCATCACGCGCTTTGACGATTTGATTCCGGTGGCCTATCGGCCGGCGCTGGCAACGAAGCACGCCAAGGTCGCGAGCATCCCGCTGATGGCGTACGGCATTCCCATCGACGAGCTGAAGGCCGCGGTCGACCAGGGGTATTTTTTCATGAAGATCAAAATCGGCCAGCCCGGGACGCAGGCCGAGATGCTGGAGAAGGACAAGGCGCGGATCAGTGCGATCCATGCGGCGATCGGCCACGCGCGCACGCCCTACACGGCGAGCGGCAAGCTGCCCTATTATTTCGACGCCAACGGCCGCTACGAGAGCAAGGACACGCTCCTGCGGTTGCTCGATCACACGAAGGCGATCGGGGCCTTTGATCAGATCGCGCTGATCGAGGAGCCGTTTCCCGAGGAGTTGGAGATCGACATCAGCGACATTCCGGCGCGAGTGGCCGCCGACGAGAGTGCGCACACGGACAAGGATGCGCTCGCCCGAATTCAGATGGGCTACAAGGCGATCGCGCTGAAGCCGATCGCGAAGACCTTTTCGATGTCGCTCAAGATTGCGCAGCTGGCGCACGAACGCGGCGTGCCGTGTTTCTGTGCCGACCTGACGGTGAGCCCGCTCCTCGTCGAGTGGAACAAGAACGTCGCGGCCCGGCTGGCGGCATTTCCCGGCCTCGGCCTCGGCTTGGTCGAGACCAACGGCCATCAGAATTATCGGAACTGGGAAACGATGCGCAGTTATCATTCCGCGCCGGAGGCACCGTGGGCGAAGACGACGCGCGGCGTTTTCGAGCTGGACGCGGATTATTATGCACGCAGCGGCGGGATCTTCGCCACGTCGCCGCATTACGAGGCGATGTTTGGTTCCACGTTGTAGCCGCGAGCGCCAGCGAGTGAACAGGACACCGCCCGCCGGCGCTCGCCGCCCCGACTGCCCACGACGTATGATCAGATTACTCTCCGCCGAACTTTTCCGACTCGAACTCCGGGCGCGGATGCCGTTCCGGTACGGCATCGCGACCATGACCGACGTGCCGCAGGTGATTTTGCGGCTCACGTTTGAAATCGACGGTCGGGTGGAGACGGGACTCGCGGCGGACCTGCTCCCGCCGAAGTGGTTTACGAAGGATCCGAAGCGCGGGCTGGCGGATGAGATCGATGAAATGCTCCGCGTGATCCGCGCGGCGGTCGGCCACGCCAGGATGTTGCGCGCGGCGACGGCTTTCGGGTTTTGGCGGGAGCTGTATGATGCCCAGGCGGCATGGGCGGCGGACCAGCAATTGCCGCCACTGCTCTCGAACTTTGGGACGTCCTTCGTGGAGCGTGCGCTCATCCATGCCGTCTGTCGGTCGCGGAGTGCGACATTGTCGGCGGCGTTGCGGGAAAATATTTTGGGACTCGATCTCGCCGCGCTCCAGCCGGTGCTCGCAGGCGTGACACCGCGTGATTTTCTGCCGGTCCAACCACCCGCGGAAATTTTCGCGCGGCACACGGTCGGGTTGTCCGACCCGATTTCCGCCGGCGATCTCGCCGCGGGCGAACGCGTCGACGACGGGTTGCCGCAGACCCTCGACGAGGTAATCCGCTTCTACGGACAGCGGCATTTCAAAATCAAAATCAACGGCGAGTCGGCACGGGATCGCGATCGGCTGGCACGGATGGCGGCGGTGCTGGCGGCGGAGTGCGGCGACGACTTCGCGTTCTCGCTCGACGGCAACGAGAGCTTTCACGACGTGGCGTCGTTCGCCGCCTATTACCGCGACCTGCTCGGCGCACCGGAATTGCGAGCGCTCTGGCCGCACCTGCTCTACGTTGAGCAGCCGTGGCACCGCAGTGTGGCGCTTTCCGACGGGATCGGGGAATTGGCGCGAGGTTGGCCGGACCGGCCGCCGATCATCATCGACGAGAGCGATGCGGAACTCGGCAGTCTGCCGGCGGCGCTCGCGCTGGGGTACGCCGGGACGAGTCACAAGAACTGCAAGGGGGTATTCAAGAGCGTGATCAATGCGGGCCTGCTCGCCCGGCGGCGAGTGGCGGGGCTGCCCGCGGTGTTGAGTGGTGAAGACCTCGGCAATGTGGGACCGATCTCGACGCTGCAGGATCTCGCGGCGCAGGCGGCGCTGGGCGTCACGAGTGTCGAGCGCAACGGCCACCACTATTTCGCCGGCCTCGCGCAATTCCCGCGCGCGCTGCAACAACACGCGCTGGTGGCGCATCCGGATCTCTATGTTCCCGCCCGGCAAGGCTGGCCGCGGCTCGACCTTCGCGCGGGCCAGCTCGCGATCGGCACTGTCAACGCCGCGCCGTTTGGCGTGCCGGGCGAGGTGGATTTGTCCGAGCTGACAGGCGGGTCGTTAGGCTGAGCGACTACCGCCACAAGTTTGGCAGCGGGGCCTTCGTCGCGCTCGCGGACGGTGGCACGTGCAAAAGGAGGCTGACCTACACGTTTGCCCCACTTTTGTGCTCAAAAAACGATCACCCCGAGCCCGTGCAGTTCAATGCGTTCTCCCTTGCTCACGGACTTTTGGTAAACGTTGGTCAGTTGCTCCGCCGTCGCCTTGTTTTCGGCCGCCAGAGTGAGCAGGAACTCGGGCACCGCCGCTTTCGTGAATCCGCTCGCCAGCAAGCGTTCCGCGGCGCTGGCGCTGCTGCGCTCGCGGCTCGTGGCCAGAACAAACACCGCGCCGGCGGATCGGCAGATGACGTTCGCCGCGCTGGAGTCCGCGAGGACGTAGCGTTTGCCCGCGAGTGCCCCGGGCACGACGTTAACGGTGTTCTGGCGGTCGCGGAAGATCCGTTGACCTGGGATGGCCACGCAAAGTCCCGTGGGAGTGTCCAAGGGCGGGGCGAGGAATTCTTCCGGCGCGATCAAGCGCTTGATTTCACCGGTCCCCTCGACGACCTCCAGTACCGCGGCGGGACCGGTTAGCAGGGTCGCCCCGTCCCTGTTGCTTTTCGGATTAAGGAATCGTCCATCCCTCAACCATGGTCGCGTGTTTACGCCGGTGGCAGCATTGATCAGCACCTTGAATCGGGCCGACTCCTGCACGGCCGGCCGGGTGATCGCGTCTCCGGTGTTGGTTCGCAGTACGTCGTCCTCGGAAAATGCGGCGAAGAGAATGTGCTTCGCGTCCATCCGGTCGTGGTCGTAAATAACCCGGATGACGCCGTCGGCGGATTGCGTCGCGTCGGGGTAGGACGACGCGCGTTCGTCGATCATCATTCCGCCCTGCCACGATTTTCCGTCGTCCGCCGAGAGGAAGGCCCGGAGTTGTTTTCTCCCGACCGCTTTGCCGGTGAGCGGGCCGTGCTTCAGGAGCAGCAGTTGGCCGGAGGCCAGCCGCCGGAAAAAGAAACGTGTCGGCGTGTGCGGCAGTCCCGAGGGCGTGATCGGCGTCCACGTGCGCCCGCCATCCGCCGAAACCGTCTCTCCGATTCCGTAGTTGGTACGGACGAACATCCAAAGGGAGCCGTCGCGTCGCTCGACGATCATGGGTTCATCGCATTGCCGGTCCTCCGGGCGTGGAATCCCGGCGGTGCCGCGCAATTGCCAGCTCAAACCGTGATCGACCGATGCCAGCACCCGGCAGCTTTGATCCCGGCGCCAGATTGCGGTCGGCAGCAGCCAATCGCCATTTGTCAGGACCAGCGGCTTGTTGATCATGATGCCCTCGCCAATGAGCCGTGGCGCGGACCAGCGCGGATGTTCGTCGCCCGGATTTTCCGTCGTGATCGCGTACAAGACCGGCGCCGATACATCTTTGTCGGAATTCTGAAACCAAAACAGCCAGAGCCGGCCGCCGGGGTCCAACCAAAGGCAAGGGTCGGAAGCGCGGACCGGCCCCAGTTGGTCGGGGTCGATTACCATCTTCAGATCGGTCCACGTTTTGCCGTCGTCGGCGCTCGTGACGGCGACGACGTAGTTGTACCGATCCTCCTGCACGGAACCCGCGTACCAGGCGGCCCAGAGTCGGCCGTTGGGCGCACGCTCCAGAGTGGGAATGCCCTGGTATTTTCGTTCGGCCGGCCCGTAGTCGGGGCCGGGATTGAAATTGATCACGGGCGCATCTTGCGGAGACGACACCGCGCCGCGGCCGACGGTGCCCGCGATGGCCAGCCCGAGCGTGATAACGAGAGGGAGTGACTGACCAAATATCATGAAGCGCTGTGTGAAAATAAAAACACTCAAAAATCCAGCGTCGTTGTGAACATCACGTTTCGCGGACGGCGTAACGTGTAGTTGAGCGCCACCGGCGCGTACTTCGGGCCGAGAATACCCTCGCTGTCCGTCGCCACCTTCACGAGACGGACGTCCTGCCAGTTAAAAAGATTTTGGACGTTCACCTGCAGTCGCAGCCGGGTGCCGTGGGGGAGTTTTCGTTGATACCGGATCATCGCGCCGGCGTCCCAGTAGTCCTCTCCCATGATCGGGCGCGAGACGTCGATGATTCCCTCGGGGACGCCGGCGGCGTTCAGTTTTCGCTGATAACCGGCGGTGTCGGCACTGCGCCAGCGGGCATTACCGCCGACCGACCATCCCTTGAGCGGCCCCTGCGAATCGAAGTCGTACGATGCGACGGCGTTGACCGCATATTTTCCGCTCCAGTTGGTCGCCTGGCCCTCGAGGGCGCGTTCGTCGAGGTATTGCTGTTCGGCGCCGACGGCCTGCGTTTCGAGGAAACGTGCGTCGGTGCCGGCCTGCAGGCGGTGGGCGGCGTTTTTGGGATCGAGATCGAACAACGACGACGCTTGCCCGGCCTCGATCTTGCGCAGCTCGGCGGCGAATTTTTTCCACGTCGCCAGGCCTTGAAACGGCTGCTCGGTGTAGAGGTATTTGCCGAGGCCGAGGAGGTGCGCGCCGAGCACGTTTTCGTTGATGCTGCCGGTGAGCGATACCCGCCAGTGTGCGTTTGGGTTGAGCGTGGCGGTGAGTTCATAGCCGGTGGCGTCGAAGTTCCAGCCATCCGCCACGGTCTGGGCGGGGTCGATCGGATAAAGTCCGCTGGGGGCGAGGACCTTGAAATGTGAATCGGTGGAATAGTTGTCGCGCAGACGGTTCACGATTCCGCGGCTGATGCCGACGTAGCTGCCGCCACCGCGGATTTGATTTTCTACGCGGTTGGAAAACCGGCTCAGCGCGACGGAAATTCGACCGTCGAGAAGATACGTACGGAGGCCGTAGTCGTGCGAATCACCGGATTGGTTGCCGGGCCGTTCGCCGAGGAAGGTGACTTGCGACGGGTTGGTCGAGGGCGTGAAATTTTCCGACTTGTTGTAGGTCAGGGCGAGCAACGGAAAGACGTTCAGCACCGCGCCCGCCGTCTTGGTGTCGGCGGCGACCGAGACCTCCGGCGTGGACTTGAACGGGACGTTGCGGGCGTAGCTGTAGTAGCGGTTGAGTTCGCTTGCGGTCGAACCCGGCACCAACGGGTCCGCCAGTTCGCGGTAAGGCGGCTGCCCCACGAAACTCTCCGTGTAGTCCCGTCGCCAGCCAAAGAGCGTGACGAGGCGCCGCTCCAGCCACCGCCCCTGCCAGCCGATCGAGTACGACTTGATTTCCTCGCGCGTATTCGTTGCCGCCACGAATGGGCGGAGGACCAGGTCGATCGGCGCGACCGCGGCGGGGATCTTTCCGACGAGTTGCTTTTGCGTGCTCAGCGCCGCGAGATTCCGGCCGATGAACGCCGCGTCGGGCACGGGATAATTTGGTCTGCCGCCCACGAAGTAGGTGCGGATGGTCAGTGCATTCACGGCGTTCAGCGGATCGGCGCTCCATCCGGTCAGTCCGGCGGTGGCGCGATTCAGCCAGCGCATCGTGTCCTGGCGCGAGGTAGTTTCCGCGTCCTGGGCCAGCAGACCGATGCTGTGACGGCCGAGCCAGCGATGCCGGGCGCTGAGATCCAGGTCGTACCACAGGGTCGCGCGATAGGAGTCACGTTGCTGGCGGTACTCCCGGTATTGGTTGTTGGCCGATTCGCCATACGGCTGGAGAAAACCGGGATTGGCGGTGCCATCGACCCAGAAGCGATTGGGATCGATCGTGACGTGATCGAAGGAACTGGGGCTGAAGTTGCGGTTGTTCCTCATCCAGCTCCCGGCCAGCTCGACGTAGAGGTCCCGCGTGATCCGTTGCTCGATGAACGCCTGGGTCGTGCTACCCCGTGACTGGTCGGACGGATCATCCCACGTGCCGCCCTGCAAGTTCGTCTCCTTCGCGATGCCGAACAGCTTGAACGGATCCTTCGAGTGCACGTCGGTGGCAAGTGCTCCGTTGAACGTGTTCCGTGTCGGGTTGAACTGAAACCGCCAGTTCACGATCGGCTGCGCGAGCCCCAGGCCGTGGATGTAAATCTGAGATTGCGCCGTCACCTGGCCGAGGTCGGCGTTGGGATCGAAGACCGCCTTCTGCGCCGCGGTCACTGCCGCCGTCGGTGAAAAGTCCACCGTGGGCCGCCCCTTGGTGATCCACAGCAGCGCGCCGTTGTCGTAGGCCCACGTGAGCGGGACGATGTTTCGATCGATCCGGTAATCCTCGCGGTTGACAGAAATCCTCGTTCCGCCGAACGGCCGAGCCGTGATGCCAAGGGTGACGCGCTTTTGCTTGCTGCCCTCGAAGTCGCGGAACTCGCGCTTCTGGTCCAGGAGCGCGTTGAGGCGAAGTGCGAGCTTTTCCCGGAGAAGGATCTCGTTGTGGTCGAGCGAGACGCGGCGGGAGTCCCACGTGTCGTAACGAAATTGGAGCTGCGTGATCCGCTGGTCGAAGCGCGCCCGCTTCGTGGTGGACTCGATCACCCCGTCCGCTCCGCCGACGCCGAAGAGGAGGGAGTTGGGCCCGCGGGAAAGGGTGATGCGTTCGTTGTTGTAAACGTCGGTGGGCACAAATGCCTTGAAGTAATCATTCGACGCGGCGACAGAGCCCTCGTTGTTCACGAATCCCCGAATCGCGAGCGGCTGACCGTCGCCGAAGCGGAGGAAGCCGTTGTTTCGAGTGGGGTCTCCTTCCACGGTGTCGACGCTGGGCGTGAAGATAAGTGCGTCCGCGGGCGAGGTGGCGGCGAGGTCCTCCAGAAACGCGGGCGTGAGGACGGAAAGCGGCGCGGCGATATCGCGCAGCGACGAGCGCATGCGAGTGCCAGAGGTGGTCTCCAGTGCGGCGTACCCGTTGTCTTTCCCGGCGTCGACCATGAACGGGGAAAGTTCGATCACCTCGCCGCTCGCTTGTGACGGAGCGGCTGTTGCGTCGGATCGTTGGGCAGTGGCGGTCAGCGGGAGCAGGAGGAGCGCGGCGACGAGGCAGGCGCGCTGGGGCACGGCGAGGGAAAAATCAGACACGGGATGTGGCGAGGGGTTTTTCACGTGAGCTCCGAAGTTGGGTGCGGTGGCGCTTAGCGGACGTGCAGTTCCAGCTTTTCGACCTGAATGTAGCGGCCGGTCCGGAAAGCGCCGCGTTCGGCGACGCTGATTCGAATCGTATTTTCACCGGCGACGAGCGCGGTGACCGGGACGGGGAAATCGATCCGCGTGAGCTGTTGCTTGCTCACATCTTTGAGCAGGGTGAACGGCGTCACCGAAGCCGGTTGGGGATCGGGTGAATGGATTTCAGGATCCTTCCACTTCGGGTCGGTCTGCGACGCAGTGAGGGCCTGACCGTTCCAGGCGACGGCCAGCCGGTCGGTCGCAAGGTGGTTAAAGCAGATCAGGCGTAACGTGGCCGTGAACGGCCGGGAAGCAGGGTCCCACAGGTAGAGCGGAAGGTCGATCGCTGTGCCGTCGTTGCGCAGGCTGGCCGGCAACGGGGCTTGGAGGTTTTGCGAGAAATAGCCCTCGCCATTCGGGTAGCCGCCGCGCCGCTCCGTTGCATAAAAACGGGGGAGGTCGCGCATCGTGGCGGGAGCGCCGATCTCGGAGTTTGCACGCTCCTGCGGAACCGGACCTGGCTTGGCGCCGATTTCGGCGGCAAGCGCGGGGGAGCCGGCGGCCCAGTTGAACGTGCCGACGCTGTCCGCACCCTGCGCCCAGAAATTGCCGAACACGCCGCGGAGAAACTCGATGGGTTGAATCTGATATCCGTCGGTCGCGTGCCAGCCGTCGAAACTGGGGACCAGTTTGATGTTCTTCCCGGCCGCGAGCCGCCGAAACGCCGGGACATCTACCCGCATGGTGCGGGTGCCCAGCACCAGGAGGTCGACCAGGTTGCGGTGTATCCAAGTCTCTACGTCATAGCCGTCGGTGCGGCAGCCCTCGAGGTTTTCCGGGATGCGTACCGCGAGCAGGAAAGGCCGACCGCGGGCGGCGCCGCGGGCCAGCAGCATCGCGCGCACGTCCGCCACGAAGCGCGTGATGCCGTCGCGCAACTCCCACTGGTGTCCCGGGGGCAGATGCGGGGTGTGGCGCGCGAAATCGAGCTGCAGGCCGTCGAAGTCATAGAGGTCGGCCACCTCCCGGAGGATGTTTACTTTGTGTTCGCGCGCACCCGCGGTCGCGAGATTCCAGTGACCCTGCCACCACCACGACTTGATCAACCAGTCGGGATGTTGCGCCTTTACCGGGTTGCGCTCCTCCATCTCGGTGCCGCCGCCGATGCGAAATCCGCCGTGGCCGCGCTCCACCTCGTTCACCCGATGGTTCCACCAGATCTCTTTCCCCCGCCGGTGCGTCTCCGCCACCATCCGGGCGATGTAGTCCACGCCCTGCTCGTGCCATTTCAGCAGGCCGGGATTCTGAATCAGCGGAAGAATTTTGCTGCGGTAGGGCGCGACGCCCTCGTTGGAGACATCCAGGCAAATCGCATCGATTTGGGAGCCTGGCTGGTCGACGTAGCCGAAACGGTAGCGCATGAGCGCGTTGATGTTTCCGCCGAGCAGCTCCGGCGGTTCAAAGGAGGCAGAATCATACTGGCAAAAGATTCGGCGCGGCCGGTTCACCGCGTCGGCGTGCCCGGGGGTGAGGGCAAACTCGCCACCGGGCGTCTCGGCGGCGGTCAGTTGGGACGGAGTAACGGCGAGCAGCGCGATGATGAGCGGGACGATGGATTTCAATGGTGAGGGACGTCGACAGCGGGGCCAATCGTTCGCTGACCAGCGGTTGATTTCCCGCCGCGAAGTCGCGTCGAATCGACGGGCCCTTAATGTGATGACGTTGGCCGGCAGAAAATGGGTTATCGGCTAGAAATCGCTTTCACTTTGGGCGACGGCACAGTGTGCTTGCAGTGTGTCACCGGGGATGAATGCGCCCTCCTCGTCCGCCCCCATGTCTCCTTCCACCGAAGAATCCCGCTGGTTCACCGAAGTGGTGCTGCCCCACGAGCCGGCGCTGCGCGGTTTTTTGCGGCATCGGTTTCCGGCGATCGGAGATGTCGATGACCTGCTGCAGGACGCCTACGCGCGGCTCTGGCGGGCGCGGCTGGTGAATCCGATCGAGAATCCCAAGGCGTTTCTTTTTTCGTTGGTGCGGAATCTCGCGTACGATCACTACCGCAGAACCCGGGGGATTTCTTTGGCTCCGATAACCCATGAGTCGGCGGCCAACGTCTTCGATGAGAGACCCTCCGCGGCGGAGCACGCCAGTCGGGAGCAGGAACGTGAAATCCTGCTCTCGGCCGTTCGCACCCTGCCGCAGCGCTGCCGGGAAGTAATCCTGCTGCGCTACATGGATGGGCTCTCGTACAAGGAAATTGCCGCTCAATTGAACATCTCACCCGAAACCGTGAAAGTGCATCTGACCAAAGGTCTCCGGCGCTGCCAGGAGTTTTTCCACGCTGCGGAAGGCAGTTCATCGTGAACGACTCCGAACTCGACTCCGATTCCGTGGCGCTCGATCGCGAGGCTGCCCGTTGGCTGGCCCGGCGCGGGGCGGGACTTTCCGAACTGGAGGCGGCCGAATTCGATCAGTGGTGGAGGGCGGACCCGTGTCGCGCGGCGGCGGTCGCGCGCTTGGAGGCTGTGGAAGATCGCCTGCGGGGGATGGCCGACTTCGCGGACGATCCGGAATTTCGCGCTCTGGTCGAACCGGCTCAGGCGGGGCGTCCGTTCTGGCGTTGGGCGCAATGGATTCCCTGGGCCCTGGCGGCGTCGTTGGCTGGTCTGCTCTTTTTCCCGCGACCCATCCGGCCGGACGCCGGTGCGGCGCCACTCTATGCGACCACTGAAAATGGTTATCAGCGCCTGATGGTCTCGGGCTCCGTGGTGCAACTCAACGCGCGATCCGCGCTGCGGGTCCCGGCGACCGGACCGACGGCCGAGCTCGTGCGGGGCGAGGCCGGCTTCACCGTGCTCCCGGGCGAACGGGAATTCGTCGTGCAGGCGGGATCGTTCACCGCGCGTTCCTCCGCGGCGACGTTTTCGCTCCACCTCTCCGGCGACGAAGTTTCCCTGCTGGTTTTCTCCGGCCGGGTTGAATTGAGCGGACCGACGGGCGCAAAACGTGGGGTTCCGGCGGCTGAACGTCTCACCGCCGACCCCCGCAACTGGACCCAAGCCGTCGCAACACGAATGGAACCGGGACAGATGCAGGAAATTCTGTCATGGCAGGCACCGCGTGTCTCATTTTCGGATACGAGGCTTGCGGACGCGATTGAGCAGTTCAACCTCTACAACTGGGAGCAGTTCGAACTGCGTGACGCGACCCTGGGTGAGCAGCGCGTTAACGGCGTGTTCCGCGCCGACCTGCCCGAGGAGTTCGTCCGCCACCTCATCTTGGAACACCGGATCGTGGGTGAGCGGGTGCGCCGCCCGTCGTCGTCCGATCGAAGCGATCCCGGAGGCGCGGCGATCGTGCTCCGCGCCACACCGTGAACCTCGTGCGCATGCCGGGTGCATCTTCGTTTGGCCGCCGTGGCCTGCCAGTGCTTTTTTCGACCCTCACGCTGGCGATGTTTGGAGCCAGCCCGGCGCTCGACCCGGTGTCGGTGAAGCGCGCCGCGGATGGCCGCTATGCGGATGATCAGCGTTTATTTCAGGCGGTCCCGGGCATCGCCGTCGGCAAGGGTGGTCGCCTGTGGGCCACCTGGTACACGGGTGGAAAGGGCGAAGGGCCGGACAACTACGTCGTGCTGGCCACCTGCGCCGATGGCGGACGAACTTGGTCAAGGCCCGTGCAGGTAATCGATCCGGAGTTTCCCGTGCGCGCCTACGACGCAGTGCTCTGGCGCGATCCCAACGGCAAGCTGTGGTGGTTTCACTCCCAGTCCTACGGTTCATGGGATGGCCGCGCCGGAGTATGGGCGGTGACGACGGAGAACTCAGACGCCCCCGTGCCGGTGTGGTCGAGCCCGCGACGGATTGCCGACGGGATCATGATGCACAAGCCGACGGTGACACAGGGCGGTCGCTGGCTCTTCCCGATCGCGCGATGGTCATTGAAGCCGAGCCCCAGCATGCCGGGGAGGACGAAACCGCCCATACCAAACCCGCATCTCGCGTGGGATCCTGATGCCGTCGGGACACACATCTACCGGAGCGACGATGCTGGATTGACCCTTGAGCGGCTGGGCACGGCGAAGATCCCCGACGTGCACTACGACGAACATCTGGTGGTCGAACGCCGCGACCGGGCTCTTTGGCTGCTGGCGCGGACGAACGCGGGAATTTCGGAAAGTTTTTCCGCGGACGGCGGCGTCACCTGGTCCCCGGGCAAGCCCTCGGTGATCCCCAATGCGCCGTCGCGCTTCTTTCTGCGCCGGCTGGCGTCGGGAAATCTGCTGCTGGTGAAACACAATCCGCCGATGGACCAGCCGTGGCTGGTCGGCGACGCGGTGCAGCCGTCGTGGCGGCAGCGTTCTCACCTTACTGCGTACCTCTCGGAAGATGACGGAGCAACCTGGAGAGGGGGACTTCTACTGGACGAACGGCTGGTGGTTTCCTACCCCGATGGCGACCAGGGAACGGACGGCGTGATCTATGTGATCTACGACCATAATCGGGAAACCGACCGCGAGATCCTGCTGGCTCGGTTCACCGAGATGGAGGTGAGAGAGGGAAGACTTTCGCAACCCAACTCAAGACTGCGGGTGTTGGTGAATCGGGCGACGGGCTCCGGGCTGTAGCATCGGTCCTGCGGCCGCGGGACGCTCACTTCGAACCTGTGGCCACCGCATAGAGGTGGGTCATCGTCGCGACATAGAGCGTGCCGTTGGCGGCGGTGGCGGTCGCACTGATACCTTTGCCGAGCTGGCTTTCGAACAGGAGCTTCTTCTCGCGGCCGGTCGCGAAGACGTAGTAGGCACCGCTGCGGGTGCCGAGGTAGACCTTGCCGTCCGCAACGAGCGGGGTGGCCCAGACCTCGCCGTTAATGTCGTGGGTCCAGACCGGCCTTCCCGTCGCCTGCTCGACGCAATGAAACTTGCGGCCGCAGTCGGCGAGGTAGATTAGCCCCTCGTGCAGGACGGGGGTGCCGAAGACGTGTTTTTCCAGCGGATACGTCCAAATCAGGCCATCGCGCGTGATGTCGCCGGTCTTGGACGGGTCGATGCACTTGAGCCAGGCCTCGTTCTTGCCCCAGAAAAGATCCCCGCCGCCCGCAACGTAGAGGCGTCCTTCGTGAAACACCGGCATGCCGTAGATGTTGCTGGGGCCCTCGACGCGGTTGGTGGTGAAGCGGTGGACGTCCTCCTTCGGTCCGGCGGGGTCGAAGTCGAATTGCCAGATTTTCTTCAGCGGTGCGGGAGCAGATCCGGCGACGATCTTGCTCGCGGATTCGGTGACCGGCTCGAAGGCGTAGACGATGCCATTGCCGCCGGCGAAGCAGACGAGGGCGCGGCCGTTGACCTGGGCGAGTGACGGAGAGGACCAGGTGCAGTGAAAGATGTTGGGTGCGACGTGCTCATCGTCCCGCGCGACGAAGCGGCCGGTGCGCTTGTCGAGGACGACCAGGCTGGGGGCGTCGGGCGTGCGGATTTTCCGGTGCGTGTTGTCGACGCCGGTGCCGCTGTTCACGTAGAGATAATTGCCGTCGATGAGGATCGAACTGTGGGCCGAGTCGTGGGACCAGATTCCCGCCTCCTTGGTGAGATCAAAGAGCCAGAGGATGTCGGCATCAAGGGGGCCCGGGATGATGGACTCGGATGGTGCGTCGGGACCTTTCGGCAGGAAGTGTCGGCCCTCGTCGCGATACGGGCCGTCGTTGCCGTTGGCGAGGGCGAGGGCGTCGAGGCACATGACCTCGCCGCGGTTGCTCACAACGTAGACGCGGTCACCTTCGACGGTGACCGGCGACGAGATGCCGCTCTTGGGCCAGTCATGGAACTTATCCTCCTCGCGCTTGGGCACGACAAGTTGCCAGAGCAGTTCGCCGTTTTTCTCGTCGAAGCACATCAGCACTCCGCGGTCGCCGACGTGTTTGGGATCGCGCGGCTCGCCGTTGTTGGTGCCGATGTAGACGCGACCGTTGGCGATGATGGGCGTCGAGTGTGTTTCGGTGCCAAGTTTGGCAGTCCAGCGGATGTTGCGGCCGGTTTTGGGATCGAACGAATCGGGCAAACCGTGCTCTGCGGAGACCATATTGCGCGACCAGCGCTGGCCCCATTGTGGCTGATCGTTTGCCGGGAGGGAGGCGATTGTCAGCAGCAAGATTGGCAAAGACGCGAGTGCGAGGACCGGACAGCGGAGAAAATGGGGGGCGATCATGATTTTGCTCCTCGGCTTGTGCTCCAGTACGGAAGGGATTGCCACCCTTTGATCACGGTAAGGATGACACCTACGAACCGATATGAAATCGGTCCGCATCGCTTGGAATCAGAAATCTCCGCCACCCGAGTCACCGCCGCCGGAATCACCGCCACCGACGTCACCGCCGTTGGAGTCGTCGCTGAAACTGTCGCCCGAGCTTGAATAGTCGGAATCACGGCGTGACGAGCTAGATTCGTCGAAGCCGCCCCGGTCGATGTCGGAGCCGTGATGTCCGGAGAATTGATCGTATAGCCACATGCCGGCTGCGGCGCCGAACATGCCGCCGAGGAGGGAACTCATGAATCCGCCGCCCGAGCCCGGCGCCGCCGCCGTGCCACCGGCCGCGCCGCCGCCGCTGAAAATCGAGCGAATAATGCCGACGACGAGCCAGGCGGCGAGAAAACCGAGCACGGCCGCGATGACCCAGCCCCACGGGTTGGAATCTTCGGTCGCCGTCGTGGCGCGGTTTTGAACCGCAGGCCGGGAGTGGGCGACAACGTGCGACTTCATAGCGGAGGCGATGACGTTGACGCCCTGAAGGAGGGCCTCGTCGTATTGCTTGGTGCGCAACCTCGCCAGCATCACGTCGACGAGCACGGTGCGGTCTTTGGACGTGAACAGGGTCTGTTGCGTACCGTCGCCGATAATGACTTGGAGGTGGGACGGTTCTTTCGAGAGCAAAATGTAGATGCCGTTGACCCGTTGTTGGCGCGCCTGGCGGATCGTCCATTGTTCAAACATCCGGTTCACGGCGGCGCGGTCCTGCAGGTTTACGCCCTTGGTGACGTCATCGGGGATGGTTTTGAACGTCTCGATCACGACCTCCTTCTTGAAACGCAGGCCAACGTCGAGGAGCTGACGGTTTGCTTCAGCCTTGGCGGAGTCGGAAAAGAAGGCGCCGTTGTCCAGGATGATGCCGCGCTCGGCACGGCTGAGGGAGGTGCCGAGCAGAAGGGCGATGGCTATGCCGGCAAGGAGGCGAAAGTTGCGTGGGAGTAACATGGAGCGAAGCAGACGGCCAATTTGCCGGCGGTCAACTTGGGAGTGAATATCGCCCGGAAATGGGGTCATGCTTTACCTTTTAGCTAATTATCTTTCCTGACTCCAACAGCGACCTTTCGCCAAACCTGGCCTCTGGTTGTAATTTCGATGGATGAGCGACGGACTTGATCAGGATTTCGCCCAAAGGGAAACCGGCGTCCGAAGATTAGGTCAAAGGTAAAGCATGACCCCTTAGACCCCTTATACCCCTATGAAAGCCGGGCGCGGTGCCAGGCGGTACGGGTATGGAACGGCTGGCCTCCAAAATTGGCGGTCGTCGACAACACGGGCTTGTCGCCACCGCCGCAATCGTAGCGGCAAACAGCCGCCAAGAGGCGCGCCCCGCCGTGAAACACCGCCCCCTCCTCCAGCAGCACGGCGGCGGGAATCCTCACCGACGCGGACCACCCGGTTGACGCCACCGCGGTGCACGTCTGCACCCAATTCGGATCCGCAATGGCGAAGTCCTCCAGCGCCGCTCGCTTGTTTCGCACGGCTTCAAACCGTTCACTGTTCCACTCAAGCTGAAGCCGCTGGTTTTCAGGTGTCACGTGGATTTCAACATAGCGGTCGTTCTCAGCACACTGCAGAAAAATTTCTCCGACGTCGCCCAGGAGGTGCGTACGCTCATTCAGTCGGCGCGCCGAATTGCACGCAGCGGTGGCAACAAAGCAGAAATCAACCACCAGTGCCGCGGGTTCCCACGTCATCCGCGCCCAGCCCGGATTGAACCCCCGCGTCGCCGGATCGCCGCCACGCTGATGTCGCCCGAGCGCTCTCCATCCTGTCTCGCCCGGCGCAGGCAATCCGCGCGGCACGTCGAGGGTCGCAGAAGACTCGCGCCGCCAGACGGTCCACTCATCCGAACCAGGAGGCTCCGGGCGGGAAAAATCACCAGATGGCATCCCCGATATATCGCGGGCTCCTCGCGGCGGTGCAACGTCGGTCAAACGTCCACCTGCGGTCGCTGCGCAACCGTGGAAAAAAACCGGTTCCACCGTGGCTGCATTCTTCTGGCCAATCTAGGATCGACAAACATCGTCGGCAGGAGACGCCGCCCCCCTGCTCGAATCGTGCGTCCGCTTCACCCCCTCTCCCGTTTTGTTGAGCTCAGGCCTGTCATCTCACTTCCGAATTCTCCCCCTGCTGCGCATGAACCGTCGCCTGTTTCTCAAAACCTCGGCCCTGGCCGGCACCGCCACTGCGCTCACGGCGAAGTCCTACTCTCAGGTCGAAGGTGCGAACAACCGTGTCCGCATCGGCGTCATCGGCTTTGGCCTCATGGGCCGGATTCACACCCGCAGCTTTCACCAGTTGCCGGAGTCGCGCGTCGTCGCCGTCTCGGATTGCTTCCGACCGCGCATGGAAGCGTGCGCCCAAATGGTGGGTGGCGATTGCGCGCAGATGCCGGATTTCCGGCGGCTGCTGCAACGAAAAGATATCGACGCCGTCGTGGCTGCTTCGGGCGACTATTGGCATGCGCTGCACACCATGATGGCCTGCGATGCGGGCAAGGATGTTTACGTCGAAAAACCGCTGCATCTTTTCGTGCGCGAGGGCGAGTGGATGCAAAAGGTCGCGGCCCGCACCCGACGCGTGGTGCAAGTCGGCACCCAACAACGCAGCGGCCCCCACTATCAGCGCGCGAAGGACCTGCTGCGCGGCGGCGCCATCGGCGACGTGGTCAGCGTCCAATGCAATTTCTTCCGCAACGTTCGCCCCGGAATCGGTCGTCCGCCCGACGGTCCCGCGCCTTCCGATCTCGACTGGAACATGCTCCTCGGTCCCGCGCCGCAGCGACCCTACAACGTCAACCGCTCCCTCTATCATTTTCGCTGGTTTTGGGATTCGAGCGGTGGGCAGATGACCAACCTCGGCCACCACTCGCTCGACATCGTGCACTGGATTTTCGACCTCGCAGCCCCGCAGGCGGTTTACAGCAGCGGCACGCGCCGCTTCCTTGACGATCATGCCGAGGTGCCGGACACGCAGGACGCAATCCTCGAGTATCCGATTTTCAACGTCGTCGTCCAAATTCGCGAATGCGCCGCCGGTGGCGCCCTGGGTGCTTCGGGCGGGCTCACGTTCCTCGGCACCAAGGGCACGATGACGCTCGGGCGCGGCGGCTTCGCCATCGTGCCGGACAAACGCGGCGAGGCGACCAATGCTTTTGCCCGCATGATGGGCGGCGGACATCCGGTCGGCGGTCCGCAGCCGGTACCAGAGGCTCCCGGTCAGTTCTGGTGCGAGAGCGCTGAAGACAAGAGTGGCAATGCCGAACGGCAATGCGTCGATCACGCTGCGAATTTTATCGCCTGCGTGCGCAGTCGCGCGACGCCCCGGTCCGACCTCGCCAGCAGCCACTGGGTCAGCACCGCCTGCCATCTCGCCAACCTCTCCGCGCGCACCGGACGGAAGCTCGTCTGGGATGCCGCGGCGAACGATATCGTTGGCGACCCGGAAGCGTCGTCGATGTTGCAACGACCCTATCGGGCGCCGTGGGACGCGGAAGTGCGGAGGCTGATCACATGAACCGGCGTGAGTTTGTCGCCACCTGGCCCGCGCTCCTGGCGGCCCGTTCCCTGTTTGCGGCCACTGGCGCAGCGCAGGCCCGAATTGGCCTGTGCACCTTCTCCTGCCACCAACACTGGAAGGCCGTTACGGCCAAGAACCCTGGCGTCAAATTTTCTGATACCGAAAGTTTCTGCCGCTATGCCCGTGGATTGGGCGCCGAGGGCGTGCAGACACCGTTGCGCAGCAAGGACCCGGCAGCGGCCCGGCGGCTGCGCGACCTCGTGGAACGTGAGGGCGGTTATTACGAGGGTGAGATGCGGCTCCCGAAGACCGAGGGCGATCTGCCGTCGTTCGAGGCTGACGTCCGCCTCGCCCGCGAGGCCGGTGCGAAGGTGGCGCGCGCCGTGTTCACGGGTGGGCGACGGTACGAAATTTTCCAGTCGCTCGGTGAGTTCAAACGTTTCCACGCCGAGGCTCGTCGCTCGCTCGCTCTCGCCGAACCGATCCTGGCCCGGCACCGGCTCAAAATCGCGATCGAAAACCACAAGGATCACACCGCCGACGAACTCGCGGGCCTGATGCGTGACGTTCGCAGCGAATGGATCGGTGTGCTCGTCGACACGGGAAACAATCTCGCGCTACTCGACGATCCCCACGCCGCCATCGAAACTCTCGCGCCCCATGCCTTCAGTGTGCACCTGAAGGACATGGCGGTGCAGCCGTACGCGCAGGGTTTTCTGCTCAGCGAGGTCCCGTTGGGAACCGGTCTGCTCGACCTGCCGCGTGTGATCGCCGCGTTGCGGCGCGCCAATCCCGGCATCGTCTTCAACCTTGAGATGGCGACCCGCGATCCGCTGGAGGTTCCGTGTCTGACCGACCGCTTCTGGGCGACGTTTCCGGAGCGGAAATCATCTCATCTCGCCGCTGCTCTGGAACGCGTGAAAACGAATCCTCCCCGTCAGCCCCCGCCGCACGTGACGGGCAAGTCTGTCGCGACCGTCCTGGCGGAGGAAGAGGCCAACAACCGGCACGACCTCGGCTGGATGCAACGTACCTTTCGCTCATGAGCACCCACGTTCCCCTTCCCGGCATCAAGCAATTCGACCTGACGGGCCGCACCGCCCTGATCACCGGCGGCTCGAAAGGCCTCGGTTATGCGATGGCCGCGGGCCTCGCCTCGGCCGGAGCTGACGTGATGCTGGTCAGCCGGAAAACCGCCGAGGTGGAAGCCGCAGCCACAGCCATCGCGCGCGAGTTCGGTCGCAAGGCCGTTGGCCACGCGTGCGATGTGACGCTTCCCGAACAAGTGAACGCGATGATCGCCGCCGCCAACGCGCAGCTCGGTCGCGTCGATATCCTGATCAACAGCGCGGGAATCAACATTCGCGGTCCGATTGCCGAACTCACTCCGGAGCAATTTTCCCAGGTGATGACAACCAACGTCACCGGCACCTGGCTTTGCTGTCGGGCGGTGGTGGCGGGCATGCGGGAGCGGAAGTGGGGCCGCATCGTCAATCTCGCGAGCGCGCTTGGCCTAGTCGGTCTCGCTGGCCGCACGCCCTACACTGCGAGCAAGGGTGCCGTCGTGCAGATGACCCGCACACTTGCCCTTGAAACCGCATCGGACGGGATCACGGCGAACGCGATTTGCCCCGGACCATTTCTGACGGAGATGAACCTGCCGATCGCCGACACGGAAGACGGCCGCAAGTTCGTCGTCGGCGCCACGGCGCTCAAACGCTGGGCCCGCCTCGAGGAGATCCAGGGTGCGGCCATTTTCCTCGCGAGCCCGGCCGCCAGCTATGTCACCGGCGCGGTCCTCGCGGTCGACGGTGGGTGGACGGCGCAGTAAATTCGGCGGCGCTAGGCGAGAAGGGGCTTGATCACGTGCCCGTGCACGTCGGTCAGCCGGCGGTCGATGCCGTTGTGGCGGAACGTGAGCCGGGTGTGGTCGAGGCCGAGTTGGTGCAGGATCGTCGCGTGGATGTCGTAGACCGTCGTCGGGTTGGTGCGGTCGAGCGGCTTGTAGCCCCAGGCGTCACTCTCGCCGTGCGTCATGCCGCCCTTGATACCGCCGCCACAGAGCCAGTTGGTGAAGACGTAAGGGTTGTGGTCGCGGCCCTTGCCGCCTTGCGACGACGGCATGCGGCCGAACTCGGTCGTCCAGAGGATGAGCGTGTCCTCCAGCAGGCCACGCTGCTTGAGGTCCTTGATGAAGGCCGCCGCGCCGCGCGCCATGCCAAGCGCGAGCGGGCCGTGATCGCGTTTGACGTCCTCGTGCGAGTCCCAATTGCGTCGCGGGAAGCTGTTGTCGTTGCCGCTCCAGATCTGCACGAAACGCACGCCGCGTTCGAGCAGCCGCCGGGCCGTGAGACATTTTTGCGAGAAATGAAACGCCTCCTCGTCGGCGTTGATCTCCTTGGGCCAGGCCTGGGGGCCGCCGTCGAGACCGTAGAGCTTCTGCACGTGCGCGGGTTCGGCCTTGAGGTCGAGCGCCTCGGGGGCGGCAAGCTGCATCCGGGCGGCGAGCTCGTAGCTGCGGATGCGCGCGTCGAGCCGTTGGTCGCCGTCGCGCGCGCCGGCGTGTTGTCGGTTCAAGTCCGACATGAGCCGGTGCGCCGCGGCCTCGCCCCCGGGCGTGATGTAGCTCCCCTTCGCATGGGGGAAGAGATCGGCGATGGGAGTTTCCGTTCCGGGAAAAATAATCGTGCCGCTGTGCTGCGACGGCAGGAACGCGGCGTCCCAGTTCTTCACGCCGTTCGACGCGAAGCCGCGATGGTCGGGCAGCACGACAAAGGTCGGCAGATTTTCGTTCATCGAGCCGAGCCCATAGCTCACCCAGCAGCCGGCCCCGGGGAAGCCGGGCAGTTGAAACCCGGTCGCCTGCAGCAGCGTGGCGGCGCTGTGCACGCCGGACTTGCCGACCATGTTGTGGACGAAGGCGAGATCGTCGACGACGTCGCCCAGTGGAGCCACGGTGTCGCTGAGCATTTTGCCACTCTGTCCGTAAGGCTGGAAATCCCAGATCGGCCGCAGCCACGGGCCGAGTCCGTTTTGGAACGCCTCGACCGGTTCGCCGAAATCGCTCGGCTGGCCGTGGCGCTTGACCAGTTCGGGCTTGAAGTCGAAAAGATCGATGTGGCTGGCGGCGCCGGCCATGAAGAACTGCACGACGCGCTTGGCCTTCGCCGGGTGATGCAGCGCGCGCGAGGAGGGGCCTGGTCCATCGGCGGCGAGCGCGCGGTCCTGCCCGAGCATGGCGGCGAGCGCGAGGCCGCCGAGACCGCCGCCGGACTGCCAGAGAAAATCGCGCCGGGAAATCGGCCGAGGTGCCTCCGGACGGTGAAACGGTGAATCGTTTTCCATGGTTCAGTGGGTGCTGATCAGCTGAGGGCGAAGAGCTGAGAGCCGAGAGCAAGACCCAACGGAGAATTTCGTTTCGTGATCTGACGGGACACGTCCTCGCTCCGAAGGGTTTGCTCTCAGCTCTCGGCTCTCAGCTCTTAGCTTCATAGTCCCGGTTCAGTCGACGAAGGTGAATTCGTTCAGGTTGAACAGCAGACGGCAGAGCGCCGGCAATCCCTCGGCTTCGGCAAACGCGATGAGGTGCGCACGGGCCGCCGCGTCAGGTGGGCGGCCGAGCGCGAGAGCGTGGGCGCGTTCGATTTGCGCGGGGAGGTCGGGGCGCTCCTGCTGCACGCGGGCGGCGAGGTGCTGGGCCTGGGTGACGACGAAACCGTTGTTGAGCATGGCGAGGGCCTGCAGCGGCGAAAGACTCTCGTTGCGTTTGTCGACGCGCATCGACGGGTCGGCGCAGTCCATCGAGGTCATCCATGGCTGCGTCTGGGAGCGGACGACAAAACGGTAGATCGAACGACGTTGCGTTTTGGGATCCTCGGGATCGGCGAGTTCATAGCGGAAGTGCGGCGAGTGTTCAGGTCGCTCAATCACGAAATCCTGCCAACCCGGTCCGCCCATCGTGAGATCGAGTTGACCAGTGACGGCGAGAACTGTGTCGCGCAAGGCCTCCGCCTCCAGTTTGCGGCGATTTTGCCGCCAGAGCAGCGTGTTGCCGGCGTCGCGTTTTTCCGCCGCGACGTTGCCAGCCGCGGACTGGCGGTAGGTCTCGCTCGTGACGATCCGCCGGTGCAACGCCTTCAGCGATCCTCCGCTCTCACGGAAGTCCGCGGCGAGCCATTCGAGCAGTTCCGGATGAGTGGGCAGGCTGCCGTTGCGCCCGAAATCGTTCGGCGTGTCCACGATGCCGCGGCCAAAATGATACTGCCAAACCCGGTTGACGATGCTGCGCCAGGTGAGGGGATTTTTTGGGTCGGTGAGCCAGCGCGCGAGGGCGGCGCGGCGTTCGCCCTCGGGGGCGTCGGGCGGCAGGTCGAAACGGGCGGGTGCAAACGTCAGTGCGGAGAGCGTGCCGGGTTGGACTGGCCGGCCCGGTTGCGTCACCTGCCCGCGTGGGAGCAGGTGAATCGGGCGAGGGCGTCCTCCGTCTCCACCGGTCCCTTTGAAATTGCCGCTGCCGTTGTGAACCCCTCCCGCGTAAACGAGGTCGGGCTTCGGAAATGATTTAAGCTCCGCGGCGATCCGGGCCGAGTCCCGGAGCAGCGTCGCGCGACGCTCCTTCGTGGATTCGTCGGCTTGGCCGAGCAGCAGCGCGTCGCGTTGCCGTTCGAGTGCGCGTTTCTCCTCGGCCGAGAGCGCCGAGGGCGCCACGCCGTCGGTCAGGTTCAATTTCCGCCAGCGGGCACCGGCCTCCGTGGAGTCGAGCGCCGTCACGGGCCGGCCGAGTGCGACGTTTTTCCCGGTGCGATCAGTGACGCGCAGCTCGGCGAGGGCGAAGATGTAGTCGTTCCGGCGTGGGGCGAGCTTTACGACGGTGACGCGCACATAGCGGCCGACGATGCCGTCGCCCTTGCCCCCGCCGGTGGTGAAGGGCGTGAGGCCGGGATTCGGAAAGTCGGCCATGAAGGTCTGGTCAAATTTCTGCCAGAGGAGGCTCACGCCGCTTTTGAACTCCGGGTCGTCGCTCGCTTCGGCCTTGAAGCGGACCGGAAATCCGAAGCCGGCGCCGATGCCGTTGAAGTCATCGTGAGCGGGATGCAGCGTGACTTTGTCGATCTCGACGGACTCACCAAGGTCGACCTGCACCCACTTGGTGACGTCAGGCGTAGCGGAAATCGCGCTGTGATAGCCGCGACTTCCACTGAGTTTTCCCGGATTCGCGGGGTCGGTTTGAGGGGGGAGATCGAGTTGGCGGCTGAGGGCGTCGTAGGCGGCTCCGGCCTCTTCGCGCAATGGTTTTTCGAGCGCAACGAGGGTGGTCCGGATGTCGCGTTGCTCGCGGCGGAGTTGCTGGAAGCGGGCGTTGCGGGCGTCATCGCGGTAATATTCGCGATCGGTGCGGTCGAGTGCGGCGAAGACCGCTTGCAGGCGGTAGTAGTCTTCCTGCGGAATGGGATCAAATTTGTGGTTGTGGCACTGGGCGCAATGGACGGTGAGGCTGGAGAAGGTGCCGATGGTATTCGCGACCATGTCGTCGCGGTCGAGGTGGCGTGCGACCTTGCCGTCGATTTTCGATTCGGGCACCTCGGAGTGGCCGATGAAGTCCCACGGGCCGGCGGAGATGAAGCCGAGGGCCTCGATGCCGTCGGCTGTGCCGGGGAAGAGCACGTCACCCGCGATCTGTTCCTGGAGGAAACGTGCGTAGGGCTTGTCGGTGTTGAGCGCGCGGATCACATAGTCGCGGTAGGGCCACGCGTTGGGGCGGAGCTTGTCCTTGTCGTAGCCGTGCGTGTCGCCGTAGTGGACGACATCGAGCCAGTGTCGCGCCCAGCGTTCGCCGTAGCGCGGCGAGGCGAGGAGTTTTTCCACGAGGCGCACATAGGCTTCGGGCGCAGTGTCGACAGCAAAGGCCTCGATTTCCTCCGGGGTCGGCGGGAGCCCGGTGAGATCGAAATAAAGCCGCCGGCACAAGGTGCGGGCGTCGGCCACGGGAGACGGCGTCAGGCCGCTGGCGGCAAGCGTGGTGCGGATGAACGCATCGATCGGATTAACCGCAGGCGTGGTGGTAGGCGGAGTCACCTTCGCGATGGGCTTGAGCGACCACCAGTCGAGCGGATCGCGGACGACGGCGCTGGCCGCATCAGGCCAGACCGCGCCGGCGTCGACCCACGCGGTGATCGTCGCGATCTCGGCGGCACTGAGCGGATCTCCCTTGGGGGGCATCCTCATGTCCTCGACCTCGCCCCGAATGTATTTAACGAGCGGGCTGGTGGCGCCTTTGCCCGGGAGGATGTTGGGGGCGCTGCCCTCACCGCCGGCCAGCGCAATCGGCTTCACGTCGAGCCGGTAGCCGCTCTTCTGTTTCTCCGGGCCGTGGCACTCGAAACAATGCTTCTCAAAAACCGGACGGACGTCCGACACGAAATTCGGCGCCGACGCCGCCAACACCGATGTCAACGCAATGCCCGTGAGTCCCACCGCCAGCCTTTTTCCTGTCCAGGACAAGAAGGACAGGCAGGCGGAGCGTTTTTGCGGTCGCCCCGCTGCGGGCGCGGGTGTCGGTGGGGTTCGGTTCGTCATGGCAGCGACGGCGGCGGACCGGCGCGATAATTGCCGATGGCCTCGGAGACGGTCATGGCACGGTTATAGAGGCGGACGCCGGTCAGACGACCGCGGAAGTGGGGAGCCAGGCGGAGCGGCTGGTCGCTGTTGGGGCTTTGCAAAAATGGACTGAAACGTCCCCAGCCGAATTCGCGTTCAGATCCACCGTCGCACAGGACGCCATCGACCACAAACAGGATGATTTTGGGCCCGCCGTCGGCGATGGCCACGAGGTGGTGGCGCCGGCCTGGTTGCAGGACGTTGCGGTCGACGGTCCACGCGTTGGTCACTTTGGAGTCTCCCAAGGTGAGTTCAAGGGAGCCATCGAGGTTCGTGTGAAGCAAGATACCGCTGCCACGCACGTCGCGATTGTCGAGAATGACCTGCCCGGGCGACAGGTCGGCAAGCTCCAGCCACAAATCGAGAGTGAACCCTCCCTGGTTGCGGACCATGTCGGGAATGGCGGGGAACTTGAGGTCGGGCCGGCCGCGGGAAAGTTCAGCGGGGCCGAGGTCGGCCTTCAGACCTTTGCGGGTGACATCGCGACGTTCGTGCTGCGACCAGAGCTGCCGAAGGAGGTCGGGATTGATCTGATGGACACCGGCCCGGATCTTGGAGGTTTCGGAAATAAAATAGCGGCCGTCGGCCTCAAGGAACCCCGGGTAGCTGATGCGCCCGGAAATCTCGGCGATCTCGTCTGCATACAGGGCGATTTCCGGTTGCGACCAGACGATTTCACCGTCGCGTTCGACGCCGCCGGAAATCCAGCCGGGATTGCGCTCGTACCAGTGTCGGGTGCCGTTGTGGTGAAACCACAGCAGGTACTTTCCGTTCGCACATTTCCAGAGGCTGGGACACGCCCGTGGATTCTTGAGGACCTGCTGTCCGCCTGGTTCATACGTCAGGCGCCGGGGCGGGGACCAGGTTGCGCCCTGATCGGAACTCGTCGTCTGGCAGATGTAACCTTGATCGGTGCGGAACACGCAGTAGAACGTCCCGTCGTCCAGGGCCACGAGGTGGGGCTCCTCGGAAATCTGCTTGTCCCGGTGCCAGTCCGGCCCCTTGAGCTCGCCGAACATCTCCCAGCGGACCTTGCCCGCGTCGCGCTCAGTCAGGACATTGTCGCTCCGATAAAAGTGCACCACGGTGCGCGAGCCGTCGTTCCATTCAGCCCACGGGACGTAAACCACGCCGCGGTGGACGAGCGGCAGGCCGACATTCCAGCAGGTCTGCGGGGGACAGGCGGGAATCGCGATTTTCTCCGACCAACTCCGCCCCTGATCGTCGGAAAATGAAAAACAGCGCGGGGTGATCGTATAGACCCGCCCGAAATCCGTCCGCAGGGGGATGGCGTACGGGACGTTGCACGGCACGAAGTCCGACCACGTCCGACCTTGATCGGATGAGGTGAAAGCCACGGAATAGTTCTTCGTACCGGCGGTGTTTTCTCCCAGCGTGCCGACCGTCATCACGCAGAGCCACCGGCCGTCGGCGAGCGCGACGAGGTAGGGCTGATCGGCATACTTGAGGCCCGGCAACGGGATCGGTTGGCCGTGCTTGATGTTGCGCAGGTCGGCGGCGCAGGCCGAACGAGTGAAGCCTGCCGCGCAGATTCCCACGCACAGGGCCATGAATCCCATTAGCGCCGGACGCAGCGGGCGCGGGCCGCGCCCAGAGGCGGTGATGGAGACGGGGATGGGTGCGTGCACGATTGCAGGTGTGGCTTTGGTGGCGTCGCGTCCTTTCCGGGATGCGATCAGAATTTCAGCGCGACCGAGAGCGTGTAGTTGCGCGGCGTCAGCCACGCAAACTGGAAGGGTGTCGCGACCCGCGCCGGATTGGTCAGGTCCCCGCCCGGCGGACGCAGCACCGTGTTGTAGTAAAGCGGTTGACTGTAGTCGAAGAGGTTGTCGATTTTGAGGTCGACGCCCAGCGTGTACTTCCGGCCCAGTTTCCGCGTGTAGTTGAACGCCAGCGTCCCCGACACGTAGGGCTTGCGATAGACCATGTCGTAGGCCGACACGGCAGGATCATCGATGGCCGCCGTTGGATTCGCCGGATTGCGGACAGTCTCCGCCCCGCGTGAGCCGATGACCTCACGTCCGCGGTAGTTCACTCCGCCGCCCAGCCGGATGCCCCTCAGCCGTCCGTCCCGAAAGCTGTAGTCGGTGAAAAGATTCATGCTGCTTTCCGTCACGCGGTTCAGCTTCTGACCGGAAGCGAGGGAGGCGAATCCCTGCTGCACCGTGTTCCACGCCGCCACCGCATTGGGTCCTTCGGACGCAGATTGTCCTGGTGGAATAACAGCGTTAAAGGTCGCGACATTGTTGGCGTTGATCGTGCCACCGGCATCGGTGACGATTTGCTTCAGGACGGCCTCATTCTTGGCGTAGTACGCGATCGTCTCCCGGTTGGGATTTTCCTGGAACGCCCGCGGGAGAGCGCCGTTGAGCATCAGGCGCCAGTTTCGATTGAGGTTGGCGGTGATCTCCAGCTCCCAGCCCTCGGTCTTCACCGCGGCGGTGTCGACATAGCCGGTGGGAACGAGCTGCAGGCCCCGGGAGTTCAATCCACCCGGCGTCAGGTCGTTCAGGGCGTTGGCCTGGATGATCTGCACGAAGGCCTGGGAAAACGGCGTGCTGGTGATGGAGCGATTGTCCTGCCGGCCCGCGTAGCGGGTGAGGTTGGCGACAATTTCGCCGTTGGTGGACGCGAAGCGGAGCCCGTAGTCCCAGCCCCGGGAGGCCGTCGGCACAAAGAGGGAACCGTCGATTCGGAGCGCCACACTGGGCGGCGTGAACGACTGCGCATAGTTGGCGAAGGCGCTGAGCCGCGGATGCACGTGGTAGACGCCGCCCAGGCTCACCGTGTTGACCGTTCCCTTCTGGTCCGGTGGCGAATAGTCGTCGCGAAACCGATCGTTCGCATACAGGGGATCGCGCTGACCACTGCTGAGTCCGCTGCCAATGCGGGGCCGCGTGTCGGCGGGCAGCGCGCCGCCAAACGGCGTCCCGTTGGCAGCGCGAGTCTGATAGGTGAGCGCCGACCAATCAGCCGGGGCAGCCGGTTTCAGGTTTCGCGTCACGCCATCCCAATTCGCCGGATTGTCGAACTGCAGGACGATCGACTCCTGATGGGTCTCAAACTGGTCACGGCGGGCAGCGGCCAGCAGGTGGAGTTTCCCCTGCAGCAGCTTCGCATTCACCGCGGTCTGCACATAGCGATAGTCGTTTTCGTTGAGCTGATTGAACGCCGTGTTCTGATAGTCCCGGACGTTGCCCGCCGCCACGCGGCCGGTCGAATTGGTGATCGGGTTCACATAGTTCCAGCTGTCCGGCTTGGCGAAGGGCCGCTCCTGATCCGTGTAAAGGTAGTAGCGATAGTTGATCGGCAATTCCGTCGGCCACAGCCTGGGATCGGCATTGGCCTTCAGCACATAGTGGTAGGCATTGCGGTCGAATTTCTCCGCCGAGAGCCCGGCGAGCACATTGAAACCGAAGTCGCCCCAGCGGGTGCCATCCAGCCGGTAGCCCGCGGCTCCCCGCACATTGCGGCGGGTGCGCATCTGGAAATAGGGCCAGCTGTTCGCCTCGGTGAACGGCTCCTTGAAATTCGGATTGGGGCGCCCGCTGGGCAAAACCGAATTCGCGTCGATGTAGATCCGGGACATCTGGCGGCTGATGCCGATGTCAGAGTAGGTGTCTTCTTTTCCGACATTCCCGGCCGCCTCGACGAAGAAGCTGTCTCCGAACCGCTGCGTCAGCGAGAGCGTGGCGTTGCTGTTGGTGACGCCGAACGTCGGGGCGTCCGGGTAGAGTGAGAACTCCCGCGGCGGCACGCGAAAATTGGATCCGCGGATGGCGTTGGCGTAGAGGTTGGCCGGCACGTTGAGCCCGTAGTTGATGGGCGCGTCGGCGATGTTGGCCGCCGGGCCGACGACCAGGGTTCCTCCCGCAGGAAACGTGGCCGACACGTTTCCCCCGCGGGTGAAGGCCCAGCCCTGATAGTTGTAGAGGGTGTCCAGGCCGTTGCTCGGAGTGAAAATGACCATGACTCCATAGGGAGAAAGGCCGGTGGTGTTGCTGGGGGCCGCGCTCCGGGCGTTGAAGACCGTGGTGCCGTCCCAGGCGCTCAACTGGTCGCGATAGGTTGTGACGACCACCGCCTTGTCCATCCGGCCCCGCTCGGCCTCCGCGCGAATCTCCATGTTGCGGCTCACCTTCCACGTGGCGGCGAGCGTGACGCCCTGGCGGCGCTCGGTTTCGTTGTCCCGCCAGCCCGCGCGATCCTGATAGAGGGCGTTGAGGCGCAGGGCCAGGCCGGCCCCCAGCGGTTGGTTGTAGTCCAGAGTGCTGCGCAGGTTCGACCAGGAGGCGTAAGCCGAGCGCAGTTCGAAGAGACTCCGGTCCGTCCGCGCCCGCTTGGTGACGCTGTTGATCGTACCGCCCGCCCCGCCCGCGCCGAAAAGGATCGCGTTGGGGCCCCGCGCCAAGTCGAGGCGCTCGACGTTGTAGCTGTCGAAATTAAAGCTGACCGGGAAGAAGTCCCGCTGCAGTTCGCTGGTCACGCCGCGGGCGGAGAGCCGGACACTGGTGCCGGTGTCGTAGGAGGAATTGTTGTCGGGAAGGTCGACGGCATTGGTGAACCACCGGGTCATCTCCGTGACGTCCGTGAGCTGGAGCGCCTCGATGAAATCACGCGTCAGTACCGAGTACGCCACCGGCGTATCGCGCAGGTTTCCGGCCAACCTTCCACCTGCGAGGGAACTGGCGGCAACGAAACCGTGGTCCTTGTCCACGTTGACGACGAAGGGATTGAGTGTGGCCGCGCTGTCCCCGGTGGCGCCCGCAGTGGAGTCGCTCTGGGCAAAGGCGGCCGGGGCGGCGGAAATCAAGGCCGTGACAAGGAGCGTCCGCGCGCGGCGTAGTGGCGCGCCCCGCGATCGGTGCAAGCGGTCGGCGGAAGGGTTCACGTTGAAATGTACGATATTTGCCTGCACAGGCGGTGGGTGAGACGAGATTCTCCCGTGGGAAATCATCCGTGTCGCCCGCATCATAGCGACTCCGACGGGGCCGTCACTGCGGTTTTGATGCGCCGGACCTCAGGAATTTCGTCACCGGTCCCGCGGGCGCCGGATGGCCGCGCGGGCGCGACGTCGGTTCAGAAGGAACCCTTCACGCCAAAACTCAACTGCACGCCGGTCGTCAGCACCTGTGAAACCCTCGCGTAGCCGGGTGTCTCCGACCCGTAGCGTAACAGGGTTTCTGGTACGTCAAAGACATTCTGGCCGCTCAGGTACAGGAACAGATTCGGTCGGAGCTGGTAGTCGATGTTTACATCGAGGCGGGTGCGCGACTTGGAATACTCATAGGCGTCCGCCCCCAGAGCGGCGACCCGCGCCAGCCGCTGCAGGCCCCGATGATTCCACTTGAGCATCACCGTGAAGGGCTTTCGGCTGAAATCGACGCCCCAGTTGGCACTCTTCGGGATGAAGCCGCTAAAATCAGTGTCCCGGTCGCCCGCCAACGTGAGCTTGGTGGCATTGGCAAAGGCTTGGAAATGCTTTCCCCAACCGCCGAGCGCCCGCAACGACTGCCGGACGTTGAACTCCACTCCGCTGACCCGCGCCGTCCCCGGCTGATTGAACGTGGTCGATACCTGCCAGCCCAAATAGCGCGGATCCAGCCCGAGCAACTCAAGGTCGGCCGCCGTCGCGATTTTCACCGCGGCGCCGAAAAAATCCCGGATGTCCTTGCGAAACACTCCGGCACTGAGCAGCCCGCCCTGCTCCGTGTAGTATTCGAGGGACAGGTCAAAATTGTCCGCCGTCCACGGCCGCAGTCCGGTGTTGCGGCTGGTAATCCGGCCGGGGATGCCGCCGGGATCGGGAATGTTGTCGTTGAAATCGGTCTCATCGATCGTCGCGTTCGGCACGATGTTCACGAAGTCGGGCCGGCCATACGTCTTCGCGTACGCCGCGCGCGCCAGCAGGTTCTCCCGGATCTGATACGTGAGATGCACGCTCGGATAAGTGCCGTCGTAGGAATTCGACGCCTTGAAACCGCGCTCCTGCCGCGTAACGGCCAGTTCCTGCAACGATCCCGCGGCGCCCGCCTCCGGCTTCCGAATCTTCACCCCCGCAGCCGTGTGGGTGAAGTTCCCGTCCGGGCCGCGGGCAAAGGCCGCGTTGGGATCGTAGCGGACCCCCTGGCCGTTCGCGTCGGTTTTTTCGTAGCGCACGCCGGTCAGCACCTTGAGCCGATGGTGAAAAAGGCTGAACTCGGTCTGGGCGTAGCCGGCCGAGACGGCCTCCCGCAGCCATTCGGAATTGTTCACGCGGAAAAGCTCCTCCGCCGTCTGCTGGGCCGGGGTCTTGCTGAACAGCGCCGGATTCGCCTCATAGGCCTGCCACGCCTTGAAGGTCGACACCCATGGCATGTTGCGGAAACCGAAATTCTCCTCCTGGTTGACGTAGTTTACCATCCGATACGGCGTGGGTGCGTCCGGCGTGGCGGGATTCCCGTCCGGGCCGTTGTAGGTCCAGGAGACGTTTTCCCGGCGTGCGTCGCGCACCTGCACCCGACGCAACCCGCCGACCTGAACCGCGGCGGGAAACGGCAGCGCCGGCAGGCTCTTGCGCACATCCAGCCGGGCATTGGTCAGGCGGTCCACCACCATGCGCTGCTGCGAGGTGGCGCCGTTCAGCTGGTAGTTGTCGAAATTGTTGAGATCGAATTCCCGTCCGTTGGCGTCGAAAACCTGGATCGATTGCGGCCGCACATCGTCGATTTTCGCAAAGTTCACCCGCACCGGCGCGCGGCTGACAATGTCGAGGCTGCGGAAACGCCCGTAGCGGACGTCATTGTATCCGCCGGCTGAATTCGAGCCGCCGAGCGCGGCCACCACCCGCCAGTTGCCGTCGTCGTGGCGGTAGCGCACGCTCGCCACCTTCGTGTCGAGCGGCAGGTGGACGCCGGCGCCGCCGTTGGCCAGGTTGATCGACCCGCGCCCGGTCGCCCCGGACACGAAATCCTCTCCAAAGGTTAGCGGCACGCCGCCGGCGACGGTGGGGACAGCGTTCGTACCGGGCGAGAGGGTGATGGAGACGTTGGCGCGTTCGGAAACCCAGCGGGTGCGCTCGACATTGAAGGAAAGCACTCCGTTCGGCGTGACCCGCCAGTCCGCCTTGATCCCGGCGGCGTTGCGCTCGTTCCGCCGCGGCACCCCGATGAGTTGGAAGGATTGCAGGTACGGCCGGGCGAACGTGGCGCCGGTGCCCGCCGCGGTGGCGTTGAACGTGCGCGGCACCCACTCCATCTCGATGAACCGGTTCTGGCTCTGGCCCGTCAGCACGAGGCCGAAATTTTTCGTCACCGGCAGGGTGTAATCAAACGTGAAACTCGGCAGCACCTTGTACAGGCGTTCATCGGTGATGTGCGGCACCTTCTGCAGACTCATCGTCTTGGGGTTGCCCGACACGCCGAACGAATAGCGCAATTGGGCGCTCTTCCGCTCAAAGGCGCTCTTGCTCACCATGTCGATCGAGCCCGCCATCGAGTCGGCCGGGTTCGAGGGTGTCGGCACCTTGGTCACCTCCAGCCGCGAAATGTTGTTGATCGACACCTGGGTGAACTGGAACACCCGCGACGTCCCCACCGTGTTTCCGGTGCTGGCCATCTGCAATCCATCACCCGATACGACCGCCATCGTGGTCGGAAATCCTCGCACCGAGACTGAAGAGACCGAACCACCCGAATCCCGGTCATACTCCGCCGTGATCCCGGGCATGAACTTCAGGAACTCGCCGACGTTGCCGTCCATGATGTCGCCCATCGCATCCGCCGCGACCACGTTCTTGATGTTGGCGGAAAAGCGCTGCTCGTTGATCGCGATGGCCGTGCCGTCGGTCTCGCGCGAGGTGGCGACGACGAACGAATCGAGCTTCACCGTACCCGAAGCATCCGCGCCGTACCGCGCCGCACTCGTGAGATTGAAATCCTGATTCAGCGTTTCGCCGGCCCGAACCGTGACGGGCACCTGCTGGGCGTCCAGGCCGGTAAAGAAGACCTCCATGACCACGGGTCCGCTCGGCACGCCAGAAAGTCGGTAGGTGCCGGTCTGGTCCGTAAACGCCGCCAGATCGGTGTCCTTCACGGCGACGCGCACGTTGTTGAGATACTGGCCAGTCGCGACATTTTGCACGCGCCCCGCGATGGAGCCGGCCGCTTGCGACGCTGGGCGGACGGAGGCGTCCGCGGCATTGCCCGTGGGCTGGACCAGCAGAAGGGACAGGTTGATAACCGCGACTCGGGTCGGTTGGGATGCCGCGAGAAGGGACAGGTTGATAAACGCGACTCGGATCGGGAGGGTGGGGAATTTCATGGGGATAAGGAAAGCTGTCTGGGGCGGAGATTCGGAAGTGGGCGATTTTCGCCTGTCCCTATTTGGCTGCCCTACTGGGTTGCCCCCTACTTGGTTGCCGACTTGATCACCGCAGAGGGCCGGACGTTTTCCCCCTCTTTGTTCTGCAGGCTGTCACCCAGATCCTTTCGCGCCAAATCGGCGAAGGCGGTCAGGGTTGCGACGACTTGCGGGAACGCCGGGGCCACGTCGGTGGCTTCGTGCACGTCGTCGTCGAGGTTGTAGAGGGCCATCGGCTGTTCGACGCTCATCGTGCCGCCGCGACGACCACCGTTGCCGGACTGCTTTGGATCCGGCGTCTCGCGGTCAACGTGGGGGAACTGCAGCTTCCATTTCCCCTGCCGCACGGCGCGGAGTTCGCGCTGCCAGTAAAAATAAAAACACGCGTGCGGCGATTTCGCGCCGTCACGGCCGAGGATCAGCGGGCTGATGTCCAAGCCGTCGATGCGCCGCTCCGGCAAGGCGCCGCCGGTGAGTTTTGCAATCGTCGGCAGGAGATCGAAACTGGCCACCAGCTCGTTGCAGCTGCCTCCGGCCGGGATGTGCCCCGGCCAGCGCATGAGGCAGGGCACACGCATGCCGCCATCAAACGTCTGCTTCTTCCCGCCGCGAAGGGGCTCCGCCGACCCACCGTGGTCGCCAAAAATACGCCACGGTCCGTTGTCCGACGTAAACACGACCAGCGTCCGCTCATCGAGACCATTTTCCCGCAACGCATCCAGGACCTGGCCCACCGACCAGTCGATCTCCGCGATCACATCCCCATAGAGGCCGCGCGCGGTCGTGCCCTTGAAGCGTTCGCTGACGAACAGCGGCGTGTGCGGCATGTTGTGCGCAAGATAGAGAAAGAACGGCCGCTGCTTGTTCCGGGCGATGAAGTCGACCGCGCGCTCCGTGTAACGCCGCGTCAGATACCGCTGATCGGGATTGGTCTCGATGACCTTTTCTCCCTCGTACATCGGGAGGCCCGTCCGCCCGGAGATCCGGGCCGCCTCGCTCATGTCAGGCCCCGTGTCGTTCGAATACGGCGTGCCGAGGAACTCGTCGAACCCGCGCCGCAACGGCAGCATCGAAGGATGCTGGCCCAGATGCCATTTTCCCACGATGGCGGTGGCATAGCCCCGTGCTTTCAGCATGCCGGCGATCGTGATCTCGGAGGCATGCAGCCCGACGCCGCTCTTGTCCCCAATCACCGCGGGAATGCTGATCCGCTGCGCATAGCAACCCGTGAGCAGTGACGCGCGCGACGCGGAGCAGGCGGCGGCGCCCGCGTAAAATTGGGTGAATTTCATTCCTTCCTTCGCCATGCGGTCGAGCCGTGGCGTCGCAAAGCCCTTCGCCCCGTACACGCCGACGTCCCCGTAGCCCTGATCGTCGGTGAGGATGACCACGATGTTCGGTGGCGTCGCCTCGGCGCCGCCGGCGGACTGTGCGCCGGCGATCAAAACGACCAACAGACCCAGGCGGAAAAAATGAGGCAACGGGCGCGATTGTTTTCGTCCTGCGTGGGAAGGTGTCATGAAAGGGTTTTACTGACGGTAGGGGTACGTTCCGCGGTCCAAGGGCAGGCCGGTGACGACACGGCGACCGATTTTCCAACCATGACGCTACCACAAAGGGGAATGCCGTCACTGCAAAACCTCAGCGCCCGGACTCAGGATTTTCCTCCCGTGGCGGTGGGTTGGGACAGGTCTCGCAGGTGACTTCCGCGGCCGGAGGCGGACCGCATCTAAAGGTCAGGCCGGACCTTTGGGGCGGCCTTGGATGAATTTGATGCCGGAACCGGCTTGGTGGGCGGTGGCGGCCCGGGCATGGCGGGGGGGCTTGCGAGTGCTTCACCGAAGTTGGCGGAGAATTGCTCGGATCGGATTCGGGCGCCAAGGGCGCTGATCTCGGCCTCCCATCGCGCAATGGCACGTCGGTTAGTCTGCTGCGCGCCAAATTTCGCCACGGCCTCGGGTGTCATGCGAGTGTTCCAGAGATAAAGTGTGCGCAGCCGCGGCAGCCCCCCCAGCGCCATGAGACCGATATCCGTCACCTGGGTGGTGTGGAGATTGAGCAGCTCCAATTGTGTCAGTCCCGAGAGCCGGGTGAGCCCCGCGTCCGTCAGCGCGGTGCGGTCGAGTTGGAGCCGGCGGAGGTTCTTCATGGCGCCGAGTGCCGCAAGCCCGGCGTCCGTTACGGCGGTTTCACCCAGATCGAGCCAGTGGAGTGCGGCCGAGATCGGTGCGAGTTCGGCCAGCTCGGCGTCGCCAAACTGGGCGAATTGCAGCCGGGCGTTGGCCGCCAGCCAGGGCCCTTCAGCCGTGAGCGGACGGATGAGGATGCCGAGCTTCCGTTCCAGGCGCTCGGCAGTCGCGAGCATTGCCGCCCGATCCGGAGGCGGCGGGCGTGGCACGCCGAGATACGACGCCACAAGCTCTGCGATAGCGGGCGGCGGGCTGAGCTCGGCGACGCGTTTGCCGGCCGGTGCACCCGCTTCGATCCACCAGACCAGGAGCGCGACCTCATCGTCGGTGAGCTGCGGCTTTCCACGCGGCGGCATGTGCCCCTTGGCGTCGAGCGGAAGATGCGCGCGGCGAACGAGCAAACTTGCGTCGGCCTCACCGGCCTTGATCGCCGGGCCCGTCTTTCCGCCCTTCGCGAGCTGGGTGTGAGAATCAAGGCGCAGATCACCGTTGCTCTTGGTCGGGCCGTGGCAGGCGATGCAGCGTTGTTCGAAAATGGGCTGAACGACGTGTTCGAAGACCAGCGCCTGCATGGGATCCGGCGACACGGATCGTCGTGACGTCGCGACCGTGGGGCGAAGATAATTTTCCCCGTGGGTCAGGGCGCCGCCGATGTGGCCCGCCGCGCCGAGCAGGATGATCGTGGCGAACAACGTGGACGCGTAGAGTCGCGGCCACCGCCGCACGGCGAACAGCAGCGCGGTGAGCAGTGAAAACGAGAGGCCGAGCCACCGGTGGCGGTCGAGCAGCGTGACATCATAACTGCCGTCGGCCGCAAGCAACCACCCGCACAGCGCCGCCGTCAGTGCAGCGCCCAGGCCGACCGAGAGCACCAGGGTCCGTAATCCGGGGCCCAGGCGGGCCGGCGGAGCCACCCGGTCCGCCAGCTCAACGAGTGCGAGCAGTAAAAAAATCCCGATCGGCAGGTGCACCGCGATCGGATGCAGGCGGCCCAGGAAAATCCACAGCTGATCCATGGGTCAGAGCAGGATGCCCTGCGCCACCTTCCCGTGCACGTCGGTGAGCCGGAAGTCGCGGCCCTGATACCGATAGGTCAGCCGCTGGTGGTCGATGCCGAAGGCGGCGAGCAGCGTGGCATGCAGATCATGCACGTGCATCTCCTGGCCATCCGAGACGTAGCGGTAGCCCAGCTCGTCGGTCGAACCCCATGTCAGGCCGGGGCGGATACCGCCGCCGGCCAGCCAGATCGAGAACGCATTGATGTGATGATCGCGGCCGGTGCCCTGGCCCATTGGCGTGCGACCGAATTCCCCGCCCCAGACCACCAGGGTGTCCTCAAGCAGGCCGCGCTGCTTGAGGTCCTTGATCAGCGCGGCCGCGCCCTGGTCGACGTTCCTGCAGGCGACAGGCAGCTTCGCGTCGATGTCCGCGTGGTGGTCCCAGCCGCGGTGATAAAGCTGGATGAAACGCACCCCGCGCTCCACCAGCCGGCGGGCGAGCAGGCAGTTGGAGGCAAAGGAACCGTCGCCCGGCTCCTTGATGCCGTAGAGATCGAGGATCGACTGCGGCTCCCGGCTGAGATCGGCGAGATCGGGCACGCTGGTCTGCATCTTGAATGCGAGTTCGTACTGCGCGATGCGGGTCTGGATTTCCGAATCGAGCGTCTCCTCGGCGCAAAAACCGTTTAACTCGGCCAGTTCGTCGATCAGCTGGCGCTGCATGCTCTGGCAAATTCCGTCCGGATTGCCGACGTAGTGCACCGGTGTGCCCTTGCTCTGGAACTGCACGCCTTGGAATTTGCTCGGCAGAAACCCCGCCGACCACTGGCGGGCGGAGACGGGCTGATCGTTCCCGGGGCCGCTGGACATGAGGACAACATAGCCCGGTAGGTTGTCCGCCTCGGCGCCGAGTCCGTACAACATCCATGACCCGAAGCTGGGCCTTCCCTTGATGATGGAGCCGGCGTTCATGAACGCGTGCGCCGGGTCATGGTTGATCTGTTCGGTGTGCATCGAGCGGATGATGCAGATGTCATCGGCGATCGTCTGCGTGTGCGGCAGCAGATCGCAGATCATCTGGCCGGAGAGACCGCAGCGCTTGAAGCCGAACGACGTGCCCCGCGCGCGGAGTCCGCCGCGTTCATGCTGCAGTTGCGCGAGCTGCTGCCCCTTCGTGAACGACTCGGGAAACGGCTGCCCGTGCAACGTGTTGAGGCGCGGCTTCGGGTCGAAGGTTTCCATGTGCGACGGGCCTCCCGCCATGGACAACTGGATGATGCGTTTCGCCCGGGGCAGGAAGTGCGGCGCGGCGAGCACCCCGCGCCAGCGTCCGTCCGGCCGCGGGGCAGCGGGCGCACCGCGGAGCAGTTGCGGGCTGACGATCGCGCCAAGGGCGAGCGTACCGATGGCCTGAGCGGATTTGCCCAGGAACGTGCGGCGCGACCAGGCGAGCTGCCGCTGCTGGAGGAGATGGAGATCGAACGAGGGCATGGGGACGGTGGTCGTGCGGCGCCGGGGACTCAGTAGCGCACGATCGTCTCGTTGAGGTTGAGCAGGGCGCGGGTCACAGCGGTCCAGGAGGCCAGTTCCACCGGATCAAGGTCTGTCGGGAGGGGGCGCGCCCCGATGGACACAAAGGCGCGGGCGTCAGCGGGTCGCTCCCGGAAAGCGGCGAGTTGCGTGGCGTGGAATTTTTCCAGAGATGCGCGCTCGCGCGGGGACGGCGGGCGGGCGAGGACGCGCCGGTAGGCCAGATCGAGCCGCTCCGCGGGGGCGACTCGCAGCAGTTGTTCGGCCAGCGTCCGGGCGGCTTCAATAAAGGACGGATCGTTGAGCAACGTGAGTGCCTGCTGCGGGGTGTTGGAGACGTTGCGCGCCGCCGTGCACTCCTCGCGCGAAGGGGCGTCGAAATTCGCCAGCATCGGGTGCAGGAACGTCCGTTGCCAATGGCTGTACAGTCCGCGCCGGTACTGGCGGTCGTCGCGATTGGCCACGTAGTCCCGGAGGGGAAAATTCAGGTGCTCGTAGTAACCGGAAGGTTGATAGGGCAGCGCGCTGGGGCCGCCGAGATCGGGCGTGAGCAGGCCGCACGCAAACAGGGCGTTGTCGCGCACGAACTCCGCCTCGAGGCGGCGGGCGTTTTGGCGGGCCAGCAGGCGGTTCTGCGGATCGACCTCGCGGAGTTCCGGGCGTTCCCGTGAAGACTGGCGGTAGGTGCCGGACGTCACGATGAGCCGCACCAGCCCCTTTACGTCCCAGCCGCTCGCCATGAATTCAGCGGACAGCCAGTCGAGCAGTTCGGGGTGCGACGGGTATTCGCCCTGCCTGCCAAGGTCCTCGACCGCGGCGGAGAGCCCGGTCCCGAAGAACTGTTTCCAGAGCCGGTTGACGAAGGTGCGGGCGGTGAGAGGGTTTTGGGGCGACACGATCCAGCGCGCGAGGTCGAGCCGGGTGGCGCGCGGCGCTTCGGAGGACGGTTGGGCGCCGGGCAGGAAGTGGGGCGGAGCCGGTGCGACAATCTCCCCTGAATCGTCCTGCCAGTTTCCGCGCGCCAGCACGCGGGTCACCCGCGGAGCAGTTGCGACCGTGATCATCGACGAGGCCCTGCCACCGCGGCACTCAAGGATATCCCGGAAAACGGTGCGGTAGGTCGCGTCGCCGAAAGCCGCGGTGGCGCGATGATACAGCACGGCCAGTCGCTCGCGCTGCGCGTCATCAGGACGGGCGGTGGCGAGTGCTGCCCGATCCCCGGGGGAGGCCGCGGCGCCGGGTGGCACGCTGCCGAGCGGTGAAACTGAAAACCGCACCCGGCCGATTTCGCCGAGGTGGGCCCGTTGGTGGAAGTTCACCGGTGCGCTGACCAGTGTCGCCACCAGCCGGTCACCGTCGGCGAGCACCACGGGCGACTGCAGCTGAAACACCGCGGACTGCCGCTGGCGCGCGAGGTTCGAGCTGGATCGCCAGATTTCACGGACGGAAACCAGGGGCCGGCCGTTGAAGTAGTTTTCCGTCTCGCATTCGGCGAACGCCTCGGCGACGGCGAGCGCCTCGGGCTTTTCCCTTCCGACGCGTTGCACGGCGAGGGTGACGGTGAGTTCGAAAAGATTGAGTCGGTCCCGGGTGACGAAGCCGCCGTGCGCCTCGTCCGGCAGGATCTCCAACCGCACCGTCGAGACCGGTCCGGTCGGGGTGGCCAGCCGGAGATCGTGCCGGGTCGGCTTGTATGTGTATTTATTTTCCAGGTACGACACCGGGTTTTCGAAGCGCACGCCGCCGTCCGGCTGGGGCAGGGCGGCGACCTGGTTGGTGCTGGCGGCGTCCGCGACGCGGACCGCGATCCAGCCGTCTCCCTCCGCTCCCGTCAGGCGGGACACCTCACGCGCCCAGGCCAGGACGGTGGCCGGGCCGGATGCCTCCGCGAGCAGGCGGCGGGCGGCGGCTTCCTCGCGTTTTTCGAGCTGGGCGCGCAGACGAGCGTCGCGTTGCTTCAGATACGCGCTCTCGACTTCGATTTCGGGTGGAAACGGGTAGTCGTCCGTATGGGTCGCGAGCTCCGGCTCCGGCGTGTAGATGAAGTGACGGTAAACTCCCCATTGCTTTACGTCGGCAAAGTAGGCGGCGAAGGCGTAGAAATCCCGGATCGAAAAGGGATCGTACTTGTGATCGTGGCACTCGGCGCAGGCGAGCGTCGAGCCCAGCCAAGCGGTCGACACGGTGCGGACGCGGTCGGCGGCGTACTTGGCGAGATACTCTCCCACCTGGGCGCCACCCTCGCGGGTGACCATGTTGAGCCGGTTGAAGCCGCTCGCGACGCGCTGCTCGACGGTCGCGTCGGGCAGCAGGTCTCCGGCAATCTGCTCAAGCGTGAACTGGTCGAACGGCTTGTTGCGATTGAAGGCGTCGACCACGTAGTCACGGTACGGAAAATTGTTCAGCAGCTGGTCGCCGTGGAGGCCGGTTGAATCGGCGAACCGCACGAGGTCGAGCCAGGGCACCGCCATGCGTTCGCCGTAATGGGGCGAGGCGAGGAGGCGGTCGACGAGCTGCCGGTAGGCGTCGGGATGCGAAGCCGCGGCGAAGGCGTCGGCCTCGGCCGGGGTCGGCGGCAACCCGAGGAGATCGAGGCTGAGCCGGCGGATGAGGGTGCGTTGGTTCGCCGGGGGCGACGGAGCGATGCCGCGGGCCGACAGTTCCGCCGCAATGAACCGGTCGATGGGATGTTGGGCGCCGTCGGCTGTTGGCGATCTCCCCGCGGGGGGCTCGCGCTTCACCAGCGGGGTGTAGGCCCAGTGTGGTTGAAATTTCGCCCCTTGCTCAATCCAGCGCCGGAGGACCGCCCGATCGCGCGGGCTGAGCTGGTGCATGGCGTCGGGCGGTGGCATCACGGTCTGCGCATCGGTCGACGTGATGCGCCGCCAGAGTTCTGAGGCCTCTGGCTTGCCCGGCACGATTGCAGTCGTGACGCGACCGGTCTTGTCCTTGCGGGGTGCGACCGCCGCCTCCGCGTGGTCGAGGCGAAGGCCGGACTGATTGCTCTTGGTGTCGGGTCCGTGGCACTTGAGGCACGTGTTCGACAGGAGCTGCCGGATGTCACGATTGTAGTCGATGACGTCGGGCAGCGGGGCGCCGGGAGCGCCGAATGCGGCGGCGCAAAAAGCGGCGCCAAACGCACCTCTCCTCCACGAAGACACCCAGGGGCGGTGCCACCGGGTGTCCAGATCGCTCATAATCCGGCGGCGAATCTCGGCGAAGTCTGGGCTCATGCCAACTTATCCACTGATGCGGAGCGCACGCGGGTGCGCTCCGCAGGGGTGAGACTTGCCGCGGTGCCGATCGTGCCGAATCAATACTTCCACGTCGCGCCGAGATAGACCGTGCGGGGAGCATCGACCGTGTTGCTGCCGGGCGCGACGGCGGCCTGCACAAAGATCACGTCGGTGACGTTCTCGCAGGTCAGGGAAAAATCCCAGTTTTTCTTGCGGTAATTCAGCCCGACATCCCAGCGGGTTTCGCCAGCGATTCGGTAGGTATTCTCGGCAATGCCCCAGACGGAGGTCTGGTAAACAATACCTCCGCGCACGGAGAAGCCGGACGTTTGGTTGCCGGTGATGTCGTAGCGGACGAAGCCTTGGAATTTGTGTTTCGGCATGCCGCGAATTTCACGGGGCGAACGGCCGTCTTCCTTGAAGCCCGGGGCCTGGGTCTCGGTGAACGAGTAGCCTCCGACCAAGGCGAGGGTGCGGGTCAGGCTGCCGCTAAACTCGAATTCCCAGCCCTTGGCGATGTTGCCGCTCTCGATGATGTTTTGGGAGCCGCCGGGCACGCTGATGATGTCGTTGCTCGTGTTATTGCGGACGTTGTCGACCTGCACGATTTTGTAGTGCGCGGCGTTGATGGCGAAGGCGCCGTCGAGCAGGCTGAGCTTGAGGCCGAATTCCTTGTTGGTGGTGAGCGGCGTGGCGGTGCGAAGAATCTGCCGTGGATCCGTCAGGGGAATGTTGGGGAAGATCGCCACCTGCCGGGTGGCCGCCCCCGCCTCGCTGGAGACCGCGTAGGCGGCGAGCCATTTCAGCGGCTTCACCGTGAGGCCATACATCGGACTCTCCACGGTCGCGGTCTTGGGCGTGTTGGTGTAGAGACCGTTGATGTTGTTGCGGGTCCAGGTCGCCTTGCTCTGGTCGCGGCGGAGACCGCCGGTCAGGACGAGGCGTTCCTGCAGGCCGGTGACCTGCGCGTTGGCGAAGTAACCGAAGCTGCCGCCCTTGGTCGAATTATCCACGGTCTTGTTCAGGGGGGTGCGCAAGGGCACGCCATAGACGGGGCTGCTGATGTTGATCGGCTCCATCTGGCCGGTGGCGGTGGTATTCACACCCTCGGAACGACCAACGTCATAACCCACGAGGACGGTGCCGCCGAGGTTGTCCTGGAGGAACTTCGCGGTCCCGACCACGTCGCCCTGGGCGCGCTGGATTTTGGTGACGCCGATGGCGCGGGTGGCGTTGCGCTCATAGATGATCTCGCCGTTCGGGTTGTAGGCGAAAAAATTGGCGACCGTCGAGCGGTAGGCGTTGCTGTTGGTCCGGAAGTAGGAAACGGCCTGGCGCGCGTAGAAGATGTCGTTGAACTGGTGGGTGACGGTGGCGAAGAGCGAATAGAGATCCGTCCGCTGCCCCATGCCGGGTTCGCCGCTGCTGTTGAGCGACATCGGCGCCCATTGGCCCAGCTTGAATTTCGGTACCACCCCGGCTGGAATCACGACGGCCTGCGACGTGCTGGTGGTGCCGGTCTGGTTCACGGTGTTCACCGGGGCGATGTAGGGCGTGCTGAAGCCGCTCGGGGTGAGCCCGTCGAAATATTCCAGTTCAACCATCACCTGGGTGTTCTTGGTGGCCTGCCAGAGCAGGGTGGGATAGACGGCGGTCTTGCGGATCGTTTCGTTGTCGCGCCAGCTGTCGGCGCTCAGGCTGACGGCATTGACCCGGTAGGCGAGATTGGTGCCCTCGACTGGGCCGGTGGCGTCGATCGTGCCGCGCATGAAGGCGCGGGAGCCAAACATGACGGAGGCGGAACCGGACTCCTTGAGCTTGGGCCGCTTCGTGATGAAATTGACGTATCCGCCCGACTCGGACGAACCGGCGATCGAGGCCGACGGGCCCTTGAGGATCTCGATGCGGTCGAGATTGATCAGATCGGTCTCGAAGCCCGGCACGAGGAAACCGTTGCGGTAGCGATTCGAGGCGATGAAGCCGCGGATGACGCTTCCGTTCTGGACGTTTTGGCGCTGGGTCACGCCGGGAGTGTACCGGACGGCCTGTTCGTAAGAAAAGGCGCCCATGTCCTTCAGTAGCGCCTCATTGATGACGCTGATCGACTGCGGCACGTTCTCCGCCGCGGTGTTCAGGCGGGTCGCCGACGCTAGATTTGACGAGCCGTAGGCCCGCGCCGTGTTCTCTTTCACGGTGAACACATCCAGTTTGATGGCGCTTTCATCCGACGATGCGGCTGACGCCGGGGCGGGCTTGGGCTGGGCGCCGGCGAACGACGGCAGCAGGAGAAGCATGGCGACGAGGCCGTGGCTGAGTTTGGGAGTATGCGCAGGGTTCATGGAGTGGGAATTCAAACGAGGGATTCAGGCGTGGGCTGACAAATGGACTAGGGATCCGAGCAGGCGCGCGGAACGGGAGCGGGATTAGAATTCTCAGTATACCTGAATGGTGGGTTTCGTCACTGAGGATTCAGCGCACAGATCCTCAGGTTTTTCGTCGCGACGTCAAGCGAGCGGTCGCGGACCCGCACGGCGAAACTCCCCGGCTGTCTGGCCATGGGCCGTCTTGAACGCGGCCTGCAAATAATGGCTGTAGGTGCTTCCGGTTCACAGGTCGAAGGTCGTGCTCAGCACGAATTTTCGCGGATCGACGATGCGGAAATTGAACGGCTGCCCGTCCGGATTGACTCCGACGACCTGCAGGCGGCCATCCTCGAGCACGTTTTGGACATTGAGTTGGATCCGGGTTCGCACCCGGTCGGAAAACAGGCGCAGGTTGTAGCCCGCCATCAGGTCGATGTAGTAACGCGCCCGGTCGTAGATTGGCCGGTTGCCGTCGTAGCTCCGGATGACGCCGTCGCTGTCTGGCGGCGCCCCATAAAATCCGATGGCAGCCTTGCTCTCCCATCGGACGCCACCGCCAAGGGACAGGTTCTTAAACTTGCCGTCGGTGAACCGGTAATTGGTGAGACCGTTCGCCCGCCATTCGCGGGTTTGGGAGCGCGGCTTCCCGGCATTCGCCACGAGGAGCTTGTAAGGAGCGAACACGGCGGTGTTGAAACCAGACGCCGCTCCGGTCGAGTTCCACCACGAGATCCCGGCGTCGTCCTTGACCGTCGTCCAAACCGGCATCCGCCAGTCGAGATACTGTTGAATTCCAGGCGAGCGCGTTGCGTCAATCGCCCGCTGAAAAGTGACATTTCCCTTCAAGGTCCAATTGCCCGTCGGGTTGTAGTTGGCTTCAAACTCAAGGCCCTTGCTCGTGGTGTCGTCGGTCGCACCGATATTTTTTGTCACCACATTGTCGAGAAACCCCTCCGGCAATTGCATGAACTTGGCGACCTCGGTCTTGATCTGCGCGGCCGAGGCGGCGACGCCCTGGCGCGCGAACCGACGCGTGATGACGTCCGTCGCCCACGATTCCAGGTTCTGCGCCCCGAAGGTCGTGCCCGACGTCGTGATGCTCCGGCCGGTCTCGAAACTGATCACGCGGCCGGCGATCGCGGCATTGCCAGTTCGCGCGTCGCGCTGGTTGGTCTCGTACCGGTTGGCCTTCAAGACCAGTTTCCCGCCGAGCAGGTTGAACAGGAGTCCATAGTCCCGCCCGCGTCCGGTGGGGTTCGGCAGCAACTCGCCGAGGAGCGTGTATTGAACCCCCGAGGTCTGGAAACTGTCAGCGTGATTGAAAAATGCGTGCAGCCACCGCGCGGGCTTAACGACGATTCCCGCCGTCTTGGTATCGCCCGCCGAGCCCACCCAGTTCGTAAACGTCTTCAGGCCGGAGTAATCGAGCAATCCGGTCGTTGGATCCACCTGCGAGGCGCTCGAGTCGCGTCCCCGCTGCCGGTCCCGTCGCAGTGCAAACGTGGTCACGATTCGGTCCGAGAGGAAATAATTCTGGCTCGCCAGCGACAGCGTGCGCACCTCGCTCCGCGCCCGCGTGGTGCCCTGGCTAATTCCCGCCGGCTGCAGGTTGGCCGCTTCCTTCACCCATTGGTTGGTGGCGCCATTGAACCAGTTGAGGTCGTACGTGCCCGAAACTCCGTAGTTTGCCGGCGGGGCGTAGTCGACGTTCTGTCCCTGATTGTCTCCGACGTAGTAGCGAAAATACACCCGGTTCATCAGATTGCCGTCCGCCCGCCGTTGGAGATTGCTCCAGCTGTGGTCGCTGACGACGGTGTCGCGATATCGGTTGCTGTCACTGTAGCTGCGGCGGGTCTCTCCGTGCGCGACGAGTTTTTGCGTCCCAATCCAACCGAGCCAGCGCGGGAGATTGCGCGGGGCATATTGGTAGGCGAGGTCGGAGCTCTGGACGTCGTCGTAGGAAGGCAGGTCGATGATCTGCGGTTGCGCGACTCCGATATACGGTCGGCGGAAAAAGGGATTGGGGGTGCTGTCGAGGAGACGTTCGTTGACGTCGACCAATAGCACCGTTGCCAGCCCGGTGACAAAATCGACGCGATAGGAATCAAACCGCTCCTCGTTCCAGCCGATCCGGGCCGCGAGGTGATGCGCGGGGCTCCGGAAGATCTCCTGCTCGATCTGGACATTTTTTATGTCCGCGCGCTCCTTGCGATAGTTGATGGCCATGAAGTTCACGGACTCCCAATCGTAGAGGCTGCGATCCGAGATTCCCGGCGTCGTGAAGAGGGGCAGGGTGGTTCCACGCAACCGTTGGATCAGCGTGCCGCTTTCCCGCGCCGCGATGGCGGAGTTGAAGCCGTTGGGATTCGCGGTGGTGCTGAGCCGGTTCAAGGTCCAGAGCTTCATCCCGCCCTGGTCGAGATACATCGTCGGGCTGTTGGTGAAACTGGCTCCGATGTTGAAGAATCCGTCCACCACCGCGCTCGTGCCCTTGCGTCCATCGGCATAGGTGACGGTCTGGGTAATCGGATCCCACGCCGGGCTGCCGATGGATTTCCAATAGGTGACGGCATCGCGCGGCGTGACGGAATTCGGCCGGCGGGCGAGGGAGCGCAGGCGCTCGTAGGTGGCGCGGACGGTGGTCTTGGCGAGCGGTTGATACGTCAACGTGGCCTGCTGCCGGCGCGTCGTTTCGCCCGAGGGTTTTTGGAGATATCCACGCGAATCATACACGGCCGAGAGCCGCAGGGCGAGCGTGTCGTGGAAGAGCGGGCGGTTCAGATCGAAACTTGAGCGGTAGCCGTCGAAGCTGTCGCCGCGCAGCGAAAAACTGGAAATCGACCGCCGGAGATTGGCTTGGGAGCGGACGATGTTGACCGAGCCAGAGGCGCCACCGAGCCCGAAGAGACTGGTGTTGGGCCCGCGGCTGAGCTCAACCGCCTCGGTGTTGTAGAGATCGATCGGAATGGCGGACTTCTGCGGAAAACCATTGCTGGAGATGTTGGCGGCGCCGAGACCCCGAATCCGGTTTGACGCCTGCGGATCCCGCTGCACGGAGTCGGTGATCTCGCCGTTCTGGCCCACGGCGAAGTTGGTGAACGCCGCGGTGCCTTCCGTGCCGGCCTCATACTTGAAGAGGTCGTTGATATCGAGGGCCGCCGTATCGAGCATCTGCTGCTTGGTGATCACGGTAATCGCAGCGCTCAGGTCCTCCAGTCTGGAGTTGAGCCGCGTGCCGGAGAGGGCGTTGGCGGCGAGGTATCCCTGGTCCTGGCTTGCGTCCACCTGGAAGGGGGAGAGTTGCACGACCTCGGCGGTTGCGCGGCTGGCGCCGGGCGAAGCCTTTGGCGGGTGCGTGCTCTGGGCGGACAACGTGGCGGCGGTCGTGACGAGAAAGACGAGCGCCGCCAGTCGCGGCTGCGTGAATGGGGTGCGATCTCGGTTTGGCGTCATCCGGGTGAGTGGTTTTTTCTTGGGGTAGGCGGGCACGCCATTCACGGAGGAAAAGGTGGCCCCGCCGGGGCTCATCCTATGGGAAAGTGGCGGGCTCGTCACTGCGGTTATGGGGCGAAAACCCTCAGGTTTTTCGTCAGGCGTCTTATGCTGGTGCGGAACGCGGCGGTACGGCGTTCAGCCCCTCGGGCGTCCGGACTTTTCCAGCGCGTCCGACATGGCGGCATAACATTTTTGGGCGACGGCGATCGGATCGTAGCCGGGTTTGCCGGAGATCCTCCCGCTCACCTCGACGACCAGCGGGCCGCGGTAGCCGGCCTCGGCCAGCATTCGCAGGTACTGCGGATAGTCGGGATAAACCTCGCCCGGCAGGAAGGAGTCGTAGCCGGCGGGGGTGCCCTGGGTGTCCTTGAGGTGAACAAATCGCGTGTGGGGCGCGAGCGGCGGCAAGCTCTGGGCCAGCGAATACCCCTCGAGCTCAAAATGGCTGCGGTCGAAGGTGAGGCCGAGTTCGGGGCGCGCGGCCTGCCGATAAAGCCAAAGCAGGCGGTCAGGCGAATTGACGGCATGACCGACGTGCGGGGTGATCACGAGCGCGCCGCCAGCCTTTCCCACGGTCTCCACCCACGCGCGCAAGCGCGCCGCCATTGTTTCCCGGAGTAACTCCCACTCCTCCGCCTTGCCGCCGATGCTCGTCTGGATGGGCGGCGGCCGGTCGGGTGCCAAATCGCGGGCGATTTCCGCCACGAGTTTGATCCCGTCCCGGTGTTTGGCCTGCCCCGCATCGGGTGTTGTCAGGCTCATATTATAGGTCAGGGCCGAAATCGTCAGACCGAGGTCCGCCACCTGCCGCCGGATTTCACGGCGCAGCGCCGGCGTCAGCCTGTCAGGCTGAGTCGGATATCCGGGGAGCAGTGGCAGCTCGACGTTCCCGTAGCCGATGCGGGCGCAATGGGCCAGGGCCTCGAGGACCGGCACCGTTTTCATGCCGTACAGCGTGTAACCGAGGCGACCGGCCGCACCGGGTGCCGCGGCGGCGCGGACCGGAACGCTGCCGCCCAGAGCCGTCAGGCCGGCCGACGTGGTGAGGATGAATTCCCGGCGGGTCAGTTTGCTCATTTTCCGATCAGGCGCAGGTCGTTGTTTTGGAGGCTGAGTTCCCGTTCGCCCATGTTTTCCGCCGCGACGAAGACGGGCACCGGTGAGAGAGGGCGGCTGGCGGTGATGAAGGCCTGGCGGACGTTCGCAAGCCGCACGAGGCTTTCTGCCGCGGGATGTCCGGCCGCGCTGAATCCGTTCAACTCGAGATCCGCCACGTCGTCACACACCACCGCCGGCCGGAGATCGGGCGCGGCGAGGTCGAAGCGCACCTGGTGGAGCGACAGCCCGCGCACATGACGCGCATAGAGACCGTAGGCGGGCAGGACGCCGAACATGTAGGAGGCGGGGTACGTCCGTTCGAGCTCGGGCACGTCGCGGCGCCGACCCTCCTCCGCCGTGCCGCCGCCGGGAAACGTGACGTGCACCCCGTTGAAGGCCACGTTCTCGATCGTCGTCCTGGGTGTGCCGACAAGATGAATGCACGAGCGTTTCATGCCGGCCAGTTTCGGCACGTTGCGCCAGGCCGCTTCGTGCTTCGTGCCCTGCATGGAGACCGCCGGCACGGTCGCCCGGATGTTGTGAAACCGGACGTTGCGCAGCACGCCCTTCTCCCAGCCTTCGTCGCCCTGCACCGACCAGGTCATGCCCGGATCGGTCTGCCAACCGCCGAGCCGCAGGGTGATGGGCGCGACCACGTTTTCCATCACGATGTTGGAAAATACGAGATCCTGCATCGTGCCGCCCTGGCACATCTGCAGGCAGAGCCCGGAGTGGCCGACATCGCGAATAACGCAGTTCGTCACGGTGATCCGTTCGAGGTTTTTGATCGAGTGCGGGCCGAGCCGGACCGCCTGGCAGAGCGTGCTCAGGTGGCAGTTCGCGATCGTGATGTCGCTGCACGCCTGATGCTCGGAGTAAATCGCGATGCAGTCATCGCCGGTCACGATGCTGCAATTTGAGATAAAAACCTTTTCGCAGTCCCAGAGATCGATGCCGTCGTTGTTGGGTTGGACGACGCAGTCGATGGCCAGACCCTCGATGACCACCTCGCGGCAACCGATCAGATGAAGGCCAAACACCGGGTAGTCGCGCAGTTTGAAGTGATCCAGCCGGACGTTGGTGCAGTTGCGAAACCGCACGACCACCGGGCGTGGTGTGCGGTCTTTGAGCCGGCCACTTGGGCCGACTTCACCTTGGAAGGTCTTGCCGCTGCATTCCAGGCTGCCGAGGCCGGTGATGGAGATGCCGTCCGCCCCGTCCGCGTAAATCAGCGCCCAGGCAATGTTCTTCAGGGTGATGTCGGCCGCTTGGTAATCCGAGATGCGGGGACTTCCCACCAGTCGCGCGCCTCCCTCCAGACGAAGCGCCACGTGGCTCTTGAGGACGAGTGTGCCCGAGAGAAATGTGCCGCCTTGCAGTGTCACCGTGCCGCCGCCCGCCGAAGCGCAGGCATCGATCGCACGTTGAATTGCCGTGGTATCGAGCGTCGTGCCGTCACCCAAGGCGCCGAACTCGCGGGGATCATAGTTTTGCCGGGCGATCGATCCCGGAACGTTGGCTGCCCCGGCGGAGGCGAGTCTGGCCAGCAGACCGGCGGCGGCGAACGGTGTCCCCGAGAGCAGAGCGCGTCGCGAAAAGGTGCGGATGGGTCGTTCCTTCACGAGTGTGCGGCGTTACCGCTCTCGGATCATAACCTGTCTGAGAACTGCGTCACTGCGGTTTTGCCGCAAGGGACCTCAGGTTTTTCGTCATCGGTTTCGACGGCAGCCCGCCGGGGAATGCGATGACGATGGGATTTCGCTACGACTCCTTGAGCTGAATCCCCGAGACTCAGGGCCTTCCCTTTCGCCGAAACTCCCCTGGCGTTAGACCATGGACCTCTTTGAACGCGGCCTGCAGATAGTGGCTATGGGCAAACCCCGTTTGCTCTGCGATCGTGTCGATGGTGAGGTCGGTTTCCCGCAGCAGTCGTTCGACCTCCCGGAAACGTACGCGGAGGATCTCGTCCTTGGGCGTACGGCCGAGGGCCGCCCTCATCCGGCGATCGAGGGTGCTGCGGGAGGCGTTAAGTTTCCGGCAAAGATCGTCGACGTTGAGTCCGGTGCAGGCGTTCTCGCGAATTATCCGTGCGGCATGGGCGACGAGGCGATCGGTGATCACGAATTCATCCGACGAACCACGGACCACGATTCCCTTCGGAGGAAACAAGGTTTCTCCCTTCGGGTGCGCGCCGCCGCGCATCATGCGCGCAAGAAGTTCCGCGGCCGCGAAGCCCACGGCCGCGCCGTCGAAACGCACGCTCGTCAGCGGTGGATTGGCAAAGGCGCAGAGGGTCTCCTCGTTCTCGGCCCCGACCACGGCGACGTCCTCCGGCACCGCAATGCCCGCTCGCTGGCAGGCGTCCAGCACGCGCACGCCGAGCTGATCGTTGGCGGCGAAAATCCCGACCGGCTTGGGCAGCGAGGTGAGCCAGGAGATCAGCCGGGCCTGGCCCTTCTCCCAGTCGGTCGCGCGATCGGAGACCGGCTCGGGCAGGATCGAACAGGCGCCTCCGCGGGCCTGGACGGTCGCAGCGAAATTCTGCACGCGCTCCACGAAGAACCGCTCGGTGTGGAGGCTGTACACCGCGAAGGATTGGTACCCGCGATCGAAGAAGTGCTCGGCGACCATCTGCCCGATCAAACGGTTGTCCATTCCGACGAACGGGCGGCCGCTCTTCAGAAAGGTCGCGCGCAGCTCGACCGCCGGCAGGCCAGTCGCGGTGATCAGATCGGCTGTTTCCTGGGTGAAGGTGCGGGTGAGGATGCCGTCGCCGTCCCAGTTTCTCAGCCAGGGGGGCGGGCCGGATTCCAGCGCCCGCAGTTCGACAAAGCACGACCACGGGCCGTGGGCTGCGACGTAGCGCCGCACTCCGGCGAGGAGTTCGCGGGTGTAGGTGCGGGTGGTTTCGACGAGGAGCGCGACCCGGGGAGGGCGCCGACGGCGGGAGGCCATGACGGAAGGGGTGACGAAAAACCTGAGGTTTCTTGATTAATCCGTGCAGTGACGATCACAGACAAGCAGAATACACTGCGGCGTATGACTCCTTCATTCCACGGCAAGGCACTCATCGTGGTGGGCGACGCAGCGGAGACGCTCGACACCCTCTATCCCTACTACCGGCTGATTGAAGCCGGCATCCAACCCGTCGTCACCGGGCCGGAGCGCCGTCGCTACCAGATGGTGATGCACGAAGTGAAGCCGGGCTGGACCATCACCAAGGAGTGGGAGGGCTACACCATCGACGTGGATGTGCCGTTTGCCGAGGTGAAGGAGGAGGAGTATCTCGGCATCATGTTTTCCGGCGGCCGCGCCCCGGAATACATCCGCTATGACGCCGACCTGGTGCGGATCACGAAACACTTCTTCGCCGCCAACAAGCCGATTGCCTCGGTGTGCCACGGCGTCGAAATTCCCGCCTACGCCCGCTGCGTGCAGGGGCGCCGCATGGCGACCGTGGCAAAATGCCAGTTCGATCTCGAGGTCTGCGGCGGCATCTATGTCGACGCCGCCTGCGTGGTGGACGGCAATCTCGTCTCGGGCCGCACCTACCGTGACAATGGGCACTACCTTGGGCCGTGGATAAAAATGCTCGAAGCCGCGCGCGTTGCGGGATCAAAGTCGCAGACCTCCCGCTAACCCGCTTCTCCCCCGTCACATGATTCCCCGTCGCCAGTTTCTCCAAAGCCTCGCCGTCGCGGCCGCCGCGCCGGTGGTGGCCCACGCCGCGAAAAAAACGGAGTTCAAGCTGCGGTATGTTCTCTCTTCGGCGCTTTTCGGCGAGATGCCGCTCGAGGCCATCTTGCCCGAGGTGGCGAAAACCGGCTGTGAGGCGATCGACATCTGGTGCCGCGTGCATGGCAACCAGCGCGAACAGATCAAGGCGATGGGCGACGAGGCCTTTGCCGGCCTGCTCAAGAAACATCAGGTAAAGTTCGGCGTGAACACGAGCTACACCCTCGGACCCACCGGGCAGGCGGAGGAGATCAGGTGGATGAAGAAATTCGGCGGCCGCATCATCGTCACCGGCAGCAAGGGACCGAGCGAAGTCTCGGGTGCGGCGGCGAAGACGGCGGTGAAGGAGCTCATTGAAAAGATGAAGCCGCACGTCGCCCTTGCCGAGGAAAATGGCGTCACGCTCGCCCTCGAGAACCACGCCAAGCAGCTGCTCTATCATCCCGACGCGCTGCGTTATTTTGCAGAGTTCAACCGCTCGACCCACCTCGGCGTCGCCTTCGCCCCGCATCACTTGCACGCGTGGGAGGACCAGATTCCGGCGTTGATTCGCGATCTCGGGGCAGCGCAGATTCCGTTCATGTATTTTCAGGAACACTCCGAGGGCATCTACAAGACGGTGCCGAAGGAGATTGAGCTGCAGCAACTGCCAGGTTTCGGCGGTGCGCTCGACTACCGTCCGATTGTGAGGGCGCTCGCCGACATCCGCTACGCGGGCTACGTCGAGATCTTCATGCATCCGACGCCGCGGGGTGTGCCGATCTTGCCCACGGTTCCGGAAATCACCGCGGCGATCAATCGGTCCCGCGATTATGTCGAACGGTGTCGCCGCGAGGTCGTCGGATGAGAGGGCGTCGAAAAAGGTAGGGGCGGCTCTCCGAGCCGTCCGCGAGATCGGTGAAAATCTCGTTACAAAAACCGGACGTCCCCTCAGGGAATCGCACCGTTGCTTTTCAGCGCGGCCAAAGCCGCGTCGTCGTAACCCAGCTCGCGTAGAATCTCGACCGTGTGCTCCCCGAGCTCCGGGGCGCAGCGGCGCGGCACCGGCGGCGTGCCGTGCAGGCGCACGGGCGTGCCGGGCAGGCGGAGCGTTCCCGCCGGCCCATGTTCCATTTCGATCACCATGCCGTTGGCATTGAGCTGCGCGTCCTCAGCCGCCTCCTCGATCGTGTTCACCTTCGCGCAGAAGACGCCCTTGGGCTCGAGTTCGGCCAGCCACGTCGCCGTCGTCTTCGCCCGAAACCGCGCCGCGAGCAGTCCGTTGAGCTCGCGTCCGTTTTCCTTCTGCAGCGCGTGGGTGGCGAAGCGCGGCTGTTGCGAGAGATCGCCGAGCCCGATCGCGACGGAGATATCCCGCACGGAATTGTCGGAAAACACCGGAGAAATCTCGATGTAGCCGTCTTGCGTCGCGAACGACTTGTCGACGATCGACTCGTTGGCGCTCACGCCGGAAACCTCGGTGACGCGGGCGGCATTCATTGCGGCGGGTCCCTCCCACGAGTGGGCGTGAAAGGCGACGCTCAGGAGATCCGTCGTCACGCGCTGGCCCTGTCCGGTGCGATGACGCGCGAGCAGCGCCATGAGGATTCCCTGCATGAGCATCAGCCCGGCTGGATAGTCGGCCGAGATCCCGGCGGGAAACGGCGGCTTCGCGGGGTCCGGCTGGGTGAACCAGCCGGCCTCGGCGCGCGCCATGAGATCGTGTCCGCCGCGGGCGCGGTCCGCTGAAGGACCGTGGTCGCCCCAGCCGCCCGACGACGCGTAGATCAGGCGTGGGTGTTGGGCGGCGAGATCCGTGTAACCGAGGCCGAGCTTTTCCATCACCCCGGCGCGAAAATTGTGGACCACCACGTCGGCGGTGGCGATGAGCGCCCGAATCGCCTCTTTGCCGCGCGGGCTCTTCACGTTGACGGCGAAGGCCCGTTTGTTGCGGTTCAGGCCCGCGTACGGCAGGCTGACTCCGTGGACAAAGGGTCCCCAGCGCCGGCTCCAGTCGCCCGCATCGGGCCGCTCCACCTTGATCACGTCGGCACCGTAGTCGGCCAGGATCTGCGTGCCGACCGGCCCCTGGTAAACGTGACTGAAATCGACGACGCGGATACCGGAAAGGGCGGAGAGAGTGGACATGTTTTTGAGTTCTCCCAGAGCCGCGAGGGAGGCCCGGATTGTCAACTCAAAGTCCGCGTGGCCGGTCCCCGAATGCCCACCGTTGGTCCTTCTGGGGGCGCGACGCCCAAGTCGCGTTCGTCCGCCTCAGGAGGATTTCATCCGCAAGCCGCGACGAAATATCCGCGCTAAAACGTGCCCTTGACGCCCAGGGTGAGCTGCACGCCGTAGGTCGTGATCTGATACCGACGGGCGTAGCCCGGGGTATTGGGGCCGTAGCGCAGCAGGACCTCGGGAATGTTGAGCACATTCTGGGCGTTCAGGTAGAGGGAGAGATTTTTTCGGAGCTGGTAGTCCGCATTCACGTCGAGGGTGGTGCGGGCCTCGCTGTATTGGTAGCCGTTGACGGCCGCGACCGGGGCGCCCTTTTGCAGTCCCCGGTAATTCCATTTGGCGAGCAGCGTGAGGGCATTGCGGCTGAACGTGACGCCCCAATTGGCGCTTTCCCGGATGAAGGCGCTGAAATTCGCCGACTGGTCGCCCGCGAGTTCGAGCTTGGTGGCGTTGGCGAACACCTGGAAGTACCGGCCCCATCCCCCGAGCGGCCGGAGCGAGTGCCGGACATTGAACTCGGCGCCGCGCACGCGGGCCAGGCCGGACAGGTTGAACTGGGTTGTCAACTCCCAGCCGGCATACTCCGGGCCAAGTCCAACTTCCTGCAGGTTGGCAGGGGTTGCGACCCGGACCGTGCTGCCGAAGAAGTCACGGATCTCCTTGTAGAACACGCCTGCGCTGAACAGGCCGCCCTGGTCGGTGTAGTATTCGAGGGAAAGATCGTAGTTGTCCGCCGACCAGGGTTTGAGGCCGGTGTTGCGAATGTTGATCCGTCCGTGAATTTGGGTGGGATCGACGGCGACGCCCTCCAGATCGAATTCGTCGATGGTTGAATTCGGCACGATGTTGGTGAAGTCGGGCCGGCCGTACGTCTGGGCGAAGGCCACGCGCGCGAGGAAGTTTTCCCGGACGTTGTAGGTCACATGCACGCTGGGGTACGTGCCGTCGTAGGTCCGGTTCGCGAGATAGCCGCGTTCCTTGCGGGTGAGCAGCAACTCGGCCATCGATCCCACCGTGCCCGCCTCGGGCCGGCGAATGCGCGCCCCCGCCGCGGTGTGGGCGTAGGTGCCGTCGGGATCGCGCAGCCAGACCGCGTTCGGATCGGTGACCAGACCCTGGCCCTTGGTGCGCGTCTTTTCGTAGCGCACCCCCGTCAGGATCTTCAGGCGGTTATGGAAGAGCCCCAGCTCGGTCTGCAGGTAGAGCGCGGACACGCCCTCCTGCAGCCACTCGGAGTTGGTGATCCGAAACAGCTCTTCGGCGACCACCTGGGCCGGCGTTTTGGACCACAGGATCGGATTGGCCCGGAAGGCATCCCACGCCTTGTAGACGGAGACCCAGGGCATGTTCCGGAAGCCGAAGCTCTCCGGCTGGTTGATGTACGTTTTCATCCCATACACCGCCGGCGAATCAATCGTGGCGGCGTTGCCGTCGGGGCCGTTGTAGGTCCAATTGATGCTCTCGCGCCGGACGTCGCGGCTCTGCACCCGGTCCGAGGCGCCGATCTGGAGCGCGGCGGGAAAGGGCAGAAATGTGAGGCTCTTCCGGACGTCGAGTTTGGCGGTCAGCATTTCGTCGCAAATGTAGCGCGGGGTGGAGTTCGCGGTGTTCAGCCGGTAGTTCTCCAGATTGTAGAAATCGACCGGCTGGTTGGCGTTGTCGAAAATCTGCAACGTCTGCGGCCGGTCCTCGTTGACGTCCGCCAACGTCACCCGCACCGGCACCTTCATCGCGATGCCCAGCGTACGAAAACGCCCGTGAATGGTGTCCTGGTAGCCGCCCTCGGAGCGGGAGAGGCCGACGCCGCTTTCAATCCGCCAGTCACCGTTATCGAAGCGATGACGGACGCTGGTCGCCCGGGTGTCGAGCTGGTGTCGCACCGAGGCGTGCTGCCCCATCAGCGTCACCGAGCCGCGGCCGGTCGCGCCGCGCGTAAAGTTTTCGCCGTAGCTGAGCGGCGTGCCACCCGCCACGGTCGAGGCGCCGTTCGTGCCGGTGTCGAACAGCGCGGCGGTGGATGACCGGTCCGACACGAAGCGGCTGGCCTCGGCGCTGAACGAGAGCACGCCGCTCGGGGTGACGCGCCAGTCGGCTTTCAGGCCGGCGGAGCTGCGGGCGTTGAGGCGGGGGGAACTCGGCAGCTGGAACTGCTGGAGAAACGGCCGCGCGAACGACGCCGTGGTGCCGGCGCCGGCCGCGGCGTAGGGCTTCACCGCGAGCTGCTGCCACATGTACCGGTTTTGGATCTGGCCGGTCACCACAAGGCCGAAGTTCTTTGTGACGGGCAGCGTGTAGTCGAAGGACGCACTCGGTCGCACCTTGTAGACGTTTTTGTCCGGAGTGTGCGGTGATTTCTGCAGGTCGAGGTACGGATTGTTGGCGGCGAGACTGAGGCTGTAGCGCAACTGCGCGTTTTTCCGCTCAAACGCGCTCTTGCTCACCATGTTGATCGAACCTGCCATGGAGTCCGCCGGGGTCGAGGGCGTCGGAACCTTGGTCACCTCCAGGCGCGAGAGGTTGTTGATCGACACCTGGGTGAACTGAAAGACCCGGGAGCTGCCCTGCGGATTCCCGGTGTTGGCCATCTGCATCCCGTCTCCGGATACGACGGCCATGCTGGTGGGAAATCCCCGCACGGCCACCGACGACACGGACGCGCCCGACTCGGCGTCGTATTCGGCGGTGATGCCAGGGAGAAACTTCAGGAACTCGCCAACGTTGCCGTCCGTGACGTCGCCGAGCGCACCGGCGGAGATGACGTTCTTGATGTTGGCGGCAAAGCGCTGCTCGTTGATCGCGATGGCGTCGTCGTCGGTTTCCCGTCCCGTCTTGACCACAAGGGCGGCGAGGCGCACCGCGCCATTCGGTTTGCCGTAGCGCGCGACGCTCGTGAGGTCGACATGGTGCTCGATCGTCTCGCCGGGCAGGACCTGGACCGCGACTTCCTGCGGATCCAAACCGGTATAGAAGACGTCCAGCACCGCCGGCCCGGCCGGCAGCGCCGTCAGGCGGTAAGTGCCGGACTCATCTGAGAAGACGGTGCGATCGCTCCCGCGCAGCGTAACGCGGGCGTTGTTCAGGTATTGGCCGGTGCCGACATTCTGGACCCGGCCGGTGACCGTTCCGGTGGGCGACGTTCCGTCCGCAGCCTGGACGAAGGCGACGGTGAGGCTGAGCAAGAGGGTGCAGAGTGTGGCCGGGATCCGATGAATGGACATCGTGGCAGAAGGGTAACGGACGTGTTCGTGGGTTGGGGGGGGGGTGAAAGCAGGCCGGTGCCTGTGGGATGGCGGTCGGACCGACGAATCGCGGGGCGGGTGATTCGGACGAGAATGAAACCTAGAGCACGCCCGTTTCGAGAAGCAAGGATTCGTCGGGTGATCGGACGAGATGGGCGGAACTCAGTCTCTGAAGATTGGGGGCGACGGCCCGTCGCGTTCTTCCGGCGACGAGGGCGGCACCACTCCAGTGAGCTCACACGTGTAGCCGGTGGCTTTTCCTGCGTTTTCCAGAAGTGGGATGCCCTCGGACCGCCCGTGGCTGCGGCTGCATTCGGATCAGGCGCCTACTTGGCGCCGGTCGCTTTGGTTGACGCCCATCGCTTCAATACGCGGGCCAGTTCCATCTTGTTGACGGGCTTGCTGACGAAGTCGCACATGCCGACGGAAAAACATTTCTCGCGATCCGAACCGGAAATGTTGGCGGTCAACGCCACGATCGGCGGCGCCTTGCTGCCGGCGGAAGTGCGGATCTTGGTCGTCGCCTCAAAGCCGTCCATCTCCGGCATCTGGCAGTCCATGAAAATCAATTCGAACTTCGAACTGGCGGCGCGCTCGACGGCTTCGATGCCACTCATCGCAGCCTCCACGACGCAACCGAGCCGTTCCAGCAGCTGGCAGCTGACGGAGCGGCTGATGGTGTCGTCGTCGACCACGAGCACATGGGGGCCGCGGCGGACACTGGCACTGGCGTCGAACGGCGTGCGGGAACCTGTTTCCTTGGCGATCGCGGACTCGCGCGTGGGGCGCATCGCATCGAGCAGGACCTCGGTCCGCAGGATCGGTTTGCGCACCACGGTGGCCACGGGAAACTTCAGCGCCGTGACGTCGGTGCGCTCGGGGTCGCAGGACATCAGCACGACGCGCGTGGAGCGGATGTCGGCGTCCTCGTTTAAGGCGGCGGCAAGTTCAGCGCCGCGCTCCAGGGCGACCGTTTCGTCGACGAGCAGGACGCGCAGCGGGGCCTTGGCCTCGACCGCATCGTGCAGCAGACCGACGGCGTCAGGCACGGTGTCGGTGGCATCCTGATCGATTCCGAGCCGGGTGAGCATCGACGAAACGGCGATCCGGGAGGCCGCGAGATCGTCGAGGACCACGACGTGAAAATCCTCCGACGAACGGGGAGCGGGTGGGCTCGGCGCCCGATCGGCCGGCAGGGCGAGGAGCACCCAGAATTCCGTGCCGCCCTCGGGCAGGCTCTTGGCCCCGATCTGACCGCCCATTAATTCCACCAGGCGCTTGCTGATGACGAGCTCAAGTCCGGAACCACCGAAGCGGCGCGGCGAATTATAGTCTGCCTCCGCCGAACGATCGAAAATTGTCGCCTGCAGTTCCGGGGGTATCGCGGCGCCGGTGTCGCTCACGCTGAAGCGCAGCCAGGTCGCGGGCGGGGTGGTCGCGCCACCGCCAGTGCGGTGGTGTAATTCGACTCGCAGCACGACGCGGCCGCTCGGGGTGAATTTCACCGAATTCGACATCAAGTTGACCAGAATCTGGCGAAGGCGCGGGGCGTCACCCGCCACAATCGTCGGCACGTCGGTCGCGATGATCATGACGAGTTCCAATTCCTTGAGCACGGCGAGCGGACAAAGCGTTTCCACCGCCTCGATGAGTGGCTGGCGGAGATCGAACGGCGAAACGGCAATCCGGATCTGACCGGTTTCAATGCTGGAATAATCCAGTACGTCGTTGAGCGACTGGTGGAGGGACTCGGCGGACGATCGCAGGGTGGTGAGATGCTCGCGCTGCTGCGGCTTGAGGGTGTTGTCCAGCATCAGATCCGCCGAACCGATGATGCCGTTGAGATGGGAACGAATTTCCCGGCTCAGGGTGGCGAGCATTTCGCTCTTGGCCTGGCTTTCGCGAGACATGGCCTCCTTTTCCTGCCGGGCGCGGGCGGTTTTTTCCTGTTCCTCCGCCACCAGGCGCGACTGTTCCGCCAGTTCCATGGCGTATTGCTGCTGCGTGCGCGAAAGTTGCCAGACGAGCAATCCGATGGCCACGAACCCGAGGAAAAGCGCGGTGGAACTGGCCCAGCTCGTGTCTCCGGTGGCGGCGGCCAGACAAAGAGTGAGCGTCGCGGTGGGGAGCATCGCGGACAGTTTCGTCATTTCCCTTGCATCACCTCAAACCCATAATGCAGCAGATTGCATGGTTCTTAGCCCGGCCTGAGGGAAGCCTTAGTCTGGCCGGGCGGGTCGTTTCTCGTGATTCCCCGACCAATATTCTTGGTTGGCCCGTGGTTTGCCGTGTGTTTGCTGGCACCCACCCGGCCCGGGATCAGGCGGGAATCGGCACACCCCGGTTGCAACCTGCGATGAAAACTTCCACCTCTCGTCACATTCTTCTCCTCGCCGTGATCGGCCTGCCCATGATCGCCCCTGCCCAGCCGACTCGCCCTGTGGAGAATGAAACTGAAACGGCTCTCAGCGGAGTCCTGCAGGTTGCGGTCGATCGGAAGGACGTCCCGGGCGTCGTGGCGATGGCGGGTGATCGCCTCGGGGTCGTCTATCAGGGCGCCTTTGGCCGAGCCGAGACTGCGGGTGGACGGGCGCTGGGCACCGATGCGATTTTTCGCATCGCATCGATGACGAAGGCTGTGACAGCGGTCGCCCTGATGCAGCTGGTCGAAGCCGGCCGTGTCTCCCTTGACGACCCGGCGGCAAAATATCTGCCGCAACTCGCGCATCCGGTGATTTTCGAATCATTCGACGCCGCCACGCGCGATTACAAGGTGAGGCCGGCCACCCGGGTGATCACCGTCCGGCACCTTCTCACCCACACCTCCGGCCTCGGCTACGGGTTTACCAGCGCGACACTGCGCGACTTCAAGCCGCGCGACGGCGAGCACTATGAGGCGGGGCCCTTACTCTTTGAGCCGGGCACCGACTGGCTCTACGGCACGGGCATCGACTGGGTTGGGCGGCTGGTGGAGACGTTGTCGTCGCAGACCATTGAAGATTATTTTCAGGCCCGAATTTTCCGGCCCCTGCAGATGGTGGACACGAGCTACAACGTCCCCGCCCCCAAGCACGGCCGCATCGTCAACCTCCACCGCCGCCTCACCGACGGGTCATTCGAGGAGCGTCCGCGCACCGCGCCCAAAATCCTGACCAGTTTCAACGGCGGGGGCGGGTTGTACTCCACCGCCGGTGACTACCTGCGCTTCCTGCGCATGATCCTTAACAACGGCGAGCTTGACGGGGCGCGCGTCCTCGCGCGCGAGACAGTTGCCCTCATGGGGCGGAACCAAATCGGCGACGTCGGAGTTCACGCGCTCAAGAGCGCTCTGCCGGAGATGAGCGCGGATTTCCAATTTGTCGCCGACGGGCGCGACAAGTGGGGGCTGAGTTTTCAAATCACGAGCGACCACGTGGCCGGAAAACGCGCCGCCGGCAGCCTGAGCTGGGGGGGGATCAACAACACCTACTTCTGGGTCGATCCCGCGACCGGTGTCGCCGGCGTGATTCTGATGCAGTTTCTGCCCTTTTCCGATCCGCGGGCGCTCGCCTTGTACGACGCCTTCGAGCGCGGGGTGTATCAAATCATCGGTAAGAAAACGGTGGCGAAGTAGCGGAGTGCACGGAAGGGGGATCGGACGATTGCCTGGGCGTCGGAATCCCGGATTGCATCGCAATCCAACCCTGCAATCGGTGTTGGAAACCACCCGGATGAATCTTCGCCACCAACCCTACACCCTTGAGCTGAAACACGCGTTTGGCATCGCCACGAGCACGCGCACGACCACGCCCGCGATGCTCGTCGAGGTCGAATACGAGGGCGTCGTCGGTTACGGTGAGGCCGCAATGCCGCCTTATCTGGGCGAGAGCCAGCAGACGGCGGCGGCGTTTTTCGACCGGGCGACCGCGACCCTGCGGGAGGCTTCCGATCCGTTTCAACTCGAGGAACTGCTTCCCGCCCTCGACGCCCTCGCACCGGGCAACACCGCCGCCAAGGCTGCCATCGACATCGCACTGCACGACTGGATCGGAAAGAAACTCGGCGCCCCGTGGCACCGCATCTGGGGGCTCAATCCCGCCAAGACCCCCGTCACCTCCTACACCATCGGCATCGATACGGCGGACATGGTGCGGCAAAAGACCCGCGAGGCGGACATCTACAAGATCATCAAGGTGAAACTCGGCCGCGGCGCCGAGAGCGACCGGATGATGATCGAGACCATCCGCGCAGTGACGGACAAACCGATTACCGTCGACGCCAACCAGGGCTGGAAGAATCGCGAGGAAGCGGTGCGCCTCATCGAGTGGCTGGCGGCGCGCAATGTCGTCTTCATCGAGCAGCCGATGCCGAAGGAACAGATCGACGACACTGCGTGGCTGCGCAGCCGGAGCGCCTTGCCGCTCATCGCCGATGAGAACGTCCAGCGCCTGGCCGACGTGAAGAAATGCCACGGCGCCTTCGACGGGGTTAACATCAAGCTGATGAAGTGCACCGGCCTGCGCGAAGCCCACCAGATGATCCTCCTCGCCCGCGCCCTCGACCTGAAGGTGATGCTCGGCTGCATGACGGAAACGTCCTGTGCCATCTCCGCCGCCGCGCAACTCTCCCCACTCGTCGACTGGGCCGACCTCGACGGCGCCGTGCTGATCAAGAACGATTGCTTCCGCGGCGCGACAATCGTCGACGGAAAAATCACCCTGCCCGACCGACCCGGGATCGGCGTGGAGAAAATCTAGCAGCCCGTCGGACTTGGAAAATCAGGCTTGGGGGTGATTTTCCAAAATTTTTCCGGCGACGGGAGGCCCAACTCTGACGGGCTGCTGAGCGCCGTGCGGAGCACGGCGGGAGGGACGGGTTTT
>CANJIU010000031.1 GCA_947474365.1 Opitutia bacterium | reverse complement strand
TGTCATCTTATTACAAATATATTTCGAACAGACCGGCACACGATCCGCGAAAATGCCCCAGGCATTTTCATTTAGCAGCCTGTCGGTTCCGTTCGGCCAACATTCGTTTGCCCCAGATCGGACTTCCTAAGTCCGACAGGCTGCTAGCCAATCCTTGAATTCTCGACGGATCGTCACGAACCTGTCGGGTTGGGTGCGGTCCACCCAACGAATGACACGTCCGCGCTACCCTGCTCTCGCACTGTTTCTGTTCGCGACATTCATCGCCTCCGGCATCGGCTCCGCGGCGACCATCAAAAACGTCGCCACCTGGTATCCGACCCTGGTGAAACCCGCGTGGAATCCTCCCAGTTGGATCTTTGGTCCGGTCTGGACCATGCTTTACATCGCCATGTCGATCGCCGCGTGGCGTGTGTGGCGCAATCAAACGGGCGCCGCCGCCCGCGGTGTGTTGCGGCTCTATGGGGCACAGTTGGCATTGAACGCCCTTTGGTCCGTGTGCTTCTTCGGTCTGCGGCGGCCCGATCTCGCGCTCGTCGACATCGCCGGGCTCTGGAGCCTGCTGGTTGTCGCGTTGGTGCGGTTTTGGCGGGCGGATCGAGTGGCGGGGGCGCTGTGGGTCCCGTACGTCGCGTGGGTCACGTTTGCCTCGGTCCTCAACGCGACGATTTGGTGGCTCAACCGCTGACGGCCGGGCATTGACGCGCGGCTGGATCCCGCAAGCGTCGCGGTTCTTCCCCATGAACAAACTTCTCGGCAAACGCGCCCTGGTGACCGCCGGCGCCCAAGGCATCGGACTCGCCATCAGCCAGCAATTGCTGCGTGCCGGTTGCGACGTCGTTGTGCATTATCGGAGCAGCGGCGAGGCGGCGCAGTCCCTCGTCGACGAGGCGGCCCGCCTCGCCCGGCGTTGCGTCACCGTCGGTGGCGATCTGACGGAAACCGATGAGTGCGACCGCCTCGTGGCGGAGACGGTGACGTTTCTCGGCGGCCTCGACATCCTGATCAACAACGCCGGCTCGTTGATCGCGCGGCGCACCTTCGCCGATGCGACCGACGATTTCTGGGCGAGCACGATGTCGCTCAACCTCGGCAGCATGCGGAAGACCACGCGGGCCGCGTTGCCGCACCTCGCGGCGGCGGCGAAGAGCGGCGGAGGCGCCAGCATCGTCAACCTCGCCTCCCTCGCCGGACGCAAGGGCGGCCACACCGGCTCCCTCGCCTACTCCACTGCCAAAGGTGCCGTGCTGACGTTCACGCGCGCACTCGCCACCGAACTCGGTCCGCAGGGCATCCGCGTCAACGCACTCGCCCCTGGCTTGATTCTCGGGACGAGTTTTCACAACACCCACACGACACCCGAGGCGGCTCGCGCCACGGTCGCCGGAATCCCGCTGGGGCGCGGCGGCAACGCAGACGATATTGCACGGGCAGCGGTGTTTCTCGCGAGCGAGTTCGACGGTTTCATCACCGGCGCCACGCTCGACATCAACGGCGGCGTGTATGCCTGCTGACGCCGTTCAGCGCCGTAATCCGTGACGTTCGCCGCCCAAGTCGTTTGGATCACCGGCGCTTCATCCGGCATCGGCGAGGCCACGGCCCGGGCGTTGGCGCGGGAAGGCGCGAAGCTGGTGCTCTCCAGCCGCCGCAAGGATGAGTTGGAGCGCGTCCGCCGGACCTGCGAACGCCCTGACGAACACCTCGTGCTTCCGCTCGATCTCGTACGCCCGGAGATCTTTGCCTCCGCCGTCGGCGAGGTGCTCGCCCGCCGCGGTCAAATCGACGTGCTGATCAACAACGGGGGCGTGAGCCAGCGCTCGCTCGCGGCGGACGCCTCGACCGAAGTGGAACGAGCCTTGATGGAGGTCGACTATTTCGGGCCGGTCGCACTGACCAAGGCCGTCCTCCCTTCGATGCGCGCTCGCCGGTCAGGTCACGTCGTCGTGGTGAGCAGCGTAATGGGCTACCTCGGCACGCCGGGACGGTCGAGCTACGCCGCGGCGAAACACGCACTGCACGGTTATTTTGACTCACTCCGGGCCGAGGTGTGGCGGGAAGGCATCAAGGTGACGCTCGCCTGCCCCGGATATGTGCGAACCGCGATCTCGGACAACGCCGTCGGCCCGCGCGGCGAAAAGAACGGTCGGACCGACGGCACGCACCGGACGGGCATCGCACCGGAAAAATGCGCCGCCGCCATCGTGCGCGGCGTCGCGCGCGGACGGGAAGAAATTTACGTCGGAGGCTGGGAGGTCGCCGGGATCTACGTCAAGCGATTCACCCCGTGGCTGCTCTCGCGCATTGTCCGACGGATGAAATTTTCCGGGACGACGTCGCCCAGAACTCCGGCTCCTCCTCCCGTCTAATACCGCCCCTCCAGAGTGCATCGAGCCGGTCGGACGACCGACCTCCCTTCCCTTGCCGCATTCCGCTCGGTCGCCGTGAAATTCGTTCGCCCCCGAATACTCCCTTGGTGGTACGGCACCCGGTGGGCTTCCTGCTACTCTAGCTCCACCATGTACCACCGCGCCCTCCGGCTCGTTTTCCGACTGCTTCCCGTTTTCGTCCTGCCTTTTTGCGCGGCCACCGTCGACGCCATCGCACAAGGCGCCACGGCCACCCTCACCGGTCGCGTCGCCGACGCCGCCACGCAATCGGTTCTCCGCGGCGTTTCCATCACGTTGACGTCCTCCACCTCCACCGCCGATGCGCTCCGGGCGGTCACCGATACCAACGGTGAATTCACGCTCAACGCGCCGCCGGGCACGTATTCGCTCGCCCTCGACTACCTCGGCCTGCCACCAAAAACCCAAAGCATCACGCTGCCCGCTCCGCCCGCCGCACCCGTGCGGCTGGCGCTCACGCTCGGTGATGATACCCTCACGCTCGCCGCGGTCTCCGTCGAAGCCACCCGCACCGGCCAGGCCCGCGCGCTTAACCAGCAGCGCGCCGCGCAGAACCTCACCCAGATCGTCTCCGCCGATTTCTCCGGTCAGTTTCCCGACAAGAACATCGCCGACGCCGTGAAACGACTGCCCGGCGTCACCGTCGAAACGGATCGTGACACCGGCGGCAGCGAGGGCCGCTACGTCACCGTCCGCGGGATGAGCGCCGATTTCAACGCCGTCACGGTTAACGGCATGCGGGTGAACATCACCGATTTCGACGGCACCACGCGCCGCGTACCGCTCGACGTCATCTCTTCCGATGTTGCCGATCAGATCGAGGTCACCAAGGCGCTGCGCCCCGATCAGGACGCCGACTCCCTCGGCGGCGCCGTGGAAATCAAGACGCGCAGCGCGTTCAGCCGCGACGGCCGCACCGCGTCGGTGAAGGCCGCGCTGGGTTATTCCTCGATTCTCGCCGACTACTCCAACTATCCGCACAACAACCCCACCCGGGAGGCCGCCGTCACCTATTCGGACCTCATCGGCTCAACCCACCAATGGGGCGTCTCGCTCTCCGCCAATTACCGCGACCGCGCCTTCGTCAAGCAGCGCAACAGCACCACCGGTTGGAACGGAGCCGGCACAGCCGCTTCGCCGTTTCTCATGGATTCGTTCGTGCTTCAGCACTTCTTCGACGACATGACCAGCCGCGGCGTCAACGGTTCACTCGAGTTCCGGCCGTCCCCCGAGCACAAGCTGCGCCTTTACGCGGGCATGAACACGCGCGACACGAACCGGGGGCGCCAGCGTCAGCAGATTTTCTTCCCGCTCTCCGTCACCGCCACGAACACCGTCAGCACGCCCGTGGTCACCGGCGACACCTACACCAGCATCGCCTCGCCCAACAACACCGTCCGAAAGGAAGTCCGCGACTTCGACGAGCGTCAGGACACGCGCACGCTCATGTTCGACGGTGAATCGAAGTTGGGGGAATTCACCGTCACCAGCCTCGTCGGCTACAATCGCGGCGAGTTCGACGGCGGCCTCGACTCGGGAATTCAGGCGCAATTCCAACGCGCCACCTCCACCAACGGCTACGTCATCACGCCCGGCAACGCCCGCTTCCCCGTCGTCACGACCACGCTCGATCGGCTCACCCCTGCACTCGCCGGCGCCTACACGATGCGGAACTTGATCCGCGGGACGCGCAACTACACCGACGAGGAATGGAACGCCGCCCTCGACGCAAGGCGGTCGGCCATCGTTGCCGGCCTGCCGGGCTGGTTCAAAGTCGGGGCAAAATTCCGCACCAAGTCGCGCGACCGCGACGAGATCGTCCGCTCCTTCAACCAGAACGCCAACTGGAGCATTCTTGGCTACACCGGGCAGCCTGACATCCCGTCCGTCCTCGCCGACTATGGCGTGAAAAACGGGGCCACCGCCGATGGTCACTACGATTACGGTTACTTCCTCGATCCGAAAAAAGTCTTGGCGACGGGCGAGCTCCTCATCTCCCGCGGATTGGTGACTCCGCTCACGACCAACGCACTCAACAGCCAGCTCGGCGACTATCAGGCGTGGGAAGACGTTTCCGCGGGCTACGCCGAGGGCCAGTTCAAGTCCGGGAAATTCACCCTGCTCGCCGGTCTGCGTGCCGAGCGCACCACAACCACGTTCAAGACCTGGGCGGTCATCGACGGCACCCCGCGCCGGATCCAACCTGCGCGCGACTACTCCCAAGTGCTGCCGGGTGTCCACCTCCGCTATGATGCATCGCGGAATTTCGTCCTCCGATCCGCCTACACCGAGTCGATCGCGCGCCCCACGTTCAATCAGCTGAATCCCCGCGCCACGATCTCCACGACGAGCGACACCGTGAGCCGGGGCAACCTCGATCTCAAGGCGGTCACCTCGCGCAACTACGATCTCTCGTTCGACTATTATCTCGGCAGCACGGGGTACGTTTCGCTTGGGGTTTTCCACAAGGATTACAAAAACAACGTCTATCGCTCGACGCAGCGCGAACTCTTCGAAGGCGATCCGAACACCCAGATCACGCAGGAGCGCAATGCCCGGGGCGGCAAGCTCACCGGCGTCGAGTTCGCGTTCGACCAACCACTGCGCTTTCTGCCCGCACCGTTCGATGGACTGGGCATCACCGTCAACCTCACCCACACCGACTCATCGCTCGACACCGGTCTCCCACGGCTCGCCGGCTTGAAGATCCCCCTCTTCGACCAGATGAAGGACACGATCAACGCCGGCGTTTACTACGACAAGGGCGGAGTCCGACTCCGCGCCTCGGCGCACCGCCGCACCCGCACCGTCTTCGAACTGGCGACCGACAATCCGTATGCGCTTGCCCGCTTTGAGGCGCCGAGCACCGAACTCGACCTCACGGCGAGCTACAAATTTTTCCGCCGCTGGACCGTTTACGCGGAAATCCAGAACGCGCTCAGCGCCCCGCGCCACGGCTACAACGGCGACGCCAACCTTCGTCTCGACTACAACGAGTACGCCGATTGGGCCGCGACCTTTGGCGTGCGCTGGAGCCTGTAACGGCCGCGTCGTCGTTTGGTCGCGGACGTCACCGCAAGAGCGCCATCAGCCGACCGCGCGACGGCACCTTCAGTTTCGCGAAAATCGACGTGAGCTGCTTCTTGGTCGTGAGGGGGCTCTTCTTCAGCCGCCGCGCCACTTCCGCATTCGAGCATCCTTCGCAAATCAAGAGCGCCACCTCGCGTTCGCTGGGCGTGAGCACCCACAACAATCGCTGCTTTTCCAAAGGCACGCGCGCCGAGGGCTGACGCTCGAGGCTGCGATCTTCCAGCACCACCAAAAATCCCGGCGTCGCGAGCAGGCCCGCGGAGGCGTTCACCGCTGACACCGCCGCTAGGCGATCCGGAATCGTCGGATGCGCCAGACGCTCCAACGCCCGGGCAAACTTTGGCCGGTCCTTTGCATTCGCGTGAAGAATTTCCCCGCGAATCCGTTCGCACACCGCCCGAATCGACGCCGGCAATTCCAGGCGGTCCCGCGTGATCAGCCCGCGCGCCACCCCGGGTCCATGACACCACACCGCACATTCCTTCACCGCCTCGGTGTTCGTGAAGACCGGGTTCAGCTCCCAGTCGAGCAGCATCAATCCAAGCGGGATGTGTCGGTTGAATTCCTCCAACACCCGTCGATGGAGGCGTTCGGCATGAAGCAACTGCACCCGGTCGATCGCCACCTCAAGATACGGACGCAATTCCAGCAACCGCGCGACGTCGGCCGCCCCAAACTCCGGACCACCCGGCCCGCGGTACACACTGAACATCGCCTTCACCTGATCGCCGCGCCAGAACAGCCCGGACATCCCGTCCGCCCAGCCCTCCGCCTTGGCGAAGCGCCGATAAAACTCAGTCGCCCGGAATTTCTCTGGTAATCCCACGACATCAGAAAACCGGTAGTGGGTGATTCGCCGGTGCGCGCTGATATACGGCGTGAAGGGATTGATCCGGCCGCGTTCCTTGTACCACTCGGTCGCCTCCGCGATCGGCGGGTCCGTGAACACCCGCCGCGCCTCGCGCATTTCAAAATGCCCGAGAAAGAGCGTCGCCCGCACCGTCGGGGCAAACGCCGCTCGCAGCAACGGCAACACCGCTCGTCCCAGGTCCTCGACTTCCAACGCCGCGTGCAGGGGAAACAGCGACGCCTCCGGCGGGAGTGGCTCCGCCTTCCGCCCGTGCGTCTTTTTCATGCCGCACGCTCGCCCGCCCGGCCGCACGACGTCAAGGCGCGCGACGTGGGTGCTATCGCTCCAACCACATTTCCTTCAGCCGGCGATCCGCAAACGGCCGCGGCTGCCAGCCCTTCACGCTCGGACTCATCAGCATCGTCTGGGTGGAAAAAAAGAGCGGGATGGCCGGAACGTCCTCCAGGAAAATCTCCTCCGCCCGTTGAAACGCCGCCTCGCGCCCCGCCGCGTCCACCGTCCACGTGGCGTCGATCATCCGGTCGAATTCCAGGTTCGACCACTTCGACTCGTTGTAGAGTCCGCCCGTCTGCCACGCGCCAAGAAAGTAAAATGGATCCTGGTAGGTGGTCGCGTTCCACGAGCCCCGCACTATCTGAAAATCCATCTGGCGCTTCGACGCATTGAGCACCTGCGTCTCCTCATTCCGCAACGCCACCGTCAGCCCGAGATGCTGCCGCCACATCTGCTGCACCGCCTCGGCGATGACCCGGTGGTGCTCGCGCGAGTCCACCAGCAGCTCTGCCGCCGGGAAATTTTTTCCGCCCTCAAAGCCCGCCTCCCGCAACAGTGCCCGCGCCCACTCCGGATCAAAGGCCAGCCGTCCCCGTGCCGAATAGCCACCCGTGCCGGGCGGAGTGAAATTCCACGCCGGCTGCTTGCCGCCCTTGATGACCTGCCGGGTCAGCCGCTCGCGATCCACCGCGAGCGACAACGCCTGCCGCACCCGGCGATCATTGAACGGTGGTTTCGCCACGTTGAACGCGTAAAAATAAATTCCCCGGTCATCGACCACCTTGAGCGCGTCCGGCCGCTCCTGTTCATAGACGGCAATTTTGTTCAACGGCACCGAACTCGTGAGGTGCAGCTGCCCGGTCCGAAAGGCATTTTCCTCGGACGGCGCGTTCTCAATCGGCAGAAAATGGATTTCCCGCAAACGCACCCGCGCGGCATCCCAATAGCGCGGGTTGCGCTCCAGCACGACTCCCTGGTTTTGCCGCCATGACTTCAACTGGAACGGTCCGTTTCCCACCAGATTGCCGGGGCGGATCCAATTGTTCACGCGCTCATCCATCGCGGCAAACTTCTCGACTACCGCCTGCGGCACAGGGAAGAACAAGTACAGCGCCGACAGAAAAAACGGCGTCGGTCGCGCGAGCGCGATCTCGATGGTCCGCTCGTCTCTTGCCCTTACCCCTACCGTCGTAAAATCCTTCGTCCGACCCGCCTGGTAATCCCGGGCCCCGCGCACGAAAAACAGATTGTTCTCCGCGTGCGCCGCCCCCAATCGGGGCGCCAGCAACCGCCGCGCTCCATATTCGAAGTCCCTCGCCGTCACCGGCGATCCGTCGCTCCATCGCGCGTCGCTTCGCAGGTGAAATGTGTACTGCAGTCCGTCCGCCGACACCTCCCACCTCTCCGCCACACCCGGCCGCGGCTCCAGTGTTGCCATGTCCGGTGTCACCAAGCCTTCAAATAGCCCGCCGACAATCGTCCACTCCACCGCTCCGCGCACGAGATAGGGATCGAGCGACTCCGGCTCCGACGCGTTGCCCCGATACATGATTTGATCGCGGTCTCCCGCCGCCACAGGTGTTTCCCTCCGCGCGCATCCCGCCACCACGAGCAGCAACGCCAAACTCGTTCCGCAAATTCGATTCATGCCCGCAGACGCTGATTCACGGTCCGACCCCGCGCAGCCCAAAACCGATACCACCAAGGTGGTAATCTCACGCCACCGTCCGCTTCGACCTAGCCTCGCAGCGCTTCGTCGGGTGAAACTCTAATCCATGCGCCGCCTGTGCCTTGCCGTCGCCCTGCTCTCTGCCCTCACATCCGGGTTGTTTGCGGCGAGCTACGACTATTGGCTCACGGGCAATCCCGCTGACGCCACGCCGGCCAAAACCCGCGCCGGGCTCTTTCTCTCGGGCGGCGGCGGTGACGTCACTGCCGCGTGGAAGTGGTTTGTCGCGTGTGCCGGTGGCGGCGACATCGTGGTCCTCCGCGCCTCCGGCACGGACGGCTACAACGACTACATTTTCAACAAAATCGGCGGCGTCGACTCCGTCGAGTCCATCCGTTTCAACGATGCCTCCGCCGCCCGCGATCCGCGCGTGCTCGAGATCATCGCCAAGGCTGACGGCATCTTCCTCGCCGGCGGCGATCAGTCGAAGTACGTCACCTATTGGAAAGACACGCCCGTCGCGGCCGCGCTCAACGCTCACCTCCGCGCCAGCAAACCGCTCGGTGGCACCAGCGCCGGTCTCGCCGTGCTCGGCCAATATTATTACTCCGCCCTGCAACATTCCTCCACCAGCGAGGCGGCCCTGCGCAATCCTTTCGACACTAGCATCACGCTGGGCCGCGACTTCATCGCCGCGCCTCCGCTGGTTGGCGTGATCACCGATTCCCACTTCACCGCCCGCGCGCGCCTCGGCCGGTTGGTCACGTTCCTCGCGCGCCTCTCCGTCGAAGAAAATCCCGCGCCGGCCCGTCTCGTCGGTCTCGGCCTCGACGAGGGAACTGCCCTCTGCATAGAACCGGACTCCCGCGCAAAAGTCTTCACCGAGAAGAAAGGTCTGGCCTGGCTCGTCGTTCCCACCCGCGCCCCCGGAGTCATCGCGCCCGGAAAGCCCCTCGTGCTGCGAGGCGTGCAGGTCATCGGTCTCGGGCCGGAGAGCGCGTTCGATCTCGCGACCCTCCAGGTCGACCGCCCCGTCACACGTCGTACCGTTGCGGCAAAAGACGGCAAAATCGTCGACGACGGCCCAACTCCAGAAAAGAAGTGAGCCTTCCCGAATCCATCACCGCCCTGCCCGCGCAAACACCGGCGCTCGTCGCGCTGCTCGATTCCTGGGCGAACATCAACTCCGGCTCCGGGAATCTCGCCGGACTGGAAAGGATGCGCGGTGCGCTGCGCGACGCGTTCACCCGCGCCTTTCCGTCGGCGATCGTCGACGAGCCAGCTCTCGCTGGCACCACGACCCGCGCCCTGCGCGTGCGTCAGCGGCAAGATGCCCTCCGCCAGATTCTCCTCAACGGCCACTACGATACGGTTTACGAGGCCGACAGCCCGTTCCAAACCTGCACCCACTCCGACGATGGCACACTTCGCGGCCCCGGCGTGGCAGACATGAAAGGCGGGGTCGTCGTCATGCTCGCCGCGCTGCAGGCGCTGGAAAAATCCTCCAGCGCGCCGGCACTCGGCTGGGAGGTCCTGCTCACGCCCGACGAGGAGACCGGCTCGCACGGCAGCGCCCCCTTGTTCGTCGAGGCCGCCCAACGTCATCGTTTCGCGCTCGTGTTTGAGCCCGCGCGCCCGACCGGTGATCTGGTGCAGTCGCGCAAGGGCACCGGCAGTTTCACCGCGACCTGCCACGGCCGTTCCGCTCACGCCGCGCAAGTCCCCAATCCCGGCCGGAACGCGATTCTCGCCCTCGCCGAGTTCCTCCTCGCCGCCGCGAAAATTCCCGACGAACTCCCCGGCGTCCTCGTCAACGTCGGCAATATTCGCGGCGGAGGTGCGGCGACCAACGTCGTTCCCGATTTCGCGCAATCCGAACTCGACGTGCGCATCACGCGCGTGTCCGACCGCGAGCCCTTGCTCGCCCGTCTGCATGCGCTCGCCGCGCTGACCAATAGTCGCGACGGTTTCCGTCTCGAACTCTCCGGCAGCTTCAACCGCCCGCCCAAAGAGTGTGGCCTCGCCGAAATTTCTGCTTTCTCCGCCTGGCAGCAGGCGGCGCGTGACCTCGGTCAAACCGCGCCCAATTGGGTGCACAGCGGCGGCGGCTCCGACGGAAATCTTCTGTTCGCGGCGGGACTGCCCAATCTTGATGGCGTCGGCCCACTCGGCGATCACCTCCACAGTAGTCGGGAATGCGTCGTGATCTCTTCCCTCGCGAGCCGGGCCCAGATCGCCGCGCTCTTTCTTCACCGCTTCGCGACCGGTGCCATCGTCGTGTAGCGCTCGCCCATCACTGTCGCGGCCCTCGCACCATGCTCCTCCTCCGCCCCGTCTGCGAGTCCGATCTGCCCGGCTTGATCGACCTCGCCGGCTCCATCGACGGCGGCCTGACCACGCTCCCCGCCAGCAGCGAATTCCTCCGCGACCGGATCGACGGATCTCTTCGCGCCTTCGCCACCCGCGTGCGCAAGCCCGCCGGCGAGTACTACCTCTTCGTTCTCGAGGACACCGCCACCCGGAAAATCGTCGGCACCAGCGGGCTCGCCGCTCGCGTCGGCGGCTACGAACCCTTTTACAGCTACGAGATCACGACTGAGCAGTTCGAACACCACCCGCTCGGCATCACAAAGCAGATCTCGGTTCTGCAACTCCGGGAGGTGCACCAAGGTCCGTCCGAAATCTGTTCGCTCTTCCTTCAGCCCGATCACCGCCGCGTTGGCGCCGGCCGCCTCCTTTCCCTCGCCCGTTTCCTGTTCGTCGGAACGTTTCCCGCGCGTTTCTCAGAAACGATCATTGCCGAGTTGCGCGGCTACATCGACCAGACCGGTCGCTCTCCGTTCTGGGAGGCCGTCGGCCGGCAGTTTTTCGACTTCGATTTCTACGCGGCGGACTTCCTCAGCGGGCTCGGCGACAAGGCGTTCATCGCCGATTTGATGCCCGATCATCCCATCTACGTTCCCCTCCTGCCCCCTGCGGTCCAGGCCGTGATCGGGCGAGTGCACGCGCACACGGAGCCCGCGCTCCGGATGCTCATCGCCGAGGGGTTCGAGCGGACATCGGAAGTCGATATCTTCGACGCGGGCCCGCAGCTTCGCGTGGCCACCAAGAACATCCGGACGATCCGCGCCGCCCGCACCGCGCGCCTGCGCAGCGCCACCGCCACCACCGCCGGCGGAAATCTGTTCCTCCTCGCCCGCGCCACCCTCGATTTCCGCGCGGGTCTTGGCACACCCATCGAACACGACGACGGCTCCGTTTCCTTGGACCGTGCCACCGCCGCGGCGCTCGACCTTGAGCCCGGAGAATTCCTCACGCTCGTCCCGCTCAAGTGACCGACTTTTCCTCCATCGATCCCGCCACCGGCGCCACCGTCTGGACTGGACCGGCCACGTCAGCCGCCGCCGTCGCCGTGGCCATTGCGCGGGCCCGGAGCGCTTTTCCCGGATGGTCACGCACCCCCTTGGCCGAACGGGAGAACCGCCTGCGTGCCTATGCAAAGATTCTCGAGGAACGGCGTCCGGCACTGGCCGACGCGATCTCGCAGGAAATCGGCAAGCCGGCGTGGGAGGCCCTCACCGAGGTCAACGCGATGATCGGCAAGATCGAACTCTCCATCACCGCGCATCATCGGCGCAATTCCGAGTTTTCCGGCGGAGCGGCCATCACCCGGTTTCGGCCGCACGGTGTCGTCGCGGTGTTCGGTCCGTTTAATTTCCCCGGTCACCTGCCGAACGGCCACATCGCGCCCGCCCTCCTCGCGGGCAACACCGTCGTATTCAAGCCCAGCGAACACGCTCCACTCGTTGCCGAAAAAATGGCGGACGCCTGGCGCGATTCCGGTCTGCCCGCCGGCATCTTGGAAATCGTGCAGGGCGCACGTGAGACTGGCGCCACGCTCGCCACCGCGCCGGGAATCGATGGGCTCTTCTTCACCGGTTCAGCGCAAACCGGTCTCTGGTTGGCGGAAATGTTTGCTCGCACGCCGGAAAAGATTCTCGCCTTGGAACTGGGCGGCAATAACCCGCTGGTCGTCTGGTCACCGCGCGACCTGCGGGCCGCGGCGCTCCTGACCGTCCAGTCCGCCTATCTTACCGCCGGCCAGCGCTGCACCTGCGCCCGGCGCCTCATCGTTCCAACCGGAGCGGCGGGCGACGCGTTCATCGCCGAACTCGTTCGAATAACATCCCGCCTTCGGGTCGGAGTCCATACGGCCCGCCCGGAGCCCTTCATGGGGCCAGTCATCTCCGCCGCCGCGGCAACTCGGATCCTCGCCGCGCAGGAAAACCTGCTCGCTCAGGGCGCAACGGCGTTGATCGCCTCACGCCCCCTGCGCGCCGGCACCGGTTTGATTTCTCCCGGCCTGATCGATGTGACCGCTGTCGCGGGCCGGCCCGATGAAGAACTGTTTGGACCCGTGCTGCAGTTGATCCGTGTCCCTGATTTTTCCGCAGCCATCGCCGAGGCCAACGCCACCCGCTACGGCCTTGCCGCCGGCCTGATTGCCGATGATCCCGCATGGTACGCCCGCTTCCGCGATGAAGTGCGCGCTGGCCTCATCAACTGGAACCAACCACTCACCGGCGCCAGCGGGGCCGCGCCCTTCGGCGGAATCGGTCGAAGTGGAAATCACCGCCCCGGCGCGTTCTTCGCTGCGGACTATTGCGCATATCCCGTCGCGAGCATCGAGTGCGCCGAGTTGAACGTGCCACGGCAAATTCCACCCGGATTGGAAACCTGACATGCCTTCCGCCCGCGAAGTCAATTTCGACGGCCTCGTCGGGCCCACCCACAATTACGCGGGACTCTCCGTCGGCAACATCGCCTCAGTGAAGCACAGTGGCGCCGTTTCCCATCCGCGCGAAGCCGCGCTGCAGGGTCTCGCGAAAATGAAGTACCTCGCCGACCTTGGTGTCACGCAAGCCGTCCTCCCGCCACACGAGCGGCCGTCGATCGCGACACTGCGCACCCTCGGATTCACCGGTCCGAACGACGCCGCCATCCTGCGCGCAGCGGCCCGGCAGGCGCCTCAATTGCTCGCCGCCTGCAGTTCCGCGTCGGGCATGTGGACCGCCAACGCGGCGACGGTCACACCCTCGTCCGACACTACAGACGGCCGGGTGCATTTCACCCCGGCAAATCTCGTCAGCAAATTTCACCGCTCGATCGAATCGCCACAGACCAGCCGCACGCTTCGGGCAATCTTCCGCGACCAATCCCGCTTCGTCGTACACCCGCCACTGCCGGCCAACTTCGCCCTGGGCGACGAAGGCGCGGCAAATCACACCCGGTTCGCACCGAACCACGGGTCCCGCGGGCTCCACTTCTTCGTCTACGGCCACCTCGGACTCGGCCCCGGCTCCACGTCCGCCCGCGCCACCCAATTTCCCTCGCGCCAGTCCTTGGAGGCCTCCGAAGCAATCCGTCGTTGTCATCAAATGAATGACAAATTTGTCTGCTACGCCAAACAACACCCCGCCGCGATTGACGCCGGCGTGTTCCACAACGACGTGGTTTCCGTCGGGAATGAAAACGTTTTTCTCCATCATGAACGCGCCTTCGTCAAAACGAAGGTCGTGGTGGACGAACTCCGCCGCCGGTACGACACCCTCACTCGCGGCAGCGAACTCGTCGTGATCACCGTCTCCGAACGCCGCATCCCGCTCGCCGACGCAGTTCGCTCCTATCTTTTCAATTCGCAACTCGTCACCACTGGCCGCGAACGCATGGCTCTCATCGCACCGATTGACTGCGCAGAAGTTCCCAAGGTGAAAAACTTCCTCGACGGCTTGATCGCTGGAGGCAAATCGCCCGTGCGCGAGATTCATCACTTTAATCTGCGGGAATCGATGCGCAACGGAGGCGGGCCGGCCTGTCTCCGTCTGCGCGTCGTGCTGACAAACTCCGAGATCGCCGCTCTTCCGCCCCAGGTGCTTTTCACCGACGCCACCTATGCGCAACTCTCTGCATGGGTGCGAAAGCATTATCGCGAGACCCTCGCCGCCGGGGATCTCGCGGACCCACACTTACTCGAGGAGTCCCGCCGTGCGCTGGATGAACTCACCCAATTGCTCGGTCTCGGATCCATTTATCCCTTTCAATCCGCCGGCGCCCATCCGACCTAAGGTGGACTGCTGCACGAGCGGAGCCCCTGGGAAAATTTCACGGCAGGGGTTGTCACGGATGCGGCGACGTTTAGTTTCCTTCACGGATGAACGACCTCGAGCCCAAGTTGCGGACCGCCGCCGCACGCGTCTTCACTTACCTCGCTGAAGCCGACGCTCCGCCAGCGAGCCCGGTTGACGCGGCAATCGGATTCGGCGTGTTTGACCTCGCCCTGCCCGTCTACTGCGGCGAACTCTTCGTCGCGGGACAGGTTCGCCGAATCATCTTCACCGGCGGACTCGGCGCTGGCACCGGGCAACTCGGCGGACGGGAATCCGATGTCTGGCGCGACGCACTGCGCCGCTCCCACCCAGCGATTCCCGATCATGCGGTTATTCTGGAGAACCGCTCAACGAACACGGCCGAAAATATTTCATTTACTGCCGAGTTGCTGGCGCGGGAATATCCGCAACACGCCTTCGGCGTCGGCATCCAATCGGCGATCATCGTGGCGTCGCCCACTCGGCTGCGTCGGGTGAAGCTGACGATGCAGAAACTGCAACCCGCCGTGACGGTGATCCGGCAGCTTCCGCCGCACTCCCTCGACGAGCAGCGGGAACTCTATGCGGCCAACAGAGTCGACTTCCTCGACCACCTTGCCGGAGAGCTCGATCGAATCGTTGGCTATGCAGCCCGCGGCTGGATCACCGCGGAGCCTCTGCCGCCAGAAATCGCAGAGGCCCACATCGCACTAAAACAGCGCCAACCGGGTTGATTCAACGGCCTCGGGGCGTCTGAATTTCACGCAAAACTGCCGCCCTGCGTTAGTCCGAGTTCCTTGCGGCGGCGACGGCGATCGGCGGCGGCGGCGCGCGCGTATCCACTGCGGCGGTGCGCGAGCAGCGGATCGCCGGGCAGTTGGTTCGCCTTCCTCCACGCGGCCAGACCTGCTGTGACGTCGGTGAAGAACGCGCGTTTCAGGATCAGTTCGGCATCGACAACATTATTCTTGGCTTGTGCGACACGTAACGCGGCGTGGTCAACCAACGCGGCTTTGGCGTAGAGTTCCTGCGCCATGACCACCGTTTGAATCGTCGCCTCAATCTTCGGTTTCTCGTTGTGACACTGATCGATCATGTAGGCGATTTTCGGCATCCGCCCCCGATCGGCGGCGAAAAAGTGAATCTCGTGGAAAATGCGGAAGACCTGGTAAGGGTCGATCGAGCCGAGCGTGAGATCGTCGTCGGCGTAACGACGGTCGTTGAAATGGAAACCGCCCAGCATGTCCTCATCGAGGAGCCACGCAACGATCTGCTCGATGTTCTGCGCACTGTAATGGTGCCCGGTATCGACCAGCACCTTCGCCCTCGGACCAGCCTTCTTGGCGAGAAGCAGAGCCATGCCCCAGTCGGCGATGTCGGTCGCATAAAACGCCGGTTCAAACGGCTTGTATTCCACCAGCATCGTCTGCTTCGGACCAAGCTTCCGGTGCAGGGCACGCAGCGAGTCCTCAAACGCGTGTTTGCGCTCCCGAATGCTCCCCTGCCCGGGGTAGTTGGTGCCGTCGGCAAACCAGAGCGACAGGTATTCGCTGCCGACCGCCTGGCCGATGGCGACGGAGTCGACGCAATGCTGCAGCGCCGCGGCGCGAACCGTGGCATCGTTGTTGCCAAACGATCCCCATTTGTAGCACTGGTCTTGAAACAAATTCGGGTTGATCGCGCCGATCTTCACCCCGTGTTTGCGCGCAAGTCGGGCAACCGCCTTCGGATCCTCGCCGGGCTTGAAATCCCAGAGCACGTGCACCGCGACCGTAGGACAGCAACCGGTGAGCGCATGCACGTGCCCCGCGTCGGCGAGTTTGTCGCCGAGGTCGATCGCGGCGGCGTCCTGGAAAAACTTCCCGAAGCGCGTGCCGGTGTCGGCAAAGCCCCAGGAAGGTGTTTCGACTGCGAACGAGTTGAGCGCCTCGCGGACGCGACGGAGTTGGGCCGGTGTCATGGAAGGTTTTAGCTGCGTAAAAGCCTAACGGTTCGTCTTACCGCGAAGCAATACCTACGCCGAGCTTTTCGGCCCACGGTTGCAGTGCCGGCATGATCGCGGGATGCAAATCCACCCCATGGATCATCTGTTCGGCGCGACGACGCAGTCCCGCCTCACCGGGGAGGCGCACACGCTCCACGCCGGGCCGAGGCGGGGTCGTCCGGCAAACTTCGGCAACATGCGTAGTCTGACGACGAAAGGCGCCCGCCCCACCAAAGCATGCAGGCTGGAAGACTTGGACGTACACCGTCGCGCCCCACCCCTCTTTCGGGTCGGCGCGGCCGTGTCCGGCAAGCGCACCGGTGAGCGCCTCGACGAGCAGGGCAAAGGCATAGCCTTTGTGTCCGTGATCGAGACCGCCCATCGGAAGGAGAGTGCCGGGAGGATTCGTGTAGAGAGCCGCTGGGTCGCCGGTAGGCTCACCGTCTGCGGTCAACGCCCAGATCCCCGGGAATCGTTTGCCCTCCGTGTGAAGTCGTTTCGTAAGTCCGTTCGTCGTGATCGACATCGATACGTCGAGAATCACTGGATCGCCGTCGGTCGGCCAGGCCGCCGCGAGGGGGTTGGGAGTAAACACTTCACGCCGCCCCCCGAAAGGAGCCACGCTGCACACATTGGGATCCGAGCACGTCAGGATGACCATCAGCCCTTGGTCGGTCACTCGCTTGAGATACGCCGCGAGGCAGCCGATATGATGGCTGCGGCGTATCGCGATCGCGCAAGTGCCGTATTGCTGGGCCCGTGCCGCCGCCAGTTCCAATGCGCGCAGAACCAGCCACGGGCCGGGCAAACGCCGTCCGTCCCACGTGACGGCGGCGGGAAAATCAGAAACGACCTCAGGTTCGCCGCTACGGCTCATGCTGCCTTTTTCCGCTTCAGCGAGATATTGCGGCAACAGGGCGAGCCCGTGCGTTGTGTGCCCGAGCAGATCGCCCTCGACGAGAATCTCGGCGACGGCGTCCGCTTTCGCCGGATCGAGGCCGGCACGAGTGAGCAACGCGGCGGCAATATCTCGGAGTGCAGTGGCCGATGGTCGGGGTGACATGTCTGGAAAATTGCCGGCCAATCCGTTTGTCGGCAAGCCACAGCGAAGTGGCGAGGGCTGTACACCCAAAGACCACAACGAACAAAATTTCCCCAGCGGGAGGGAGGGATGGTTCAGGAACCCGCGTTTGGCTTTCCGACGGGAATCTCGCCCATTTTCAAAATGGCGAAACCGAACATCGCAAGCGCCGCCGCAACCAGAATGAACCAGTCGCCGTATTCGGTGTAGACGCTGTTGCGCTCGATCCAGCGCACGTCGCGACTGACTTCGATGATGCGTGACCCTCGAAAATAGATCGTCCCCTTCGCATTCGTCATCACGTTGCGCACGACGCCAAACTCGTCGATCCATCCGCTCCAGCCGCCATTGCCACAACGCAGAACGGGCCGCCGGTTCTCCACCGCGCGCAAGACCGCGTGCGCTGCATGCTGATACGCTGCTCCGCCTTCGCCAAACCAGCCGTTGTTAGTCAGAACGGTCAGCACGGACGCGCCACCCAGTGCGCTCAATCGACCGAGCTGCGGATAGATGTCCTCGTAACAGATCAACGGACCGAACACGACCGGCTCCCCCCGCACCGGGAGCAACAACGGCGAGGAATCATGGCCGCGCGAGAAATCACCGCCGATCGGCACGAATTTCGACAGCCACCCGAAAATCGGGCGGAGCGGAACGAACTCTCCGAAGGGGACGAGTTGACGCTTGGCATAGTAGGATTTCGCAACGCCTTCGGACGGCGTGACAAAAAACGCGCCGTTGAACCACTCCTCGCCGGGCGTGTTCAGTTTCTCGATCGCAATGGACCCCAGCAGCAGCGGAACGTTCGCCCGCTTCACGAGTCCCTCGACAAACGTCTTGGCGCTCGCGTCGCCGCGGACCGCCATCGGCGTTACCGCCTCGGGCCAGAGGATCAAATCGGGGCGCGTCACCGCGGCCCCCAAGGTTTCCTTTTCGAGGATATCGAGAATCGCCGGGGCCCGCGCCGGATCCCATTTGGCCTCCTGCGGAATGTACGGCTGGACAAACGCCACGCGTCCCATCGGACGGGAAAAACCACGCCGATTGAAGGCCTCGGTGAAGTGCACGGCCACACAGGTGAGCAACAGAAACAGCGCCAGAAAGAATTCCTGACTGCGCTTATTGATGCCCGTGACTCCCTCGCGAAAAAGCCGGTGCGCATAGGCGCCGAAGCCCAGATTCATCATCACCAGGACAAATGAGATTCCATACGATCCCGTGTAGGCTGCGATCTGCAGGATGCTCACCCTCTCCCACTGGCTCGCGGCCAGCGGCAACCAGGGAAATCCCCCAAGGAGCCAGGTTCGCGTCCATTCAATCAACACCCAGACGCCCGCCAGCCCAAGCACGACCAGAAGCCGCGTCGGCGTCGGCTGACCGACGATCCTCGGGAGGGTCCACCAGGCGGCGAGATACCACGTTCCAACCCACGCCCCGACAAACGGCCCAAGCAGGAAAAGTCCCGCCCATGTGACGTGGTACAGCCAACTCAACAATATCGTCCACGCGACCGCTTGGGCGGCAAACATCGTCCACGCGAAGACCTTCAGACGCGGTCGCGTATAGGCCCAGTAGATTCCGGGAACGAGCATCGCATAGGCGAACTCCGGCGCCTTGAATGGAGGGAAGGCGCCAACGGCCAATACGATGGTGAGGACGAAGACCACCGCTGCCGCGATCGATTCCTGGTGCCTTTGCACCCACGTGGGGCGAGGTTCGTAGGGGTCTGCTGTCGGAATGGCGGAAGCGATGGACACGCGAAAAGAAAGCCTGAAGTAGGCCGACCTTGGGCGTGCGTGCAAGCAGGCACACAATCTTAAACTTCACGGTCGCCGCGCACCGAAAAATTCCGCAAAAAAGGTCTCACCATGAGCGACCTGCCCGATTGCCTTTACTGCCGCCGCGACCAACGCCTGCAAGACTTGATGATTGAAGTCACGACCCTGCAGGTCTCGACCCTCTACCTCTTCAAGGAGCAAACCCACCGTGGTCGCTGTGTGGTCGCCTACCGTTCCCACGTGAACGAACTCTACGAACTTACGGAGCCGGAGCTGGCGCTGTTCATGCAGGATGTCGCCCGCGCCGCCCGGGCAATCAAGGTCGCATTTGCCCCGAACAAAATCAATTACGGCGCGTACTCGGACAAACTCCCTCATCTGCACATGCACCTGGTCCCGAAATATGAGGGCGGCACAGCATGGGGCGCCCCGTTCGAAATGATGCCGGCCAACAAGAAGCTGCTCACTGAGGCCGACTACCGCGCGTTGATCGATTCCATCAAGCGCGCACTCTGAACGTCGGATTCAGAAACGCAGGCGGGCGTTCTCGTGCCCGCATTTCGGGCACTTGAAAAGCTCGCTGCCCATCGGCGCGGTGTAGAGGGCATCGCAACGTATGCAGTGGAACGTCGTTTTTCGGCGTTCCCGTTCAAAGCGCCGGTGATCGCGTCGATCGTAGTAGAGCCACAGCCCGAGAAACACGGCCGCGACCGACCCGCAGTAGATAATCGTGGCGGTGGTGAGTTCAAACATGGCGGCGGGAAATCCCTGCGCCTAGGAACCTCGCGAGACAAAGAAAAAACGCGCCGAGCGGTGGCTCGGCGCGTTTGGAATTTTCGTAGCAGCGGCGCGGAAATCAGCTACTCGCTTCGCCCGCAGCCTTGGGAACCTCGGCGGCGGGAGCCGTCGCCCCGGGAGCCTCGGTGGCGGGAGCATCGGCCTTGGGCGCCTTGCTCTTCTTCGCCTTGGCCGACTTGCGGCCCTTCTGCTTCTTGTAGCCCGGGTCATCGGCCTTCACGAACTCGATGAGTGCCATCTCGGCCGCATCGCTCTGGCGCTGGGCGCCGAGCTTGTAAATGCGGGTGTAGCCACCGTTGCGGTTCGCGAATTCCTTGTAAGTTTCGTTGAACAGCTTGGTGACGGCGGTCTCGTCACGCACGTCCGCCAGAGCGAGGCGGCGGAGGTGAATCGCATCCTTTTTCTGGGTCTTGGCCGCGGCCTGTTTGGCCTTGGTGATGATTTTCTCGACGAAGGGGCGGAGCGCCTTGGCCTTGGTGAGGGTGGTCTGGATGCGACCGTGCGTGATCAGCGAAGCGGCCATGTTGGACAACATGGCGGCGCGATGCTCGCGGGTGACGCCCAGAGAGGCGTGGTGTTTATTGTGACGCATTGGTGTGTTATTTGATCGGCTCCCGATCGGCAATCCGCTCGCAGCGTTGGGCGGCAGCGGACGGCGCGAGAGCCGAAATGAGTGTCGGGTGATGAGTAGCGTGTAGCGAGCAGAGGAATCTTAGCTCGCGGCGGCAGTGATGCTCGCTACTCGCTACCCTCTACTCGCGACTTCGCTCAGGCTTCCTTCTTGGTGTCGAGGAGGCGCTCGTCGAATTTCATGCCCAGCGAAAGGCCGAGGGCTTCGAGCTTCTCCTTAATTTCGTTGAGCGACTTCTTGCCGAAGTTACGGTACTTGAGCATCTCCTGCTCGGTCTTCATCGCGAGTTCGCCAACGGTGGTGATATTCGCGTTGTTCAGGCAGTTGGCGGCACGAACGGAAAGTTCGATTTCGTTGACCGACATATTGAGCAGCTTGCGGAGCTTGTTCTGCTCCTCGCTGACCTCTGACTGTTGGTTCTCGAACTCGTAGGCTTCCTCGCTCACGCGATCAAACACGTCGAGGTGATGCTTCAGAATCGACGCGGCCTGCTTGAGGGAATCGTCGGGAGTGATGCGCCCGTCCGTCCAGATTTCGAGGATAAGCTTGTCGTAGTCGGTGATTTGACCGACCCGCGTCGCTTCAACGGAATACTTCACCAAGCGAACGGGAGAGAACAGGGAGTCGATCGGGATGACACCAATGGCCTGCTCCTCTTTCTTGTTCGTCTCACCGGGATAGTAGCCGCGGCCAGTCTTGATCTCGATTTCGGCCTCGAAGCTGCGCTTGTGATCGAGCGTGCAGATGACCTGATCGGGATTGACGATCTGGATGTTGGCATCCGCCTGGATGTCGGCGGCGGTGACCGCCCCGGCCTTGGAGGCTTTGATCTGAAGGGTGATCGGCTCCCGCTTAGTGGAGACAATCAGGATTTTCTTCAGGTTGAGTACGATGTCGGTCACGTCCTCGACGACGCCGTCGATGGACTGGAACTCGTGATTGACCCCGTCGATCTTGATCGAGGAGATGGCAGCGCCTTCGATGGAGCTGAGAAGCACGCGGCGGAGCGAATTGCCGACGGTATGGCCGTAACCGGCCTCGAAGGGCTCAGCAATAAACTTGGCGTAGGTCGGCGTGGCGCCTTCCTCGACCTTGGTGAGTTTGCTGGGCAGTTCGAACTTTCCGAGACGTTTGGGCATGGCTTGGAGTTCTGACGTTAAGCGTTGAGAAATTTAAAAAGGACGGGACGGGCGCTTAGAAGCGCGAGTAGAACTCGACGATGAGCTGCTCGTTGATTTCCTGGGTCATCTCCTCACGCGTCGGGAGACGCACGACGGTGGCCTTGAAAGTCTCGGGATTCATCGTAAGCCAGCCGGGGACGTTGCGGATGCGGTTTTCCTCAAGGCAACGCGTCGCAAGCTGACGGGACGCGGGCGTGTTCTTCACCTCAATCTCGTCACCGGGCTGCACGTTGTAGCTCGCGATGTCCACCTTGTGGCCGTTGACGCGGATGTGCCCGTGATTTACGAACTGACGCGCGGCGGCGCGGCTCTTGGCGAGACCGAGCAGGTAAATCGTGCTGTCGAGGCGGGACTCCAGAAGTTGGAGGAAGCGTTCGCCGGTGACGCCGCGCTCGCGCTTGGCGTTCTCGAACACGCGGCGGAACTGGCGTTCAAGCAAGCCGTAAATGTAACGGAGCTTCTGCTTTTCGTTGAGGCCGACGGCATATTCGGAAACCTTGCGTTTCATCTTCGCGCCGTGGACGCCCGGCGGATAGCCGCGACGTTCGAAGGCTTTGCCAGAGCCGAGGATATGCTGACCGAAGCGGCGGCTGATGCGGGTGGTGGGGCCGGTATAACGAGCCATGTTTTAGAGAATTGAGATTAGAAATTGCAGATTTGAGATCGCACGCATCGCGCGATCAGACGCGGCGGCGCTTGCGGGGACGGCAGCCGTTGTGCGGAATCGGTGTAACGTCGACAATCGAGACGATTTCGAGGCCGATGGCCTGCAGGGCGCGGATCGCAGAGTCGCGGCCGAGGCCAGGACCGGAAACGCGAATGATAATGTCCTTCAGCCCGTGCGCCATCGCATTGCGGGCGGCGTCTTGGGCTACAACCTGGGCGGCATAAGCCGTGGACTTGCGGGAACCGCGGAAATTGCACTTGCCGGCGGACGACCAGGCAATGACGGCACCCTTTTGGTCGGTGATGGAGACAATCGTGTTGTTGAACGAAGCCAGCACGTTTGCGACACCAGAGGTGACGTTCTTCGAGCCCTTCGCCTTGCGAACCTTGATCGAACCGAGCTCTTCCTTGAGGAGGTCCTCGGCAGTCGGTTGCTTCGCCACGCCGTGCACAAGTTCGACGGGTTTCTGCTCGCCGGACGGACCGGGAGCCGGCGCGCCAGCCGGAGCAGCACCCGCGGCGGGAGCAGCACCTTCAGCAGCGGTCTTGCCACCCTTGTCGCCAGAGCCCTTTGGACCCTTGGCCTTCTTCTCGCCAGCAGGAGCGGCGGCAGCGGGAGCAGCAGCACCTTCGGCGGCAGGCTTCGCGGGTTTTTCTTTCTTCGGAGCGGACTTTTCTTCGGCCATGTTAGTAAATGATTAGACTTCTTTCGCCTTGGTGACGCCAACGGTCTTGCGCGGGCCCTTGCGGGTACGGGCGTTGGTGCTGGTACGCTGGCCACGAACCGGGAGGCCGCGACGGTGACGAACGCCACGGTAGCAATTAATCGCCTGCAGGCGCTTCAGATTGCCCGCGATTTCACGGCGGAGGTCACCCTCAAGCACCCACTTGTGCTCGGTAATGATGTGGAGAATCTTATTCAACTGCTCTTCGGTCAGGTCCTGCGCCCGCATGTCGGGGTTAAGGCCCGCTTCCTTGACGAGCAGATCGGCCCGCGTGGGGCCAATGCCGTTGATGTAACGGAGGGAGTACGCGACTTTCTTTTTCGCGGGGATGTCGACGCCGAGGAGACGAGGCATGGTGTGTGGTTTGAGTTAAAATCTAACCCGGCGCTTTCGTGCCGGACGGTGCCGTGGTGGCACCTGAAATGAGGATTGGTGGATGAGAGAGATTTGATTCAGCGAGACTGAATCGAAAATGAACTGGGAAAAGTGATATAGGTCAGGAGACGGGCGCCGAACCATTCGGACTGCGGGGAATCGTGAGGATTTCGGGCCCCCGTTCGGATGTGAGAACGGTATGTTCGAAGTGAGCTGATGGGGAACCGTCAGCCGTCACAATCGTCCAACCGTCGGAGAGCGTCTTCGTCTTGTAGGCGCCGGCATTTACCATGGGCTCGATCGCGAGCGTCATGCCGGGCTTGATCCTGTCGCCCGTCCCACGGCGGCCAAAATTCGGGATCTCGGGCGGCTCATGCATCGAGACGCCCACCCCATGGCCAACCATGTCACGGACAACACTGAATCCATTTGCTTCGACGTATTGCTGAATTGCGAAGGAAATGTCCCCAATGCGATTGCCGACCTGCGCCTGCCGGATTCCGAGCCCAAGAGCTTCGCGGGAAACTCGCAGGAGCTTTTCGACTGCGGTTCCGGGAGTGCCCACCGGGACCGTGTACGCATTGTCACCAATGTAACCGTCGTACCATACGACAATGTCGAGCGAAACGAGATCGCCGTCGCGCAAAACGCGACGGAACGACGGAATTCCGTGAACGACCTCGTCGTTCACGGAAATACAGGTGTGGGCCGGATATCGGCGCGAACCATGTTGGTACCCGTAGCATGCGCTACGGGCTCCCAGGCGAGCGATCCAATCGCGGCCTGCTTCTTCCAAGTCTTGCGTCGTGATACCCGGCCGCACGAGGGGCTTGAGTTGCTCAAGCACCGTGGCGGCAATGGCACACGCCTCGCGCATTTTGGCAATCCCGTCTTTGTTTTTGATCGGAATCGTCATGCGTCAGCGAGGATGCTCGTCTCTTCCAGGAGACCGAGCGTGCAATAGTGAGTGACAACCGCGGTGGGTGAGCCGGGGCCGGCGAATACAGCGGTAATCGCTTCATCGCGGGCCTCCAGCCATTCATCAAACACTTTTGCTTGGAGCAGCGTAGCCGGGAAGTCCGACAGGACAAAACCCGCATCAGGTTTGCGCGTAAAGAACCAGCGACGCATCAGCGTCAACAGGTTAACTTCCTCCGCAGCGGTCGAAACCGCGCGGCGCGAAATCTCCGGCCTCGGGAGGCCAAATGGAGAGACGTGCTCAATGTTCAAAGAACGGGCCCGATTAATCAGCTTTTCGAAATGAAAATCCGGCGAACCGAGAAGTAACAACTTCGCCTTGGCGGCAGGGCCGCGACCAGCGAAGGGGTCGGAGATGCCAGCCATCGCGACCAGAGTAAAGAACTTATTTCAAAAAGGCCTTGTAGGCCCAGATTGCGGCACCCAAAACCAGCAACCCCAGCATTGGCAGCGCGATCTTCATCACGGCCTCGTGGCTGAGCGCTTCACCAGCCATACCTTGCTGCGGATTGGCGCTACGAGCCCGGATTCGGCCCTTCTTCAAGAACCCATCATAATGCCGTTGCAGAAGGAACGTCTCAATCTGCCGCATGGTGTCGAGAATGACGCCCACCGTGATTAGCATGCCGGTGCCGCCGAAGAAATACGCGATCCGGGTCGGGACATTAAGTTCGAACAACAGGACGTCCGGCATGATCGCAATCACCGTCAGGAAAATTGCACCAGCCAGCGTCAGGCGCGTCATGATGAAGTCGAGAAACTGCGCCGTCGGCTCACCCGGACGGACACCAGGGATGTAGCCACCGTATTTCTTGAGGTCGTCGGCAATTTGGATCGGCTTGAACATGACCGACACCCAGAAATAGCTGAAAAACAGGATAAGGGTCGTGTTGAGCGCGTAGTAAGTCCAATGACCGCGGAGGAGGTTGTTGGAAAACTCGGTCAGGAATTTCAGCTGAAAATGAGCCCCGACCCACGAGAAAATCTGCTGAGGGAACAGGAGGATAGCGCTGGCAAAAATGACTGGCATGACGCCCGAGTAATTCACCTTGAGGGGCAGAAAGGAACTCTGGCCGCCCATCACTTTGTTGCCCACAACGCGCTTGGCGTACTGGACCGGGATCTTCCGTTGGCCTTGAACGACCGCAATAATACCCATCGTCACCACGACGAAGAGGGCAATCATGATGACCGCCTGAGGAAGCCCCAAGGTCGGCCCCGTGCCAACCGGACGGAAGAACAAGTTAATTGTCTGCGCCGCCGCACCTGGAATATCGGCAAGAATACCGACGGTGATCAGGAGGGAAACACCATTACCAATTCCTCGCTGGGTAATCTGCTCGCCCAACCACATCAGCAACATCGTCCCGGCGGTCATGAAAATGACCGAGGTGAAAATGAAACTCCACTTGCCGATGATCACAATCGAACCGTAAGTTGAAACATCGTAGCCTGGAAAAAGCTGTCCCGGATTTTGCAATGCCAAAAGGAGGAGCGTCCCCTGAATGATGCAGATCAGCACCGTTGCATAGCGGGTGTACTGGGTGAGTTTTTGCCGCCCGACGTCACCTTCCTGCTGGAGCCGGCTGAGAGCCGGAACCACCGCCGTCATCAACTGGAAGATGATCGACGCACTGATGTACGGCATGATGCCCAGGGCCGCGATCGCACCCTTGGTGAGCGCGCCGCCGGTGAACATGTTGTAGAGACCGATCAAGTTGCCGGCCCCACTCGACGCCTGCTCGGCAAAAAAGCGCTGCAACGGGTGCGGGTCGATGCCCGGCAGCGGGATGATCGAGGCGACGCGCGCAACGAAGAGCAGCGACAGCGTGTAGAAGATGCGGGAGCGCAGCTCCGGGATCTTCAGGGAGTTCGTGAAGGCGGAAAACACGGGTGAGAGACGAAAGGTTGAACGCGTGAGACGAGAGAACGAAAAAAGGCGCGTCAAGGACGCGCCTTAAAAAATCAGGCGACGATTGCCTGACCGCCGGCCTTCTCGATCTTGGCCTTGGCTGACTCGGAAAACTTCGCGGCCGTCACCTTCAAGGCACGGCTGAGTTCGCCGTCGCCCAAAATCTTGACGGCTTTCTCGCCCCCGCGAATCAAACCGGCAGCGGCCAGAGAAACAGCAGTCACCTCAGATACGCTGGCGTCGAGCAAGGCAAGATCACCAACATTCAGCACCGCAATTTCCGTGCGGTGGTTGTAGTTGTTAAAACCACGATGCGGTAGTTTACGGTAGAGCGGCATCTGACCGCCTTCAAAGCCAGGGCGGATGCTGCTACCAGACCGGGCGGTCTGGCCCTTACCGCCGCGACCGCTCGTCTTGCCGTGGCCGCCGCCTTCGCCGCAGCCGACACGCTTCTTGCGGTGCACGGCACCGGCGACATTTTGCAGATTGTGGAGTTTCATTTTGGATTCCTATGGATGGCGCCTCACGCCGCGGACAGGCGGCGGAGACTCGGATTTTTGTGATTGGTTGCCGGAGCCGACGAAGCGGCTCCGTCCAGCGTCAGGCTGTGGCGCGGACCTTGGAGATGTCCTCGGCAAGACGGAGCTTGCGGAGACCTTCCAGCGTCGCATGCACGACGGCGATGTGGTTCGAGGAACCCATCGATTTCGTGAGAATATTCTTCACGCCGGCCGCCTCTAGCACCGCGCGCACACCGCCACCAGCGATGAGGCCGGTGCCGGGCGAGGCGGGCTTGAGCATGACGCGACCACCGTCGTATTCGCCCATCACATCATGAGGGATCGTGTCACCTTTCAGCTTCACGCTCACGAGATGTTTGTGCGCGTTCGCGGTGCCCTTCTTGATGGCATCCGGAACTTCGTTGGCCTTGCCATAACCAATGCCAACCTTGCCCTTGCCGTCGCCGACAACGGCGAGCGCGGCAAACGAAAAGCGGCGTCCGCCCTTCACGACCTTGGCGCAACGGTTGATGAAGACGACCTTCTCGATCATCGTCGGGCCGTCGCCCTCGGCCTGCTTGTCGCGATTATCGCGGCGACCGCCATCACGGCGGGGACCACGGAAACCGCCGCCACCTTGGCCGCGGAAACCGCCCGGGCCACCCTGGCCGCGGGGAGCACGCTGTTCACGCGCCGGCGCAGCGGCGGGAGCCGCGGCTTCAGCGGCGGCCGCCGGGGCGGACACAGCGGATTCAGTGGCGGGTGAAACAGACTCGGAAGTGGGTTCGGTGCTCATGCTTTTTAGAATTGAAGGCCGCCTTCGCGTGCGGCGTCGGCGAATGTTTTGACTTTGCCATGGTATGGCGCACCACTGCGATCAAAGACGACCGCGGTGATGCCGGCGGCCTTCGCCTTGGCGGCGAACGCCACGCCCAGCACCTTCGCGCTGGCGATATTGGCCTTGAGCTTCTGCTTGCGCAGTTCGGCATCGAGACTCCCAAGAAATACCAATGTCTTGCCGGCATCGTCGTCGATGGCCTGGGCATAGACGTGCTTCGAGGTGAAGCGAACGGCGAGCCGCGGACGGAGCGCGGTGCCGGTGACCTTCTTGCGGATGCGCCAACGACGATTCTGGAGGAGGCGGGCTTTCGTAACGGTGTTCATGGATGTGGTCCTTAGGCGACGGTCTTGCCTTCCTTGCGGCGAACACGCTCGCCGACGATGCGCACGCCCTTGCCCTTGTAGGGCTCTGGCGGATAGTAGCTGCGAATCTCAGCCGTCACGGCGCCAACGAGTTGCTTGTCGGCCCCCTCAACCTTGACCTTGGTCTGGTCGACGACGGTGATTTTGATTCCTTCCGGAATGTCCATCACGATGGGGTGCGAGTAGCCGAGAGCGAGGTCCAGCTGCTTGCCTTTGAGATTCGCCTTGAAACCAACGCCTTGAATCTCGAGGTCCTTCACGTAGCCGTCCGTAACACCCTTGACCATACCAGCAACCACCGAGCGGGCGGTGCCATACATGGCATTAGAAAAGCGGGTGTCTTCGGTGGGCGCGAAAGTGACCTTCTTATCAGCGACGGTGACTTTGACGACAGGAGCAAAAGTTTTCTGGACTTTGCCCTTGGGCCCCTCGACGAGGACGGTGCCACCAGTGACGGTGACTTTGACCTTGTCCGGGATTGGAACGGGTTGTTTGCCGATGCGGCTCATTTTATAAAAGTGGCTAAGTGGTAGTGGGCGCAGGGCCGTTTACCAAACGTTGCAGAGCAGTTCGCCGCCAGCCTTGTTGCGGCGGCAGTCGGCGTCCTTCATCAATCCCTTGGAGGTCGAGATGATGCCGATCCCGAGGCCGTTCAGGACCCGCGGAATATCCGTGTAGCTGTAGTAAAGCCGGCGGCCGGGAGTGGAAACCCGCGTGAGTCCCGTGATGGCAGGAGCCCCATCGACGTACTTCATTTTCACCACCAGAGTCTTATGACCCTGAGCATCGGTGCTGTTGGCGTGCTCGGAAATGTAGCCTTCGGTCTTGAGGATCGCGGCGACGCTTTCCTTCAGCTTCGAATGAGGGATCACACACTCATCGAGCTTCGCCTTGGAGGCGTTGCGCAGTCGTGTGAGGAAGTCACTAATCGGGTCGGTCATGATGGATGTTGTTTAGGCGGCCGCGCGGGTCATATCCGATGCGCCAGAGGCGCATAAACCCCCGTGAGCCAGAGGAAAATTACCAGGAAGATTTGATTACGCCCGGGATCTTGCCGTTAAGCGCGAGCTCTCGGAAAGTGATACGGGAAACACCGAATTTGCGAATGTAAGCGCGCGGGCGACCACTCAGAGAGCAACGGTTGCGGATGCGCGTCGGTGATGAGTTGCGCGGGAGTTTTTGCAGCTTCTTCTGCGTCGCATGAAACTCTTCGTCCGTGGTGGCGGGATTGATGAGGAGCGCCTTCAGCTCGGCGCGCTTGGCGGCGAACTTGGCGGAGAGCTTGATGCGCTTCTTATTGCGCTCGATGGCGGAGGTCTTCGGCATGGCAGTTGGAAAAACTGAATTAGGCGGCGGTCGCCTTCGGCGCCGTCGGTTGCTGCTCCACGCGACGGAAAGGCATGCCCATAAGCTTGAGCAGCTCACGCGCCTCGTCATCGGTATTGGCGGTCGTCACGATTGTGATATCCAATCCCATTGTCTTCTTTACGTTTTCGACCGTGATTTCCGGGAAGATGGTGAAGTCCGTCACACCGAGGCTGTAGTTGCCCTGGCCGTCGAGTTTGGAGGGGACGCCGCGAAAATCGCGGATGGTCGGAAGCGCCACGGCGAGCAGGCGATAGAGAAACTCCCACATCGAATTGCCACGGAGCGTCACACTGCAGCCGGTAACCTGGTTGGGCTTCAGCTTGAAGTTGGCGATGGCGCGCTTGGTGCGATTGAGAATCGGCTTCTGGCCGGCGATGGCCGCGAGATCACGCGCCACATCGGCGATTTGATTCTTGTCGGCATCTGCATCAATGCCGCTGTTAAGACTGATCTTAACGAGTTTTGGCACCTCATGCTTGTTCTTGTAGCCGCGGCTCTTCACGAGCTCAGGAGCAACCTGCTCGATGTAGAGTTTCTTAAGGGAAGGAACGTAGCTCATTTTCGTGGCCCCCGATTACCGACCGGGTGGCGATAGAGTGTGATGTTTTGGTGGAAAAGCGCTCAGTAACGCAGGCGCGCCACCGGATTGGCAAGCGCGCTTTCGCGTGGCAGTTTAGGCGGCAGGAGCCGTCTTGCGACGCTTGCTGGAGTCGAAATTCGACTGAAGCATGAGATTGCTGATGTGAATCGATCCCTCAAGTTCGCTGATTGCACCCTGCGGGTTCTTCTCAGATTTCTTGAGGTGCTTCTTGATCATGGCGAGACCTTCAACGCGAGCGCGTTGCTTGGCCGCCAGAATTTCGAGCACCTTGCCGGACTTGCCCTTTTGGGAACCAGCGATGACGACGACTTGGTCGCCCCGTTTGACGTGAAATTTCTGCATGTTAGAGGACCTCCGGGGCGAGCGAGATGATCTTCATGAAGTTCTTCGCGCGCAGTTCGCGGGCGACCGGTCCGAAGATACGGGTGCCGCGGGGATTGTTGGTGGCGTCGATGATGACGATGGCATTGCTGTCGAAGCGGAGATAGCTGCCGTCAGCCCGGCGGACCGGAGCCTTGGTACGGACGACCACGGCCTTGGCGACTTCGCCTTTCTTTACGGTGGCGTCGGTGGTGCTCTCTTTGATGTGCACCGTGACGATGTCACCAACGTGGGCATAAGGCGTCTGCTGCCCCATGCGTTGAATCAGGGCAGCTTTACGGGCACCGGTATTGTCGGCGACCTCGAGAATGGAGCGCAGTTGGATCATGGCGGGACTCCTGGATGATTTTGGTTGTTAAAGGAGTCAGGCCTTCGGCTGCGCCGCGGGTGCGGGCGTTTCCGTGGACTTGGTGGTCTTCGTCGGCACAGCGGCAGCGACATCGGTTTCGGTGATGGCAGCGCCATCGGCGATGACGGCCTTCTGCAGCACGGAAACGACGCGCCAGCGCTTCAAGCGGCTAATCGGGCGGGTTTCCATAACCTCAACCTTGTCGCCGATCTTCGTCTCGTTCTTCTCGTCATGGACGTGGAGGACGGTCTGACGGTTGACGACCTTATGGTAAAGGGGATGCGGCGTCTTGTAGGCGATCGTAACTTTGATCGACTTGTCGCCAGAACGGCTCGAAACGAAACCGATCTGGGTTTTACGCGTGGTGCGCTGACCTGCGGTGGCGGTGGACATGGCTTGGGTTCCTTATTGGCGCGGACGCTCAGGCGGCCTGCTTCGGCGCCTGTTTCTTTTGATTGAGGATGGTCTCGAGGCGGGCGATGTCCTTGCGGAGCGTGCGCAGCTCGTGGGTCTTCTCGACCTGGCCGGTCTGCTTACGCAGCTTGAGCTGGAGGAGCTGCTCGCGGATTTCGCGGAGCTTGGTCTTGATCTCGACGGGAGAGAGATCGCGGATTTCTTTCGAAGTCATGACGGAGCGGTGGTTGATGATTCAGCTTAGGCCGCGCTACCGTCGCGCGAGATGAAACGGCAGTGAAAGGGAAGCTTCGCGTCGGCGAGACGGAAAGCTTCCTTCGCGACCGTCAGCGGCACACCGGCGAGTTCGAAAAGAACCGCACCGGGCTTGATGACTGCGACGTAAAACTCGACCGGGCCTTTGCCCTGGCCCATGCGGACCTCGGCCGGCTTCTTGGTCACCGGCTTGTGTGGGAAAACCCGGATCCAGAGTTTGCCCTTGCGCTTCAAGTGGCGCGAGATGGTGACGCGAGCCGCCTCAATCTGCTGGCCCGTCATCGGGCCGCGGGTGAGGGACTGCAGGCCGAATTCGCCGAAAGCGAGGGTGTTGCCGCGCTTGGCGTTGCCAGCGCGCGAGCCCTTCATCGACTTGCGGTATTTGGTACGGGCGGGTGAAATTGCTGCCATGGGAGTTGTCTCCTAAAGTTGGATGCGAGCGTGCTCGGCTCAGTTGTTGTCGGCTTCTTTTTTGCAGATCCAGCATTTGACGCCGATCTTCCCGTAGACGGTCAGCGCTTCCGCGAACCCGTAGTCGATATTTTCACGCAGGGTGTGCAACGGCACGCGGCCCTTGCGCTGCCATTCGCGGCGGGCGATGTCCGCACCACCAAGACGGCCGGAGCACTGGATCCGGATGCCCTCGGCGCCGAGCGCCATGGCCATTTCTACCGCTTTCTTCATCGCACGGCGGAACGCGATGCGGCGCTCCAACTGCAACGCGACATTCTCAGCCACCAAAGCGGCCTCAATTTCCGGCTTCTTCACTTCCTGAATGTCGAGCAGGATTTCCTTGCCCGTGAGTTTCGCCAACTCCTCCTTAATCTTTTCGATCTCCTGACCTTTGCGTCCGATGACGATCCCAGGACGGGCGGTGTAAATCTTGACGCGGACACGGTTCGACGCGCGCTCGATGAAGATGCGCGGAACCGACGCCTGCTTGAGTTTTTCCATCAGCTTGGCGCGGATGATTTGGTCCTCGTGAAGCAATTTGCCGAAATCCTTCTTGCTGGCATACCAGCGGGACTGCCAGTTGCGGCGGACGGCGAGACGGAAACCGATCGGGTTGGTTTTTTGGCCCATGGAAGTAAATTACGAGTTGGTGTTGCCGTCGGAGAGCACGATGCGGATGTGGGACATCTTCTTCCGGCGAGGCATCGCCGTACCGCGAGCACCGGCCTTGAAACGTTTCAGGACCGGACCATTCTCGATGATCGCGCTTTTCACCCGAAGACTGTCGGCCGACAGGTTGTTGTTGTTTTCCGCGTTGGCGATCGCGCTCTTGAGCGTTTTTGCGATCAGCTTCGCCGACTTGCGCGGGATCAGCATCAGATAGTCCACGGCTTCCGCGGCTTTCCGGCCTTGGATCGTGCGGGCGACTTCGCGCACCTTTTTAGGGGACATGCGCGCGTAGCGTGTGAGGGCTTGAACTTCCATGGTGTTGGTGAGGATTCCGGAGCGGGGCTCCGGCGATAGCGGTCCCGCAAGCGGGACACCGTACCCTTTAGGTTTTTGTCTGAGTTAAGATTTTAAAACTTTAATGCTGGCGACGTCGCCAACGCGGATCATCTGCTTGGGCGAAACGCTCACGATCAGCGCCGCACTAACCGAAGGCCGCGAATCAACGAGGAGAACCTCGGCGACTTCCGACGCACCTCGCGTAATGCGACAGACCATCCCCTGTCGGAACCCGGAGTCGAAACCCCGACCTAAAAGGACAATATCCGCCACCCGCGAGGGCTGTACCGAAACCACCTCGGCCACGCCCGGCCCGATCGCGGCCCGAACCGAAATCGGTGCAAGCGCGACAAGCGCGGGAAAGGTAACCTGGAGGAATCGGCGCAACATCGGAAAGCAGGCGGGTTCTTAGATTTCCTTGCGCGTCATGCCACCGTGCCCCTTGAAGACTCGGGTCGGAGAAAACTCGCCGAGCTTGTGGCCAACCATGTTTTCGGTGACGTAGACGGCGATGAACGCCTTGCCATTGTGGACGCTGAACGTATGCCCGACGAAATCGGGGGTAATCGTCGAGCGCCGTGACCAGGTTTGAATGGGTTTCTTGGCGCCAGCTTTCGTGGCCTTCTCGATTTTCTCGAGCAGGTGGTAGTCGACGAAGAAACCTTTTTTGATGGAACGTGCCATGGTGCGAGAGGGGCGGGATTACTTCTGACCACGCGGCTTGCGGCCGTTGTGGTGGACAATGATTTGGGCGTTCGAAATTTTCGAACGGCGACGAGTCGGAAAGCCCTTCGCCAGCTGTCCCCACGGGGAGACGAGTTGCTGGCGACCGCCACCACCCTTGGATTTGCCCTGACCGCCACCGTTGGGATGGTCGACCGGGTTCATGGCCATACCGCGGACCGTCGGACGGACGCCGAGCCAGCGTTTGCGTCCGGCCTTGCCGAGCGACTGCTGGTTATGGTCGCCATTGCCCACTTCGCCAATGGTGGCGCGGCAGCGTGCATGGATCCGACGAAGTTCACCGGAAGGCATTTTCAACGTAGCTGAATCGCCCTCAAGCGCGACCAACTCAACACTCGCACCCGCGGAACGGGCAATCTGTGCTCCACGACCGGGCACGAGTTCGACGCAGTGCACCCGGGTGGACGGCGGAATCAGGGACAAAGGGAAGTTGTTGCCGACATTGAAATCGTTCGTCGTTGCCTTGTCCGAGGCGAAGATCGTGTCGCCCACTTTCAAGCCCTTTGGCGCGAGGATGTAGGTCTTCTCGCCATTCGTATAGGCAATCAAGGCGAGATTCGCCGTACGATTCGGATCATACTCGATGGCCTGCACCTTGGCCGGCATGTCGAGAAGACCACGCCGGAAGTCGATAATGCGGTAGAGTTGCTTGTGACCGCCTCCCCGATGGCGCGAAGTGACGCGACCGTAGACGTTGCGACCGCCCGACTTGTGCTTGTGTTCGGTAAGACCACGCTCCGGGCGTTTCTTGGAAAGATCCTTCTGCTTGTTCAGCGAGGTGAACCGGCCGGAAGGCGTGAGCGGACGAAATGAGTGAATAGCCATGTTGGGATGTCTCCAGGTTGAGCGTGTGCTCGTCAGACGAGTTCGATCTTGTCGCCCGCCTTCAGCGTCACGATGGCCTTCTTGTAATCCGAACCCACGCTCGGACGGCCCTGGCGGCTCTTCTTGTTCTTGCCGCGGTAAGTCTGCGTGTTGACGCGACGAACCGTTACCTTGAAGGTTTGTTCAACCGCCTCGGCGATCTGGTGCTTGTTGGCATGGCCGTAGACCTCGAAGGTATACTGACCAAGCTCGGACGAGAGTTTGTTGGACTTCTCGGTCAGGCGGACGAGTTTGAGAATCTTGTCGGCTTGCATTAGTTTTTCCCTCCGTTGGCCCGGGCGATGATCGTCTCAAGCGCCTTGGTGCTGACGATGATTTTGGCGTATTGGGCCAGATCGAGCGTGTTGAGTTTTGAGGCATCCTGCAGCGAAACGCGCTCGATGTTACGAGACGCACGGCTGGTGACCGTCGTGAACGGCGAGTCCACGAGGAGCACCTTGCCCTTCGGCGCGATTAGCGAAACAACAGCATCGATCGCCTTGGTCTTGTTCGCTGCGGCGTCGAATGCTTCAATCACGGCAATTTCACCGGCCGTGGCACGATCAAAAAGCGCGCGGCTGAAGGCCAGCTGCTTCACCTTGGCATTGATCTTCTTCGAGTAGTCGCGGGGCTTCGGGCCGAACACGACACCACCACCAACCCACAGAGGCGAGCGAATGGAACCGGCACGGGCACGACCAGTGCCCTTCTGGCGCCACGGCTTCTTCCCACCGCCGCGCACTTCGCCGCGAGTCTTGGTAGAGTGTGTGCCCTGTCGATTGTTGGCGTTGATGGCGACGATTACTTCCTTCACCGCCTGAAGGCCCTTGTCGCCTTCGAAAGTGGGAATGTTGGCGAAATCTTTTTCGCTGCTCGTCTTTCCGTCGGAACTAAAAACAGTGAGTTTCATGGATACGGGTCTCCTTATTTCTTGGCAGCAGCGGGCTTAGCAGCGGCCGGCTTGGCCGGAGCAGCGACTTTCTTGGCATCGGCAGCGATTGGCGCCGGCGGGGTGGGAAGCGCCCACTGGCCCTTGATCGCGGTGCGAACAATTACGTCATCACCGTTGGCGCCAGGGATCGCTCCCTTGACCAGAATCAGGTTCTTGTCCGCAATCACCTTCACAACACGCAGGTTCTGCACGGTCCGCTTTTCGCTGCCCATGTGTCCGGGCATGCTTTGATTTTTCCAAACGCGGCCAGGCGTCTGGCGCATGCCGACTGAACCGATTCGGCGATGGAACATCGAGCCGTGCGTCGCGGGACCACCGGCCACGCGGAATCGCTTTACGACACCTTGGAACCCCTTGCCCTTGGTGATGCCGATCACGTCGACGAGCTGTCCTTCAGAGAAGGAAGTGCAATTGACCACATCGCCGATTTTTACCGTTGCAGCCGCGTTGAGGCGGACTTCGGCGAGTACTCGGGGAGCGGATTCAAGGCCCGCTTTTTTGGCGTGACCGAGTTCGCCACCAGCCGTGTTCTTCACCTTCTTTTCGGCGAAGCCCAGCTGGACAGCGTGATAACCGTCGGTTTCGACAGTCTTGATCTGGACCACAGAACAGGGCCCAGCTTGAACTACGGAGACTGGGACCAAGACGTTTTGAGCGTCGTAGACCTGAGTCATTCCGAGTTTCTTACCTAAAATTTCGGAGATCATAGGCTAAGCGGTAGGTGGAAAAATTTCCGTTTAAACGGACCTACTTTAGCGAGAGGCTTGGCGGTGCCCAGAGGCACACAAGCAGCTGCTAACTGTAGAGTGAAGGAATCCGGGTTCGGATCTTGTCTTCGATGCGGGTTGAGGTTGGCTGAACTCAGACGTTGATGGTGATGTCGACGCCGGAAGGAAGGTTGAGCTTCTTCAGCTCGTCCACCGTTTGGGCCGTCGGCTCGATGATATCAATCAGCCGCTTGTGTGTGCGGGTTTCGAACTGCTCCATGGACTTTTTGTCGACGTGCGGCGAACGGTTGACCGACAGCTTTTCGATCCGGGTAGGCAGAGGGATCGGGCCGGAAACCCGGGCGCCGGAGCGCTTGGCGGTTTCGACGATGTCTTGGGCAGACTGATCGATTACACGATAGTCGAAACCCTGGAGTTTGATGCGAATTCGTTGGCCTTTCATGGCTGGAAAAGAACGGTGGTTTACGTACGGGCTGGGCCCTTGGCGTTGGTTTCGACGATCTTGGCGAGAAGCGAGTTCGGCACTTGTTCAAAGTGCGACGGCGTAATTCCGGCACTGGCGCGGCCCTTGGAGAGCGAACGGATGTCAGTGACATAACCGAACAGAAGCTCCAGCGGGACAAATGCCGTGATGATACAGGCGCCTGCCTTGTTTTCCATTCCCTGAATTTGACCGCGACGGCGGTTGATGTCGCCCATCAGGTCACCCTGATATTCTTCGGGGGTCGTTACCTCTACAGCCATGATCGGCTCAAGCAGGATCGGGTTCGCCTGCTTCATCGCATCCTTGAATGCGAAGATGCCGGCCATTTTGAACGCAAGTTCCGAGGAGTCCACCTCATGGAACGAGCCATCAATGATACGCACGATGACATCCACGACCGGGAAACCGGCGACGACACCATTATTGGCGCCTTCCAAAATTCCATCGGTGGAGGGCTTGATAAATTCCTTGGGAATCGCTCCGCCGACGATCTCGTTGATAACCTCCACACCCTTGCCCTTGACGTTCGGCTCCATCTTGATGACGACGTGGCCGTACTGGCCTTTGCCACCGGACTGACGGATGAATTTTCCTTCGCCGTCCGCCGATTTTGCAATGGTTTCGCGATAGGCAATCTGCGGTTTTCCTGCGGTCGCCTCAACCTTGAATTCGCGCTTCATCCGGTCCCGGATGATATCGAGGTGAAGCTCTCCCATCCCGGCAAGAATCGTTTGACCCGTATCGGTGTCCGTTTTTACCCGGAGCGTGGGATCCTCTGCAACAAGGCGCTGCAACGCGGTACCCATTTTCTCCTGGTCCGCCTTCGAATTAGGCTCGATGGACATCGAAATAACCGGCTCAGGGAAGGACGGCGGCTCCAAACGAATGTCGAAATCCTCGTCACATAACGTGTCCCCGGTGATGACGTCCTTGACGCCGACCACGGCACAGATGTCACCGGCGTAGGCCAGATCGATCTCTTCCCGTTCAATGGCGCGCATCAAGACTAGACGGGAAACGCGCTCGGTGCGGCGGGTACGTGGATTGTAAACCGACATTCCCCTCGGAAGGGTCCCGGTGTACACGCGGAAAAATACCAACCGGCCGACAAACGGATCATTCCAAAGCTTGAACGCGAGACCGGCCATCTTCGCCTTGTCGCTGACGACGGCTTCAACCGGCTTTCCATCGCTATCCAACCCCTGCATCGGCGGGACGTCGATCGGGCTCGGGAGAAAGTTAACGACGCAGTCGAGCAGACGCTGCACGCCCTTCTTCTTGTAAGCGGAACCAGGAATGACGCCAGTAAACTGGAGTGAGATCGTGGCCTTGCGTACGCCGAGCAAGAGCTCGGGGACGGAGATTTCCTCACCGTTGAGGTACTTTTCCGCAATCACGTCATCGAAATCCGAAACAGCCTCGATGAGCTTGTCGCGATACTCCTTGGCCTGCGCGACCATGTTCTCGGGAATCGGCATCGTTACCGGGTTTAGCCCCAGCAGATCGTCCGGATTTTCCTCAAAGGAATAGGCGACGTTTTGTACGAGGTCGATCAGACCGGAAAAATTCTCTTCCTTGCCAATCGGCAGAAAGATGGGGTGGGCGTTGGCCTTGAGCTTCTCGCGCATCTCGGAGACGGCGCGGAAGAAATCTGCTCCCGTGCGGTCCATCTTGTTGATGAACGCGACGCGCGGAACACGGTATTTGTTGGCCTGACGCCAGACCGTTTCTGACTGCGGCTGCACACCCGCAACTGCGCAAAAAACGGCTACGGCGCCATCGAGCACGCGGAGGGAACGTTCCACTTCCGCGGTGAAATCGACGTGCCCGGGAGTATCAATAATATTTATCCGTTGTTTGATTCCCTTCCAAGGGCCCCAGGAAGCGTTCCATGCGCACGAAATCGCCGCGGCAGTTATCGTAATACCGCGCTCGCGCTCCTGTTCCATCCAATCTGTGACCGTATTGCCCTCATGCACGTCGCCCATCTTGTGGACGGCGCCGGAATAAAAGAGGATGCGTTCTGTCGTCGTCGTCTTCCCCGCATCAATATGCGCGGCGATGCCAATGTTGCGGGTCCACTCTAAAGGGAACGGACGATCCTTGGAGTTAACCGAGGAAGTCTTGGCCTTGTCGGTGACGACAATAATTGCGGGTGCGGCAGCAGCAGACATGATCGATGGACCGTAGACGGTTTACCAGCGGAGGTGGGCGAAAGCGCGATTGGCCTGCGCCATCTTGTGCGTGTCTTCCTTCTTCTTCACGACCGACCCCGTATTGTTGTAGGCGTCGATGATCTCAGCGGCCAAGGCGTCCTTCATCGGAATGCCCTTGCGGCTGCCAGCGGCATCAACAATCCAGCGCAGTGCGAGAGATTCCTGACGCTCAAATGAAATTTCGATCGGAACCTGGTAGGTGGCGCCGCCCACCCGGCGGCTCTTCACTTCAAGGCGGGGACGGGCGTTTTCGAGCGCGCCCAGCATGAGGTCCACCGGATCGCCCTTTTCGAGCTTTTCCGAAACCTTTTCAAACGCGCCATAAACGATGCGTTGGGCAAGATTTTTCTTGCCGCTCTTCATGATGACATTGACGAGGTGCGCAACCAACGGGCTGTTATATCGGCTATCCGGAACAACCTGGCGTTTTTCAGCTCTGTGACGACGTGACATGGCGAAATCGGATTAAGTGGAAACGATAACTTACTTGGCCGCCTTCGGGCGCTTGACTCCGTACTTGGAGCGGGAACGGCGGCGCTTTTCCACGCCGGTGGCGTCGAGTGTGCCGCGTACGATGTGATAACGAACACCAGGAAGGTCCTTCACGCGACCTCCGCGAACCAGCACAATCGAGTGCTCCTGCAGGTTGTGTCCCTCGTCCGGAATATAAGAGATGACTTCATTGCCGTTGGTCAGGCGGACCTTCGCAACTTTGCGGATGGCAGAGTTCGGCTTCTTCGGGGTGCGGGTCATGACCTGCACGCAAACGCCACGGCGGAAAGGGTTGCCAGCCAATGCAGGTGACTTCGACTTGGCAGTCACCTTGCGGCGGCCCTTGCGGACGAGTTGGTTGATGGTCGGCATACGATGAGAGTGATACTTGCGAGTGAAATTAAGCGAAAAGGGGACGACGCTACTTTACGCCGAAAGCTCGGCAAGAACTTTCTGGCGAAAAGTAGAAAACATCGCGGGAACCTCTGGAGAACCTGGTTTCGCGAGAGATAAAACGTTAACCGGCGGAAGCCGACAACGTGTGTCACTGACGGAAATGGAGGGTTCACAGTTGGCCACGATTCGTGAATCACAAGCACGAACTGAAAAACTTTTGAAATATTTTTGCCTCGCCGGCTTCGGCTGGCGCATTTGGGGCTCAAGCCAGGCGGGCTAGCGCATTGGGTTCAGCGCCGAGATTTTCGATATCTCCCACGGGATGCAAAAAAACCGCGGACGAAAGTCCGCGGTTTTGAAATTAGAGGGATTCCCCTCGCTGATTGGACTCAGCTCGCCGTCGCCGCTTCGACTACCTTTGGTTCGTCGATCGGTAATTCGGCGCCAAACGGAAGCGTAATCTTGAGCTGCTTGTACGTCGGCAGGCCAGTGCCCGCCGGGATCAAGTGCCCCATGATGACGTTTTCCTTGAACCCCTTCAGCAAATCGACCTTGCCCAGCGTCGAGGCGTCGGTGAGGACGCGGGTCGTCTCTTGGAACGAGGCGGCGGATATGAAGCTTTCAGTTTCGAGCGACGCCTTGGTGATCCCGAGGAGAATCGGCTCGGCCTCGGCGGGTTTGCCGCCAGCCTCCTCGATTCGCCGGTTTTCCAAGAGGAACGTCGCACGATCCACCTGCTCGCCCCAGAAGTTCTCCGTGTCGCCCGGATCGGTGATCCGAACTTTGCGGAGCATCTGGCGGATGATGATTTCGATGTGCTTGTCGTTAATCGTCACACCCTGGAGACGGTACACCTCCTGCACTTGGGAGATGAGGAAATCATAGAGCGCGGACGGCCCGAGGATTTCCAAAATCTCGTGTGGATCGGCAGCGCCTTCCGTAAGGTGCTGGCCTTTGTGCACGACGTCTCCGGGTTGCACAATGATGTGCTTCCCTGTGGCGATCAGATGCTCTTCTTCCTGGCCGGTCTCATCGTTCTTGACGACCAGCTTGCGCTTGCCGCGCACGGTCCCCTCGAACGACACAATCCCATCGATACGCGACATCTCGGCGGCGTCCTTCGGGCGACGGGCTTCGAAGAGTTCGGCAACCCGCGGAAGGCCACCGGTGATATCCTTGGTCTTGGACGCCTGACGGGGCGTCTTGGCCAACAACGCTCCAGGGGCAATCGTGTCGCCTTCGTTGACCGCGATCTGCGCGCCCACCGGGATCGAATAGGCGGCGAGCGGCTTGTTCTTGGCATCACGAACCTCGATCTGCGGATTGAGGTCTTCCTTGTGTTCGATGACCACGGTCGCAATTCGGCCCGAAGCATCGTCGAGTTCACGTTTTACCGTCACGCCGGGAATCATATCCTTGAAGTGCAGCGCACCACCCTTCTCGGAGAGAACCGGCACGTTGTAGGGATCCCATTGCGCGAGAACGGCCCCTTTCTCGATCTTTTCGCCGTCGCCGACATGCAGGAAGGAACCGACGACGATATTGTAGACCTCGAGTTCCTTGTCCTCTGTATCGAGAATCTGGATAGTGCCAGTCTTGTTGAGCACGATGGATCCACCATCGGCGGTTTCGACCAGGCGCAGGCTGCGATATTTGACCGTGCCCGAGGCCTTGACGCGGATTTCGGGAGTCTTGAACCCCCCGGACGCGACGCCACCAATGTGGAACGTACGCATCGTGAGCTGGGTACCAGGTTCACCGATTGACTGCGCGGCGATGATGCCAACGGAATCACCAATCTTTGCGACCTTGTTCGTCGCGGGATTGATGCCGTAGGATTTCGCGTCGATGCCCCCCTTGCTCACCGAGGTGAGGGGTGACATGACCTTAACGCGCTCAATGCCGAGCTCGTCGATCCGGGCGGCCATTTCCTCGGTGATGAGTTCGCCGGAACCGACGAGCACCTCGGATGGATTGATCGGGTTGAAGACATCGTCGCTGGAGAAGCGGCCGATGATCCGTTCCTTGAGTCCGACGATTTCGTCGTCGCCCTCGAAGATGGCCTTCTTCCACACGCCGTCGCGGGAGCCACAATCATCCTCAGCAATGATGACGTCCATCGCCACATCGCACAATTTACGGGTGAGATAGCCGGCATCCGCGGTCTTCAACGCCGTATCGGCAAGTCCCTTACGGGCGCCGTGGGTCGAGATGAAGTATTCGAGGACGGTCAGGCCCTCGCGGAACGACGACAGAATCGGACGTTCGATAATCTCGCCGGAGGGCTTGGCCATGAGTCCACGGGTGCCGCAGAGCTGACGGACCTGCTGCTTGTTGCCGCGCGCACCGGAATCCATCATGATGTAGACGGGATTGACCTCCGTCTTGCCATCATTGTTTTCCAGCTTGGCAAAGACCTCCTTGGCGATCTTGTCGGTCGCGCCGGTCCAAATGTCGACGACCTTGTTGTAGCGCTCGCCATCGGTGATGATACCTTTGCTGAATTGCGCTTCGACTTCGGTGATCTTCTTGCGGGAGTCGGCGACGATATCCTTCTTCGAGTCGGGGATGATCATGTCGTCGATGCCGATCGAGATGCCGGCCTGCATGGCGGTCTGGAAGCCGAGCTCCTTGAGCTTGTCGAGCGTCTCAACCGTGATGTGGTTGCCGGAGATCTTGTAGGTGTTGAGAATCAGGTCGCCGAGCTTGCTCTTTGGCACCGGGAAATTCACGAAGCCAAGTCCTGCGGGCCAGATTTGGTTGAAAATCACCCGGCCGACCGTCGTGCGGACCGTCCTGCGCTTCGTGTCACCAAAGACCGTCTCGCGGGTGTAGTCCGGATTCGGCACCTCGACCCAGTCGTGCATTTTCAGAGCGCCGTCCGCCTTGGCATACAGCACTTCCTGCAGGCCGCTGAGCAGCGGAACGCGGACGCCCTTGGCCGGCTTGGTGCGCGGCTCGATCGTCAGGTAATATGCCCCGAGAACGATGTCCTGCGACGGTGTGAGAATTGGCTTGCCCGATGACGGCGAAAAGATGTTCGACGTCGCCATCATGAGGAGTTTGCACTCCAAGATCGCCTCAAGCGACAACGGCACGTGAACCGCCATCTGATCGCCGTCGAAGTCCGCGTTGTAGGCGGTGCAAACGAGCGGGTGAATCCGAATGGCCTCACCTTCGATGAGGATCGGCTCGAACGCCTGAATCGAAAGACGGTGCAGCGTCGGCGCACGGTTGAGCAGAACCGGATGGCCCTTGGTGACTTCTTCCAGGATGTCCCACACCTCGGGAGATTTCTTTTCGATCATCTTGCGCGCACCGCGGACGGTGTGCACGAAGCCGAGTTCCTTCAGACGACGAATGATGAACGGCTCGAAGAGAACAAGCGCCATCTTCTTCGGTAGGCCGCATTGGTTGAGCTTGAGCTCGGGACCGATGACAATGACGGAACGGCCGGAGTAATCCACGCGCTTGCCGAGCAAGTTCTGGCGGAAGCGACCCTGCTTGCCCTTGAGCATGTCCGAGAGGGACTTCAGGGGACGGTTGCCGGCACCCGTGACGGGACGGCCGTGGCGGCCGTTGTCAAAGAGGGCGTCGACGGCCTCCTGCAGCATGCGCTTCTCGTTGTGAATGATCACATCGGGCGTCTTCAACTGCATCAGGTTCCGCAGGCGATTGTTGCGGTTGATGACGCGGCGGTAGAGATCGTTGAGGTCGGACGTCGCGAAACGGCCGCCTTCGAGCGGGACGAGCGGGCGCAAGTCCGGCGGGATGACCGGCAGAACCTCGAGCACCATCCACTCCGGGCGGCTCTTCGAATGGATGAACCCCTGGATGACCTTGAGGCGCTTCGAGAGCTTTTTCTTGATCTGCTTCGACTTCGTCGCGCGCATCTGCTCCTGCAGCTCGGCGACGGTCGCCTCCATGTCGGTTTTCACGAGCGCATCGCGCACCGCTTCGGCGCCCATCTTGGCGACAAACGAATCGTCACCGTACTCGTCGAGCGCCTGGCGGTACTCGGTGTCGGTCAGGAGCTGCTTCATCTCGAGCGGAGTCTTGCCCGGATCGATCACCATGTAGTTCTCGTAGTAGATCACCCGCTCAAGCGAGCGGGCGGTCATGTCGAGCAGCAGGCCGAGCCGGCTTGGCATCGACTTCAGGAACCAGATATGGGCGACGGGCACCGCGAGTTCGATGTGGCCCATGCGCTCACGGCGAACGCGCGCGATCGTCACCTCGACGCCGCAGCGGTCGCACACGACGTCCTTGTACTTGATCCGCTTATACTTTCCGCAGGCGCACTCGTAGTCCCGCACCGGGCCGAAAATCTTCTGGCAGAAGAGGCCGCCCGGCTCGGGTTTGAAGGTGCGGTAGTTGATCGTTTCCGGATTCTTCACCTCGCCCTTCGACCACTTGCGGATGGTCTCGGGGGAGGCGACGGTGATGGACACACAGTCGAACGCGCTCTCTTCAAGGCCGAGGGCCTCGCGAGCCTGATCACGGGTGGTGCCGGCGGTGTCGTTGGGTTGAATCATTTTGGTGTCTCCCTGAAGTTTCTAAAGGTGAACAAAAGCGCGGCGGCGGCTTAGGAGCCGTAGCTGAGCGCGTCGCGTTTCTGCAGCTTGATATCCAGACCGAGGGACTGGATTTCCTTGATCAGCACGTTGAACGATTCGGGCGTGCCGGCCTGCAGTGTGTTGTCGCCCTTGACGAGCGACTCGTAGATCTTGGTGCGGCCCTGCACATCGTCGGACTTGACGGTGAGCAGTTCCTGCAACGTGTGCGCGGCGCCGTAGGCCTCAAGCGCCCACACTTCCATTTCGCCGAATCGCTGGCCACCATATTGGGCCTTGCCGCCCAGCGGTTGCTGCGTGACGAGCGAGTAGGGTCCGACCGCACGGGCGTGAATCTTGTGCGACACGAGATGGTTCAGCTTCATCATGTAGATGTAGCCGACCACGACCTCCTGATCGATTTTCTCGCCGGTGCGTCCGTCAAGCAGCGGGCTCTTGCCGGTGGACGGCAGCTTCGCGTCCTTGAGGTATTCGCGGACTTTCTTTTCCGGAATGCCGTCGAAGACGGGCGTCGCCACCTTGATGCCGAGCTTTTTGCAGGCCCAGCCGAGGTGGGTTTCCAGCACCTGGCCGACGTTCATGCGTGAAGGCACGCCGAGCGGGTTCAGACAGATTTCAACCGGAGTGCCGTCCGGGAGGAACGGCATGTCTTCCTCGGGAACGATCTTGGCGACCACGCCCTTGTTGCCGTGGCGTCCGGCCATCTTGTCGCCGACCTCAAGCTTTTGCTTGGTCGCGATGTAGACCTTGACCTGCTTGATGGCGCCGTCGGCCGAGCCTTCGCCCGCCTCGATCGAACCAATCTTGCGCTCACGGTCGGTCTCAAGTTCGTCAAATTTTGTCTGATACGAACCAATAATCTCCATGATCTTGATCCGAACCGGGGACGGATCGATCTGGACGTGTTTCGAGACGGCCGCGAGTTTGCGCAGCAGCGTCTTCGTGATTTTGCGGTTGGCCGGGATGATGATTTCCCCGGTCTCACCATTGATCACGTCGAGCGGAATCTTTTCGCCGAGGAGGATGTTGGAGAGGGCCTCGGTGAGACCTTCGCGCAACTTGTCCATCTGCGTCTTGTATTCCTCCTGGATCTGCTTCGCCTGGCGGCGACGATCCGACGGGGAGAGTTTCTCCTCCTGATTGTCGATGCGCGAGGAGACCTTCACGTCCATGATGATACCGGTCACGCCGGATGGGACGATGAGTGAGGTGTCCTTCACATCGGCGGCCTTTTCACCGAAGATGGCGCGGAGGAGCTTCTCCTCGGGCGCGAGCTCGGTTTCGGACTTCGGGGTGATTTTGCCGACGAGGATGTCGCCGGGCTTCACTTCCGCACCGACACGAATGACACCGTTGTGATCGAGGTTCTTGAGCGCCTCTTCACCAACATTCGGAATGTCGCGGGTGATTTCCTCCGGCCCGAGCTTGGTGTCGCGGGCGGTGACCTCGAATTCCTGAATATGGATCGAGGTGAAGATGTCCTCGCGGAGCACCTTCTCGGAGATGAGAATGGCGTCCTCGAAGTTGTAGCCGTTCCACGGCATGAACGCGACCAGCACGTTGCGACCGAGGGCCATCTCGCCTTGGTCCGTGGATGGACCGTCGGCAATGATCTGGCCAGCCTTGATCTTCTGGCCCTGCTTGACGATCGGCTTCTGGTTGAAGCACGTGCCCGCGTTGGACCGCATGAATTTCCGGAGCTCGTAGACGTACGTGTGCGTCTTCGGCTCGGTCTTGAGGTTACGCGGGAGCTCGCCGTCCTTGGTGACGACGATGCGTTTCGCATCTACGGAGGCGACGACACCCGCCTCTTCGGCGACGACGACGATCTTCGAGTCACGCGCGACGCGCTCCTCGATGCCGGTGCCGACGAACGGAGATTCGGCCTGCAACAACGGCACGCCCTGGCGTTGCATGTTGGCGCCCATGAGCGCGCGATTGGCGTCGTCGTGCTCCAGGAACGGGATCATGCCCGCGGCAATCGAGATAACCTGCTTGGGTGAGACGTCCATCAGATGGACATCACCAGCCGGCACCTCAAGGAAGTTGCCGTCCTGGCGGACTGTGACCTTGCCGACAAAGTGGTTCTTGTCGTCGATTTCGGCGTTGGCCTGGGCGATGACCTTACCCTCTTCCTGGTCGGCGGTGAGGTATTCAATCTTGTCGGTGACGCGGCCATCCTTCGCCACGCGATATGGCGTCTCGATGAAACCGAACTCATTTACCCGGGCATAGGTCGAAAGGGAGTTGATTAGGCCGATGTTCGGACCTTCGGGCGTTTCAATGGGGCAGATGCGCCCGTAGTGCGACGGATGAACGTCGCGGACTTCGAAGCCGGCACGCTCGCGGTTGAGACCACCCGGCCCGAGGGCGGAAAGCCGGCGCTTGTGGGTGACCTCCGCGAGGGGATTAATCTGATCCATGAACTGCGACAGTTGCGACCGCGCGAAGAAATCGCGGATCACCGTCGTCAGCGCCTTCGGGTTGATCAGCTTCTGCGGCGTGATCGAGTCGACACTCTGATCGTACATCGTCATGCGCTCACGGACGAGACGCTCGGTCCGGCTGAGGCCGACGCGGCATTGGTTGGCGAGGAGTTCGCCCACGGTGCGGACGCGACGGGAACCGAGGTGATCGATGTCGTCGACGACACCGACCCCGCGCTTGAGACGGACAAGGTACTTCGTCGCCGCAACAATGTCGGCGCTCTCAAGGATCCGTTGTTCGAGCTCGGCCTTCAGGCCCAACTTCTGGTTGACCTTGTAGCGGCCCACCCGGCCGAGGTCGTAGCGCTTCGGATCGAAAAACAGGCGTTTCAGGAGCGCCTTGGCATTGGCCGTGGTCGGAGGTTCGCCGGGACGGAGGCGTTTGTAGATTTCCTTGAGCGCCTCTTCCTCATTGCGGGTCGGATCTTTCTTGAGCGCACGGATGATCGCGCCCTCGTCAATCGAGGTGTCGATGACGCGCAGGACGGTAATCTCGTGCTTTTCAAACGTGCGGACAATCGCCTTGGTCAACGGCTCAAAGGCCCGCGCCAGTACGACACCTTTCTGGGCGTCGATGGCGTCCTCCACGAGGACGAGGGTCGACACATTTTCCATGTCGAGCGCCTTGGCCACCTTGAGTTCCTTGATCTCGTAAAAAAGGTTTAGGAGATCGATGTCGCTCGAGTAGCCGATGGCCCGGAGCATGGTCGTGATCAGGAATTTCCGGCGGCGGCGGCGGCGGTCGAGGTAGACGTAAAGTAGATCGTTGTTGTCGAACTGGACCTCGAGCCAGGTGCCGCGATCGGGAATGATGCGGAAGGAATGCAGCGGCTTGCCGTTCGGGTGCGGGGTGACCTCGAAGGCGATGCCCGGAGAGCGGTGGAGCTGGGACACAACGACGCGCTCGGCGCCATTGATAATGAAAGAGCCCCGCTCGGTCACCATGGGAATCTCGCCCATGTAGATGTCCTCGTCCTTGATGAAATCTTCCTCGCGCAGGCGAAGCTTCACGTACAAGGGAACCGAATACGTAATACCCTCGCGGAGGCACTCGAGCTCGGTGTTCTTGGGATCGCCGAGGTTGTACGAGACGTATTCGAGGGTGAGCCGCTCGTCGTAGGAAAGGATCGGGAAGACCTCGCGGAACACCGCCTCGAGACCCTGCGGCTTGCGCTGCTTCTCGGGGATGCCCTTCTGCAGGAAGTCGAGATACGACGTGATTTGAATCTCGATGAGATTCGGCGGCTGGATCACTTCGCGGAGTTTGCCGAAGTTAATGCGTTCGGAATTATTGCGGTCGGCCATGGAAATTCCCGGTAGAGATTAGGAGACGGAGTGCGACGCGGCAGTGCCCTCAGTGCGCGCGGCAGCGGCTGGAACTGGAGATCGAAAGAACAATGGGAGAAAAGGCAAAGGACAGGCCGTGCAGTGGCACGGCCTGTCCCGATGAAATCGGAAGTTGTGCGAGTGAAATCGCCAAGCTTCGCGTCGGGATTACTTCAGCTCGACCTTGGCGCCGGCCGCCTCGAGCTTCTTCTTGATTTCCTCGGCTTCGGCCTTCGGAGCGTTCTCCTTGACCGGCTTCGGCGCACCCTCGACGAGGTCCTTGGCTTCCTTGAGGCCCAGGCCCGTGATGGCCCGGACTTCCTTGATGACGCCGATCTTGTTCGCGCCGGCCTCCTTGAGGACGACGGTGAACTCGGTCTGCGCCTCGGCCGCGGGAGCGGCGGCGGCGGCGGCACCACCGGCGGCAGCGGGAGCGGCGGCCGCAGCGGCGGAGACACCCCATTTGCCTTCGAGGTCTTTGACCAGCGCGGCGAGTTCGATGACCGACTGGCCGGAGAGCCACTCGATGACTTGTTCTTTGGTAACGTTGCTCATGTTGATTTCTCCTGGGGCGAACTAGCGGTTTCGAAAAAATGAAACGCGTTTAAGAGACGTATCCCCTAGCCTGCCTCGTTGGATTTTTTCCCGGCTTGCGCCGGGGAAAATTCGTTGGGTTTTAGGTTTGAGGGTTGCGGTCAGGCGGCGGGAGCCGCGGGTTGGTCCTTCTTCACCTTGGCATCGAGCACGCGTACAAACGCGGCCGCATTGCTCTTGAGAAGACCGAGGAATTGCGAACGCAGCGACTCGAACGGCGGCAGGTCCGCAATCTTTGCGAGGTCCGCAGCGGTGACGAGTTTCTTGTCCAGCACCCCGATCTTGATTTCGAGCTTCTGCTTGTCCTCGAAAAACTTCTTCAGGATCTTGGCGACACCGGCAGAGTTCTTGCCGCCAACCACCACGGCCGTTGGACCGGTGAGGGCTGACTCGAACTCGGGCAGTCCGAGCGCCTTGGCGGCAACGCGGAGCGAGCTGTTCTTGACGACGTGAAACTCCGCCTTCTCCGCAGCGAGGCGCTTGCGCAGCTCGGCGGTGTCGGCGACGGTCACTTTCGAGAAGTTCGCGAGAATGACGTAGTCGGACTTCTTGAGGTGAGTATCGACCTCGGAAATCAGGTATTGTTTTTCTGCTCTCATGGTCGGTGTCCTCAGTATTTGCTGAATTCGGTGGACGCGATTTTCACACTCGGGCTCATGCTCGAGGAAATCGTGACGGTCTTGATGAACTGACCACCTTTGAATGTGTTGGGCTTTCCCTTGCCGACCGCCTCAAGAACCGCCTGGGCGTTTTCGAGGATCTGTGCCGGGGTGAACGAGCGCTTGCCGACGCCGACGCCAATGTTGGCGGTCTTGTCCATCTTGAACTCAACGCGTCCGGCCTTCACGGCCTTGATTCCAGCAGCCACATCGTCCGTGACGGTACCGGCCTTCGGGTTGGGCATCAGGCCCTTGGGTCCGAGGACGCGAGCGAGGGTGCGGACCTGCTTCATCGCTTCGGTAGTGGCAATGGCGACGTCGAACTCAAGCCAGCCGCCGTTGATCTTGGTCATCAGCTCCTGTAGTCCGGCTTCATCGGCTCCGGCCGCGAGGGCCTTCGGGGCATCGTCGGTGAAAACGATGACGCGAACCTTCTTGCCCGAGCCATTGGGCAAGGGTGTAGTGCCGCGGACATTTTGTTCGCCAGACGTGGCGTCAACGCCAAGACGGAACGAGAGCTCGACGGTCTCGTCGAACTTGGCCTTCGGGAACTTGGCAAGGATATCGACCGCCTCTTTGAGCGGATAATCCTTGGTGAGGTCAGCGACTTTGACGGCGCTGTTGTAACGTTTGCTGTGTTTTTTTGCCATTGTGACTCCTTGCGGTGCGAACGTCCGGATGGACTCCCGCTGAGTGGGTGCGGTTTCGGATGCTGCAGACAGTTCGCCTGCGGGCGTGAAAACGCACGCAGTCGGGCCATCCACAAAATTAATCAGTCAACGACCTCGATACCCATGTTCCGGGCCGTGCCGGCGATCACCTTAATCCCGGCTTCCGGCGTCGTTGCATTGAGGTCGGCCTTCTTGATGTTGTAGATCTCAAGAAGCTGCTTCTTCGTCACCTTGCCCACCTTGTCTTGATTGGGCTTGGCCGAACCGCTCGCAATATTCGCCGCCTTCTTCAGGAGGACGGAAGCGGGCGGAGACTTCAGAATGAACGTGAAGCTCTTGTCGGAGAACACCGTGATGACCACCGGCAGAATCATGCCGTTCTGGTCCTTGGTGCGGGCGTTGAACTCCTTACAGAACGCCATGATGTTGACGCCTTGCGCACCGAGTGCGGGACCGACCGGGGGCGCTGGATTGGCGGCGCCGGCGGGCAACTGGAGGCGGATGTAGCCTTGGATCTTCTTAGCCATGTGGACGGGTTTGGCGGGTGTTTATCTTGTCGTTAATTGAATGTCGGCGGTGACAAAGAGGCGTCGGCTCACTCGGTGAGCCGTTGCACCTGCCAGTATTCGAGCTCGACCGGCGTGAACCGGCCGAAAATGGAAACGGAAACCTTCAGCTTGCCGCGGTCGGGATCGATTTCATCGATCCGGCCGGTGAGTGACGCAAATGCGCCGTCGGTAATCTTGACCTCTTCCCCGACCGAGTACTGTACCTTCGGCACTTCCTTGCCGCTGGCCGCCTCGATGCGGGAATAAATCTCGTCGATCTCGGACTGACGCAGCGCCGCGGGACGATCGCCACCGACGAAGCCGATCACTCCCGTCGTCTCCTTGACGAAATACCACGGCTTGTTGATCAACTTCTTGTCATCACCGTAGAGCTTTGCCTGGATGAAGACATAGCCCGGATACAGCTTGCGAACCTTGGTCGATTTTTTCCCACCCTTAACTTCGGAAACGACTTCAGTCGGCAGCAGGATTTCGAAGATATATTCATCGAGCTCCTCGGCCTTCTTAAACTTGTCGATGTAGGTCTTCACCTTGTTCTCCTGGCCGGAGAGGGTGTGAAGAGCGAACCACTGGGCGCCGGGCGGCGCAATCGTTTGGGATGGCATGGGCGGAGGTCGCTGGAGACTAGCTGACCATGTCGGTGAATAGGATCACGACCTGCGTAAGCGAAAAGTCACTGATGCTGGTGAACAGCCCGAGGATGACCGCAGCGACGACCACGACGATCGTGGAATCTCGAAGTTCGGTCTTGGTGGGCCAGGTGGCCTTCTGGAGCTCACCAACCATTTCACCAAGGAAGATACGGGTGCTGCGGAAAGGATTTTTCATTCTGGAAAGCTGGCAGGCGCGGAGGGAATCGAACCCCCAACCAACGGTTTTGGAGACCGCTACTCTACCAATTGAGCTACGCGCCTGTTTTTGGTCCTTTAGACGACACAGCCGAGGTCCCATTCGGGGCCTCGGCGAGTCGCCGATAAAGAGTTAACGAAGCGCTTATTCGATGATCTCCGAGACACGGCCGGCACCGATGGTGCGGCCACCTTCACGGATGGCGAATTTTTGGGTTTTCTCCATCGCGATCGGCACGATCAGGTCGATTTCGACGGCGATGTTGTCGCCCGGCATGATCATCTCGACGCCCTTCGGCAGATTCACGATTCCGGTCACGTCAGTCGTCCGGAAGTAGAATTGCGGACGGTAGCCGTTGAAGAACGGCGTGTGGCGACCACCTTCGTCCTTGGAGAGGACGTAGATTTCCGCCTTGGCCTTCTTGTGCGGCGTAATCGACTTCGGTGCGGCGAGCACCTGGCCGCGCTCAATCGCGTCTTTTTCGATACCGCGCAGGAGAATACCGACGTTGTCGCCCGCCTGGCCGCTGTCGAGCAGCTTGCGGAACATTTCGATGCCGGTGACAACGGAGGTGACCGTATCCTTGAGTCCGACGATTTCAACGGTCTCGTTGACCTTGATCACACCGCGCTCGATACGACCTGTCGCGACAGTGCCACGACCGGTGATCGAAAACACGTCTTCGACCGACATCAGGAAGGGCTTGTCCATCTCACGAACCGGCTCTGCAATCTCGCTGTCGATGGCGTCCATCAACTCGCCGATGGCCTTCTCGCCCTCGGGCTTGCCCTCGAGGGCAGCCGTGGCGGAACCGCGGACGATCTTGGCGTTCTTACCGTCAAATTGATACTTCGTGAGGAGGTCGCGGATTTCTTCCTCGACGAGCTCCAGCAAGTCCGGGTCATCGATCAGGTCGACCTTGTTGAGGAAAACCACGATCTTCGGCACGCCGACCTGGCGGGCGAGGAGCACGTGCTCCTTCGTCTGCGGCATCGGGCCGTCAGCGGCCGAGACCACCAAAATCGCACCGTCCATCTGGGCGGCACCAGTGATCATGTTCTTCACGAAATCGGCGTGGCCGGGGCAATCGACGTGCGCGTAGTGGCGCTTGGTCGTCTCGTATTCGACGTGAGCCACGGCGATCGTCACCGTCTTGGTCGCGTCGCGCACGGTGCCACCTTTGGCAATATCAGAGTAGGCCTTGACCTCGGCGAGACCCTTGCGGGCCTGCACCGCGAGAATCGAGGCGGTCGTGGTCGTCTTACCGTGGTCAATGTGGCCGATGGTGCCGACGTTGACGTGCGGTTTTGTGCGTTCGAATTGGGCTTTTGCCATGGGGACGGATGTTTAGGTGATGATGAAATGCGACTTCTGGATTTACGTCGTAGAAGCCTGCGCCGACGTGTTTTGTGACCCTGGAGCCCAGAACCGGATTTGAACCGGCGACCTCGTCCTTACCAAGGACGTGCTCTGCCAACTGAGCTATCTGGGCAGACTAAGGGAGTGCCAAAAAACGAAAAGAGCCGGTGAACGTGCAACCCGCTTTTGGCACCGTCAACAGCAAATTACCAAGATCGCACAAAATTCTACGGTCCGACCAGAATTCGATAGAATCCAGGAGGCAGCCGTTCGCCAATTCGGAACCTCCTGGAGAGGTAGTTTCGAAAATGGGAATCGACCTCCTCCACTCTGGAACTAGCCGTCACGACCAACGGAGCCGCTAGGCCGGAAGAGGAAACGGCCGCCATCAACTCAAAGGGCTCCCACGCCTTGTCTCCTGGCGGCCGGACCTCTGCGGGAAGGGTTTCTGCGATTACGCGCTGACCGGTCGCCGCGGCGAATACCTCCAAAAATCCCCCGCGGGCGGGCAACTCGACCGCCCGCACAGCGATTCGACCAAAACCGACCAACCCGGCCTCACCGACATCCGCCGAGAGCAAATCGGCCGCCTTGGCCCCCTCAATCGGCTTTCCGTCCAGGGAAACTACCGGCGGGAGGTTTCGAGCGACCGTGAACTCCGTTTCAGAAAAACCGAGCTTCAACGTCTCGTTGTCAAGAAAGGTCCGACCGGCCTCACGACGCGGCTCTGGGAGAGTCGCATTCAATTTCGTCGGCAGGAACAACGGACGGAGATCCCGAATCTCGGTTTCTTCGCGCAAAACAGCGTCCGTCGCTGTCGCTCGTGCCATCTGCACGGATGGCTGGTTGCTGGTCTTCGTCGCCAATGCCGGCCTGATTTCCGCGGCATCCGGAAGTCGAAAGAGTCGTACCGCCGCGGTGACGACTAGCAATGCTCCGGTCGCCGCAAACACCCACCGGATTTTTTCGCCAGACAACATCGGCACCCTTCAACGCGATTCCTTGCCTGAGCTGCCGGAGGGTTCTTCGGCAGCCCAGACCGTTTCAAATCCAGCTCGCCGCGCCGCGCTGGCAACGTCCGCTACCATCGAAATCGGCACTCCGTCGCCGCCGCGCACCAGCAACAACGGAGACGACACCGTTGCGGCCTGCTTCATGAGCCAGTCGCTGAGTTCGTCCATTTTTTGCAGTCCCGCGTTCGAAAAGATCTGGCCGGAGTTCGTGATGCTGATGACGTGCGTCGGAGGTCTTGCTCCGGCATTGGCACTCGCGACGGTGGGAAGGCGGAAATTTACACCCAAACCGGGCGCCAAGACAAACGGTGAACCAAAGAGCGCGAAAAACAATCCGATCAACCCGAGATTGACAAAGAACAACCAGTCGAAATTCCGCGGTTCCGGCCGCAGCTTCGTGGCGAGTTCGAGCGGCCGGGTGATCATTTTGCCGCGTCGCCGGAGTTTTCGCCGGGCTTAGCGCCGCGATAGTCCGTCAGGAGATAATTCATGATCTCATTGCCCGACCATTCCACGTCGCGGACGATCGCCCGCACTCGCGCACTCAGGAAATGATACGCCAAGTGTGCTGGAATCGCGAGCATGAGGCTCGCCGCCGCAGTGATCAACGCCTGCCACATCCCGGCCGACAAGGCACCCGCCATTGCATAGTTCCCGCCCCTTTCAAACGCGACAAAGGTCGTAATCATTCCCAACACGGTGCCGAGCAGTCCCACCAACGGCGCCACCTGCGCGACCGCCGCGATCATGCCCAACCGCCGTTCGAGCGCGGGGAGTTCAACAATCCCCGCCTCCTGTACGTGAAAACGCATGACATCCGCCCGGTCGTCGGCGTGGAGGAGGGCAGCCTTGACGACCGCCGCGACCGGTCCCGGCGTTTCTTCGCACACGGTCAACGCCTCGACCAGCCGGCGCTTGGCGAGGATGTTCTTGATGCCTTCGATGAAGGCCTTCGCTCGGATCTGCCCGCGATGCAGGAAAAGAAACCGCTCGAGGAATAGCGTGACGCCCAGCACGGCGAGCGCCACCAGCACCCACATGACGGCGCCACCCTTGGCAAAAAGACTGAGATCAAAACCGGACATCACATCAGAGAGTTAACGTTGCGGTGGCGGCGCAAACCCGAAAGCAGGGCGATCATGGCGCGACCTTGGTCGGCTGGATGCCGAATTGTGCGAGGCGCGCCCGGGCCACCGCCTCACCATACGGCAGCCGCTTTTCGAGCAGCAGCTTGTAGGCGGCCTTGGCCTCTTCGATCCGACCCTGTCGCTCGAGCAGGTCACCCAGCTCCCGCAACGTGCGCGCAAGCCAGTAGGGCCGCTTGGCGTCGGATTCAAACGGACGCGTCTCCTCGACCAGAAACGGATTGACCACATCCTGCCACCAGACGCGCGCGGCGGCGTCCGGTTTGCCACGGCGCTCCAACAGCTTTCCCAGGTTGTATCCGGCTTCGACCCGCACGTCCCGCGGCGCATCAACGCGATCGCGGAGCTGCTCAAAGATGAGCTGGGCCGCATCCGCATGAATCTGGGTCTGCGGGGCATCAGCCGACGACTGCGCGTTGTGGGTCTCCGCGAGCGCCAGCTGCGCCAGCACCACATCCGGGCGCCGGCCATACTTGTTGACCAGGTCCTCATAGGCCCGCTGGGCCGCCGGGAAATCGTTCAGCTTTCGAAAAATATCCCCCTGCTTGAGCCGCGCCGCAAAAACCAGATCCGTCTGCCCGGCCGCCTGCGTCTTCGTCACCAACTCGATGAGATCTTCGATCCGTTTGTTGGCTTCCTGCAGATTTTCCGGCCGCCCCAGTCGCTCCGACAATAGCGCCAGCCGAAACAGCGCATATGGCACGTATTCGCTGTTCTTGTAGCTGGCGTTGTCGGTCAGCCCAATCAGCCGGTTGCGCGCCTCGTCGATCTTGTCTTGCAGTGCATAATGCTCCGACTCGATGAGGTAGGAAGAGATCGCGGCATCGGTCATCGGGTGCTTTTCGCGCAGCACTTTCAGCGTCTCCAGTGCGACCGGTTCGCGGCCAAGCGCGAACTCCGCCCTCGCCTTCAGCAAAATCGCCGTGCTCGCAATTTCGGTTCTCAGCCCCGCCTCAATCTCGGCCGACGCCCCCGGGAGCGCCTCGGCGAACTTGATCGCCTGTTCGGCTTCGTTGGAATCAAACGCGAGCCGCGCCTGGAGCCACGCCATGCGCGCCCGCAGTTCCGGACGCAGCGAGGACGTACCGGGAATTGGTTCGCGCAGCAGGTTGTTGACGCGAGCATAGGCCTCTTTGACCCCAGACTCACCGTGCAGTTGCAGGGCCCGCGCCAGACTCCACTCCGCCTGCCACCGGTTCTCCAAATCGAAGGCTTCATCGCTGGCAAGGTCGTCGATCACTTTGCCGGCATCGCCCGAGCCCGACTTGATTTCCGCCAACACCCGCTGGTACATCAGCGCGCCCACTTTGGCTGGCTCAAATCCCGGGGGGCGATCCTTCAGCACCGCGGCGTATGCATCCGCGGCCAATCGAAAATCGTTCCGGTCGCCCGCTGCCAATCCCGCGCGAAATCGCGCCTCCGCCTCCAGCACACCGAGCTCCGTCCGCGCCCAGGCCGAGTTCGTCGGATTTCCACCGGTCGCTGTGCCTCCCGGGCCCAGTTCGGCCCGCGACCGTTGCGCATAATCCGCCGCGAGTCGGAATCGTCGCTGTTCCCAGGCCGAGTGCGTAAGCACGCCCAAGGCGTGAACGCGCAGCGGCGAACGCGGAAACTGTTTCAGCAGCGCGTTCGCGTCCTCTTCGGCTTGCCCGAAATCCTTTTCCGCCAGCGCCAGCTGAGCTCGGTAAAACAGCAGGCTCTCCTTAATCGGATGCTCGGGTTTTGCCTCGATGAGCTTTTTCAATAACCCACGGAGCAGCCCCCGCTCCGGTTCGGCACCCGATTCCGCCGCGAGCATTTGCAACGCCTGGCGCTGACGCTCGGCATTGTTACCCGATTCCACCAATTCCGTGAGCGCGCGGCGTCCGGCACCATTGCGCGACTTGTCGCCGATCACTCCCAACACCAACCGCAGCGTGTCCCACGCATCGCGTTCCCGCCGCTGGATCGGCACGAGTACCCCCTGCAAAAACGTCACCGCCTCACCCTTCCGCGAGAGCGCGTCGAGCATCACCGCGTAGGATTTCGCGAAGTCATACCCCAGCTGCGTGCCCTGAAACCGCTCGTAGTTGTCCCGCGCCGGCTTGAGGTCGGCCTCCTTCGGCACCCCGGGAGGACGCAGGCGCACCCGCTCCGCCGCCAATTGAAACCGCGCCTTTGCCAGCCCCGTCGTCGCCGCCCCTTCCGCCTTGGAGTAAAACTCATTGGCCTTGGCAATCGCCGCCCCGTCCCGCACCGCCACCGTGTCGTAGAGCGCTCCGGTCAGAAACCAATACCACGCTCGATCCGCCGGTGCGACATCCTCCGCCCGAATCAGGTCCCACTCCGCCTGCGCCGTTTCCCGCCGGCGCAACTGCAACGCGGCCAGCGCGGCCCGCAGGTGCCAGGCCACGGGGCGCGACTCCGTGATTTCACCCAGCACCTTTTGCGCGTCCTCCGCCCGGCCCGCATCGAGCAACGCCGTCACCAACGACATCGTGATCGCCGCCCGGTCCTCCCCGGGCGCCTCGCGGACCTCGCGATAAATATCGACCGCAATCAGCGGCAGGCCCAGGTCTTGCGCCCGCTGCGCCGCCGCCAACGCCACCGCATTGGCACCGGCCGATGCTCCCACGACCTTCTGCACAAGCGGAACCGGCGGGTTCAACGACACCGCCTCCTGCGCGCGTGCCCCCAGCGACACCGCCAGACCGCACACCACCCCGGAGAGGATTTTTCGATATCGGCTCAAGAAGAAGCCGACGTTGCCGCTCGCGCCGGAAACAATCAACCGCGTTGTAATGAGTTCCGCCTCGCACCTCATCCCAATCGCGACACACTGGCACCGGATTCGTTCCGGCCATCAACCTCTCCCCTCACATGACTCCCCTCCTGATCGCCCTCGGTGTTTTGCTCGCCCTCGTCGTCGCTGTCGGTCTCTGGGCCGCCGGCATCTACAACTCGCTCGTCACGCTCCGCAACCGTTTCAAAAACGCCTTTGCGCAAATCGATGTGCAGCTGAAGCGCCGCTACGACCTCATCCCCAATCTCGTCGAGGTCGCAAAGGGCTACATGAAACACGAGAGCAGCACCCTTGAGGCCGTCATCAAGGCGCGCAATATCGCCGCCGCCGCCGCGCAGACGGTCGCCGCCGATCCCGCGAGCGCCAGCGCCATGAAGCAACTCGTCTCCGCCGAAGCCGGCCTCGGCGGCGCGCTCTCCCGCCTGATGGTGGTTTCGGAACAATACCCCGACCTGAAAGCCAACCAAAACATGCTGCAGCTCACCGAGGAGCTTACATCCACCGAGAACAAGGTCTCCTTCGCGCGCCAGGCTTACAACGACAGCGTCATGCAATATAACAACGCGCGCGAAGTCTTCCCCAACGTGATCTTTGCCGGCATGTTTGGCTTCCAGTCCGCCGAGCTCTTCAAGATCGACGACCCCACGGAGCGCAACGCGCCCAAGGTCAGCTTCAATTGAACAGTTGCGAGTCGAGGACTGAGAGCAAAATTCCGGCCCCACGACTCGTTCAATGACGGACCCGCGATTTATTCGATCGCACGTACTGACTTCGGCATCGTTGGTCCCGCTCTCAGCTCTGGACTCTCGGCTCGGAACGGACGAAGCTGGCACACCGTCCCGCCACACGCCGTTCCCTCCACCCGCCGCCGCCCGCCTCCTTCCTCATGAAAGTTGAACTCTTTGCCCTCTGCGATTTCGCCGCCGACTACGGCGGCAAACTCAGCGTCGTCGGTGTCTTCGACACCATCTACTCGCGCCAGATGCCGGCCGTGCATCCGCACTGCTGCCTCGCCGTGAAGCTGCGCTTCGAGAAAATCGAGGAGGGACAGAAACGCGTGCGGCTCTCCATTTCCGACAACGACGGCAAGCCCGTCCTGCCCGCGATGGAGATCCCCATCAACGTCGTGATGCCACCCGATGCCCGCACCAACACCATCCAGGTCGTCGCCAACATCGGCGGCATGAAAATCGAAAGCTATGGTGAATACGCCATCGACCTCGCCCTCGACGGCCGCCACGAGGGCAGCATCCCGCTCTTCGCCCGCCAGATGAATTGACGCCCGACCGCGTCGTCACGGGCAAGGGAACCGGCGGCGAATTCTGTTCGCCGGCTCCGTCAGTTCCGCTTTACCCCGGGGAGTTCATGTGGGCGTGCGCAATCGGGGATCACGCGTGCCAGATTTCCGAGCGCGTCCGTTCATGTCCCGGAAGGTCCTTCTCATCAGCCTCGATCGTCAGCGTCTGGTCGACCGGCGCGACGATCGTCGGGTGGTGCACCCAGGTGAGATCGACATTGGCCGAGAGCCCCGGTTCGAGTTCCAAACCGGCCTTGCGATTCGCGGCTATTCGTCCGGTATTCCACCGGTATTCCTCCGGTTATCCTCCGGTTGACCGTGTCTGGCGAACCCGAGCGGAGCCCACGAAGGGCGTGGACTGACAAACCCACCCATAATAGGGCGGTTTCCGCCGAAGAGGCTCGGGGGAACCAAATCCCGGCCAGCGGCTTGCGTCGCGGAGGCTCTGATCGGAAAGATCCATCGCGCCACGCAGGCAAGCTGGGCTTACGAGCTCACCCGTTTTGCCCAAAAAAGGGGTCGATCCTGATGATTGGCCCTCGCCATCGGCGAATCGTGAATCAAGGCGCGGCACGGCTGCGCCGTGAAACGCGGTTCCCAGCACTCCGACGAGATCTCCGGCGACTAAATCCACGGTGCGATAGGAGTCTCGGCGGAAGATGCCCCATAAAAGCGGATGCCCCGTTCCGAATCACTTTCCCATTTCCACCCAGCTTCAATGGCAGGGAATAGGTTGATAAACACCTGAAGGGAGGTGATGAAAAAACGGTGCAGCTGATCACCATCATCTGGTCAATGGTTGCCTCCGCGTGCCTCACGCTGGGGCTCGTTCATGGCTTGGTCTGGTGGCAGCATCGCGAAAAGCTGGACCGCCTGTTCTTCGCTCTGTTGGCCGGAGCGACGGCTTGGTATGCCTATTTTGAATGGTCTTCGCTCCAGGCAATCGGTCCGGACAACTATGTTGCCGGCATCCGTTGGATGCAGGTGCCCGTGTGGTTCATGTTCGTGTGCATGGTTGGCTACGTGCTCACCCATCTCCGTGCCGGCAGCCGCTGGCTCGCCGCTCTGGCTGTCGGTCTGCGCACGGTTTCCGTCATCCTCGCATTCTCGTTGGATTCCGGCATTCACTTTACCACGATCACCGGCCTGGAGCGGGTCGTATTTTTCGGGGCGGAGGTGACGCTGCCGATTGCATCGCCCAACAAGCTGATGCTGTTGCCCCACGGCGCGCTCGTCCTCCTGCTGTTTTTTGTCGCTGGGGCCGCGAGAACCGTCTGGCGCCGGGGCGAGCAAAGGCGGGCCTTGCTCGTCGGAGGAGGCATTTTGTTTTTCGTTACGCTCGGGTCTTTGCAGGCGATCCTCTGTTTCTGGCAGATCGTGAAGATCCCGCCGGGAGGAAGCCTGTACTTTCTCGGCCCGCTCTTCGTCACCGCGCTCGAGCTCAGTCTTGAGACGAAACGGGTGAAGACGCTGGCGGTGGAGCTGCACGAAACCCGGGAAAGGAGCCGGGAGCAGGTGGCCCATCTCGGCCGAGTCGCGACCTTTGGTGAAATCTCCGTCACACTCGCGCACGAGATGAACCAGCCGTTGGGAATCATCTTGAGCAACGCTCAGGCCGCGCAGCGGCTCCTCGCGAAAGATCCGCCCGACCTGGTGGAGGTGCGCACCATTTTGGCCGACATCGTGAGCGAAAACCTCCGGGCGAGCGAAGTCATCGTACGCATGCGCGCCCTGTTGCGACGAAGTGCCGTGCACCATGAGTCACTCAATCTCAACGAGGTCGCCACTCAAGTGTTCGCGATCATGCGCGTGCCGCTCCGGAGTGCCGAGGTCACGCTCACGCATGATCTCACGGAGTCTCCCGCCTGGGTATCCGCCGACCGGATCCAGCTCCAGCAAGTCCTGCTGAACCTTATGCTCAATGCCTGCGAGGCGATGGCGTCTATCCCGCCAGCGGCTCGCCGCCTGTCCATCGTGACCGGGCGGGAGGGCTCGACTGTCTGCTTGTCGGTCACCGACGCTGGACCCGGACTGCCCGACAATGTAGAGCAGATATTTCAACCGTTCTATACGACGAAGCCGCAGGGCCTTGGCATGGGACTCGCTATTTGCCGCTCCATCGCCGCGTCGCACCAAGGCAACCTCTCCGCCACGCGGGCCCCCAACGGCGGGGCCTGCTTTCAGCTCATTTTGCCCGCCGTGTCCGAGTTGCCGGTAAAACCATGATTGACGTCGCTCCTCCCTCGACCGGTGGCTTGGTTTATCTCGTGGACGACGAACCCGGCATGCTCGTGGCCCTCACCCGTTTGCTGCAAACCGAGGGTTTTACCGTGCGATCGTTCTCCTCCGCCCGGGATTTTCTTGCCGCGTATCAGCCGACGGAATCCGCCTGCCTGGTGCTCGATGTCGCGATGCCTGATCAAGACGGCTTTGACCTTCAGCAACGCTTGTCGGCGGACGAACATTCGATTCCGATTATCTTCCTGACGGGTCACGGTGACATCCCGATGTGCGTGCGGGCGATCAAGTCGGGCGCGCAGGACTTTCTCACCAAACCGGTCGATGCCGACGTTTTACTGGGAGCAATCCGCGAGACTCTGGCGGGTGCGGCGGCCCGCACCGCCAATCACACCGCGACGGTGGAACTCAAGACGCGACTCGCCACCCTCACAGCCCGTGAACGCGAGGTGATGGAGCATGTGGTTGCGGGAAAACTTAACAGAGAGATTGCCGCCGACCTGGGCACCCAGGTGCAAACCATCAAGATTCACCGCATGCGGATGATGGAGAAGATGGCATGCAAGTCCGTCGCCGATCTCGTGCGGGCAGCCCAAAGTGTCGGGGTGAATCAGGCTCGTTGAGGCAGCCGGAGGCGCCGCCCTTTGGCGGCGGTTTCTACGCAGATGAAAGGGTCGCTTCTTCCGGGGTACCACCGCCCGGCGCGGGCATTAAACCAAAGCTCTATATCTGCGGACTGCCGAATCGATTATAAATAGGGGTTTTTCTCTAGGACACATGGCCCAAGTCCGACCTTCCCTTATGACGCTCTCCCTTCCTCCTCCCGTTCGACGATTCGCGCTGATCATCTCGGCGTTGTGCCTGTGCAGCTTCGCTGTCGCAGCCGATTTGGAAACCAAACTCACGTCCGCGCGCGTCACCCGGACCGGCGACACTGAGAACTTCGTCGACGCCGCCACCGCCGCTCCAGGCGACACGATTCGCTACGTCGCCACCTACACCAACACGACGAAGCGCGCCCTGCGCGAAGTCGCCGCGACCCTGCCCATTCCGCAGAATCTGGAACTGGTGCTCTCCTCGGTGAAGCCCGTCGCCACCGACGGCAGCACGGATGGGAAAACCTTCGTCCCGCTCTCCCGCCTTCTGAAGCCCAAGTCCGAAGGGGGGATGGGGGTATTGCCCTCGGCGGTCCGCGCTCTCCGCTGGGCACCCCGGGACCTCCCCGCCGGTGAGTCCTTCTCCGTCGAAGCCCGCGCCAAAATCTCGTCCGCTCCCGCCAAACGCTAAACCACCAACGTCCTCCTCCTTCATTCACTGCCAAGTCTGCTGCCTTTCCATTGATGAAAACTGCTCCAACTCCCCGTCGGTTCGCTTCCGCGGTCGCCTCCACGCGCCGCGTCTTCGGTCTAACGCTTTGCCTGTCCCTGCTCGGGTTCATGGCAGAAACCGCCCACGCCGCCGCCCCCATCGCCGGCACCACCATCGGTAACGCCGCATCAGCCACCTACAAGGATGCGTCCGGCACCGATCGCACCGCCACCTCCAACACCGTCACCACGGTCGTCCAGCAGGTCGCCAGTTTCACGATCGTCGCCAACCGCACCGCGACCGTCTCACCCGGTGGGCAGGTGTTCTTCCCCCACATCGTCACCAATACCGGTAACGGCAACGAAACCTACACCATCGGCGCCACCAATAATTCCTCCGGCGACAACTTCGATCTCACGGGCCTCACCCTCTACGCCGACGCCGACAAGAACGGCATCCCGGACAACAACACCGCCATCACGTCAACCGGCGTGCTCGCCGCCGGGGCCACGTTTGGATTCGTCGCCGTCGGCTCCGCTCCCGGCTCCGTCGTCTCCGGCAACACCGCCGGCGTGACGGTCTCGGCCGCCGGCAGCATCGCCACGACCGCCCAGACCAACACCGACGTCGCCACCGTGACGTCCAACGCCGTCATCAACGTCACCAAGGCCGTGAGCGCCAATTCTGGTGCCGCCGGTTCCGGACCCTACACCTACACCCTCACCTATACCAACACCGGTAACAGCGCCGGCACGGCGCTCACGATCACTGACGTGATCCCCACCGGCCTCACCTATACCGCCGGCTCCGCCCGCTGGAGTGTCACCGGCTCGACGGTCCTCACGGACTCCAGCAACAGCGATGACCAGTCCGGCATCGTCTACGATTTTGGCGTCACCACCGCGGGGCGCGTGACCGCCGTGATCGCCTCCGTTTCTCCCGGCCAGTCCGGCACGCTGACGTTTACGTTCAGCGTCAATTCCGGAATCTCCGCCCAAGTCATCAACAACACCGCCAATTTCTCGTACGATCCCGACGGCGCCGGCGCCACCGCGGCGACCACGCCCGCCCCCACCAACACCGTGCCCTTCACCGTCGCTGGCTCCGCCGGCGTCAAGCTCGGGCCGGCAACTGGTAACGACTTGATCCAGACCATCGCCTCCGCGCTCCCTGGCGCGACGATTTCGTTCACGACCAATACCGTCACCAACACCGGCAACGGCACCGACACGTTCAACCTCGCCTTCCTGACCAATACGTTCCCGACCGGTACGACCTTCGCCTTCTTCAAGAGCGACGGCAACACCCCGCTCGTCGACACCAATGGTGACGGCATCCCCGACACCGGCCCGCTCGCGCCCGGCGGCACCTACGACGTCACCGTCAAGGTCACGCTCCCGAACGTCATCAGCGGAGGCACGGCTCCCTACACCATCAACCTCGAGGCCACCTCGACGACCGATTCCAGTGTGAAGGACCAGGGCAATGACAAGCTCACCACCACCGCCGCGCTGACGGTCGATTTGACCAACAACGCCACCGCCGACGGCGCCGGCCCTGCCACGCCTCCCGGCGAAGGAGCCGGTCCGGAAGCCTCCCCGGTCGTGACCAACACCACGAACCCCGGCACGACGACTCGCTTTACGCTGTTCGCGTACAACCCGAACACCGTGGCTGATTCCTACGGCATCTCCGCCAGCACCGACTCGACCTTTGCCGCGCTCAACCTGCCCACGGGCTGGAGCGTCGTCTTCCGGGACACGAGCGAAGCCGTCATCACCTCGACCGGCGTCGTGCTCGCCAGCGGCAACAAGCAATTCTACGCCGACGTCACCGTCCCCGCGGGCTACGCCCCGGGCAACAACGAGATTTACTTCCGCATCCTCTCGCCGACCACGTCGACCAGCGACCGTATCCACGACCGGGTTACGGTGAACACCGTCCGCGAACTCAGCCTCACGCCGAACAACTCCGGCCAGACCTATCCCGGCGGCGCCGTCGTCTACGAACACACGCTGAAGAACAACGGTAACGTCCTCGAAGGCAATGGCACGGCGAGCTCCGTGGCCCTCACCCTCGCCGACACGCTCTCCGGCTGGACCAGCATCACCTACTACGACTCCAACAACAACGGCACCCTCGATGCCGCCGATGCCGTCGTCACCAACCTGAACTTCAGCAGCGGTGGCACCGCCGGTCTCGATCCGGGCGAGAGCGTCCGCCTCTTCACCAAGGTCTTCGCTCCGCCGGGCGCGCCCAACCTCGCGATCAACGGCACGACCCTGACCGCCACGACGTCAAACGGCACCTATACGACGACGATCCCCGCGGTGGTCACGTCGACCGACACCACCAGCGTCGTCACCGGCGACCTCACGCTCGTCAAGGAACAGGTCCTTGACGCGAATTGCGATGGCGCCGAAACCGGCTACGCCCAGACCCAAATCACCACGGGCGCCGCCCCCGGTGCCTGCGTGAAGTATCGCATCACGATCCGCAACGTCGGCTCGCAGACCGCGACCAACATCGTCGTTTACGACACCACGCCCGCCTTCACGACCTACATCGCCGCGCCCGCAGCGGCGGTGACGGGTGGCACCACGAACACCACGTCGGCGCCCACCGTCGGTGCCGCCGGCAACTTCGTGTTCACCGTCGGCAGCCTGGCTTCGGGCGCGTCCGCCTCGGCCACGTTCACGGTCAAGATCAACCCCTGATCGGTTCAATCGTGCCCGGTCCGACCTGCTTTCACGCGGTCGGGCCGGGTGCTTTTCCGTTCTCGGTATGATCCCCGGATTCGGCTTCACCTGAGATTGCATACCCGCCGGCCTCACCGGCGGTGGTCGTGCTCGGGATGAATCGAATGTTCACGACATCGCGATTTTTCCGCTCCGCGTTCGCACTTCTCGCCGGCTTCGCTGCCGGCGAGATGTTCGCGCAGGGACAGACACCGGCGCCCGGAACTGCGATCAACAACCAGGCCCGCGCCGAATATTTCGACGGAAGGGGCACTCCCATCTTCGCCACGTCGAACATCGTCAGCGCCATCATCGGAGCCGAGCGCTTCACCCTGATCGCTGACCGCACCCAGACGGTGACGGCCGACTCGCTCGTCACCCTCGCCCACACCTTGTCCAACACCGGACAACTTCCCGTCACCCTTACCCTCGATTTCCGCAACCTCGGCGGCGACGGCTTTGACCTCGCCACTCTCACGCTCGGCGAAGACGCCAACGGCAACGGCGTCCTCGATCCCGGCGAACGCCGCTTTGCCGCCGGCTCCACCGTCGACCTCGAACCCGGCGCCGCGATCGCCCTGCTGCTGACCGGCACCACGCCCGCCACGCTGGTCGAAGGTTCGATCGCAAAGCTCGACCTCAGCGCCACCTCCACGCGGACGAGCACACGTGCGGCCAACACCGACACCCTCGATGTTGCCATTTCCACGTTCACCCTCACCGCCGATCGCACGCTCGAAATCCTCCCGGCCACCCTCGTCACGCTGCCCCACACGCTCACCAACACCGGCCCGGGACCCGTGACCGTCCGCCTCGATTTCAACAATCTGACCGGCGACGCGTTCGACCTCGCCTCGCTCGTCCTCGGTGAAGATCGGAACCGGAACGGCGTGCTCGATCCCGACGAACCCCGCCTCGGCAGCGGCTCCACGCTCACGCTCGCCCGTGGCGGATCCGCCGCGCTTCTCCTCATCGGCACCACTCCCGCCACCCTGCTCTCCGCCGCCCAGGCCAAGCTGGAGATTAGCGCCACCTCCACGTCCAGCAACGCCCGGATCGTCAACACCGACACGCTCAACGCCCCCGTCTCCAGCTTCACGCTCACCGCCGATCGCTCGCAGGAAGTTCTCCCCGCCACGACCGTCACCCTCGCACACACGCTCACCAACACCGGCGCGACCGACCTGACCCTCCGCCTCGATTTCTCCAATCTCACCAACGATTCGTTCGATCTCGCCTCGCTTGTTGTCGGCGAGGATCGCAACGGCAACGGCACCCTCGACGCCGGCGAGCCCCGCTTCACCTCCGGCTCCAGCGTCACGCTCCCCCGCGGCGCTTCGCTTGCCCTCCTGCTCTCGGGCACGACGCCCGCCGTCCTCTCCCCCGCCACGGTCGCCCGTCTGGAGATCTCCGCGTTTTCCACCACGTCCGGTATTCGAGTGGTAAATACCGACACCCTCACCGCCCCTGTTCCCACGTTTACCCTCACCGCCGACGCCGCCTATGTCGTCGCGCCCGCCACCGGCGTCACGTTGCCGCACACCCTCACCAACACCGGCCCCGTCCCAGTCACCGTCCGCCTCGATTTTCGCAACCTCGCCGGAGACAACTTTGACCTCTCCACCCTGATCCTCGGGGAAGACCGCAATCGCGACGGGATCCTCGATGCGACCGAACCACGCATCGCCAACGGCGCCACCCTCACCGTCCCACCCGGGGTCGCGATCATCCTCCTCCTCAATGGCACCACCCCTGCCACGCTGGCCGACGGCGCCGTGGCCCGAGTCGAGATTTCCGCCAGCGCCACCACCGGCGGACCGACGCAGACCAACACCGACACGCTGACCGCACGCAACCCCACCTTCACGTTCACCAAGACCGGGTCCGCCACCACGACCCAGCCCGGCGCGACCATCACCTATACGATCTCGCTCACCAACACCGGCACGGCCTCGCCCGCGCCGTTCGAGGTCACCGTCGATGGCGCCAGGCGCCCCCTGATTCTCATCCGTGACACGATGCCGGCCAACACCACCTTCATCAACGTCACCGCGGATGGCGGCGCCCAGGTGCTCTATCGGCTCCAAGGTGCCTCCGACACCACCTTCGTCACCGCGCGACCGGCCGACGCCCGCCAGGTTGCCGCCGTGGCGTTTGGCTACACCACCTTTGACCCCGGCCGTTCCGCCGCACCCGCCTTTCAGGTCCGCGTCAACGACAACGCCTCCGGCCCCATCCGCAACACCGCCGACTTCGACTATCAAAACGGTTCGCTCTCCGCCGCCTTCGATTCCAACGCCGTCGTCACCACGGTCCCGACGACGCCGCCGGCGGTGACCTTCTACCGCGATCCTGACACGGTCAACTCGACCAATTCAATTCCCCTCGGCCAGCCCATCAATCTCACGGCCAACGCCGCCGCGTGTAACACCAGTTCCACGACGATCGAGCGCATCACGGTCGTCATCACCTCCGCCCTCACCGGCGACCGCGAGGCCTACGTGGCCGTCGAGACCGGACCCAACACCGGCATCTTCGTCCTCACCGACGTCCCGGTCGACGACGCCGCCCGGGTCGCGACCATCGGCGGCGATGGCAAGCTCCAGTCCGTCAGCGGCGACAAACTCTCCGCGCAAATCAACGGCTGCGGCGCCACCATCACGATCGCCGACATCCAAATCGACCCGGCTGGCGTCGTGTTTGACACGCTCACCTGTCAACCGGTGTCCGGCGTCACGATCACGCTGATCGACGTGTTTGGCAACGGCAACGGCGGGCACCCCAACCAGCCCGCGGTCGTCTTCAAGGCGGACGGGGTCACGCCGTCTCCCAATCCCGTGACCACCGGCCCGGATGGACGCTACGAATTTCCTCTCGTCGGTCCCAGCATCTACCGCATCGAGGCCGTCGGGCCCGCCGGATCGACGTTTCCCTCGAAGATCGCACCGCTCTGCGGCATCTTCGGCACCACCCGCATCATCGCCCCCGGCTCGAACGGGGAGACTTTTCCGGTTAATCTCACCACCGGCGCCGTCTTCATCGACGTCTCGCTCGACGTCCCGCTCACCGGCCAACTCGCCCTTGAGAAGAAAGCCTCCCGCCCCACCGTTGAGATCGGAGATTCCGTCCTCTACACGCTGGAGTTGAGGAACACCTTCAACCTCCGCCTCCCGTCGGTTGTCCTCACCGACGTGCTCCCGCGCGGCTTCACCTACGAGCCCGGCTCCGCCCGCCTCGACGGGCAACGCCTCGCCGATCCCGCCGGCGGCCGGGGACCCGAACTGCGCTTCGCTCTCGGCTCCTTCGACGCTGCGACGCGCCACTCGCTCAACTACCGCGTCCGCGCCGAAGTCGGCGCACCGCTCGGCGACGCCGTCAATCGCGCCCAATTCTCGGTCCCTGCCACCGGCCTCGTCAGCAATGTCGCCACCGCCAAAGTCGTCCTCGAACCGGGCGTGTTCAGCGACAAGGGCGTGATTATCGGCAAGGTCTTCCTCGATGCCGACCGCGATCGCATCCAAGGCGAAGGCGAGCCCGGCATCCCGGGTGTGCGCCTCTACCTTGAGGACGGCACCTCGGCCGTCACCGATGAGGAAGGCAAATACTCCTTCTATGGTGTCCGCCCCGTCACCCACACGCTCAAGGTCGACGAAATCACCCTCCCCGTCGGCGCATTCCTCCTCAACCTCGACTCCCACCACGCCGGCGATCCGGTTTCCCGTTTCGTCGATCTGAAGAAAGGTGAACTGCACAAGGCCAACTTCGCCATCGGCGCCGCCATCCCCGACCTGCTCGAGCAGTTGAAAAAGCGCCGCGATGCCGGGGAGGTCCGCGTGGCCGAAATCGAGACCGCCCTCCGCGACCGCCTCAAACCCGAGGCTCGTCCTGATCCGATCAGCGACGCCCGCTCGCTCGCCGCTTCAGGTACGATCGGCGGATCCTCGAGCCCGACCGCCGGTGGCAACTCCGATTCCGCGGCCCGTGGCCCCGGCTTCAACCGTCTGCTCCCCGCCGGCACGCTGACCGCCGCCAATTCCTCGCTGCCCGCCGCAGCCGTCGCAACGGAACCGAAGACGCCGCTCGAACTCTACGCCGCCAACGTCGGCGACAACACGCCGGGCTTCATCGGACTCAACGATCGCGACACGCTTCCTTCGCGCCAGACGACGATCCGCGTCAAGGGCCCGCTCGGCGCCCCGCTCACCCTCCTCGTCAACGGCGAGCCCGTCTCCGACGACCGTCTCGGCAAGAAATCGATCAACGTCTCCACCCAGCTCGAGGCCCGCGAATACCTCGGTATCTCGCTTCATCCCGGGGAAAACGTGCTCAAGCTCGCGGCGAAGGACGGTTTCGGCAACGAACGCCCGGGCACTCAAATCACGGTCATCGCGCCCGACCAACTCGCGTCAATCAACGTCAGTTTCTCCACGGTCGAGCCGGCCGCCGACGGGGTCACCCCCGTTTCCGTCCGCGTCGCGCTCGTCGACGAACGAGGCACGCCGGTGTCCGCCCGCACGCCGTTGACCCTGGAGACGTCCCTCGGCCGCTGGCGCGTCGACGATCTCGATCCGGTCGAGCCCGGCGTCCAGGTCTTCATCGAGGACGGCCGCGCCGAATACACGCTTCTGCCTCCGGGCGAGCCCGGCGACGCCAAGATCATCGTCAGCTCCGGTTCCCTCCGCCGCGAACAAGCCCTCTCCTTCCTGCCCGATCTCCGCCCCCTCGTCGCCAGCGGTCTGCTGGAAGGCCGGGTTCTCTTGCGCGGCTTCACCGCCTCAAATCTCAATCCCACCACCGCCGCCGACGCCTTTGAGGATGAACTCCAGAATCTCGCCACCCACTCCGATGTGCGTGCCGCCGGCCGCGCCGCGTTTTTCCTCAAGGGCAAGGTCAAGGGCGACTATCTCCTCACCGCCTCCTACGATTCCGACAAACTCACGCGCGAGCGCCTGTTCCGCGATATCGAGCCCGACACCTACTATCCCGTCTACGGTGATTCCTCGATTCGCGGCTACGACGCGCAGTCCACGCGCAAACTTTACCTGCGGGTCGACCGGAAGAAGAGCTATCTCCTCCTCGGCGACTTCCAGACGCGCACCGAAGACGAGGTCCGCGCCCTCGGCAATTACCAGCGCAGCCTCAATGGCGCCCGTGCCCACTACGAAAATTCCCGCGTCGATGCCACCGCCTGGGGCAGCCGCGACACCACGCGCCAAATCGTCGAGGAAATCGACGCCGACGGCACGTCCGGGCCGTATCGCTTCCGCACCGCCAACGGCCTGATCAACTCCGAGCGCGTCGAAATCCTCACCCGCGATCGGAACCAACGCTCCCTCGTTCTGCAGAGCGAGCCGCAGTCGCGCTTCACCGACTACGAATTCGAGCCCTTCACCGGCCGGCTCCTCTTCCGCGCCCCGGTCCGCAGCCTCGACGAAAATCTCAACCCCCGGTCCATCCGCGTCACCTACGAGGTCGACCAGGGCGGAGATCCGTTCCTCGTCTACGGCGGCGAGGCCCGGGCTCGCGTGACGAACCGCCTCGAGGTCGGTGGCAACGCCGCGTTCGACGAAAATCCCCGCGATCACCAGCGGCTCCTCTCCGCCAACGCCACCCTCGGGATCGGTCCCAACACGTTTCTCCTCACGGAAGTGGCCCAATCCGACACCGCCCTGAAGGGCGACGGTCTCGCCGGACGAATCGACCTGCGCCACCGCGACACCAAGACCGACGCGCGCGTTTTCTACACCGAAACCGACCGCACGTTCGTCAACCAGGCCGCGCTCCTCCAACCCGGTCGCATCGAGTCCGGCGCAAAAGTCTCCCGCCGGCTCAACGACCGCAATCAACTCGTCGCCCAGGCCGTCCTCACGGAGGACACGGCAACCGATGGCCGTCGCGAGGGCGTCCGTGGCGATTGGTTGCACACGTTTTCGAATCGCGTGACCAGTGAGGTCGGAGCGCGCTGGTCCGAGGAGACCGGCAACGCCGCCGGCTTCACCACCCGCCCGAACACCCTCTCCACCGGGCTCCCCGGCACCGGACCGAATCGCGGCGTGGTCACGCCGTTTGAGGTCCGCTCCCTTCGCTTCAAACTCGGATCCCCCATTCCCCGTCTCGCCGACGCCTCCGCCTACGTCGAGTGGGAAAACGACGTGGTCGAAACCGACAACCGCACCGTCGCCGTCGGCGGCGAGTATCAGTTCTCGTCTCGCGGCCGCGTTTACGCCCGGCACGAACTCATGTCGTCGCTCGGCGGACCGTTTGAGCTGAACAATATTCAGCAAAACAACACCACCGTCTTCGGCGTCGAGACCGACTACTGGGCGCAGGGCCGTCTGACCAACGAGTATCGCGCCCGCGATGCCTTCACCGGTCGCGAAGCCGAAGCCTCCACCGGACTCCGCAATACGATCACGCTCCGCCCGGGCCTCCGACTCAACGGCAGCCTTGAGCGGATCACGCCCTTCGACGGGACCACGCAGAACGAGTCCACGTCCGTCACCACTGGGCTCGACTACACAGACAATCCCCTCTGGAAGGGCTCCACCCGCCTCGAACTTCGCTGGGCCAACCAGTCCGACTCGATCCTTCACACCCTCGGTTACGCGCGCAAGCTCACCCGCGACTGGACTCTCCTCGGCAAGACCATCCTCTACCTCGTCGACAACAAGTCGGCCACCGCGCGGGACACGAAGCAGGGCCGGATTCTTGGCGGTCTCGCCTGGCGCCAGACGGACAAAGACGAATGGAACGCACTCGGCCGGTACGAGTACCGCTACGAAGACGGCTCCGCGTTCGAACCGGGTCTCGACCAACTCCGCCACGTCCACATCGGCTCCCTGGCCGCGAACTGGCAGCCGAATCCCAACTGGATCTTCTCCAGCCGCTACGCGGTCAAATTTGTCGATGAAACCGTCGCCGGCCTTCCCGCGCGCTACGTCGGCCATCTCCTCGGCGGCCGGGCGCTGTACGAATTCAGCAAACGTTTCGACCTCGGCCTCTCCGCCAGCACCACCTGGGCCCGCGACACCCGCCGCCAAATCTGGGCGATCGGCCCGGAGGTCGGCTTCAACTTCAAGGCCAATTTCCGCGCGGGCATCGGCTACAACCTCGTCGGCTTCCGCGAGCGCGACTTGCAGGGCGATACTCCGACCAACCGCGGCGTCTTCCTCAGTCTCCGGATAAAATTTGACGAAAACCTCTTCGGCCAGCGCGACAACACGCCGCCCCGTGACGATGAAAAAGAATAAACTCATCGTCGCCTTCCTCCTGTTCGCCGCACCGCTGGCCGCCACGGAACTCACCCCGGTCGGCCAACGCCGCACGGATGCCACGCAACGCACCGATCAGGCGACGTTGAAGGATCTCGCGACACGTGTCGCCGCGCTGCCGGAAACGTCGCCCGCCCGCCCGGCCGCCGCCGCCTGGGTCCTCGTCGCACAAACCGAATACGACCGCACCAACCGCACGGCATTCGTCAATGACGCGGTCAGCCAGGCCGAGCGCGCCCTCGCTCCGGATGCCCCGGTCGAGTCCGCCCTGGCGGTGCACCGCGCGTGGATCGCCCACCGCCGCGCCACCGCCGGTTTCCGCGCCGCCCTCCCGCTGCTCGCCGCCGCCGAAGCCCTTGAAACGGCCGACACTCCGGCGCGCACCAAGGGCGGAAAGTCCGACGCCCGTCCGGCTCACCTCCCCGATCGCCTCCACCAGCTTCAGGCGCGTCTCGCGGCACTCTGGGACGCCGGCCTTGCCTCCGAGAGCTACGCGTTCGCGAAAGCCCAGCACTGGCTCGATTTCGCGGCGGACGAGCACCACGCCCGGGATCGCTCCGGCATTGTCGCCGCCGCGGCCGCCGAAGCCGAAAAAATCATCGGCGCGCTCGAATCACCCGACGTTGTCACCCATCCCGCCCTCTCCGTCCTACCGGCATCCGGTCGCGTCCGCACCGATCTTTGGGCCAAGGCCGATGCACTTCGCCCGGCCACGCTCGCCTCACGCTTGACCAACGCCGATCCCCGTCTCGCCGCACTCGCCCGTCTCGAAGTCCAGCTCCGGTGGGCCGCCTACGAATACCATCAGTCCGGTTGGCGCGCCGCGCGACCCTTCGTGAAACTCGCCGAGCGGTACGCAACGGCGGCTGAGTTCCCTTCCGCGCCATGAGATTCTTCCGGCACCTCGCGCTCAGTCTCCTGGTCGTCGCGCTCGCATCCGTTGGGGTTCGGGCGGCAGCCAACGTCACTGCGGGCACACCCGTCTTCACTCCCGCCGACGCCACCCGCACGTACATGGACGCCGGTGGCGTGTGGAGCGGCTCGACCATCATTTCCCCGGGCAACGGCGATCAATTTTCCATCACCTACACCAACAGCGGCGATGCCATCGCCTTCGATTTCGCACCGCAGGTCGTCCTGCCCGCCGGCTTCACCCGCGTGGGCGCCGTGACGGCCAGCCCGGCGACGGTGAGCGGCACTCCCGCCACGACGGGCACGGTCGCGATCACCTTGGCCAGCAGCTACGACATCCCCGTCAACGGCACAGTGACAATCGTGTTCATGCTGATGGCCGACGCCGCCACCGCCGGAGGCACCTACCAACTCACCCATGGCTGGCGCTGGGCCGCGACCAACGGCGGGGCGCTCAACACCCTCACGACTTCGCTGCAAAACGTCGTCGTGCGGCGGGGCGCGTCCGTCGTGTTCCAATCGCCCAGTTCCCTCACCCTCGCCGTCAACGCCACCGGCACCTACACCTACACGATCACCAACACCGGCCTCGGCGGTCTCTTCAACCTCACCTTCAACGAGGCGGCCTCCAATCCGGGCACTTCCTGGCTCTGGCAATCCTTCGGCACGCTCACCTCGCCGCGCACCACCACGACCGCCACCACGCTCATCACCCTGCCCTACCTGGCCCCCGGCGAATCCCTCGTCATCCCCGTCAACGGCAAGGTCACCGATTGTCTCAATATCGAAAACCTCTTCGCCGTGGGCGATGCCACGACCACCGCCGTCAACTATTTCTCCCCGGTCGTCCTCGACCTCAAGCAACCGCTGATCACCTATACGGGGCCGAGCATCACCCTCGCCTACGGCACGACGGTTGACGTCTCCATCCCCGTGCAAAACACCGGTGCCGGCGACGCCCGCGGCATCGACATCGGCGCCGGCGTCCGCGCGATCCGGCTCACCAGCAACTTCCCATCGCTGGGGGTCACGATCAGCAACGTCGCCGCCAACTGGGCCTACAATTCCACCACCGGCGCCTTCGACTACACCGGCAACAGCGGCGTGATAGCCAACGGCACCACGCAAACGCTCACCTTCAAGATCCAGGCCACCAGCCATTGCGCCACGCCTCCTTCCGGCACCCTCGTGTTCAGCTCCCAATACGAAAACCGCTGCGGCTCGAGCTACTCGATCCCGCTCGTGACCGGGTCCCTCGTCGGTCCGACCGATCAACCGACACTCTCCCTCACCAAGTCAGTTTCCACCAGCCGACTCACCACCGGTGGGCCGGGGACCTTTACCGTGACGCTGGCGGCGACCAACCTCGCGAAAATCACGACCGACCCGGTTGTCGTCACCGACACCCTGCCCACCGGCGTCACCGGTATCACCGGCGTGGTGCTCACTCCGTCCGCCGGCACCGTCAACCAGGTCGGCAACGTCGTCACGTGGACGGTGGCCAAGAGCCTGCTCTCCAGCTCCCGCACGCTCACCATCGCCTTCAACGCCTCGGTCGATCCCTGTGCCGGTGGTGTTAATCTTACCAATACGGCCTCGACCAACACGCTGACGACCACCGCCGGTTGCACGCTTTCCGCCACCGCCTCCGCCTCGACCCTCCTGACGGCGAGCCCGAGCGGCTCCGTCACGCAGGCGTTCGATGTCACTCCGGCCGCGAGCGACGGCACGTTCGAAACCGGCGCAGCGACCACCGACCTCACCCGCGACAACGGCGAGGGCGAATTCATCCCGTTCGTCGCGAGCTACACCATCCCGGCCAACTTCGCGGGCGTCTGGGCGGGCACGACGTACTCCGACAATTTCGGCGGCGTCACCCAGCTCACCCTCGTGCCCGGCTCCGTCGAGGTAAACGTCAACGGCAGCGGGTTCGTCGCCGTGCCGGGTGGCAACATCACCGGCGGCACCGGGAGTCTCTCGATCGATCTCGGCTTCCTGGCGGGTGCCGGCTATTTCAACGATCCCAACTTCGGCGCGGCCGCCTCCCGCACGCTGGCCATCCGCTACAAGGCCACCGCACCCGACGCCGCCCTTTCCGGCAATACCCGCAGCGTCACGCAGCTGTCCACGTTGAGCATCGCGACCGGGGCCGGCGGCTGTGGCGGCGGCGTGTTCACGCAGGGCGCCTTCTACACCCTTGCCCGTGCGGCCGCGACCCTCGGCATCTCCGTCCCCTCGCAATTCGACATCTGCGAGACGTTCCCCGTCACCCTCACCGTCGGCAACGCCACGGCTGAATTCGCCTCCAACCTCTTCGTGACTCTCACCACGGCGACCGGCGATTACGCCTACATCACCGGCCAGACACCGGTCTACGGCGGCGTTTTCAATTCCGGCAACATCACCTTCGCGGAGAACAGCGGCACCAACCCCACCTTCACCTACACCGGCGGTGACCTCACCGCCAACGGCACCATCACGGTGAACATGCGGCGCAAGGGCACCAACTCCTCGACCACACCGACGGCCATATCGGGCACCGTCGCCTACGACGACAACCAGACCAACCCTTCCACGGGCACGCGGGAGTTTACCGCCAACGGCTCCGGTACACCCTCGCTCATCCGAAAAGCGGACCTCAGCATCCTCGCCACCCCTTCGAAGCTTTTTGTCCTCTCCCCTTCCATTGAGTGGGACATCTACGTCACCAACGGCGGCTCCGGCTCTTCCTATGCCACCGAATTGCTCGACACCTTTCCCACCGGCGTCACCCCCGATGCCACCGCGACCGTGGCCCACACCAAGAACTCCGTCGGAGGCGGCGGCGTCGGCCTGACCGCCGGCGATGTCGCCGTCGCCGGCAGCACCTACACGGTCCAGCTCGGCACGATTCCATCCGGGGCCACCCGCCGCATCACCTTGGTCGGTACGTTTACCGGAACGACGTGTTCGATCACCAGCGGGGCCAACGCCATCACCGCCCGCTGGGGCTGCGACAGCACCTTCGTGCAGACCAAGACCTCGAACAACCCCACGGTCACTGCGCCCACACCACAGATTCAAGTCGTGCACGACACGACCAACACGATCGCGAAGCTCTGTGACACCGGCACCGTCGAGATCATCGTCAAGAACGTCGGCACCCCGCAAATCAACGATGTGCAGATCTCCGAGGTGCTCGACACGGTCGCGTCCGGTCTCGCCTTCGTCCCGGGTACGGTCCGCTACTCAATCAACAACGGCGCCTTCAATTCCGCGTCGGCCAGCTACAATCCCACGGGATCCGGCACCACCGGGTCGCCCTATAAGTGGACCTCCACGGAAATTTCCGCTCTGGGCGCGATGACACCGTCGACCGGCGCCAATCACACCGTCCGGATCCGATTCGACATCACGGCCTCCGAAGTCTCCAACGGCACCACCCCCAACGTCACCGCGTCCGGCACCTTCAAGTCCGTCTGCGGCGACGCCTACACGTCCCCCGGCACGCCTTACACCGTATCGGTGCAGAAACCCACCATCGTGCTCACGCAGAACGGTCTCAACCGCACGACCGTCGGCGGCGCCCTTGGCACCGGCACCTACGGCAAGACCACCTACGCCTCCACCGGCAACGTCGTCGAGTGGAAGATCGTCATCGCCAACTCCGGCAACCTCGTCGCCCGGAACGTCCGCCTCGTCGATGTCTTCGCCGGCTCCGGCGGCAGTGCGGTAATCCAGGGCGACGGTTTGGCCTCGACCACGATTTCCCACAACTCCCCGCTGACGTTGCCCGACATCCCGGCGTCCACCACCTACACCTATTACGTGACCGAGACGTTGGGCGGTACCTGCGTCAACGCCCTCAACACCACCACCGTCACGTGGGGCTGCGTGAACAACGGCGCCACCACCGCCTCCAACCTCACCACCCCCACGACCAACAGCGATACCGCTCGCGTCAACATGGTCCCCAGTTTCGGCGGCTCCGGCGGCGGTTCGATCACCCAGGTGACCACGACGAGCAGCCCGACGGTCGACAACGGCCGGATCAAACACGTCATCACGCTGACCAACGGCGGCGGCCCCGCGAAGAACGTCGCCTTCACGCTCACGCTGCCGACGACCATGGACTACGACTCATCGGTCGCCGCTGCCGCCACCGGGACGGGTGGGTACACCGGTGTCACCGTCACCGGCAGCCACCCCACCTACACCTTCACGTTTACCAATGCGGCGAACGTGATGCTCAATGCGCAGACCGCGATCGTCACTCTTTACCTGATACAACGATCGCAGTTTGACGCCGCGGCGAACCCGAACACCGCCACGATGGCGACGATCGCCGGTTTCGCCATGCCCGAGACCACCGCCAACGCCCTCGATCCCGCGCTCCCCGCCACGCTCAACAGTGACGTCTCCGTCAACCTCCAGTTCGAAAGCACGTGCGGGGGCGCGGCGCTCACCGCCCCCGTGAGCACCGCCAGCCTCAATCCCGCGACCCCCGATCTCGACCTCACCGTCTTTCCCGCCTCCGTGCAGGTTCAACCCAATCCGCCCGCGCCCTACACCTTCGTCTTCACCTACACGATCACCAACAACGGCGACACCGGTTCGACCGCCAACCGCATCACGTTTCGTATCCCCACCGTCGGTACGCACTGGGCGAGCGTCTCCGCGAGCCTCACCACCCCCGGGACCGGCGGCACGGCCGCCACCACCGCCGTCGCGCCCTACAGCTCCCTCGTGATCGGCACCCTCGCGAAAAACGCCAGCGCCGTTGTCACCGTCACCGCCACCACCATCGCCGGTCCCGGCCTCGACGCCGCCAACCTCGCGCTGGTCGGCGAGGTGGAGGGCAGCCTCTTCAACCAGAACGGCACCGACACGACCAACAACTACTCGCTCGATCGCGCCGCGCCCTACGTCACCTCCGACTCCGAGGTGCGCGGCTTCGTCTACAACGACGCCGATCACAGCTTCGCGCGGGCCACCACCGAAGGCGGCATCGGCTCCACCGTCTACGCGAAATTGATCCTCAACTCCGCGCCCACCGTCGCGATCTCCGCCGTCGCCGTGGATTCCTCCACCGGCGCCTACGCCTTCACCGGCGTGAGTCCCGGCGACTACACCATCATTGTCGACACCAACAACACGCTCGCCGACGTCACGCCCGGGCGTCCCTCCGGCTGGATCGGCACCGAGGCGGATACGGGCAGCCGCACGGTCAGCGTTTCGGTCGCGACTCTCAACAACATCAACTTCGGCCTCTGGCACGGCGGCAAACTCTCCGGCACGGTATTCAAGGACTCCGGCACCGGCGCCGGCACGGCGAATAACGGCGTGCGCGACGGCACCGAAACCGGCCTTTCCGGTGTCACGGTCCGCCTCACCAACAGCGCCGGCACCACCACCCACGACACCGCGGTCACCGACGGCTCCGGCAACTACACCCTCTGGGTCGCCAATTCCCTCGGCAACGCTTCGCTCCGCGTGGTCGAAACCAACCGCCCCGGTCACATCTCCACCGGCGGCACCGTCGGCACGACGGCCGGCACCTATGACCGCACCAATGATCGCACGGTCTTCACGAACGTGACCGACACCGTCTACACCGGGGTGAACTTCGGCGACGTCACGCCCAACGCCTTTCTCACCGACGGCCAGCAATCTACGCTCCCCGGTTCCACCGTCAGCTACGCCCACACCTTCCTCGCCGCCACGGGAGGCACCGTCACCTTTTCAACCGCCAACACCATCGGCACCGGTGTGGCGGCGGGCTCCTGGAACAACGTCGTTTATCAGGATCTCAACGGCAACGGTGAGGTCGACGCCGGCGAACCCGTCATCGGCGGCACCGGAGTCACGGCCACCGGCATCACCGTCACCGAGGGTCAGAAAGTTCACCTCATCATCAAAGACTTCACGCCGGTCGGCGCCCCGCTCAACGCCCGCAACGCGATTGTCGTCACCGCCGGCTTCACCTACGACAACGCCAGCCCGGCGCTTTCGCAAAGCTACACGCACAACGACATCACCACGGTGGGCGCCAGCGCCACCTCCGGACTCGACCTCGTGAAGACCGTCGACAAATCCACGGCCAATCCCGGCGATACCGTCACCTACACGCTGACGTACACGAACAATGGCGCCGGCCCGCTTTCCAACATCGTGATCTTTGACGTGGTGCCCGCCTACAGTCTTTTCGTCAGCGCCACCAACGGCACGCTCCCGAACGATTTGACGGGCTGCGCCATCACCCAGCCCGCCGCCAACACCAAGGGCAACCTCCGCTGGACGTTCGCCGGCACGCTCGCCTCCGGTGGCACCGGCACCGTCACCTTCGCCGTCAAAGTCGAAAACTGACCGCCGACACCGGCGACGCCGTCCTGCGTTCTACGGTTTTGCGTCCGCCTTCAATATCACCGGCACCTCGATCAGCACGGTGTTCGGGTCCACGCTCAGCTGGAGCATTTGCGTGCTCATCCCCGCCGCCGCCGGGGTCATCGACACGACGAAAACATAATCGCCGTTGGGCATCCGGCCCTTCGGCTCCACCGCGCCAAGCGGGAGTTTCGCCACCGGTGCCGTCGCCTCTTCCCATCCGCTCACAATCACCTCGCGGGTCGAGGGTGTGCCCGAGACCACCGTCGGCAGGATGACCGGATTGGGCGCGACCTTCGCCGCCGACACCACCGGCACGAAGACCTTCATCACGAGATTGGGCAGCTTCGGATCGTTGGTCTTCAACGTCAGCTCGGCCTGGTGCGTACCCGCCGGCGCGGGCGCCAGTTTGCGCAGCAGCACGCTCCCGCCCTTGCGCCCTTTCTCCAGGTTGAATTCCGCGCGTAACCACGCCTGATTGGTCGCGGCGCCGAGCACCGTGATGTCCTCCGTCCCGAGATAATTGGCGTTCACCACCGTCGACGCCTCCTGGTTGCGCAGACTGGTCGGCAGCATCACCGGAGACGGCACGACCTCCCAATTTTCAAAGGCCCGGACCATCGCCTTCACCCGCAGTTCATCCGAGCCCGCCGACGTGAACACCGTCAGCCGGCGCGTAATCGCTCCCTGGTACAACCGCGTCTCCATCCCGATCGTCATCGTCGTCGACTCGCCCGGCGCCAATTTCCGCTGCTTCGGGTCGCCCGCCGTGCACGAACAATCGCTCGAGACACTCAGGACCTGCACTTCCCGGTCCGAGGTGTTGGTGAGTTTCACCACCGCCTCAAGATGGAGATTTTGGCCCTTGGTGCCAAAATCCACCTCGGTCGGATCGAATCGCACCGGACCCGCCCACGCGACGGCAGCGAGAAAACAGCTGGTAAAAACTGCGCGCAATTGCATCGCGGAACTTTCGCCGCCGGCAGGTCCGCTGGCCAGTCGGAAACACTACCGCCATAGATCAGCGGGCGACACGTTGACGCGCGTCGCTCCGGTGACCGGCCACAGCAGCGGCGTCGTCGCCACTCCCGCTGCGGCCAACCGCGCCGCCTGTCGCTGCAGCTGCGCCTCCGCGGTGCGCCGCGCCGCGTCCGTGGGATGAAAGATCCCCGCGAGCCACGCCTCGGCGGCACCCGGGTCGCCCGCGACGAGTTCCCTTTGGGCGACCAGCATGGCCGTGACAGCCATGAAACGATCCCGCGGCGAACTGCCGTTGGTCTCCGCACAGGCCGCCAGCCACGTCGCCGCGAGCATGCGATCGTTCGCGCCCGACTTCACGTAAATCGCCGGGCCAATTTTTCCCGCCGGCCACGTCGCATTCGTCACGGCAGCGAGCAAATCCAGACACGCCGGACACGTCACGCTCAGCACAAGCACGGGCCGTGTCCCCGCGACTGGCCGGTGGTCGTCGAGCGGAGTGAACGCATCCGTTCCCGCCGCGAGTTCGGCCGGCCGGCCGGCGGCAGTCGCACGGATCTCGGCGGCACGGACGGCAATCCCGTGACCGCCCACCGCCAACGCTACGCCAAGCGCGAGCCCCCACCACGCCGGGCGCACCGCCCGTCGCGGCCAGGCCATGATCGCCGCCGCCGCGTGTGCAGTGCAATACGGACAAAACGCCCGGAGCACGCCGAACTGCACCACCATGAATCCGAGTGCGCCGAGCGCGAGCACCCCGTGCCACCACGTCCGCAACCGTCTGCTCGAGGGAAAAAAGAGCGCGCCCCAAGCTGCCGCGCCAAAGGCGCCGACCGGCACTCCGAACACCGCGCCAAAACGGCTGTGAATCACCTGTTCACAGCCCCCGCCGATGCAGGGGAGACTACGCCACTTGAGCAGCGCAAGCCAGAGGGCCAGCCCGAGACCCAGCGAAGCCAGAAGCGTGGCCGCTGTCCGGGCGAATGGCGGCCGGAGGGTTTTACTCGGGCCGTCTTCGGACAGGATCTGGGAATTCGACGCCATCAGGGATCGGTTCGTCACCAAAATCCCATTTCCGGGGCCCACGGTGCAACGGAGAACTCGAACTCCTTTAAGCCAAGATTCAGCAATTTAACCGCAGAGATCGCAGAAAGAAGAACCTGTTGGTTGGCCTTCATGCTCACTCACCCGCCAGGCGAAGGCCTCGCGACCCATAGAAAAATCCGGGAAGCCTCTCTTTGGGTTCGGGTCCATTCGTGGTTTCCATTTGCAGGGCTATAGCCGAGCCGGGACGATTCATTTGAACCACGGATGGACCCGAATAAACACGGATGCTCAGAGCAAGCCGTGCTGGTGCGTGCGGATTCTTGGCGGTCACCGTTCGGTGGCGTTCCGGATTTCCAACGGTGGCTGGTTCTCGTCTCTGGATCCGTGTCCGTTCGTGTCCATCCGTGGTTTTCTTCTCCATGGTTGAGGCTTAGGCCGAATCAGCGCAGGCCGAGGCAGCCTTCATGCGGGCACGAAGGGCCGCCGGTTTGGTCGACCACGATTTCGCAAACGCGGGAACCTTGCTCCCGACCGTCGTGTCGCCGTACTGCCGGCAATCGATTCTGCCGATTTGGCCCGGCAGGCCGCTGTGGGCGGCGTTACGACCGATTTTTGCCATCAGGGTGAGGGAGGACCGTGTTTTTGGAGGGTCACACGCCGGGCCCACCCCCTCAACCCCAGTGGGAGTGAGCAGCCGGCATCCTGTACCCATCCTGTACGGATCCTGTAGGCATCCCGTACCCTACGTCCTGTGCTGGTCTATGCGTCCTTCTTGCGCGCTTCAGATCTCGTTCACTCCCTCACGCTGGGGCAAAGCCCGCTGGCGAAAACGCTCACCCTCACGGTACATCGTCCCACGATGCGAATGCTAATAGTTCGGCTGGGTCCCCGGGGGATCCGGCATTTTTTCCGGCGCTTTCCACGAGGTCTGGGACGCCGGGTCTTCCATCCAGCGGTCACCCACGCGACGAAAATGAACGACCGTGCCGGAGGTGTAGCCGAAGTAGATGGCAATCGACGTGTCGGTCTTCTTCGCGAAAACCCATCCGACATCCTTGCCGTGGCGCGCCACCGCCTCGCGCATCACGCCGTTCACCTCCTCGTCCGAAATCCCCAACTGGGAGGCGACTCCGCGCATCTGGCTCCGGACCGTCAGCCCGCAGCCCGATCCCAGACCCAGGCCGACAACCAGCAACATCACACCGCACCCCCATTCGCGCCACCGACCCTTCCCGGCGCGATGTCCCATTCTGCCGTCGCAGGAGGTGAGGTCTTTCATGGCGTAAGGTTTCTACCGGGGGCGTGGGAGGAGCGCAGCGCCGTGCTGCGCGTTGCACCGTTTTCGACGGTGAGAACCGGGCGTCAACATCGGAGTGGACGAGCCCGATGACCGATCCGTTCTTCGGCCCGCTACCGCGCCAGCGGCGCCACCGGCTGCAGCCGCAGGGGCAGCGGCTCCGAACTCTGCACCCAGCGCAGGGCCGCCTCAAGCGCCGTGTCCTGGCCCGCGCGCACGTCCGCCAAGGTCCGCGGTGCCCACAGATGCGGCGGAATTCCCAGCAGTGGCGACGGCACCCCTCCCGTGTGGAGCGGATACGTCCGCGCCACGTGCAATTTTGCCCCGCCAGGCAGGTCCACGGGAAGAATCCAGCCGCAGCACCCGCTGGTCGGCGTCCCGCACGCCAGGGCGCCGGCTTCCACCATGCCGGACACAAAATGTTCACAGGCGCTCATGCAGCCTTCGTCCGTCAGGACCGCCACCCGGCCCTCATAACGCCACGGCCCGCGGGGTTGGACGGTCGCCACGATCCGCTCGAAGGTCTGCCCCGGAGCGCGGCGCTGAAACGAGATGCTCGCGATGCACGGCGCCCGCAGGAAGCGCCCCACCACCTGTTCCGCCATCCCGTCGCTGCCTCCCCCGTTGCCGCGCACGTCGATGATCAACCCGGGCCGCGTCCGCCAGCGTTCCAATTCGGCGTCGAAGCGTTCGATCAGCTTCACCCCTTCCGCGTCGCCCCAGCGCCGAATGCGGATAACCGGCACCCCGCCGACCTCGCGGCTCGCGATCACGCTGTCCCGCAGCCCGCCCCCACGCAGCACCCTGACCACGATCTCCTCGGCTGGAGCGGAAGGCCGCGGCCGGCGAACCCGCAGTTGCACCGGGCCCCCCGGCGGACCCGCCAGCATGTACTCCGCCGCCTCCTTCAGTTTCCCGGCGGCCGAGGAACCCACGACATGCCTCCACGCCCGCTGCAGCGCTTCCTGCACCGGACGGCCGTCCACCTCCAGAATCTCGTCGCCAGTCTTGGCCTCTGAGTCTGCCGGGGCTGCAAGCACCGCGATCGCGAAGCCGTCAATCGGGGGCAACTCCAGCGGTGGGCGCACATCCCAGACACCCCGCGGTCCCCCTCTGCTCGATGCGAGCACCGGTTCGACGCGGATGGGAGGAGTCTGCCGGCGCGGCTGGCCCGGCCAGGTCAGCCATGTATGATAATCGTTGAGACGGCAGACCAGTTCGTCCATCAGCTCCATCGCCGCGTCCCGATTGGGCGCCGCCTCGATCTGCCGGCGAAAATCCTGCACCCAGGCTTCCTGCCAGCCCACCAGCTCCAACATGGGATAGTTGTTTCGCAGGGCTTGGCACAACGCCTCGAAGACCGCCACCGGCGCCGTCGCTGGTGGCATTGCGGAACCGGGCTCCGCGGCCCGGCCACAACACCCAAGCCAGCCAAGGAGAAAAATACCCAAAACGGTAACACGGGGCATTGCGCCGATCAGTGAGGTTTGCCCTCGCCGGGCAAGGGAAAACCCAGGACCGAACACTCTCCCCGATGAGTGATGTGGTAAGGCGCGCCGGGGAATTCCACGCGCCGTTTGCGGGCCATCACGAGCACTCTGATCCCGGCCGCCCGCGGGGAGCGATACCACCCTGCCCCAATTTCGGGGATGCGTCCGGCGGGAAATGTCCCGTTCCAAAATCTGACCCGTTCGCGCCCCTCTGACCCGTTCGGCCCCCCGTTCGCGCCCTCCCGGGCGGGATACGGACCTTCCGGGGAGGCAATAGGGAGTCAATGGGGAGTCAATGGGGAGTCAATGGGGAAGAGCGGCGGTTGGTGATGGCGGGTGTGAGACCGGAAAGTAACCTTTGGATTCAAGCGGCGGTTTTCTCGCCCAGGTAGCCGGATTGAAAAACGAGATCCCAGCACAAGTCCCAGTGCTGACTCATGAGGATACACCGCAAGTCCAGGACGCTCTGCGCCCCGGCCTCC
>CANJIU010000030.1 GCA_947474365.1 Opitutia bacterium | reverse complement strand
GAGTTCGCGGCCCCGGATTCAGCTATAATCTAACGGGGAAGAGGGAACGCTCATCTCCGCTAAGAGGGCGTCGAAAAAGGGTCTTCCTGTTTGCCATTCTGAGCGCAGCGAAGAATCTATCAAGACGCTCGCTCCTCTGAAAACGCCGCAAAGATCAAATTGGATTCTTCGCTACGCTCAGAATGACATACCATTTTTGACCCACTCTAATAAACGCTCATCCCGAAAAACCGGAAATCATGAATCCAGAAATCGACCAGGATCGGGACAGAAATCAGTCTGCGCCGAATTCTTTTCGAGCGCGCGCCTTGATTAGCGTCCATGAGCGAAGATTAGCGTTCCAAAAATATCCTCCTTTTATCGCTCCTCTTGGGTAATTTGGGCGCAGCTCAATTTCTGGACCCTGGGGACGCGACGCCTCGTCGCGTGGGCTTGACGCGTTTTTCCACAACACCCTGGCGGCTTCAACAGGCGCGACGACGCCTCGCCTCGTCGCACGCTCCGATATCCGCCCGCTGCGGGCCCGGGTGGCGGCGGAAGGTCGAAGTGCCCTTTCCGGACGGCGACGGGGGCGTCGCCGCTCCAGTTCGATCCGTCCCAGTTCGATCCGTCCGGAATCCGCCTGCTGGGGACGCGGCGCCCCCGTCACGGGGTTTGGAAACGCGACGGGGGCGTCGCGTCCCCAGTGGACAGAAACTGAACTGTGCCCGCCGAATGGCCCGACCTCGCATTCCCGGTGGTATGAAAACGAGAGATTGGGTTACCCGCGTTTCACTCGCTGGACTCCGACTTCACTTCTGTTCCATTGCGCCCGACTCGGGCGTCGCGACGCACTCCGGCCAGACGCATTCGTGGACGGCATTATTTCCGGGTCGGTCGGAAGCGACGACCCGCACTTTGACCGGAGAGTCCGGCGGCATCGCCGTCGTCGCGGTGTAGAGCCACAGGTCGGTTTGGCCTTCCTGCGCCGCTTTTTCGAACTCCGCGATCCCATTTGGGCCGCGCAGCCAGACATTCACATTCACGACACCGTAGTTATCGGTCGCTCGAATCCGAATCACGTCGCCCGGCTGGCCGGCATAGCCGGAGAAATCGACGGCAGTAATTTCCGGGTCACCAAACGCGTCGCTGAGCACGACCTCACGCAGCCGGCAATTCCGGGCCTGCGCGATCGGTTCGTAAAACGCCCGCAAGCGGGAATCGCTCTTCACGGCTTTCGCAAAAAGCGATGCGCGTCGGAATCGGGCGTTCCAGGCCTTCTGCTTTTCGGTCCGGGGTTTTTGCGTCTTCGCATACCTCGTGGCGAAAAACTTTCCGTTGATCTGCTTAAAAACCACCTTGCCGAACTTGCCCTGTAAGGCGGCGAGGGCGTCGTTGAGTTTTATCTTTGCCACGGGGGTATGTTAGCCTGCGGTCGAATTCGGAGTTGAGGGTGCTTTCACTCGCGTAAGATTCGGTCTGGCTTCGGGTTCCATTCGGGCTCGATTCGGGCTCGATAATACCAAGGTAATACGAACCTAATACCAACCTAATACGGAGGCCGTACTCAGCGGCCTGGCCACGCGGAGTCCGAGCCAGCGGCTCGGTAAAGCTCATCGCGCGTGGAAGAGGTTTGCATCAAGGCAGTTTACGTGATTGGCGGCGTCGCACAAGTCCGCAGTTCCAGGCGCGACGGAAGTCGTTGAAACGATCAAAGCGTAGGATCGTTTTTCCCGATCAAAACGACTCCCGTTTTCCGTCTCATTTTGGCGTAGGTCGTCGCAACGACATCGGACTGCGATGCGCAGAGACGCTAGAACCGATTCGTACGTTTTCTGGGGACGCGACGCTCCCGTCGCGTGGTCCGAACTACGCGACGGGGGCGTCGCGTCCCCAGGGTCCAGAATTTGAGATGCCGGCCGTAGCCCGAATCCATTCAGCTGAACCACGAATCGACACGAATGAACGCGGATGCCCAGAGCAAGCCGTGCCCGCATGCGCCGACCCGATAGGCTCACCGTTCGGCGGCGTTTCGAATTTCCACCGCCCGGACCGGTTCTCCTCTGTGCATCCGTGTCTATTCCTCATACTATGCCTGGATACGTAATCCTGCTGCGTGCATCCTGCTCCAAGCCCCTGGGCCCACGGAAAGCGGAAAAAGCTGCTTCCGTGTTTTTCCGGGTGTGCTCCGCGGGCACTCCTCCTCCGGCTTGTGTTGCGACTGCGCAGCGCTGGGTCCATTCGTGGTTTCCTTCGCACGGCGACAGCTGGGTTTCGCTCCTCTTTGATCCCGATTCCCGGCCGATTTCGCTTTTTCGCTCGGCAACTCCCCCCTTTTTGCTGCAACCCTTGCAGTGAATCGATGTAGAACCCGATTCCGCGCACACCACAATTCATGAACTCAGGCCGCAAATAGGGTCACTCTCGCTCCGATGCCCGTCCCGTAAGCGGAGGTGGGCGCGCGCACTTCCCTCTCCCACTTTTTATGCAATTCAGCCAAGAAAGCTATCGCACCCGATGGCTGGTGTTAGTCATCGTTTGGACGCTGGCGGCGGCGGCGCTGTTTATGCAGGCCCGCGTCGTGCGGGACTATCTCGACATCGCTGGCAAACTCGGCTCGCGCAACGGAACCGTTCCGCCGACACCGCTCAGCCAAGTGTACCCCGTTTTTGCCGCCGACGCCCTGACGTGGGTGCGACACGCCATCTCGCTGACGGAGGGCAATGGCCCGCAGCTGCGCTTCACCACCATCGACAACGCCCCGAACGGGCGCGAAGTCCATTGGAACTCGGCCTGGGCCTGGGCGATTGTCGGTGCCGGCAAGGTCAACCAACTTTTCACCGGACAGCCACTCCCGAACGCGATCGAACGGGCCACGGTGTGGCTGAATCCCTTCGCCCTCCTGTGCCTGATTATCGTTATTTCCGCCTGGGCAACGCAACGCGCCGGTCTGATGGCCGGAATCATCGTGGTCGTCGCGACGGTGTGCACCGACCGGATGTTCGAAGGTTTTTTTCCCACGTATGTGGACCACCATGGCCTGCTGACCATTTCCGTTTTCGCCATGATGCTCGGCGCGCTTTGCATGGGAGGCGGATGGTGGCAGGAGCGCACGGAGCACGGGTTGCCGCTGCTTCCCGTCTCACCGGAAGTGGCGCGAAAGTCCGCCATCTTTTCCGCCATCAGCGGGGCCTGCGGACTTTGGGTCAGCGCCGCGTCGGTCATCCCTCCCATCGCGCTGGTGGGATTGTCCGGGCTCCTCGTGGTCTTACTTCAGGGCCGGACCGCCCTGCGTCAGGGCGCCCAGTTCGATCCCGGTGTCTGGCGGCTGTGGGGTCAGGTTGGCGCCGGTTTCAGCCTCTTCTTTTATCTGCTCGAATATTTCCCGACCCACCTTGGGATGCGACTTGAGGCCAACCATCCGCTGCATGCGATCGCCTGGCTCGGGGGCGGGGAGTTGATTGCGCAGATTTCCGACCGCTGGCTGGGCGCCAAAGAGTCCCGCTGGGCAAACCTCCGTTCCCTGATTTGGCCGGTCGCCGTGGTTTTGGCGGGTCCCTTGACCCTGCTGATCGGCGGGTCGAAGGTCTTCATCGTGTTCGACCCGTTCATGTCGAACCTGCACAACCGCTACATCCAGGAATTTCTCCCGCTCTGGGTCACGCTGCGCGGATTCAACGCCCAGCTGATGTTTCAGATCATCGCGATCGACAATCTTCCGCTTATCGCGGCGATCGCGACACTCAGCTACCGCCGCCGCGAGAGCCCGCTGGTTCTCTGGTTCGCGACGGCCGCCGCCTTTCTTTTCAACGCGATGGGCTGGGCCCAATCGCGGTGGCTGCTGAACGCGAGCGGAGTTCAAATCTGCCTCGCCATGACGGTGGTGGCGGTTTGGACGATTTCACTTCGTCCCGCCGCGCGCTGGCTGTCGGCCCTGGCTCTCGTCGGGGTGTTTTACCTTCCGACCGGGATTTTGCGCTACACCAGTTCGGCGAAGGATGTGGAAGCCCGCCGGGTATCGCCGAAGGATGCCACTGCCGCCATTTATCGTGACATTGCGGCGGCGATTCGCGCCACGCAGCCCACCGGGGAGATCGTCCTCCTCACGAGCCCCAACGCGTCGACCGCCATCGGCTACTACGGACGCTTCAAGACGCTCGGCACGCTTTACTGGGAAAACTCCGAAGGCCTGAAGGCCGCCGCTTCGATTTTTGGCGCCCGATCCGAAGAGGAAGCCGCGAAGTTGATCATCAAGAACAAGGTCACGCACATCGCGATTATCGCGGAAGAAAACTTCATCGCGCCGTACTACGAACTGCTCCACCCCAACCCGACGGCGGAGGAGGTCAAGAAGTGCTTTGGCCTGCGCTTGTTCGCGGACAAAGTGGTGCCCCAGTGGCTGCAGATGATCCCGTACAAGATGCCCGATGACGTCAAATCGATCAGCCAGTCGGTGATGCTGTTCAAGGTGAACTTTGCGCAAACGCTGCCGGAAGCGCTCTACAATGTGGCGCTGACGCAGGTGGCGCTCGACACGCTCGCCGACGCCGAAAAAACCTTCGACCTCCTCATCGCGCAGTATCCGCAATTTTATCAACCGTGGTTGCGCAAGGGAGAGGTTCTCCTGCGCCGTCACAATTGGATTCCGGCCGCGGAGCACATGCTCAAAGGCATCAGCCTGGCTCCCGCCGCGGAACGCCCCGCCCTTTTCACGTCAGCCGGCGGCATGTTTTACGGCCAGCAACAGCATGGTCTCGCGGTCGAAATCTATCGCCGCGCCCTTGCCGATCAGCCCAATCCCGACGCCGCCTGCTATCTGGCGTGGGTTCTCGCCACGAGCCCGATCGACGCCCTCCGCAACGGCGCGGAAGCGCTTCGCTTCGCCGAGGAGGCGCTCAAGGCCGATCCGAACTCCCCCACCTACCTCAACTCGCTGGCCGCGGCCCTGGCCGAAAACGGGCGCTTCCCGGAGGCCATGGTCGCCGTCGACCGCGCCCTCGCCAACGCCCAGGTACAGGGAGCGCGGGATGCCTTCCAGTCCTCGGAGCAAAACATCGAGGTTCTGCGTACCGGAAAACCCATCCGGAGGTAGGGACTGGCGCGCGGGCTGAAGAACGCGCGTCCGGTAAGTATCGGCGTTCCAAGTGAACCCGTTGCGGTCCGTCCGCCCGCGTTCCCCATTCCGCCGCTGCCAACATTCTTCAATTGCTAAGAACAATCGCCGCCCTATGTGGTCTCGGTTCGGATCGATGACTATCAGGAAAAAATTCTTCTCATGGACTGTGCTGCTGCTCCTGGCCGGGCTGGCGTCCGCATTCGCGGCCGAGCCGACACCGGCGGCCGGCGAGCCGGCCCAGCTGGCAGAAAAGCACCCGCTCCAACGAATCGTGCTGGTCGAGACCGCCGAGGCCGCCAAGGAACCGGTTCCTGCGGATGACAATTTCATCATCCTCACTGGCGGACTCAAAGCCATCAACCGTGAGGAACTCAGCTCACGGCTGATTATGGGCAAGGGCCGGGCCATCGACCCGCTGTTCCTCCGCGACATCGTCCAGGTTGTGGCGATTTACATTCGCCAGAGCGACTTTCCCCTGGCCGACATCGTGATCCCGGAGCAAAACATCCGCGACGGCACGTTGCGCCTGGTCGTGACCCTCGGGAAGCTCCGGGCATTCAAGGCCACCGGCAATTACTGGTTCAGCGAGTCGATGCTGCAAACCCGGCTCGGCATCATCAAGGGCGACATCATCCGACTCTCCGAACTCGAGCGCTCCATCGCCTGGGCCAACAACACGAACCCGTTCCGCCAGGTGAAGGTCCACCTCGATCCCGTGCCCAACACCGGGGAATTCGATGTCATCGTTGGTGTCGAAGAGCAATTGCCCCTCCGATTCGTCGCGGGCTACGACAACACCGGCAACGAAATCCTCGGGATCGATCGCTACTCCGCCGCACTTACGTACGGCAACATGTTCGGGCGCGACCACCAGCTGACCTATCAATTCATCACTACGCGCGAACCCAAGGTCTTCAAGGCCCACTCCGTCGTCTATCAGGCCCCGCTGAGCTGGCGACACATCATCCAGGCCTCCGCCAGTTTCGTCAACGTCGCCACGACGTTTCTCGACGGCTTCTTCACGCAAAAGGGCAAGAGCGTCTCCGCGGATTTCAAGTACATCATACCGTTCAAGCTGACCCGCTGGCAGGGTGAGCTTTCGGCCAACGCCGGTTTTCGCGAAACCGACAACAATCTGGAATTCTCCGGCACCCCGGTGATCGGCGCAATTACCGACAGTTTCATCGGCACGCTGAGTGCCGCCGGGATCCGGGACGACTCCCGCGGGAAGTGGATCATCAACGCCTCCGTGACCGGCAGCCCGGGCAAACTGAACTCCCGCAGCGGCACGCGCATCTACCAGGAAAACCGGATCGGCTCGAACCCGGTATTTGCCCACGGCAATCTCCTCCTGCAGCGCAGCACGGTCCTCGCCAACAACCTCGTTTCCAATCTCCGTCTCGTCGGGCAGCTCGCCAGCGGAAATCTTCTCGCCGGCGAACAGTTTTCCGTTGGTGGAGCCAGCACCGTCCGGGGCTACAAGGAACGCATTCTCTCCGGCGACCACGGCTACATGGCCAGCCACGAATTGCAGCGCCGCATTGGCGGCCTCTCAATGGGCAAACGCCTGCCGAAACTGGAAGCTGCCGGAGTCTTGTTCTGGGACTATGGCCGCACCGTCTACAAGGTTCCCTTGGGCGGCCAGTTGAAGTCCGCCTACCTTTCCAGCTGCGGCGTCGGCCTGCGGGTCGGGATGGGCAACCGCTTGTCGGCGTCGGTCGACGTTGCCCAGCAACTTGAACGGGTGGAGATCGCCGGCGAGTCTCACCATCGGGTCCACGTCAAAGGGACCCTTTCCTTCTGATGCCCGAAAGTGCGGATCCATCTCGGCCACCATTTTTACGGCGCGGGTAACCTGGGCGACGACTTTATGCTCGCCGGCTTTCTGTCGGCCATGCGCACGCTCGCCCCGCGGGCGACCTTCACGTGCTGCGTGCCGTTCACGCTGGCCCCGCTCCAAAGACGGTTTTCCGAGATTACCTGGCTCCCCTACGACGATGCGACCCGCGCCCGGGCCGTCGCCGAGGCCGACGTGTGGCTCGGGCTCGGCGGCTCGCCATTTCAAAGCGCCCTCTCCCGCTGGTTTGTCGATCACCTCGTCGCCGAGGCGGCCCTTTGCGAACGGAGCCACAAGCCGATGTTCTTTCTCGGCGTGGGGGTGCAGACCACGTCCGAACTCACCCTTCCCGAGGTGCGGCACCTGTGCAGTCGCGCCGCGGGAATCTGGACGCGCGATGCGGCCTCGGCCGAGCGTCTCGCCGCGCTGCCCTCGCCTCCGCCCGTCGAAGCCGCGGCCGATTTCGCGCATCTGTTCTTCCGCGCCTCTCCGCCGCCCCACGCCGCCCCCGGCCGCCTGACCCTCGTGGCGAACTTCGACTATGGCGCCTGGCCGGGGCAGACTTCCTGCCTGCGTGCCCTCGATGAACTGCCCGCCACGGACCGCGTGTGGCTCGCCCAGGAGGCACGCGACCTACCCGGGGCCGAACGCGCCCTGTTTGCCGCGCTGCCCACCGCCGATCAGGCGCGTTGGCGGCTGGAATTGCCCGAACATCCGGGAACGCCGCTCACGTCCGTCATCGACCGCTGGCCGAGCGGAGAGTGGCTCGTCACCGCCCGCTACCACACCGCGCTCGCCGGCGCCTGGGCGGGTTCAAAGGTCGTCGTTCTCTCCACCAACGAAAAACTCCGCGCCGCGGCGCGAGAAATTCACGCCCCCCTGCTCGCCACCGACGCCGACTCCCCCACCGTCACCCGTATTCTGAATTTCCTCACTCCGGCCTCTCCACCCCGGGCGCAGGCCGAACTGGCCTATGCCGCCTGCGGGGCGTTTGTGCGGTCCGCTGTTGCGCATGGGCGCTGAGATGTCATAGGCAGAGCGGTTCATGCCGGCCCTCGCGCTTTCCTTCGCCTTTTTTCTGTTCGTGGCCGTTGTCGGCCGGGCGGCGCTTGCCCTTTGCCGGTGGCACGGTGGCGTGCTCCGCAGTTGGCTGCTGGCACCGGCGACAGGACTGTCGGTCGTGGTGCTTATCGTCATGGTGCTCAATCAGGCCGGGCTCCCGATCCGGGCGTTTGCGTGGCCGTTGACCGCGGTCCTAGGGCTCGGTTCGGCGGCGGTCTTCTTCTGGCGCCGCCCCGCCGTACCCGTTCGCGCCCTCCTGCCCTTCTTGGCGGCGGTTGTCTTTTCCCTGCTCTGGACGGGGTGGCCGATGTTCCGGTTCAACTTCGGCTGGCTGAGCTACGTCAACGACGACTACGTCAACTACTGCCTCGCAGCCGAACGGTTCAAGGACTTCGGCTTCTGGCGCGTGCCAACGTTGGACGAACTCGCGGGCACCGACGTCGCGCAATATTACTGGTTCATGCACGTGCCGGGCCTGATGCGCTTCGGCAGCGAAATCACCCTCGCGTGGGTGTCGGCGCTCACGGGCGTGAAGTCCCTCGGCATCTTCATGCCGGTCATCGTCGGCCTCGGATTGATTCAACTCTCGTCCGCCGGTGCGCTCGTCCTCCATCTCGGCCGCTGGCGGCGACGCGCCGTGATTGCCACGGCCCTGCTCGCGGTGAGCCCGCTCTTCATGCTGGGCACGCTCTATCAGCTGATCGCCCAGGTCGGCGGACTCGGCCTCCTGCTCGCCGCCACCGCCATCCTCACCACGCGCCTGCCCGATCGGCGCCGCCGGCTCGTGCCTCACGTCCTCGTGCTCTCCATCGTCGGCGCCGCGCTGGCGATCTTTTATCCGGAGGTCACCGCCTTCGCCGTCCTCACAACCGTCGTCGTCGCCGGCATCGATGCGATCCGCCACCGCTCCTTCCCCGCCATGCGGGTCAGCCTCGTCATCTACGGCATTCTCGGCGTCATCGTGCTGCTGCGGTACAACGTCCTCGCGTACGTCTTCACCATCATGCTGCAGATGGGCTCCGGTTTCCGGGCCGTCGACCTCTCGCTGTCGCTGTTCCCCTATTTCATGATCCCGACCGGACTGGCCAACCTGTTTGGCCTGATGCCGCTTTCGGTCAATTTCGCCGAGCCCGTCACGTCACTGACGATCATCGCCGGCCTGGGCGCCCTCGTCACCGCGCTGATTTTCGCGTGCCGCGAGTCGCTCCGCGCGGCGCCAATCGCCGTGATGTGCGTCATCCAAGTCGTCCTCGCGCTGAAGCTCATGCGGTCCGGCAACGATTTCGGACTCTACAAGATCGCGATGTTCCTGCAGCCGGCGCTGGCGGCCGCCCTCGCCTGCGCCCTGCTGAAACTGCCCCGGCCACGGCTCACCGCCCCGCTCGGCGTCCTCCTCGCCGGCCTCTGCTGCGCGCCCACCGCACTCTACTACACCCGCGTTTCCCAGGGCGAAAAGGCCGGCGGCATCACCGAGGCCAAACTCGCCTCCATCCTCGGCACCACTCCGCCCGCGACCCCGCCGAACACCCGACTCCTCTGCGACATCAACAACCTCGTCGCCGCCAAGGTCGCGGCGTTCGAGTTCCGCGGCACTGATCTACGTTTCCTCTCCCGCGACTACTACCAGCAAATCGCGCCGATCGAATTCGAGCGGCTCGGCAACACCCTCGTCAGCCTGCATCCGCGTTTCGCCGATCTCATGCGCACCCGCGACATGCTCGCGGCGCGCGACGACGCCACCGAGCGCACGCATTCGCTCTTCGGCACCTCGTTTCGTGCCCCGGCCCTCGACTATGGCCGCGGAAACAAGACCGACGCCTACCTCCTGCTCGACGAGCCGCTCGGCCTGTTCAACAAGCTCCGCGTCCCCGCGGACGCGCAGCCCAAGGCGTACTTCCGGGAACTCCCCGCCGCCGCCGCCCGCAATCACCTCGTGTTCATGCACACGGGCCGCGGCAATCACTACTACCTCGGCGACCGCAACCGCATCGCGATCTACCAGCAGGAGGCGGATCCCTACACCACGCGACAGGACATCACCGGTCTCGGTCGCTTTCTCATGCTGCGCGTCGAGCAGCCCGACGAGGAAATCTACCTGCGCATCTCCGCCTCGAAAACCTTCATGGGGCGCGGCCACACCGCGTGGTCGCCGGGCTCGCGTCTGCTCGGCGAAAAGGACGTCCCGCTGGCCTTCCCCGGCAACGGCGCCGTCAACCGCATCGTCGGCCCCATCCGCCCCGTCTACCGCGACGGCGCGGCCTACATCGGCATCGATCTGAACGAGACGCCGGTGCAGTTTCCGTTCGAGCGCAAGGGGCTCCAGTCCCTCTACAACACGATGGTGCCGCTCGATTCCCGCAAGCTCGTCGCCTACGGCCGCGACATCTCCGCGCTCTCGGCGGCGCAGGTCGCCGCCCTCGCCCGCCCCGCCCGACTCGCCAGCTTCCCCAACGATCTCCTCTTCGCCCGCGGCCTCGAGTTCTCCGGCATCTACGAGGACGGCTGGCTGTCTCCAGAAAGTGAATTCATCTTGGGCGGCAGCCCCGCCTCCGGCATCATCCGGGTGCGCGGCTACGTGCCGCAACTGCCCGGCGCCACCGCCGGCGGCGGCCGGCTCAAAGCCACGCTGGGCGGCCACGAATTCGACCTGCCCGCCGTGACCGGCGAATTCGACTGGCTGCTCCCGGTGCCGGCCGCCGCCGACCTCACCCGGCTCTCGCTGCGGTTCACCGCGATCACCGTCCTGCCCGATGGCGATGCCCGCCCCGCCGGGGGAAAACTCGAGTTGCTGGAGGTGCTGCCCGCGCTGCCCACCCATACCTTCGACTTCGGCGTCCCGGGCCGCGCCCGGCTGGCCGCGACCGGCATCGACCAGGACGGCTGGCTCGAACGCCGCGCGCTCATCACCCTCCCCGCCGGCGGCAAACGTGTGCTGACGTTGAAAATTGAATACCCAGACTGGGGCGGAAAGAACCGGGGCAAACTCACGACCGCGCTGTCGAACGGCGGTCCGTCGCAGGACCTGGACCTTCCCCCCGGGGAGTACTCCACGTTCCAACTCCCGGTCCCGGCCTCGACCCGCCTGCAGACCTTCTCCCTCACCGCGGGCGACGACTTTCCGCTGCCCGCCCCGGACCAGCGCCGCCGCGCCGCCCGCCTCATCCAGGCGGAGCTTCAGCCGCTCCCGGAATGAGAGCGCCGCGCACCGCCCTTCTCACCAAGGTCGACACCCTCGGCGACCTCGTGCTCTTCGCCCCCGCGCTGCGCGCCCTCCGGGCCGCGTGGCCGCGGACCCGCCTCGCCGTCGTCATCCGCCGCGCCTACCGCGATCTCGGACCGCTCCTCGCCCCGGACGTCGAATGGCTCGCCACCTCCATCGATCCGTTTTCCCACCGGCCCGACGCCGACCCGGCGGAACTCGCCCGCTTGCGCGCCGCGGTGGAGGCGCTGCAACCGGAGGTAGTCGCCGCCGCCACCTCGCGCCGCAACTGGCTGGAGATCGCCCTCGCCGCCATGGCCCCGACCGCCCGCCGGATCGCCCTTGGAGCCGCGGCGGAGGATCAATTTTTCGACACCCAGCTGAAGATCCAGCTCGGACTCGACTCGGCCGGCGCGTTTCCCGAGGCCATCGTCACTCCCGCCGACGAACCCGACTGGCAGCGCAATTTTCGCCTGGTTGGCGCGATGACCAGACTGCCCCTGCCCTGCACTCCGCCGACCCTTGAGGTATCCGAAGAAAACGCACGCGCCGCCGACGCCATCCTCGGCGCGCACGGGCTCGCCCGCGGCCGCTACATCGTGTGCGCAGCCGCCGGGTTTGCCAACGTGCGTCTCAAGACCTGGCCTGCCGGCCGCTACACGGCCCTCATTTCGCATCTGCGCGAGCGCCACGGTCTCCCCACCCTGCTCATCGGCCACACCGGCGAACGCGCTTATCTGGAGGGCATTTCCGGCGCCGCGGCGCTCTGGCTGGGAAGCGACGGCGACCTTCCCCTGCTCTCCGCCCTCCTCGCCGGCTCCGCCCTCTACTGCGGCAACGACACCGGCGCGATGCATCTGGCCGCCGCGCTGGACGTGCCCGTCGCGGGCATCTTCGGCGGGGGCACCTGGCCGCGCTTCGTCCCGGCCGCCCGCCGTGGTGTCGCGCTGGTGCATCCGCTGCCGTGCTTCGGCTGCGGCTGGGACTGCGCCTTCGGCGACGCCCCATGCCTCGGAGCCATCACGGTCGACGACGCCACGCGGGCGATCGACGAGGCCTTGGGGTCGGATTCGTTTCAAATCCGTACCGCCGACCACGTCGGGGCTGAAACCCGCGACTACATCGCCAAGGCCGCCGGACACTATCGCAAGTCGAGCACCGGACACCTGGCGCGCCAGCACAAGCTCGAGGAACTCACCGCCCTCGACCGGGAAAAGGATCTCGCAATCGCCGAGAAGGAAAAGGAAATCGTCGACCTGGAAAAGGCCATCGCCCCCAAGGAGCGGGAAATCGACGCGCTCAAGGCGGTCTGTGACGAGCGGGAGAAGACGATCTTCATCCTCGATTCCCACGTAAAGTATTTCCAGGCGGAGAACGCCACGCTGAAGGCCGAGAAGGCGATCCTCGATCAGACGTTCGCCGCACAACCCGCCGACGCAGCCAAGGCCGCCAAGTCCATCGCCGACCAGCTCGTTCACATCCGCAATATCGAGTCCCTCCTCAAGCACCGGGAGGGCGAACTCGCCGAGCTGCGCACCTCGGCCGCCAACCACGCCGCCGGGCTGCACGATCTCGAACAGGCCAAACACTTCGGCAAACTCCTCGCCGAGAAGGAGGCGGTGATCCAGGGATTCGCCCGGCGCGACGGCTTGGTCGCCCAGCTCCTGGACAAGTCCTCGACCCCGACGGCCAAACTCCACCAGCTGTGGCTCGCGGCCCGCGCCTACGCGCGCGAGCAGTGGTGGCGGCCGTTCGACGCCTGGCTGTTCAAGAAGGTGGTCGAGGACTACTGGATGCAGATTGGTGTCCTGCGCCATTACGAGCCGCGGCCGCTGCGCTGGGACACGATTCCCGGCCCGCGCCGGCCCGACGCGTCCCTGCCGCAGATCGCGATTGTTACCCCGAGCTACGGCCAGGAGAAGTTCATCGGGCGCACGCTGCGCAGCATCCTCGACCAGTCGTATCCACGGCTCGTTTACGCGGTGCAGGACGGCGGCTCAAAGGATGGCAGCGCCGCGATCATCGCCGCCCATGCCGCCCAGCTGCGCCACTGGGAATCCGTCCCCGACAAGGGTCAGGCCGACGCCGTCCAGCGCGGTTTCGCCCACCTCACCGGATCGATCGGGCCGGACGACATCATGGCCTGGCTCAACTCGGACGACCTGCTGGCCCCGGGTTCGCTGCGTTTCGTGGCGGAGTATTTTGCGGCGCACCCTGACGTCGACGTGGTCTACGGCCATCGCCTCATCATCGACGACGACGATCGCGAGATTGGCCGCTGGATCATGCCGCGGCATCACCCGGAAACGCTCGAATGGATCGACTACGTTCCGCAGGAGACAATGTTCTGGCGGAAGCGAGCGTGGGATCTCACGGGCGGCATCGATCCCAGCTTTCAATTCGCGCTCGACTGGGACCTGCTCGCCCGTTTCCACCAGGCGCAGTGCCGGATGGTGCGCCTGCCCTATTTCCTCGGCGCGTTCCGGGTGCACGCGGAGCAAAAGACCTCGCAGGCGATCCACACGACCGGCGCCGATGAGATGCGTCGCATCCGCACGCGTTTCCACGGCGAGCGGCAGGATGATTTCGAAATGATCAACCGCCACGCGCGCCACGCGCGTTTCCGGGGTGCGATCAACGCCCGCCTCCTCGCCCTCGGAATCCGCTGGTAGAGGGGCGGGAGGCGCGTCATCTCCGGAGCCATGTATCCGACGAGTGAACCCGCCACCCTTTCCTGCCTCTGGCGGCGGTTCTGGGTGCTCGGGATCATCCTCGCCACGCTCGCCTACTATTTTTGGACCGGAATGATCGTGAATGGCGAGCTGCCGCCGATTCACGGCGAGGAGTCGGATCATTTCAACCTGCTCAGCCGCGGATTCCGCCAGGGGCACCTCTACCTGGATAAGGTCGTGCCGGAGGGTTTGCTCAACGCCCCTAATCCCTACGACCCGGCGCTGCGTGGCGCGGTGAAGTTGCTGCACGACGCCAGTTACTACCGCGGGAAATACTACATCTACTTCGGCCCGGCACCGGTCGTCACGGTGTTCCTGCCGTTCAGCGTGCTCACCGGGCGCGATCTGCCGCTGTCCTACGCCGTCTGGTTTTTCTCCGCCGCAGGCTACCTGGCGCTCGCGGGAACGTTTCTGTTTCTGCAGCGCCGCCATTTCCCCACCGCGAGCCTCGGGGCGGTCACGGCGTGCCTGATCGCCCTCGGCGGGGCGAACATGCTGGTGACCTTGCTGCGGCGCTCAAACATCTGGGAGGTCTCGGGCGCGAGCGGATTCGGTTTTTTTGCGGCCAGCCTGTACTGCCTCATTCGCGCGGTGCATTCCCGCCGGGCGACAACCTGGGCCGCCGCGGGCGGACTCATCCTTGGCCTGGCGGTCGCTTCCCGCCCGACGTACATCGTGGGCAGCGCGCTCTTCGTGATTCCACTTTTGAGCCAGCTGCGAAAAGGCGCGGCCGAAAACTCCTACACCTGGCGCGCCCTGCTGGCCGCCGCTCTGGGCTGCGGCCTCCCCGTTCTCCTCCTGCTCGTCTACAACTACGCCCGCTTCGGTTCGCCGCTGGAGTTCGGGCTCAGGTACCAGCTCACCTCGGTCATCGAAAGTGAATCCCGGCATTTCAGCCTGACCTACGTTCCCTTCAATTTTCACGTCTACTTCCTGTCGACGCTGCGCTGGCTGCCTTATTTCCCGTTCGTCAACAGCATCCTCGTGCCGCCCTTCCCCCCGGGGCATGGCGGGTATGAGTACACCATCGGGCTCTTCCCGAACCTGCCATTCGCGGTTTTCAGCCTCGTTCTGCCGTTCGCGCTGCTTCTGCGGCGCCCCCGAACTATACCTCTGGGCGCCCTCGGTCCCTGCCTCGTAATCGTCGCCACCGCTGCCGCGCTCAACGCCGGGTTCCTGCTGGTCTTCTTCGGCTGCTGCATCCGCTACATGGTCGACTTTGCCCCCTGGTTCATGCTCCTCGCTGGTTTCGGACTGTTGGCGACCGAGGCACGATTGCCGGGCGGCCGGTGGCGAAAATCCCTCGCCCTCGTCGGATGCGCCCTCGCCCTCTTCTCGTCGTTCACCTCCGCGATGACCGTCGTCGATTTCTACGGCTATACGGCGGGAGTGCATCCGCCCGGCTACCGACCGCTCGCGCGGGCGCTCAACCGTCCGGTTGCCTGGCTGGATCAGCACCGCTGGCCCGACTACCAGCCGGTCGAGATTGCGCTCTCATTTCCCGCGGATCGCGCCAGCCGGCAGGAGATGCTCACGACCGTCGCGCGCGGACCGGAGACAACCGCAGCGCTGTTCGTCGACTACCTCGGTGGCGAAAAAATCCGCTTCGGGTATCGGGAAACCAGCGACGTCCGAAACACCGTTTTCTCACCGGCGGTCGCCGCCCCCGGGGATTCGCCCCACACCTTGCGGCTCAGCATCGGAGGCTCCTACGCGGAATTTGACGGACTGAAGGGCCGGCTGCGCACCCAATTCGACGGGATGAACATCTGGGACGTCCCCGCGGTCTCGTTCGGCGCCTATCCTGGAAAACTGAACGTGGGGGCCGACGTGTCCGTCACTCCACCGACGTCCCGCTTCAGCGGTGTGATTCATTCAGTACGCCCAATCGATCTTCCCGCGTTGCCGCGGCCGCGGATCGGCGGGATCCGGGTTCGCCTCACGCTCGATCCATCGCTCGTCGGCCGATCCCTGCCCCTGGTGACGTCTGGTCGCACCAAGGCCGGCGACCTGTTCTTCCTCCGCGTGCATCGGGATCAAAAAATCAGCTTCGGGTACGATCATTGGGGCGACTCCCTGATCACCTCGCCCGAGGTAGCGGCAACCCTCGGCGAAAAGCACTCGGTGGAATTCTGGCTGCCCGCCCTGCCTCCGCCAGGGATGCCGCCGGCTCTCGTCGTCCGACTCGACGGTGTCACCGTCTGGGAATGCGCTCCTCCGGCCTACCCCGTGACGCCGGAAACGGTGTTTCTGGGCGTCAATTCCATCGGCGGCAGCACCTGCGAACCGAAGCTCGAACACAGCGTCTTCGAGGAACTCCAGCTGCCCGCGCCGGTGCGGTCGGAGAAATAATGCTGATTCCCGCCGATTACCGGTTAATCCGAATCATCCATGCTCCTCAGCATCGTCGTCCCGGTCTACAAGGAAGAGAAGAACATCCCCGAATTTCTCCGGCGGCTGCGCCCGATTCTTTCCGCCATCACGGAGGACTATGAGCTCATTTTCTCCCTCGATCCGTCGCCCGACCGCACCGAGGACGTCATCCTCGAAGCCCGCGCGGCTGATTCCCGGATCAAGCTGCTGAAATTCTCCCGGCGCTTCGGACAGCCGATGGCCACGCTCGCCGGGCTGGAGTACTCCTCGGGCGACGCCGTCGTCGTGATGGATGTCGATCTTCAGGATCCTCCCGAGCTGCTCGGGGAAATGGTGGCCAAATGGCGCGAAGGCTTCGACGTGGTTCTGCCACAGCGCCGCGCCCGCACCGGCGAACCATGGATCAAAAAGCTCGTCGCCGAGACGGGGTACAAAGTGATCAACAAGATCGCCGACGTGAAGATCCCGCCGAACACCGGCGATTTCCGCCTGATGGCGCGCCGCGTCGTGCTTGAGGTCGTGCGCCTGAAGGAAAGCCACGGGTTCTTGCGCGGCATGGTCGCGGTCGTCGGGTTCAAACAGGCGATCATTCCGTTCGACCGGCCGGCCCGTTTTGCCGGCGAGACCAACTACAACCGCTTCTTCGGTTCTCTCCGCATCGGTTTCAACGGCATCTTCTGTTTCTCCACCTACGCCCTCTCCCTGAGCACCTGGTTGGGATTCGTCGTCTCGGGATTTTCGTTCCTGCTGATGGCGATCTACCTTTTCTACAAGCTCATGGGCTGGGAGATCGTCTGGGGAAATCCCACCCTCGTGATGCTCATCTCCTTTCTCGGCGGCATCCAGCTCATCAGCGTCGGGATTCTCGGCGAATACATCGGCCGGATCTACGAGGAAGTCCGCGCCCGCCCCAAGTTCATCGTGGACCGGGCCGAAGGGTTCAAGCGCTGACGACCCCGTTTCGACCGGCCCCTTCTACCCCATGAATGTCGTCCCGGCCCGCTGGCTCGTCGCGTTGGCGCTTTTTGCCGCGCTGGCCACATGGCGGGTCGATCGTTTTTATCCGCCGCTGCCAAATCCGCTGGAGCTCGAGTTCGTGCTCGCTCCCCGGTCCCACGAGAACCAGTCCGATCCGATCATCACCTCGGGCACCGCCGGCCGCGCCGATTTTCTCTATTTCCACCGCTCCGAGCAGGAAAAAGGCTTCATTGGCTACGACAGCTGGAACAGCGACCGCGCCCGCACCGTGACGCTTCCGTTGACCAGCGGAAAGCGGCACCGGCTGCGAGTGGAGATGCCAGCGCTCGATCACTATCAGGGACACTCCAACGGCCAGCAACCCGGCCTCGTCCGCGTGTGGCTGGACGGGATGTTGGTGCTGGATGAGAAACTGCACTTTCACCTGCGCGAGGACCAGGCGCTTTACATCGGCGAGAACCCCGTCGGCGGCACGAGCGCCGAACTGCATTTTTCCGGACAAATCTTCGACGCCTCGGGCCGGGAGCTGCGGGGTGGAGCGACGCGGATTTTTTCTTGGAGCGCACGCCTGCGCGGCTGGATTGTTCACGGATGGGAACAGGTCCTCGCGCTGCTGGCGCTCTCGCTGGCGGTGGGAGGTCTTGGCGGCCTGCTGCAACCAGCGCGCCTGCGCGACTTGGCGCCGGCCGCCGGCCGGGTCGTTCTCCAGCATCGCTGGTTCGCGGGCGCCGCGATCGTTTGTGCGGCTGTCTTTTCCTGGTTCGTCACGATGGGCGGCTTCGATTTCAATTTCCCGGAGTCGTTTTGCACCTTTTACGACTTCCAGGCGCGCAGCCTCCTGCAGGGCCGACTCGACGTGCCGGAGGAATGCCTCGCGGGTGAGGCGTTCGTCGTGGAGGGAAAAGTCTATGGCTATTTCGGGGTCACGCCGGCGCTGCTCCGGCTGCCGTGGGCGGCGTTCGACGTCGGCCTCGGTCGACTCAGCCGGTGGTTCATGCTCATCGACTATATCGCCGCGCTCGTCGGCGCTTATCTGGTGTTCCTGACCGCGCGTCGCGTCGTGTGCGGCGAATCCGATCCGCCGCGCCCCTTCCTCACGCTTCTCTTCATTGCCAACGTCGGACTCGGCAGCACACTGCTGTTCCTCGGCGGCCGCTCCTACATCTACCACGAGGCGATTCTCTGCGGGGCGGCCTTTGGTTTCTTCGCCGTGTGGTGCACCTTGCACTACGCCGAGGAACCCGAATCCCGCTGGTGGATCGGAGCCTTTGTGTGCGGGCTGCTCGCCGTCCACGCCCGACCGCCGATCGGCCTGTTTGCCCTGGCCCTGCTCGGAGCGGTCGCCCTCCGCCAGACCTGGAGCCGCCGCCAAATCACGCCGGCCTTCGTCGCGATTCTGTGCGTCGCCGGGACGCTCAGCTTCAACGCGCTCGCCTACCTCAAGTTCAAGACCTTCGACGGCCAGCCGCTGCGCTACAACGCCAACTATAGTCCCGAACGCCTCGCCAAGTTCGGCGAGCGGAAATTCCACCTCGAAAACATCCCGTTTGTCGCGACCTCGTACCTCGTCGCGCCTTCCTTCACCGTGGAGCCTGGTTTCCCGTGGTTTTATGCCGAACCCAAACCCACCTGGCGACCGCCGTGGACGAAGATGGACATGATCGAACCGACGGTCGCCTTTCCCATCACGATGCCCGTGCTCTTCGTCCTCGCGACCGTCGGCGCGGTCGTGGCCTGGCGAACCCGGCCAGTCGCACGTGAACGGCTCGTACTCCTTGTCCTGGCCGTCACGCCGACAACGCTGCTCCTCTTCGCGGCGATTGCGATTTCGCAACGCTACACCGCGGACTTTGTCCCGTTCCTCGTCAGCACCGCCGCCTTCGGGCTTGTCGCTTTGGACGAAGTCTCGGGAAGGTGGCGCGCCACCCTCCACGCGGCGCTGGCCGCCGCCACGCTCTGGGCCGTGGGAGTGACGACCGCGCTGACGCTGCATCTGCAGGGCGAACAGGTCTGGGGCGTGCCGGACTCGGTGCATGCAGAATATCAACAGCTGCGACAGCGGGTGGACCGGATTTTCGCGGGGAATCGCCGTTGACCAACAGTTCCATCGCCACCTTGCCGACACCCGTCCTCTTCATGCTAACGCGCCCCGATCCGACCGACATCTTTTTCATCGGAGCAAGTAGGGCACCCCGCTCCGGCCCACCAGCGGTGGCGGCATGAAAGCGAATTCAGCTCACTCCCCGCACCTGATCTGGTTGGTCGGGCTTGCGACGTTCGCGTTGCTCGCCGCAGTCGACATTCTGAGATACGTCCCGCCGCTCCCTCCGATGCTCCCGTTCTACCTGAAGCTCCCAGTGGGGATCCCAGGACGAGCCGAACCGTTGGTCGCTACCGGTGGGTTTCGAACCGGAAGTGTGCTGCAAGTCTATTTTCAGGACGAACAAACCATCTACTTCAGCCATTTGGCGAACGGACAGGAGGTCGTGTCGCCGCGCATCACTTATCGTCCTGGCCTCGCCTATCCGTGCCGCCTCGAGATGCCCGCACTCGCCACCGCCGGCACCGCCCCCACCGCAAAGACCGGTATCCTGCGATTGGTGGTCAATGATCAGGATGTGATCCGACACGAAGTGAACCTCACTCCCGGCAATCGGAACTGCGTCTACTTCGGCGAAAATCCCGTGGCCGGGGTCTCGTTCGGAAAGCAGTTCAACGGCGAAATGATCCTGCCGGATGGTCCAAAATTGCAGGGTGGCGCCTCCGGATTATTTTCCCGACAAGCCCGGCTCAGGTCCTGGCAGAACCATCACGGCTGGCATTTGCTTCCGATTCTTGCGGCGAGCGCCGGCGCGGTTTGGCTCACCCGACGATTCCTTCCGCGTCGGATCGCCGATCTCCCCATCCGCACGCTCCTCGGACGCTTGACCAAAAATTCCCACGCTTGGTTCGCGGCTGGAGTCCTCGCCAATGGGATCGCGTTCAGCTGGGTGCTAACGAGTGGAAACTTTTCCTTCATCTATCCCGACGCCTTTGGCGCGTTTTACGATTTCCAAGCGCAGAGCCTGCTGGCCGGCCGCTGGGACGTCCCGGAGGAGGCGCTCGGCGGCGAAGCCTTCAAGGTGGGCGGCAAGATCTACGGCTACTTCGGCCCCACCCCGGCCCTGCTGCGCGTCCCTTTTGTCCTCACGGGCCTTGGCTTCGGACTTCTCACCCGCAGTTTTTTGCTCAGCTATTTTGTCGCCGTCCTTTTCGGAACGTACGCGCTCCTGCGCCACGTCACGCGACTCATGCGCGGTGCGGACGCGAGCCCGGCGCCCGGCCTGGCCTTGCTGGCGCTGTGCGCCACCGGATTTGGCAGCACGCTCCTCTTTCTCGCCAGCCGGGCCTATGGTTATCACGAGGCACTTCTTTGCGGCGTGGCGACCGCGGTTTGGAGCGGTTATTTTTCCCTGCGCCACCTCGCGACGCCGGCCACCCGCTGGTGGGTAACCGCGCTCGTCCTCGGCACGCTTTCAGTCCAGGCGCGACCACCAACCGGGCTGTTCGCCCTTTGCCTGCTCGGGGCGGTTGCCTTGGTCCAATTGGTGGCTCAGCGATCCACGCGTTCAGGATGGCGGACACCATTGACCGTCGGGGTGCTGGCAGTGGCCGGGCTCCTGTCCCTCCAGGGCGTGGCCTACCTGAAATTCGGGACCTTTGACGGCGCGCCGTTGCAGTACCACGTGCAATACACCCCGGAGCGCATCGCGCAGTTCGACGGGAAGAAATTTCACCTCGCGAACCTACCGACGAATCTGGCCGCGTATGTGAGTTCGCCGGGCTTCACCGTCAGTCCCCGGTTTCCATATTTTCGTTTCAAGCCGGTCGCGGCCGATCGTTCCTCAGCAAAAATCGACATTCACGAACCAGCCGCGGCGATCCCCGGCGCGATGGCCGGCCTCGTCGTCCTGACCGCCTTTGGCTGCGCCTCCTGCTTCGGATTCCAATCGTGCCGCCCTCCGATCGTGGTGGTCGGGCTGGCGACCCTGCCCTTACTCGCGTGCCTCCTGACGTTCGCCGCCATCAGCCACCGCTACACCGCCGATTTTTGTCCACCGCTGATCATCGCCGCGATGTTCGGGGTCGCGTTCATCGACGCAAAAACCGGAATCCGCCGGGTAGCGGCAATCGCATGCGTGTGCGCGGCGACGGCATTCTCGTCGGTGCTGACGCTCGGACTTTCCCTGCACTTCCAGTCCGAAGTGGTGTGGGGCGTGCCGGAAGAGGTCCACGAAAGCCACCGGCAATGGGGCGAACGGGTGGACAAGTTTTTTTCGGTGCCGACCCGATAAGGAGTCGCGCGGGCCAGCGTCAAACCGCTGCCGCCAACGAGGAGAATCTCCCCCACGCAATCCGCGTTGCGCCGGTTGGTCGCATCGCTCACTCCCTTGATCCCGCCGTGACAACCGATCGCAAACCGCGCGTCTTGATCCTTATCGTCGCCAATCAGGCGGACGAGACGATCCGTCGGGTGCTGCAGCGAATCCCGAAGCTGGAGGCATGCGAAACTGAAGTCCTCTTGATCGATGATTGCCCGATCGCCGCGACACCGGACCTTGTCAGCCAACTGCGTCAGCTCGATCGCTTCCCCCACCGCCTGACCGTTCTCACCAACCCCGTGAAACAGGGCTCCGGCGGCAACCAAAAACTTGGCTGCCACTATGCGATCCGTGAGGGATTCGACATTGTCGCGTTCCTGCACGGCGATGGGCGGCACGATCCCGCGGCGCTGCCGGAACTGCTCAGCCCGCTCGCCCGAGGCGAAGCCGACGTCGTCCTTGGTTCGCGGACGGCAGCCTCCGCCGATCTCTCGTTTTTCCGGTCCGCCAGAAACCGGATCCTCTCCTGGCTGCACAACCGGCTGCTGCATTCCAACCTCAGCGCGTATCATTCGGGCCTGAAAATCTGTGCGGTCCCACTGCTGCGGAAAATTCCGTTCGAACTCAACGCGAACACCGCGCATTTCGAGATCGAGATCATCATCCAATTCTTGCGCTCCGGCAGCCGAATCGTGGAGCGCCCGATTCCGGCGCTTGACGGTGTTGCGATTCGTCCCTTCGATGGACCCAGCAGCGCGCTCGACGAGGTGAGGGCCTGCCTCGCCGCCCGGCTGCAGGAATTTGGGCTGGTCTACCGGCGCAACTTCGACCTCGAGTCGGTCGCGGCGGACAACAAGCACTACCTGCCCAAGCTGGATTTTCCGAGCACCCATTCCCGGGCGATCGCCGAAGTCCCGGCAGGCGCCACCGTCATGGACATCGGTTGCGGCCCCGGCCATCTGTGTGCCGCGTTGCACACGAAAAGCTGCCGCGTCATCGGCGTGGATCAATTCAAGCCCAGCGCGGCCGAAGGGGCGTTTGACGAATTTTACGTGACCGATCTCAACGTCGATCCCTGTCCCCGTTCGCTCGACGACGTGCACGTGCTCCTCGTGCTCGACATCATCGAGCATCTGATCTCCCCGGAGAAATTTTGCGACGAACTGCGCCGCCGCGCCCAGGCGAATCGCGGACTGAAGATCGTGATCTCCACCGGAAATGTGGGCTTTTTCGTCACCCGCCTGATGCTGTTCCTCGGACAGTTCAACTACAACAAGCGCGGGATCCTCGACCTCACCCACACCCGGCTGTTCACGTTTTCCTCCCTGCGCCGGCTGCTGCAGGAAACGGGCTTCGTGGTCGAAAAGGAAATGGGAATTCCCGCCCCTATCCCGCTCGTCGTAAAAAACCGCTTTTTCCAGGGTCTGGTGATGAGCATCCAGGACGGGCTGATGCGAATTTCGCGCGGGTTGTTCGCCTATCAGATGTTCATGGTCGTTCGTCCCCTGCCCACTCTGGAGACGTTGATGCGCGACGCCCGTCACCAGGTCGCCGGGCGCGCCGCGACTCCCTCCCGGCCGGCGGCCAGACCCTGAACGATTGGGCGACGGACGGACGTCCAAATCACCGACCTCCCGATCGCCGCCACCGCGTTGCACGCTTGCACCAGCCGCCTGCCCGCTGATTTCCTCCCCCCCTTTCATGCAACACGTCTTCGTCACCGGCGCCGCCGGTTTCATCGGTTCCAACCTGGTCGACCGCCTGCTGGCGGACGGCGCCACCGTGACCGGGTGGGACAACCTCTCCACCGGACACCTCCGGTTTCTCGACGGCGCGACCGCGCACCCGAAATTCCGACTCATCCGCGGAGACAACCTTGACCTGCCCGCGCTGACCGCGGCGATGCAGGGCGCGGACTTCGTCGTGCATTTGGCCGCGAACGCGGACGTCCGCGATGGTTGGAAGCATCCAGGAAAGGATCTCCAGCAAAACACGATCGCCACGTTCAACGTCCTCGAGGCGATGCGCGCCAACGGAGTGAAACGCATCGCGTTTTCCTCGACCGGCTCCGTCTACGGCGAGGCCCTCGTGACCCCGGATCGGCCCACGCCCGAGACCGACGCGTTTCCCATCCAGACCTCGCTCTACGGCGCATCCAAGACCGCCGGCGAGGGCTTGATCGCCGCCTACGCCGAGGGCGGACAAATCGCCGAGGCGTATATTTTCCGTTTCGTTTCCATCCTCGGCGAACGCTATACGCACGGGCACATCTTCGATTTCTACCAGCAGCTGCTCGCGCATCCCGACCATCTGCGCGTCCTCGGCAACGGCACGCAGCGCAAGAGCTACCTCTATGTGCAGGACTGCGTCGACGCGATCCTCCACGTCACCCGCGGCGCGACGGCGCGCGACGCGAAGCACCACACCCAAATCTACAACCTCGGCACGCCGGAATACGTGCAGGTCAACGACAGCATCCGTTACATCTGCGGAGCGCTCGGACTCCAGCCGCGCCTCGACTACACGGGCGGTGACCGCGGCTGGATCGGCGACAATCCCTTCATCTTTCTCGACACGAAGAAAATTCAGGCCACGGGCTGGAAGGCAAAGCTCACGATTGAGCAGGGCATCGTCCGGACGCTCCGCTGGCTCGAGGCCAATCGCTGGGTCTACGACGCGAGGCACTGAGCCGCATGAATCTCGTCCTCACCGGCTCCAGCACCGGAATCGGCCGGGCACTTGCGACACATCTGCTCGCGCGCGGCCATCAGATCTGGGGACTCGCCCGCTCGGATCAGTCGGAATTTGCCGAGACGCAGCGCGGGGCCTTTCACGCCTCGCGTTGCGACGTGGCCGACTGGAGCCAGGTCGAGCGCGCCGCGGCCGATGTGGCCGCCGCGTGGCCGCATGTCGACGGGTTGATCGCCTGCGCCGGCGTGCAGGGCGAGATCGGTCGTGCGCTCACCGCCGATCCGGAACGCTGGTCCGCCACCGTTCGCGCGAATCTCGACGGCACCTATTTCGCGTTCCGGGCCTTTGCCCCGCTGCTCGCGAAAGCGCCGTGCCGTGCCAAGATCGTCTGTTTCTCAGGCGGAGGCGCCACGAAGTCCCGGGCTCGTTTCTCCGCCTACGCAGCGGCCAAGACCGCCGTGGTCCGGCTAGTCGAAACCATCGCGGAGGAGGAGCGCGGCTCGGCGCTCGACATCAACGCCATCGCGCCCGGCGCAATTAACACCCGCCTCACCGAAGAGGTGCTCCGCCTCGGCCCGACCGTTGTCGGCGAGGCCGAATACGCCGCCGCCCAAAAACAAAAGGCCTCTGGCGGCGCACCACTCGACCAGGCACTCGGTCTGGTCGAATGGTTGCTTTCGCCAGCAAGCGACGGCATCTCGGGACGATTGTTGTCCGCGCCGTGGGATCCGTGGCGAACGCTCGGCGACCGCGCCGGGGAACTCGCGGCAAGCGACATCTACATGCTTCGGCGGATCGTGCCGGAAGAGCGCGGCAAGAAATGGTAGTTCCCGCCTACCGCCCAAACACGCGGTAGTTCAAGATCAGGAACACGACGATGGTGGACGGCGGGATGGCCCACAACGTCGCCCACGATGCGCTCAGCTTGAAGTGGTTTCGCAGCAATTTGAACATCCCGAGATTGATCACATAGCTGATGGCGACCGCCACGAGGTATTCGCCGAATTGTTGGACGGCATCGCCCCGGCCGCTGGGCAGAGCCCAATAACGGTTCGCCAGATAGTGCGTCGTCGTCGAAACCACCCAAGAAATGGTGAAGGCGAGTGTCTCGCTCATCCGCGATTTCAACGCACGCAACACCGCGACCTGCACCAACGCCGTTCCGCCACCGACGATGAGGAAGCGCAGCAGGCGCAGCTGGTTTTCGCGGTCGGTCAGGAGGGAATCGAACATCACGGGCGATCGGACGAAACGAACCGGCCCGGCCGCAACCTCATTCGCGCGCCACGCGTTCCACCGCCAGGATGTCGCCCGTGAAGGTCGGGCCGCCGTTAGATCCGCCGATGGAATTGCGCCCAACATAGACTTCCTCCGCCGGCACGGTGAAAAGATAGGTCTGGACGTCCCACACCGACGTGCCGGCCACTCTGACCTCGACCCGGCCGCGATGCTGGTGTGGCGCGAGTGCAAACTCCGTGGGCGGCACAAGCGAGGTCAGGCTGATTTCGATCTCCTGCGGGAGGGCCGGATCGAGCCGCACCGGTTCGCTGCGCAGCAGAGCACTGCCCCAGTGATCGAGCGCAAACCGCACTGACTGCGCATCGACGTACTCGACGAGCAGGATGTCGCCGCCGCCGTGCCGTCCGGTGACGAGCAGCGGATCAAACGTGCCCGGGCGAACCCGGGGAAGGAGCACGCGCATTTTCACGACTCCTCCTCGACCGAGCAACGGATCCCGACCATCGGCGCTGCGCTGGACACTGTGCAGCTTGCCGGTGAACGACGGCGCGCAGCCCGGTTCGGCATGGAGATTTCTCCCAGCGACAACCGCTCCGTCGCGCTCCGGCCAGGCGATCTCGCGATGATAAACGATCATTCCGTCCAGCCTCACCTCGAGCCTCCTGTGCCGGGCATCATCAACCGGCAACCAGCGGACAGCGACGTCGTGGGCCCGCGCCAAATCGACGGTGGTGGAATCACCGGCGGGACTCCGCTCACCGCGGAACGAACTGCCAAACGCGATTTGCCCGGTGTCATCGACATAGTGGACGAATATCACCGCGCCCGACACTGCATCGCCAATCTCCACCAAGGGCTCGCGCGGCGTCGGCGGACGCTCGGGAAAGGTCACGCGCAACCGCACAAATCCCGCCGGTGCGTTGGCGGTCCGGTCCACCGCCGCCACCCGTCGCAGGCCGCTCACCTCGGAACCGACGCCGCCCACGGTCCGCAACACCCGGGAACCGGGTTCAAACCGGCGCCGTTCATCGATCACGGTTTCATCGTCAAACTCGAGCCGAACGAGCCGGGTGAGGCGGTCAACTTCGTCTGCCGGCAATCCCTCGAACCGCGAATGCGTCGAGGGAGGGAAGAGCGAACCCGCGGTGACGCGCATCTGATGATCCCGGCCAAAATCAACAGTCATCGGCCGGCTAAGGATCTCGGGGGCCCCACCGGTTTCGAAACCGAACTGCACGCGGTCGAATTCGAGGCGATGCAACATCACGCGGTCGATGCGCGGGGCATCGCCAATCGTGAGCAACTCACAGCGGCCGGGCGGCGCAGGTCGAAGCCGCAACGTCACCTCCGCCGCGCCGTGGCGCGTGCCGCGCAGACGCTCCCACAGCGCCGGCAGCCGATTGAGCGTCCGGGCGACGGCGTACGCGGCGCGCGGGTTGCGTTCGCCGAGAAGGCCGTCGAGTTGCAAACTGAAGAGGATCGCAAATCCCACCGAGACGGCAGCGGCCGACAACAAGAGCACGCGGGCACCAAAGCGCACGATTGCCGGGCCGGTCGCGCCCAGCCACCGCTCGACCGCCAGCGCGCCCACTCCGGAAAGCAAAATCAGCACCGGCGTGAAATCGCTCTGGTAGCGGGCCAACGAGCCGAAAAAGAAAAGGAGCACCCCCGCCATCCCGACAAAAAGCGCCGTGGCCGCGGCGAGCCAGGCTCCGAGAGCACCACGCTCCTCCCGATCGCGTCGCCACAACGCCAGCGGAATCATGAGCGCGAGCCAGGCGATCGGCATGTTGCGCAGGATGCCATAGACGTCGTCGTGCCCGCCAAATTTCGGTGGCTTCGGTGGTAATTCCGCCGGATGGATGAAGGGGAAATACGGCGACCACTGCGCCGGCGAGAAGAAGTACCGCCAGGCGTTGAACGGCACATTGCTCGCGCTGAAGTGCGTCATCTTCGACTCATAATCGAGGCTGAATTGGTACGCCTGGCCAAATTGCAGCGGGTCGTCGAAGCGCGCGTAATTGTGCCACGCCAACGCCGCCCCGATCATCGCCAGCGGCACTACCGCGCCCAGGGTCGCCCGCCATGGAAAACGACGCTCCGCCCGCCACCACCACACCAACGGCATGGCGAGCAACGGCCCGGCCAGCAGGTAGGTGGGGCGGGAGCCAATCGCCAAACCAAGGCAGAGACCGGCACCAGAAAACCACAACGCCCGCGCGGTTGCCAGTGACAGGCCGCTCGCGCGACGTTCCACCTGCAGGCTGCGCCACACGCACAGCAACGTGAGCATCGCGAAACAGTAACCCGCGCTGATCGGCATTTCCCACATGTGCGGGCGCCGCAGCAGCACCGGCCCGAGACTGGCCAGACCCAACACCGGAATGAAGGCCAACACCACCAGCGCGTTTGTCTTGGGGAAATACCGCCGTCGCAGCGCGAGCCAAATCCCCACGCTCGCCAGAAAACCGCCGTAGACGAAAATGATCGTCGCGATCGCCAGCGGCAGGTCGAAGCCTGCAATCAATCGGAACGGCAGCATCAGCACCACGACCGGCGCCACGCCGAAATAGACATAATACTTGTCCTTGTAGAATGAGGCATCGTGCAGCCCCAGATCGGGCGGACGCAGGGTCGGATCGTAGGGGTCCTTTAACTTCAACAACTCCGGCGGCACCTCGACCTTCATGTGCAACTGTCCGTCGAGATATCCGTCGATCAGCAGATTGTAGTAATCCTTTTGCTCGCGCCCGAATTTCCAGCGATCGCCGTTGGAGCGCGCGGTCCAGAAATAAAACCAGCCCACGGCGGCGCAGAGCGCGACGATCAAAACACGTTCGAAACGGCGGATCATCGCAATCTCGCTCCGCGATGGAGCAGCTTGACCTCACGCTGCTTCACTGTCCCTGAATCCACCGCCCGAATCGGGTAAAATCCCTTCCGGCGGCGTGGGGTCAAGCCGCTCCAACTCGATTGAAACACGATGGGCGCTTCTCGACGTTGACGCTCACCCGTAGCCGCGAGCGCCAGCGAGTGGAGGCTCGGTTGCGTTTTCCCGGTCCACTCGTTGGCGCTCGCGGCCACCAGACGATCGGGTGCTGGCGATTTTCCCATCGTCAATCGGCCGAGGCGTCCAAATGCCGTGGCTTCCTCGTTATTCATCTTAAAACCTCACTTGCGTCGCCGCGCTGGTTAGCTTCGCCTTGGTCATTCACGACCACGGAATGAACCGCGCCAGCTCCGAGCAACCTCTATTTGCCGTCATCGGCTGCGGCCTGATCGGCCGAAAACGAATCGCCGCCCTCGGCAAGAGCCCCCGCCTGCTCTACACCTGCGACCTCGATCCTTCCCGTGCGGCCGACCTGGCAAAGCTCGCCCCGGGTTGCAACGCGGTCACCGACCAGCAGGTGGTGCTCGCCGACCCACGCGTGACCGCCGTCATCGTGTCGACGCTGAACGCCTCCCTCGCCCCCATCACCCTCGCTGCCGTCCGGGCGGGCAAGCACGTGCTGGTGGAAAAGCCCGGCGCCCTCAACTCTGCCCAGCTTCGTGCGGTCCGCGACGCCGCCCAGAAGACGGGCGCGCGCGTCCGGCTTGGCTACAACCACCGCTTCCACCCTGCACTCCAGAAAGCGCGGGAGCTCTTCGATTCCGGCGCGCTCGGCCCCCTGATGTTTCTGCGGGCCCGCTACGGCCATGGCGGGCGTAAGGGCTACGACCGCGAGTGGCGGAGCGACGTCGCCCTTTCCGGCGGCGGCGAACTCATCGACCAGGGCGTGCACCTCATCGATCTTGCCGGTTGGTTTCTCGGCGATTTCCCCGTCGTCGAGGGACACGCCTCGACCCTCTACTGGGACATGAAGGTCGACGACAACGCGTTCCTCTCCCTGCGTACCGCCGCCGGCCAGACCGCATGGCTCCATGCGAGCTGCACCGAGTGGAAAAACCTGTTTTCGTTCGAAATCTACGGACGTGACGCCAAGCTTGCGATCGACGGACTCGGCGGAAGCTACGGCGTCGAACGCCTCACTTATTACAAGATGCTGCCCGAGATGGGGCCGCCTGAGACCACCGCGTGGGAATTTCCCCGCGGCGACGAGTCCTGGGCGATCGAGACGCGGGAATTCACCGAGGACATCCGCCTCGGGCGCGAGCCAAAGCCCGGCCTCACCGAGGGCATCCGCACGCTCGAAATCGTCGAAAAAATCTACCGCCAAAGCGGCTACCCGGCTTCTACCGCGAGCGCCTGAGCCTCCGTCCTTCGAACAGCGAAAATCCCCCATGATCATCACGCGTTCTCCACTTCGCGTTTCCCTCGGCGGCGGCGGCACCGACCTCCCGTCCTACTACCGCGAGCATGGCGGCTTCCTCGTCGCGGCCGCGATCGACAAGTACGTCTACATCACGCAGCACCGGACGTTTCAGCCCGAGATCATCATCAAGTACTCGAAGCTCGAGCGCGTGAAATCCGTGGCGGAAATCGAGCATCCGATCATCCGCGAGGCGCTCAAACTCACCGGCATCACCGACCCACACATCGAGCTGACGTCGATGGCCGACATTCCCGGCGGCACCGGCCTGGGTTCGAGCGGCAGCTTCACCACCGCGCTGCTCAAGGCGCTCCACGCGCACAAGAAAAACATCCTCTCGCCCGCAGAACTCGCCGAGCAAGCCTGCGACATCGAGCTCAACAAGCTGGGCGAGCCGATCGGCAAGCAGGACCAGTACATCGCGGCGATCGGCGGCATCACGGCCTTCACGTTTCATCCCGACGGTCGCGTCGAATACCGCCCGTGCAACATCTCCGAAGAGACGCATTTCAATCTCGAGGATAACCTCCTCCTCTTCTTCACCGGCTTCAGCCGCAGCGCCTCCGCGATCCTGAAGGACCAAAACGACAAGTCGAAGAGCAACGACCAGGCGATGCTGGACAATCTGCATTACACGAAGGAGCTCGGTTACCAGTCGCTCGCCGCGCTCGAAGGCGGCAACCTGGAGGAATTCGCCCGGCTGATGGACGTCCACTGGCAGCGCAAGAAGGCCCGCAGCTCCGGCATGAGCAACGCGCACATCAACGATTGGTATGACTACGCCATGGCCCACGGCGCGCTCGGCGGCAAACTCATCGGCGCCGGCGGCGGCGGCTTCCTGATGTTCTACGCCGGCGACAAAAAGAAACTCCGCCACGCCATGCGGGAAAAGGGCCTCCAGGAAGTACGGTTCCGATTTGACTTCGAAGGCTCGAAGGTAGTCGCGCAGAATTGACGAACCGGATGCCCACGAAACACGCAAAACTCACGAAATTCGGCCCAGAAAAATTCCCCGGCGCATCCAGTTTCGTGTCATTCGTGTGTTTGGTGGGCCCTTCCTCATGACCTCCACCGATCTCCCCGTCGCGATCCTCGCCGGCGGTCTCGCCACCCGGCTCCGGCCGATCACGGAAAAAATCCCCAAGCTCCTCGTCGAGGTCGCGGGTGAGCCGTTTTTCTCCCATCAGATCCGCCTGCTCAAGGCCGCCGGGCTCCGGCACATCGTCCTCTGCGTCGGCTATCTCGGCGAGATGATCGTCGACCAATACGGCGACGGCGCCAAGTGGGGTGTCAAAATCGACTACGCATTCGACGGACCCAAGCTCCTCGGCACCGGCGGCGCGCTCATCGCCGCTCTGCCGAAACTCGGCGACGCGTTCTACATGCTCTACGGCGACAGTTATCTCCCCGTCGATTACGGGGCGGTCGGGGACTTCTTCATCAAGTCGGGCCAGGCGGGCCTCATGACCGTCTACGAAAACCACGGACGCTACGACACGAGCAACGTCTGGTTCGAGCACGGCGAAATCAAGATCTACGACAAAAAGAACCGCGTGCCCCAGATGCACCATATCGACTATGGCCTGGGGTTGTTTCGCACGACGGCATTCGACGGCTTTCCGCGCGACGCGGTCGTCGACCTCGCGACCGTGCAAACCCAGCTCTGCCAGCGCCGGCAACTGGCGGGATTCGAGATCAAGGAACGCTTCTACGAGATTGGTTCCCACGAAGGTTTGAACGAACTGGACGCCTTGCTGCGCGGCGGCCAACGTCCGTCCCTCTAACCATCATGTCGTCCTACTCCGTCCAACACCTTCGGGAAACGTCCGAGATCATTGCGAGGCTCAATCCTGACGATTGCGAGAAATGCGTCCGGGAGCTCGTCGCCGTGCGTTCCCGTGGCGGGCGGCTCTTCATCCTCGGGGTCGGAGGCAGTGCCGCCAACGCCTCGCATGCCGTGAACGATTTCCGGAAGATTGGCGGACTCGAATGTTACGCTCCGACCGACAACGTCTCCGAACTCACCGCCCGCACGAATGACGAGGGCTGGGCCAGCGTTTTCGTCGAGTGGCTGCGTGGGTCCCGCCTGAAGAAGGACGACGCGCTGCTCATCTTCTCGGTCGGCGGCGGCAACCTGGAAAAAAATGTTTCCCCCAACTTGGTCACCGCGCTGCAGTTCGCCAAACAGGTCGGCGCCCGGGTGATCGGCATCGTCGGCAAGGACGGCGGCTACACCGCGACGGTCGCCGACGCCTGCGTCATCGTGCCAACGGTAAACGCCAACAACATCACGCCGCACAGCGAAGCCTTCCAGGCGGTGATCTGGCACCTCTTCGTCTCGCATCCGGATTTGAAGCTGAATCAGACGAAATGGGAGTCCGTTCGCTGACGTGAACGGACCAGCCGCCGTCCCGCGGCGGAATCACCGTCTCCCATGGGCTGCTCCTCGCCATCGACCGCCTTTAGGCCGGCAATTTTTCTCGACCGCGATGGCACATTGAACGTCCAGGTCGTCCGCGACGGCAAACCCTACCCCCCGCAGTCGCTCGACGAATTCCGCCTGTTTCCCGATGTGCCCGCCGCCTGCGCCGCACTCGCCGCCGCCGGCTTTGTCTTGGTCGTCGCCACGAACCAGCCCGATGTCGGGCGTGGCACGCAGTCGCAGCTGGTCGTGGAGGCGATGCATGCCCGGCTGAGGAAACTGGTGCCACAGATTGAACACATCGAGGTCTGCTACGCTCCCGGCCTCGACAAATCCGCGCCTCCTGACCGCCGGCGCAAACCCGAGCCCGGCATGCTGTTCAACGCCGCCATGGCCTTGGACCTCGACCTCGGCCGGTCGTGGATGGTCGGCGACCGCTGGCGGGACATCGATTGCGGCAAACGCGCCGGGGTGCGCACGGTTTTTATCGATTTTGGCTACGCCGAGGAACTGCGCTCCGCCCCGGATTTCACCGTCAAAACCTTTGCGGCCGCGGCGGCCACCATCCTGCGCGCGCGCTGATGTCGGGTCACTTTACCCTTTCACTTCGACCTCCATTCCTTCACCTCCTTTGCGTATGCCAACCCTAAACGATCTCACGATCCAATTGTACGCTGACGGCGCCGACAAGGCGGGTATCCTCGATCTTTACGCCAAGCCCTACATCAAGGGCCTGACGACCAATCCCTCGCTGATGAAGAAGGCCGGGATCAAGGACTACGAGGCCTTCGCCAAGGATGTCCTCCAGACGGTCACCGCCAAGCCGATCTCATTGGAGGTCTTCACCGACGACCTCGTTGACATGAAGCGGCAGGCGCTGAAGATCAACAGCTGGGGCGCGAACGTTTACACCAAGATCCCGATCACCAATTCCCGCGGTGACTCGTGTCTACCGCTGATCAAGGAACTCGGTCTCGCGGGCGTGAAACTCAACGTCACCGCGCTCCTGACCCTCCGGCAGGTCGCCGGCGTGGCCGAGGCGCTCAACCCCGCGGTGCCGTCCGTCGTCTCGGTGTTTGCCGGCCGCATTGCCGACACCGGTGTCGATCCCGTTCCGATGATGCGCGCCTGCGGGGCGCTGCTCCACGCCCAGCCCAAGGCCGAACTGCTCTGGGCCAGCACCCGTGAGGTGCTCAACATTTTCCAAGCTCAGGAGTGCGGATGCGCCATCATCACGGTCCCGCACGACATCCTCGCCAAGGCGGCAAAGATGTTCGGCAACGATTTGACCGAACTCTCCCTCGACACCGTGCGGATGTTCGCCAAAGACGCGGCCGAAGTGGGGTTCAAGCTCTGAGCCTTTCGCAGCAGGCAGACTCGCGGCCCGTCCGGAATCTGCCGCTGCCCGTTCAAACCGTTCCACCGGGCTGCTCGCTCACGCCACGGGCATTAAATCATTGAACAGGAAGGGCGGAAGGCGCGGGAAGGAAAGCCATGCATCCTGATTTCAGTCGCGCCGATCGCTGGTCGCCCAAAGTGATTGGCGCGGCCATCGAGGTTCACAGGGACAAAGGCTCGGGGCTCTTGGAAAGTATCTATCAGAAATGCCTCGCTCACGAGTTGCTGCTTCGCGGCATCCCCTTTGAACGCGAGCTCATCGTACCGATCACCTACAAGGATTTGGTTTTCGACGAACCCTTGCGGCTCGATTTCTACATCGATCGATGCCTCATCATTGAAGCAAAAGCCGTGGAAAAAATTCTTCCCATTCACGTGGCTCAACTCTTGAGCTACATGCGTCTGCTCAATTCGCCAATCGGCCTCCTGATCAATTTTCACGAAGTCACGGTCAAAGAGGGCATTCGTCGTCTGACGCTAAAGGGCGCAGACCAGCCTTGATTCTTGCCGCTCTTTCCGTCCTTCCTGTTCCATTCCTCTGTCTTGAATATCCTCTTCGTCAACTACGGTGACTTTACCACGAACAGCCTGAATCATATCGGCGGGTTCGCCAACACCCTGTGCGCCGCGGGACATGCCTGTGTGGTGGCGGTCCCCGATCGCAAGGAGACGCTGCGGCACATCGCCCACCCCCTGTTCATCGCCGCGACCTACGACGAAGCACTCGCCCGCCCCCACCTTTTCCCCAACGGGAAATCCGCCGACCTCATCCATGCGTGGACCCCGCGTGAATGCGTGCGGAAATTCACCCTCGCCTACCAGCGGGCCGCGATCGGCGCTGGAGACGGCACGCCGGCCAAGGTCATCATCCACCTGGAGGACAACGAGCATTTCCTCCTGGAAGGATTCACCGGCCGAACTTACGCGCAACTTTGTGCGAGCGGCGCCGACGCGCTCGACGCCCTGCTCAACGACAGCCTCCCGCACCCGCTGCGCAGCGAGAGCTTCCTGCGCCTCGCCGACGGCGTCACGCACATCATCGACCGCCTCGCTGAGTTCGCACCGCCCGACACCCCGACGCATCTCCTGTTTCCCGGCGTCGATTTCGGACTCTACCTGCCGCAGCCCGCCGACCCGGCGTTCCGCGCGGAAATCGGCCTGCGAGCCGACGAAAAGGTCATCGTCTTCACCGGCAGCAACACCTTCGCCAACGAGCCGGAGATGCGCGAGCTCTACCTCGCCGTTGCCCTGCTCAACCAACGCGGCACACCCACTCGACTCGTCCGCACCGGCTTCAACTCGCCTCGCTTCCTCACCGGCCTGGCCGACGACGTGAAGCGCCACGTGCTCGACCTCGGTTTCATCGAAAAGGGCAAGCTCCCCGCCCTGCTCGCGCTCGCCGACGTCCTGGTTCAACCCGGCCGTCCCGGCCCCTTCAACGACTACCGGCTCCCCTCCAAGCTCCCCGAGTTTCTTTCGAGCGGAAAGCCCGTCATCCTCCCGCCGTCCAATCTGGCCGCGCTGATGGAAAACGGCCGCGAGGCGCTCTTTCTTCCGCCCACCGGCTCACCGGCCGAAATCGCCGAGGCGTGCGAGCGGTTGTTTGCCGACGCCACTCTCGGCGCGCAACTAGGCGAAAACGCGATCGCGTTTGCCCGCCGGCATTTCGACCTGACCGCCAACACCGGGGCCCTCACTGAATTCTATACGGCCACCCTCGCCCGCGCTTCCACCACCACTTGGTCGCTGGCGCAGGATCCGACCGCGACGGACGTTACCCTTTTTTCCGCCAATCTCGCCGGCCATCTCAACGCGGCCGCCGCTTCGCTGAACGATCCCGCTGCGCAACAACTCGCCGCTCAGACCGATCTGCTCGCGCACCTCGTTCGCCAGCTCGAGCAGAGCATCGAGACCTCCGCCCGCCACCGCATCGCCCTCGTCGCGGCAGATCGCGACGCGGTCCTCGCGCGCGAAAAACTCACCCAGCAGCACGTCAAGAACATCGAGGATCTCCTCGCCGCCGCGCGCGAACACGCCGCCGGCCTCGAGCAGTCGCGCGGCATGACGCAGGTCTACGCCGACAATATGGGTCGCGAGCTCGCGCAGCATAAGCAGCGCCGCGACCAGGCCGACGTCCTCCTCCGTACCGCCCGCCTGCAGGTCACCGCCTACGAAAACGCCCTCCTCAGCGCGGACGCGGAAATTGATGCGCTGAAGGACTCTCTCGCCAAGACGGCCGAGGAACTCGAGACCGCCGTCGCCGACGCGAAGGCCGCCGCGGCCGCCCACGCCGCCGAACGCGCCGCTCTAGAGCACCAACTCGCCGCCGATCGTGCCGTCGCGGCCGACCAGCTCGCGCAAGTCGAGGCCATCTTGCGTTCTCGCGACCAGAAGATCGCCACAATGCAGGCCTCGTTCTCGTGGAAGGTGACGTCGCCGTTCCGCGCGCTTCGCCGCACGTTTTTCGACAAACCCACCGCGCCAGCCGCATCGTCCCAGCTAATTGGCAACATCGACTACCCCCAAGACTGGTCGAACATCGCCCCCACCCTCAACGTCCGCGGCTGGTCGCTCCACCGCGCCAAGGTCCCGCTTCGCGCCGTTCGCGCGAGCCTCGATGGGAAACCGATCTCATCCGAATTCGGCCTCGAACGCCTCGATGTGCTCGACCACTTCCGCGACTATCCCGGCGCCGAACGTTGCGGCTGGATCGCCAAGGTCGACGTCCCGCGGTTTGGATCCCACCTCCTCCTGATCGAGGCGCAGGACGAATCGGGCGCCTGGCATATTGCCGTCTCCCGCCAGATCAAGCGAACCGCCGACGCCGCTCCGCCGCCGCCCAACACCTATGGCGCCTGGGTCGCCGCCTACGACACGCTCACGCCGGACGACGCCGATCGGATCCGCGCGAAGATCGCCGCGCTGACGAAGCGCCCGCTGATCTCGGTGTTGATGCCGACGTACAACACGCCGGAAAAGTGGCTCGTCGCCGCCATCGAATCCGTCCGCCGCCAGCTTTACGACAACTGGGAACTCTGCATCGCCGACGACGCTTCCAAGGAGCCCCACGTCCGCAAGATCCTCGAGCGCTACCAGAAAAAAGATTCCCGCATCAAGGTCGTGTTCCGCGAGTCCAACGGACACATTTCCGCGAGTTCCAACTCGGCCCTCGCGCTCGCCCACGGCGAGTTCATCGCCCTCCTCGACCACGACGACGAAATCCGCCCGCACGCGCTCGCCTGCGTCGCGCTGGAACTCGACGCGAACCCCAATGCCGACCTCGTTTACAGCGACGAGGACAAGATCGACGAGAACGGCTACCGCTACGACCACTACTTCAAGCCCGACTGGAACCCCGATCTCTTCAACGTCCAGAACTACGTCAGCCACCTCGGCGTCTACCGCACGTTGCTCGTGCGCGAAGTCGGCGGCTTCCGGGTTGGCTACGAAGGTTCGCAGGACTGGGATCTCGCCATGCGCGTCGTCGAGCGCACCGCCCCCGACCGCATCCGGCACATCCCGAAGATCCTCTACCATTGGCGCAGCGTGCCCGGCTCGACCGCCATGCTGATCGGCGCCAAGACCTACGCTACGCAGGCCGCGGAAAAGGTCATCAGCGAGCACTTCGTCCGCATCGGGGTCGAGGCCACGATCTCGCCGACCAAGGGTTCCTACTGGCGCGTGCACTATCCGATTCCGCACCCCGCCCCACTGGTCACGCTCGTCATCCCGACGCGCAACCGGCTCAATGTGCTCAAGCCCTGCATCGAGAGCCTGCTGGCGAAGACCACCTATCCGAATTTCGAAATCCTGATCGTCGACAACGACAGCGATGATCCCGACACACTCGCATATCTGGCCGACGTCGTGCGCGTCGACCCGAACGCACCACGTCCGGCGGCCACCGTCCGCGTCGTCCGCTTCTCCGGCGAATTCAATTTCTCCGCGATCAACAATTTTGGCGTGTCGCAGACCAAGGCGCCGCTGGTCGGGTTGCTCAACAATGACCTTGAGGTCATTCATGGTGACTGGTTGGACGAGATGGTGAGCCACGCCCTGCGCCCGGAGATCGGCTGCGTCGGCGCCAAGCTCTACTACCCGGACGACCGCATCCAGCACGCCGGCGTGATTCTCGGCATCGGCGGGGTCGCGGCGCACGCCTGGCAGACGCACCCGCGCGGCGCCGCCGGCCAGGCCCACCGCAATCTGCTCCAGCAAAACATGTCGGCCGTCACCGCCGCCTGCCTCGTGATTCGCCGTGCAGTCTACGAGCAGGTGGGCGGGCTCGAGGCCGACAAGCTGAAGGTCGCGTTCAACGACGTCGATTTCTGCCTGAAGGTGCGCGCCGCGGGCTTCCGGAATTTCTGGACGCCGTACGCCGAGCTCTATCACCACGAGAGCGCGAGCCGCGGCAAGGAGGACACCTTGGAAAAGCGCGATCGGTTCCGCAGCGAGGTGGAGTACATGACCTCGAAGTGGGGCGACACCCTCGCGAACGACCCGGCCTACAATCCGAACCTCACGCTCACGATCAACGATTTCACCCTCTCCGCTCCCCCACGCCCCTGGCCACCGCTGGCGTGAGGGCGTAAATCTTGAAATCGGGAATCGGGAACTGAGAATCTCAAATTTGCCGGCCGAAGTCCTCCCGACGAACCGAAGGTTCTGAACTCGCCCGATCTGAGCTGCCAGGTTTTCAGCATTCACGATTTCATTTCCGCCGCATCATGCCCGTCCACATCGACTCTCCCGTTGCCGGGGTTCTCTTCGATCCGGCGGATTTTCGGATTCGGGGCTGGCTGTGGCTGGAGCATAAGCACGGTGAGATTTCCAGCGTAGAGGCCTTCGACGGCGCCACGAGTCTCGGCACGGCCACTGCCGACAGCTTTCACGTGCGCGCGGATGTAAATTCCAAATACGCCCTGCCCGCCGGCACCCGCACCGGATTCGACATCGCCGCCCACCACCCCACCGCCCTGCCACGGAAGCCGTTTGAGCTGACGCTCCGCGCCCGCATGCGCGACGGCACGCAGACCCCGGAGCTTTTCGTCCGACTCCTCGCGGCGCCACCTCCGGAGCGCAATCCGTTTCAAATGTTGTGCAACCTGGTGAAGCCGGGCGCCCGCGGCTTGGAAATCGGTGCCCACACCAATCCGGTGGCCGGCCTGTCTCCCTTCTACACCGACGCCGTCGCCGCCTTTGCCGGCTCCGCCGGCCGGGTCGATTTTCTGGCCGATGCACGAGCTCTGCCGATCCCAGACAACACGCTGGATTACCTCTGCAGCTCGCACGTCATTGAGCATCTCCCCGATCCGATTGCCGCGCTGCACGAGTGGCACCGCGTCCTGCGCCCCGGCGGCCTGCTCTACCTGGTCGCACCCGACAAACGCTTCACGTTCGACGAACCCCGTGTGACGACGACGGTGGAGCATTTCCTGCGGGATTTTCAGGAAGGCACCACCAGCGACGACGACGCACAGCATGTCGACGAGTTCGTTTTCCAGACCAATTGGGCGATGCTCAGTCCAAAGACTGCGCCCGCCGATGTTGCCCGTGAACAGGCCGCCGCCCGCGTCGACTACCTGGACAAACTCGCGCGCGGACAACCCATCGACATCCACTATCACACGTTCACGCCTGATTCGCTGGATGCCCTGCTGCACGCCACCGGGTTTCTCGGCGGGAAGGCTCCCCGTTTTGAACGACTCTCCCACGCCGAACGTTATCCTCCGGGTCGCGACGATGGCATCGGCCTGCTCCTCGCAAAAACCGGCGCGCACGCGGAGAAGCACCCGGTCGCGTCGACGTTTCTGCTCTCCTCGCCGATTCAGGGCGTCGCCCCATTGCCGCTCGTGTGTCCGCTTTCGCTCGAGGCACTCCGCGAAGAAAACCCCCGTCGCGGAGAACGCACGCTCGTCGCCCTCGGTTCCGGGACACGTTATCCGTTCGCATCGGGTCACCCATCGCTGTTGCCCCCTGCGCGTCAGCAACCCATTCGCCCCTGGCGCGATCGAAGCTGGCGCGCCGCCCCTCCGTTGGATCAGGGTGGTCGGGCCGCTTCCGCACCCATGACGATCCTGCGCTCCTTTCTCGATGAACCCGCCGCTTCCACGGTCATCGACCCGCTGTGCTGTTTCGTTCGCGGCTGGCTTTGGCTCGGCGACGCCCACGTCAGCATCACCGCCGTCGAAGCCTGGATCGGCGAAACGCTGATTGGCGAGACCTCCACTCTCTACGAACGCCCCGACGTCACCGTCGCCCATTGGCTGACGCCGGGAACACGCACGGGCTTTGAGCTTTTCGCTCATCATCCGACCGCGACGCCGGGCAGCCCGCTCAAAATCGAGATTCGCGCCCGTCTCGCCGACGGCACGCGCACGCCGGCGATCTCCGGCACGACGGTCACCGCGATCGCCCGCGATTACCGGACCAATCATTTCGGCATCTTGCTTGATCGGCAGACGACGGCGATTCAGCGGCACAACAACATCTTTGCGGTCGGACCCTCGCAATCCGAGGGCAGCGGCGAACTCGCTTATCTTGTTCGGCGTCATCTCGGCCCTCCTCCGCGCCGCGTGATCGACGTCGGTTGCGGCCTCGGTTCCTACGGGCGCGGGCTGCTCGCCGACGGCTACGACTGGATGGGTGCCGAGGTCAACGCCGCCGATTGCGCCGAACTCGCGCGGCTCGGACTGCCCCACCGGCAGGTCGACGGACGCACGCTGCCGTTTGCGGACGCCTCGTTCGATGCCGCACTCTGCCTCGAGGTGCTCGAACACATCGAGGAACCGCGCGCGTTCCTCGCCGAGATTCGCCGCGTCGCGCCGCGGCAGCTGATCGTGTCGGTGCCCAATTGCGAACTGCTCGGCTATCTTTGGGACCATCTTGCGACGCCGTGGCACATGCTGGAGGCGACACACACCAACTTTTTCACCCGCTGGAGTCTCGGCGCGTTGCTGCGCGACTACTACCCACAGGTCGAACTGCGCTTCCACACGCCGTATCCATTGCGCACGATCGAAGGCACCCCGTTGCACTACAACCTGCTCGCGATTGCGACCTCGACCTGACCTCCTGCGCCGTGGCTGACTCCTCCAACCTCTGCTGGAAAATCGACCTGTGCTCCGCCTACTTCGATCGCATGTGGCTGCGCGGTTGGTGCTTCGTCCGCGGTGCCGAGATCATCGCGATCGACGCGCTCTTTCCCGCCGGCTCCGGCCCGGTGCGGCTCGTGAGCTTTGGACTCCCGAGTCCAGACGTCGCGGCAGCAATCGATCCATCCGCGAGTCATGCTCGATTTGAGGAGTGGGTTGCATTGCCGGCCGGACAAAGCGGCCGGGATTTCACGTTGCGGCTGCACCTGGCGGACGGTTCCGCCTTGGAAACGACGTCGGTGCATCAATGCGCCCGCGACGGCGATGCCGGTCACGCGTGCTGGTACCATTTTCTCGACGCCTTGCAGAAATTCGACGGCGGTGACGCGCTCGAAATCGGCTCGCGCGCCCGGTCCGCCATCACCCGCCGCCAACTCATCCCCGCGAAACTCGGCTACGTGGGCATGGACATCCTCCCCGGGCCAAATGTCGACCTCGTCGGCGACGCGCACCAACTGAGCGCCGTCGTCGGCCCGCGCAAATTTGTGGCGGCGTTTTCGCTTTCCGTCTTCGAGCACCTCGCCATGCCGTGGAAGGTCGCGCTCGAACTGAACCGCGTCCTCGTCCCCGGCGGCCTCGTTTTCGTCAACACCCACCAAACGTGGCCGCTGCACGAGATGCCGTGTGATTTCTGGCGTTATTCCAACGACACCTGGCCGTGTCTCTTCAACGCCATGACCGGTTTCGAAATCGTGGAAGTCGCCCAGGGGGAACCGGCACAGGTGCACGGACTATGGGACTCACCGGTGGCGCGCCACCTCCCCGAAAGCCCCGCGTTTCTCACCTCGAACGTCATCGCCCGCAAGATCGGCGAAACAAAGCTGGAGTGGCCCGTGCCCACCGCGGTGGCGTCGCCCGGTTCCTACCCAGCCGGCGAACTCGCAGAGCCTCCCCGTTGAAAAACCCGCCGCCCACCTCGATGACGCACGAGGAGAAAATCATCCGCTGGCTTCCGCCTGGCACCGGTCTGATTGGCGCGGAGATCGGGGCCGGCGACAAGCCCGCGCCCGCCCTCGATCCGCTCCCGTTCTACGTCGATTGCTTCAAGACGTTCGGCGCCGCCGCCAATCGCGCCGACTACTACGGCCACGCATGCGCGCTGCCGTTTCACACCCACTCGCTCGACTACGTGGTGGCGTCACACGTGCTGGAGCACGTCGCGAATCCCATCGCCGCGCTCGCCGAATGGTACCGCGTGGTGAAACCCGGCGGCCTGATCTACCTCGTGGTGCCCAACCGCCGCGCCGCGTGGGATCACCGCCGCGAGCTGACCACCGTGGCCCATCTGATCGACGACTTCGTGCAGGACACGACCGCGCGGGACGCGACGCACATCGAGGAGTTTTCGGAAAACGTAGACTGGTCGCTCTTCAGTCCGGACACACCGGAGGACGAGATTCCAGCGCAACGCGCGGCGCTGGCCCGCGGCCTGCGGGAGACGATCGCGCGCGGCGAGGAGATCAACATTCATTTTCACACGTTCGAGCCGGCCAACCTCCGCGAGCTGCTCGAAACGCTCGCCGCCGCCCCGGTCATGCCGGTCGTTCCCCGCTTCCACTGGGAGATCGTCGACTTCGCCGACGGATTTCCCGCCGCGACTCCGAACGGCGTGCTCGCCGTTCTCAAGGTCCACAAGGGGTGGCGGGCGCGGGCCGACGCCGCCGTTTTCCAGATTCTGGCGAAAGACGGCCGCAACTCCGTGTTGCGCGCCGACGCCCAACCGTTCAGCGAGTGGGCCGCAAAGACGTCCGGCTTGGGCGGGACGCGCTGACGTGACACTTTTCTTTTCGAAAAAATCCCTCGGCGCCGCCTTCACCGCGTGCCTCTTCCTCCTCGTCGTCGGGGCCAAGTGGGCGACGCTGGACCGGTTTGGTTCGCCGATGCCGGACTGGGATCAATGGGACGCCGAGGCCGTCGAGCTCTTCATCCCGTGGTACGAGCACGACCACTTCGCCACGCATCTCTTCAAGCCGCACAACGAGCACCGCGTCGTGCTCACCAAGCTGCAGAACCTCACCCTCGGCGTGCTCAACGGGCAGTGGGATTCGCGGCTTGAGGCCGGGATGAACGCGATCCTCCACGCCGCCCTTGCCGTGGGGTTCTGGATTGTCGGCCGCCGCTGGATCGCCGCCCGCTGGCACGCGCTGCTCTTCGTGGTGATTGCGGCGCTCTTCGCCCTGCCGCTCGCCTGGCAGAACGTCCTCGGCGGGTTCCATTCGCAACAATACTGGCTGCTCGGCCTCTCCTTCCTCGCCATCGTCGTGATGCCCTTTGCGCGCACGTGGAGCGCGGCCTGGTGGGTGGGACTGCTCTCCGCCATCCTCGCGATCGGCTCGATGGGATCCGGATTTCTCGCCGCCGCGGTCATCCTCGTGATCGTAGCGTGGCGGCTGTGGACGCGGGAGAGCACGCTGCGCCACGCCTGGCCGACGCTGCTGTTCACGACTGCCATCGTGATTTTCGGTTTCCTCACGCGACACGAGGTCGCGTGGCACGCAAAGTTGAAGGCGACGACAGCGCATGATTTTTTCTTTTCGATCATCCACAGCCTGCAATGGCCATGGCGCGAACGTCATTGGGCCGCCGCGGTGCTCTGGATTCCGTGGGCGATGGCGGTGTGGCGGGTGGCGACTAATCGGACCGCGTCAGACGGCATGCGCCCCGGCCAGACCATCGTCGGGCTCGGTGGCTGGGTGCTGATCCAAATCGTCGCCACGGCCTATGCGCGCGGTGCAGGCGCCGACTATCCGGCGTCGCGCTACATGGACACTCTTGCGTTCGGTACGTTGGTCAACGCGCTCGCCATCGGCTGGCTTGTTGGCGGCGGGGCGCAGAGCCTGTCCTGGCGCGTGGCGCGTTACGGCGTCGGCCTCGCCTGGCTCGCCACGTTCGGGTGCGGCGTCCATTTTTTGATGAGTACCATCGTGCGCTACGAACTGGTCGACGCGCGGAAATACTACGTCAAAGCCGAGGAGCACATGAGCCGTTACCTCGGCACAAACGATCCCAAGGCGCTCGCGTTTCCCGACATCCCGTATCCCAGCGCCCAGGAGCTGATCAATCGGCTGGCGCGCCCAAGCCTGCGGGCGATGATGCCACTCCCGATCCGCACGCCGCTGCCGCTTGTACCGGCGGCGACGACGAGCACGGGAGTTTTCCGGGAGAACGACGCCCGCGGCTCCGATGTGGAACATCCACCCCGCGAAGGCCTCTCGCCTGCCACGCCACCGCTCGACGCGACAAAGACGTGGGGCTCCTTCGCGCCCGGCGGCGGCGCCAGTGCGACCGGTGAGTGGCGAAGCGCACCGCTTCCGCCCCCGCGGGCGGCCTGGCTGAAATTCGAACTCGCAGGACACGCCGGACTGCCCGGGGTGGCGTTGGAGTTGCGCTCCGCGGGCACGGACGAGCTACTCGCCACCGTGGCGCCCACGAAAGTACCCGGCGATACGTGGCGCGCCGCCTACGTGCGCACGCCGCGCGAGCCGTTCGTGGTTGCGGCCCGTGACGCGGATCCCGCGCGCTGGCTCGCCTTCAGCGGGCCGACCGAAATGGGCGCACTCTCGTACTGGGCGGCCCGGACGACCAAACACGGTCTTTTGATCGTCTACCTGTCCTCGTCCGCGACGCTCGCGCTCGGCGCGATGGCGTGGTGGGCGAGCCGGGCCCGGCCGGAATAACGGGCCTCCACCTTAATTCTTGTAGGGCGAGGACGCTTTCGCCGACAATCTTCGGTTTCGCATGAAGTTTTTCACGCCTTCGGCCCTGCTCGTGACCGCGCTGATCAGCGTGGTGGCGGCGCTGCCGTTTCTGCCGGCGGCGAAAATGCGTCCGGACCTCTACATGCTGGAGGCGCGTTTGACCGCGACCGTCCCGGGGCCACTGCAGTTTTTTTACGATGACGGTGCCGGAATTCGCGAGGAACTCTCCGCCATCACCACTCTTGCGGCCGGAAACACGCCGGTGACGTATCGGTTTGCCCTGCCGCCTGGATTGTACCGGGGGATCCGCCTCGATCCCCCCGACCATGGTGGAACCATCACCGTGAGTTCGGTCCGCGCTGTCGCGCAAAGCGGGCGCGTCCTCCTGGATCTTCCCCTGGCCGAGTTCAAACCGGCCCACCAAATTCAGTCCGCGGTCATGCGCGACGGCCGGCTGGAGGTCACGTCGACTCCCAACGCCGATGACCCACAGATCTACCTCGCGCTGAGCTCGATCCTCGCGGTCAAGGCCTCGTGGCGTGACTACATGCGTGGTTGCGCGCCGTACATTCTGTCGATTTTCGGTGGCCTCGCCGCCTTGCTTCTGCTGCTCGACCGCGTCCCTCGTCTGCCGAATGCCATCGGCGCACGGTTGCGCACGCTCCCGCTTCACCCGCAACGTTCCATTGCACTCGCCGCCGCCCTGGCCGTCATCGCGAGTTCCTACCCGGTCGTGTTTCTGGGCAAGAGCTTCGTTTCGCCAAACCTCGGCACAATTCTGCTCTACGACGCCTATCCGACCCTGCCGGGCTATAAGTCGTCAGAGATCGTGGACGTAAAACTCTCCGACATCGGTGCGATCATGTGGTCGCACGTCCCGTTGTCCGTCATTCAGGGGCGCGCCTTGGGACGCGATCACGAGCTTCCGCTTTGGAACCGCTACAGTTCCGCCGGCATCCAGTTGCTGGCCCAAGGTCAGTCAATGTTCGGCGATCCGCTGCATTTTCTCGTCATTACCGCCGGAGGAGCCTCCTGGGCCTGGGACCTGAAATACCTCATCGCGAAATGGCTGTTTGCGACCGGGCTGGGGTTGATCGTGCTGGCGATCAGCAAAGCGAATCGTCCAGGCAGCCCGCAGTCCGACGAAGAATTCGCGCCTTATGCAGCTTTGCTCGTCGCTGCGGTGGCCCCATTCATCGGCTTCTTCATCTACCGCATCAACCATCCCGCGTTCTTCAGCCTCTGCTACGCGCCTTGGCCGCTGTACTGCCTCCTCCGCGTCACCCAGGCTGCCAGCCGACGCGCGGTCGCATTATGGTCGGCGGGCCTCATCGTCGCGAACCTCGCCCTGATGAGCAGCGGCACCGTCAAGGAAGCCTACATGCTGCTGTGCGTGGTAAATTTCACTGGCGCCTGCCTGCTGCTCACGAGCGCGGCTCCGTGGCGCGAGCGACTCGGCAAACTCGTATCGCTCGCCTGGGCTGGCGTCATCTTTGTCCTGATCACCGCACCGGTTTGGGCGACCTTCCTGCAGACCTTGCAGAACGCGTATACCGGCTCGAACGCGCCCACCGCCTTCCAAATCCAACCCAGCCTCCTCCTTGGCGCGTTCGATGAGATTTTCTACCGGCCGCTGATGGCCAGGAATCAGGTCTTCAGTCCGTCGCTCAATTTTCTGCTCCTTCTCGGCGTGATCTACTTCCTCGTCACGCTGCGGCTGCAATTTGCCAACCGTGCCGTGATCACGCTGGCCGCTTGTTCATTGCTCCCGCTCTCGCTGGCGTTCGGGCTCATCTCCCCGGAGTGGATCGTCACCGTGCCGTTCCTCAGCAACATCGCGCACATCGACAACACGTTTTCCTGCGCGCTCATCGTGTTGTGGTCGGTCCTGGCCGGCATCGGTTTCGCCACCGCGGCCCGGCGTCTCGGAACGCGGGAAGGCCGGGCCGATCTGATCGTCGCAGGCGCGATGCTCTTCGCGCTGGTGTTTGGCTGGATCGCCTTTCGCCAGGCGGCACACCGGCCGATCCTCGGCCCCACCGTGACGGTCAACCGTCCTGGAGAAGTCGTGCCGATCACGCCGTTCATATGGGACTACCTCACGACGCTCCTCGCCAGCGCAATCGTCCTCGCCATCACCGTCCATGCCGCGTTTGCCCGCCGCACGTGCTCGGTAGCGCGCGGACTGCTCATCGCCCTGTGCGTCGCGCTGCTGATCTGGCGGCATGGATTGCACGCCGAAGCAGTGGGCTTTGAGACGTTCACCGCCCGACCGACGGAGCGCGTCAACTTCCAGGCCAAGTCGGAGGCGATGCAGTTTGTCCGCGCCGCGCAGACCCGTGAACCGAGCCGCGCGTTCGGACTGCATGGAAATTTTTTCCCCGGATGGACCGCGGTCTACGGCCTCGAAACCATCCACGGTCCCGACGCGCTCGTGAATCCGTGGGTGCGTGAACTGATGAGCGTCTCCGGGGTCGAGCGGATGTGGGACTGGCGTTTTTACGCCGACGCCTCGAATGTCGCCAACGCCCGCCCATTCTTCGACGCACTCAACGTCCGCTATTATTTCGATCTGAAGAGCGACCAGGGTGCGCTCGGCAAATCACTCACGTTTCTGAAGGCCGCCGACCTCGACATCTACGAGAGCCCCACCGTCTGGCCCCGGGCCTTCTTCACTGATCGCATCGGCACCTACGACCAGCCGGCCGAACTCGTGCAGTCCCTCCGCGGCGCCACCGGCCGGCCGTTCGTTGCCGCCCAACGCTCGGACGTCGCCGCGCAGGCCGCGATCAACAGCCTCCCGAGCGACACCGCGCGTCGCGTCGTGGTCCCCGCCAGCAATTACCGGCTCACCGAAAACACCACGTCGTTCACCGTCCGCGCCAGTGCCGCCGGGGTGATTCTGCTCACGGAATCGTATTGGCAGGGTGATTTCCGCGCCGAGGTAAACGGAGCCAAGGCCCCCATCATCCGTCTCAACCACGCGTTCAAGGGCGTCGTGGTGCCGGCCGCCGGGGAGTACCGCGTGAAATTTTCATATCTACCCAAGAATTTTCCGCGCAATCTCATGCTCAGCGGCGCCGGAGCGTTGCTCGGCTTGCTCACGCTCGGCCTCGCGCTGCGTCCGGTGCGCCCGGCATGAGCACGCCGCGTTGTCACGCCTGCAGTTCGACGAGCGTCACCCTCCGCGGCCGGAAGAGCGGCGAATTTCTCCGCCGCGAATTTGAGTTTCATCAATGCGGCGACTGCGGCTTCATGTTCGTCGAACCGTTCTCTGGCTTCGAGATCTACAACGACGCCTATTACCGCGGTCACGGCCCCGACCCGTACGTCGACTACGAAACGGAATACCGCGACTGGAGGAACAGTGACCGGGGACTTGAGTTCGATGACATGGCACGAATCGCGGCCGAATACGTCCGGAGCCGCGTGCCTGCCGCGGACAAGGTTTCGCCAAGTTCGGTGCGCTCTTCGACCGCGCCACTCCCTCTCCGCTGGCTCGACTTCGGCTGCGGCGCCGGGGCGTTCCTTAAATATCTACGCGAACGCGGCAGCTTTCACGGCCGCCCGTTGGATCTCACCGGCCACGACGTGGGTTCCTATGCGGATCTCCTAAAGTCCAAGGATGGCTTTCGCATCCTCGACCTCGACGCACTCTCCCGCGAACAGGACGCGCGGTATGACGTCATCAGCATGATCGAGGTCATCGAGCATCTCCCCGAACCGCTCGAACCGCTCGCGCTCATCGCCCGCCTGCTGAAACCCGGAGGATTGCTGCTGCTCACGACTGGAAATCTCGATTCGCCGGTGGCGACGCGTCAGGGGATCCACTACCGCTATTGCGCTCCGGAAATTCACGTCAGCCTTTTCAACCCGGGCTGCCTGGCGCGGCTCTACCGACGGGTCGGACTTGAACCTTTTCCCGTCCGCTATGACGGCGCCGTGAAATTCAAGGTCGTGAAAAGCCTGCGCCACCGCCGCGTGTTGCGAGCCATGGCATCGGCCGCACTCAGTCTTCCGCCAGTGGTGCGCGCCGTCGATCGCCTCTACGGGGTTTCAGCGATGCCCTGTGCCATCAAGCCAGGACCGTGAACAGCGTCACCCGCGGCCCAAATTTTTGCGCGACAACTCCCCCGGCTGACCTTTTGCTCCCCACCTTGTCTTCACCGCCAGCCACGTCCGCCCAACGCATCCCGCTCACCGCCTGTCCGCTTTGCGGAGCCGGAGCGTTCCGCCCGGTCGTCGTCGTCGAGTCCCATCCCGTGGTGCGATGCCAGTCGTGCGACCTGCAGTTCACCCAGCCGCAGCCGAGTGATTCGGAACTCGCCGCGATTTACGGTCCCGACTACGTCCTCGCGGCCGACGGCACACCGGAGCACGCGGTGATCACCCGCGCCAAGCGCGCGACCGCCGATCACTACCTCGATCTCCTCGCCGCCGCGGGCGCGGCCGGCCGCGGCCGGTTGCTCGAAATCGGATGTGGCGCCGGCAATTTTCTCCTGCAGGCCTCCCGGCGCGGCTTCGACGTCACCGGGGTGGAATATTCGCCGTTTGCCTGTGAAAGGGCCCGCCAGACGCTCGGTGGCACCGGCCGGGTGATGCAGGGAGAGATCGATGTCGTGGCGGGCGAGCCCGGTTACTACGACGTCTGCGTGTTGTGCGACGTGATCGAACACGTGCGCCGCCCCGCCCACTTCCTGGGACAGGTCGCCGCCGCCCTACGCCCCGGGGGGCTTTTGCTCGTGGTGACGCCCAGCACCTCCTCGTGGTCCGCGCGCATCATGCGCTCGCGCTGGATGGAACTGAAACCCGAGCATCTCTTCTATTTTTCGCCCGCGACGCTGACCCGGCAACTTTCCCAAGCGGGCTTCGAGGGCATTAAACTGCATCGCGGCACCAAGCACCTCAGCCTCGACTACGTCGCCGCGCACTTCGAGAAATACCCCGTCGCCGGCATCCGGACCGCGCTCCGCGGCGCACGCGCCGTAACGCCCGCAAGCTGGCGCGAACGCCCTGTGCCCATCGTGGCCAGCGGCATCATCGCTCTGGCCCGCACGCCCACGTCCCACGCCTCCACCGCTGGATCCGACAAGCACCGATGATCGCCCAACCGATTCTGCGGCCGCCGGCCCCCACGCTCTCCGTGGTGGTGCCGATCTACAATGAGCGCGCCACCGTCAGCGCCGCGCTCGACGCCATCCTCGCCAAGACGATTCCCGGCTGGACGATCGAGATCATCTTAATCGAGAGCAACTCGACGGACGGCACGCGCGACATCGTGCTCACCTATCGCGATCGCCCGAGGGTGAAACTGCTCCTTGAGGATCGCCCGAGCGGCAAGGGACACGCGGTGCGCGCCGGGTTTGCGCACGCCACGGGTGACGTGATCCTGATTCAGGATGCCGACCTCGAATATGACCTGAACGACTACGACGTCCTGATCGCTCCGATTGCGTCGGGCCGCCAAAGCTTCGTGCTCGGCTCGCGCCACGGCCAGGGCGGCTGGGCGATTCGGAAATTCTCCGACCAGCCCCTGCAGGCGCTGATCCTGAACTGCGGGCACTGGGGCTTCACCCTCCTGCTCAACGTGGCGCTCGGGATTTGGCTGCGCGATCCGTTCACGATGTACAAAGTCTTCCGCCGGGATTGCCTCGAAGGCCTGACCTTCGAGTGCAACCGTTTCGACTTCGACTGGGAGCTGTTGATAAAACTTGTGCGCAAGGGCCACCGGCCAATCGAAATCCCCATCAGCTACAACTCCCGCTCGTTCAAGGCCGGGAAAAAAGTCACGATGTTCCGCGACCCGATCACGTGGCTGTGGGCCTTGGCCAAGTTCCGGTTCAAGCCGTTGTAATCCCGCGGCCGGATCCTCGCCATCGATTCCGCCCGAGGAATCAGACCCGACCGACCAGCGCCGTGTTTTCGCCGCGTTCCATTCTCGCCCTCGCCTTGGTCCTCTGCGCCGGCCTTTACACGGGAAGCCGCGTCGCGCTGCGGATCACCCCGGTACAACAGCGCCTCGCTGCTCATATCGAGGGCAGCATTACGGAGGGCGGAGGCTGGTATCCGGGCGAGCCGTTCGTCACCGCCCGGCCCGTCCGTGCCTGGGGATCGTGGAACGGCTCCGATGCCAACACCGGCTCGCTCACCCTTGGTCCCTTCCCGGCGCCATCGCGCCTTTATTTTGGCCTCGGTGGTTACCCCACACAGGGCGAAATCCGGATTTACGTCGAAAACGCCGGGACCCGCGAACGCATCCGCATCGAACACCCCGATGTCGGCGAACGCTGGCGCATGGTGTCGTGGCAGCCGCCGCCGACCTGGAAGGGCGCGACGCTGAAGCTCGTCGTGATCGACAACTCCCAGGTGCTCGGCGGCTGGGTGGCGATCACCGAGCCGATCCAAGGCGGACGCACCGATGGCACGGCGGCCCTCTGGACGACCCTCGCCGCCTGGTCGGTCAACGGCCTCCTGCTCGGCCTTCTTTGGTTCGCGGCCGTCCGTATCCTCGTCACGCGTACGACCCTCGCCGCCCACAGGATCCCGCTCGTCGCCGCCGGCGCCGTGGCCGCAGCCGGCTACTTCGCGTTCTGGCTTTACTTGGCACACAGCCGAGCCGGGCAAACCTTTGCCTGGGCACTGCTGCTTGCGAGTGTGATCGCCGTTTGGCGCACGGGGCGCAACCCCGCCACGTTACCGGAAATCGCTCACCCCGGCCGGCTCGCTGTTCTCATCGGTGTATTCTACCTCGCGCTGCTGCTCCTCTTTCCAACTTCGCTGACGTTTCACCAACTCGCTGCGAACCGCTTCCGCGACACGCTTCCCGCGGACAACCTCCTCCCTCACCTCACGTCAGCGCGCCTCTTCGCCGGCGAGTCGTTGAAGGTTGCGGACGCCGACTGGTTGTCGAGCGATCGACCGCCACTGCAGAGCGGTTGGCAATTGCTCACCTGGCCCGCGACTTCGCTCCTCAACCTGGAGCCGGAGGCGGCGAGCGGCACGGCGGCGATCTGGCTGCAGCTCACGTGGGTCGCCGCGGCCTACGGAATCCTGCGCACGCTCAGGATCAGCCCGCGCCGCACCACGGCTTGGATCGCGGTGTTAGCCGCGAGCGGATTTTTCCTGCAGCACACGGTTTATACGTGGCCGAAACTGTCTGCCGGGGCCTTCGCCTGTGGCGCCTTCGGCCTGTGGGTTCTGCCGTCGCCGGAAAATCGCCGCCGGCAGGACGTCCTTGTCGGCGCCGTGCTCGCGGCCCTCGCCTGGCTTTGCCACGGGGGCGTCGCATTTTCGTTTCTCGTCCTGGCGCCGTGGATTGTCTGGCGCATGCTTCGCGGGGAAGCGCGCGCCTGGGCGTGGGCGGCGCTGATTTTTGCCGTCTTTGCGGGCCCCTGGCTCGCCTACCAGAAATTCTACGATCCCCCGGGCAACCGTCTCTTGAAATGGCATCTCGGCGGACAAGTGCCCAAAGACGGGCGGGGCACCTGGGAAACCATTCGCGCGAACTACGCCGCCCTGAAGTGGGACAAGATTCTCGAAAACAAACGGAGCAATCTCATCACCCCGATCAACGGCGACTGGTCGGGACTCATCGACATCGCACCCGACCGGGTGAAGGACCGCCGCAACGAGGAGTTTTTCTATTTGGGCCGCGCCCTCACCTGGTGGCTCGGCGGACTCGCCCTCGCCCCGTTTGCGATGGCGCGCCTCGCGCGACAGGCGGACCGCCGCCCCGTCGGGCGGATGCACGTCGCCCTGTCACTCTGGACCGCTCTGACGATTCCGCTGTGGTGCCTGCTCCTGTTTGCCGAAAACTCCGCGCTTGTTCACCAGGGATCCTTTGCCATGGTGCTCACCGCGTTCGTGCTGCTCTCTGCGTGGTTTGAACTCGCCGGCCGTCGCTGGCTGATCGTCGTCGCGCTCCTGCAGGGGTTTTCCTTCGTCTTCACGTGGGCCGTCGGCAACCAAATCGTGAATGGCTCGCCCTCGCCGGTCGCACTCGCGATCGCCGCGGCCGCCGCCGCCACACTCGGCGCCATCGTGATCCGCGGATGCACGGAAAAGTCCGACTCCACCGTCGCGGAGGCACGCCCACCGGAACCATCCGCCATCGATTCCCCGATCCTCGAACGCACCTGGCCCACCCTGGCCGCCGTGGTCGCGTTGCTGCCGTTTCTCTGGTGCGTGCGTACGTTTGCTGATCTTTGGTGGTTCGGCGACGACTGGGATCTGATGGAGCGCATCAACACGATCGGCTTCTGGCGATGGACGCTGGAACCGTTCGCCGAAAATTTCGTTCCGCTCTTCAAGCTACTCTGGGGCGGATTGGTCTTCGCCAGCGGCGGATCTTATCTGCCGCTGATCGGAACGCTGTGGGTCACCCATGCCGTGAACACGGCGTTGTTTGCCCGACTCTTGCGCCGCGCCAATTTCAGCTGGACGGCCACGGTTCCGGTCGTCGGCGTCTTCGCGCTCAGCGCAGCCAACATCGAGACGCTCGCTTGGTCAGTCCAATGGTCGGCCCTTCTCGCGATTACGTTTTTCCTCCTGGCGGCCGACCATCTCCTGCGTCACACGGCCCCCGGCACGGCGTCACGCGGCCCCAAACTCGCGCTGCTGTTTGTGCTCTCGCTCGCCAGTGCGCTCGCGTTTGCGCGCGGCGTATTGACCGGCTCCGCGCTCGCCGCGCTATGTCTCCTGCCGTTCGCGACCAACGTCCCCACGGGACGTCCGCGCTGGCCAATAGCTGCCGCCTGTTTCGCCCCGGCGCTCGCCGTGGCCGCCACGATCTTTCTTTTCTCGCCGGGCAACCATCATGCCCTCGGAGGGCACCTCCGGGAAATCATCGCTTTTGGTCTCAGCTACTGGGCGGCAACGCCCCTGCAATGGCTGTTCCAGGCCAGCGGCTGGGACCCGAACACCGTGATCCTCCTCGGCGGAATCAAGGTTGCTCTGTTGACGTGGGTGTTGCGCCGCGCAACCCCAGGGCAACGTTCGCTGCTGGTCCTCCTGCTTCTCCTCGATCTGGGTAACGCTGTGCTGCTCGGCATCGGGCGCTACCAAACCGGCCTGCCGGCGTCCAACAGCTCGCGCTATCAATACAACGCCCTGCTCTGCACGTTGCCGTTTCTCGGGCTCGCCGCCGAGCGATGGCTGGCGGCGTGGCCGGTGCCTCGATTCCGCCGCGCGCTGGCTGTCGTACTCCTGGCTCTCGTCCTTTTCCGCGCGGCCAGTGGCTGGCCCGCTGCGGTCGAGGCCTTCGCCCAGAACCGGGGACGCAATACGCGGGATTTGCTTCTGCGGAAACAGGACCTGCCGCCCGTGGGCGCAGTGCCTGGAATCTCCTTTCTCCCCACCAAACGCGCCCACGAGCTGATCGAGGTCTATCACCTGCACTGAACCCACCCGTTCGGCTCAACTGCGAACGCGATTTGACTTGGCGCACCGGTCTCTGGCTCTCTTGCCGGCTGCATGCTACTGCCTGATCAAGCCATCCCGTGGTTTCCGTTTCACACCTCGTAACACCCCGTGTTCCCCGGTAAACGCCATCTGCTCGTCGGGCTCGCAATCTGCGCGATTCTCCTCGTTGCCAGCCTCCGGACCCGCCAGCTCCAACCCACGCATCCCGACGTTGCCATTGCGACCGTCGGATCCTTTCAGCCGAACGGCGCGTATCCAGGCGAACCGTTCGCCAACGCGGGCGCCCTGCGCCTTTGGGGCTCATGGAGCGGCTCCGACGAAAACACCGGCACGATCACGATCGGGCCGTTCCCCGCCCCGCGCATCCTGCGCTTCGGTCTCACCGGGTACCCCGCCCACGAAGGCGTAAGCCTGCACGCTGAGCTTGACGGCGGCGCAGAGAAATTCCCCCTGAAACACGGCGACCTGCACGAACGCTGGGAAATCGGCGACTTCGAGCTGCCGCCCGCCTGGGTGGGACGCCCGATCCGGATCGTCGGGTCCGACCAGACGAAGACGCTCGGTGGCTGGTTCGGCCTCAGCGAACCGCTCCGGGGCGGCCACGGCGATGGCAACAACGGCCTGCTCGAGACCCTGGCCGCTTGGACGATCAACGGCCTGCTGCTCGGTATCCTGTTTTTCGCCAGTCTGCGCTGGCTCCTCGCCCGGGCTTGGCTCGCGCCGCAATGGGTCCCGCTCGGGGCCGCGGCGATCGTCGCGGCGTGCGGTTATCTCGCCTTCTGGGCCTACTTCGCGAACACATTGCTGGGCGTTATTTTTTCCTGGGCCATCCTCGCGACCGGGCTCGTGCTCGTCCTGCGCCGTCCCCCGCGAGGCATTCGTGCGGCCCCCGAGGTCACGACGGTTATTCAGCTTTTCGTCGCGGTCGGTGCGTTTCACCTCGCCGTGCTCCACCTGTTTCCGTCGTCGCACGATTTCTACACCCTCGCGGCCAACCGATTTCGCGACGGATTGCCCGCGGACAACGTGCTGCCCCACGTCCTCTCCAGCCGTCTCTTCTCCTCGCAACCGATCCGGCACACCGGCGAAGAATGGCTGTCGAGCGACCGGCCGCCGCTGCAATCGGGCTGGCAACTGCTCACCTGGCCCGCCGGCAAGCTCGTGCAGCTTGATCGGGGAACGATGAGCGGCACGTCCGCCGTCTGGTTTCAATTGCTCTGGATCGCGGCCGCCTACGGTCTGATGCGAACGCTGCACGTCGCGCGATCGCGCGCCGCCGGCTGGGTGGTCGTCTTGGCGTTGAGCGGATTTTTCCTGCAAAACACGACGTTCACCTGGCCCAAACTCTCGGCTGGTGCGTTTGCGTGCGCCGCCTTCGCCCTGCTCTTCCTGCCCGCGCCGGACGCGCGACCGCGGGTGAACGGCTGGTGGTCCGCGTTCTTCGCCGGTCTCGCCTGGCTCTCCCACGGCGGCGTTGCCTTTTCCTTCCTCCCGCTTCTGCCGTGGCTCCTCTGGCGCGCCGTACGCGGAGAATGGCGGCCGTGGCTACCCGGCGCCGCGACCCTCTTGTTGCTCGTCCTGCCCTGGATGGCCTACCAGAAATTCTACGATCCGCCCGCCAACCGCCTCTTCAAGTGGCACCTCGCCGGGCAGATCGACATCGACCCGCGCGGCACACTGGAAACCATCCGCGCGAGCTATGCCAAGGCCGGCTGGAAAGGGGCCTGGGACAGCAAGGTCTCCAACTTCCAATTCCAATTTGTGAGCGACCTGCGCTCCATCGGGCAGTTCTCCGCCGAGGGCGCCGCCGAGCGCCGCAATCAGGAATTCTTCGTCTGCCTCCGGGCGCTGACGTGGTGGCCCGCCCTCGCGGTGCTCGGCCTCATCTTGACCCGGCGCCGCGTCTTCCTTCCTGCCTACGGCCTCGCCGTCACCGGTGGATGGCTCGCGCTGACGATGATCCTCTGGTGTCTCCTGATGTTCATCCCGAGCAGCGCGTATATTCATCAGGGATCCTACGCGATGATGATCGGGTTGTTTGTGCTGCTGTCGGTGATCATCGAACGCACGGGACGCGGCTGGCTGGCCGTCATCGCCTTGCTGCAGGGCGTCACCCTCGCAACCACCTGGGCGGTGGCCAATGTCGCGATCCACGGACCGCCGTCCGGCCTGCCGTTCGTCATCGCCGGTGCGGGCATCCTCGCCTGGATCGTGGCGCGGGCGTTTCGGTCCCGGCCCAACGAGACCGAGTCGCTCCCCGCTCCGTCCGGATCGAGCGTGATCGAAAAGGCCTGCGACGCCCTGCGCGACTGGTGGCAGAACCCGCGACTCAACCTCGGTGTACTCGCGGTGCTCGCCGGCGCGATGCTGTTGCGGAAACCGCACGCACTCCTCACACCGCAACTCTGGGCGGAAGACGGCAGCGTTTTTCTCAACGACCAGGACGACCATGGCATCGGGGCATTCCTTCTGCCCTACATGGGCTACCTGCACACCCTGCCACGCATCGTCGCGTCGCTGGCTTCACACCTGCTCGACCCGGCGTCGTGGCCCGCGTTCTACAACGGCGCCGCCTTCGCCATCTGGGTTGCGGTGCTGGCCAGGCTGTTCACATCGCGCTTCGATCTTCCCGGGAAGCCCTGGCTCGCCCTCGCGTTTCTCCTCGTGCCGCATTCGGGCGAGGTCTTTTTCAACATCACCAACCTGCAATGGCTGACCGCGTTTGTCCTGATCCAGCAGGCGATTATCGCCCCACCGAAGTCCCGCGGTGAAGCAATCGGCGATCTGGTCATCCTCGTTCCCGTGGCCCTGACCGGGCCGTTCGTCATCGCATTTCTGCCGCTGTTTGCCTGGCGCTGGTGGCGCGCACGTGATCGCAACAATCTGATCGTGCTCGGCGTCGCCACGGTCTGCGCCGCGGTGCAAGCATGGCTGATCGTCCGCACCGGACCGAAATTCGAGTTTCAGTCGGCCGCATTTCACCTCTGGCCCAATATCGTCGTATTGGCGCGCCGGTTGATCGTATGGCCCCTGCTCGGCCGCGACCTCGCCCTCGGACTCTCGCCGGCGATCATCGGCGGCGCCGGCGGCATCTTCCTGGCCGCATTACTCGCGTGGGTGCTGCGTCCCGGGCCGCTCCGTCTGCACCGCGCGCAAATCGCCGCCGCGTTCGCCCTCATCGTGTTTGCCGCGGTGTATCGCTCGCGCCCTGACACCTGGGCCGCCGACAACCTCGATTTCGGCGACCGCTACTTCTACATTCCCCGCGTGCTCCTCGCCTGGCTGGTGATCTGGGAATTCAACGCCCAGCCGAAGCTCGTCGCCAACGCCGCCCGCCTCCTCGGCCTCGGCGTCTGCATCGCCCATCTCGGCAACTATTCCCTCGGCGCCCCCAAAGATTACCGCTGGGCCGAACACTGCGACCCGATCCGGCGCGGCGTTCCCGCCAACATTCCGACGCTGCCGGAGGGCTGGACCCTCGAGTATCGCGGGTGGCCCAAGCCGAAATGACCTCCGCTCCCAACCCTAGGGCCAACCGCTGGAATGACCCGCGATTCCTCCGCTGGCTCGTCCTGGCCTGCGCGGTCCTCCTCGCGCTGCGCAAACCCTGGGCGCTCCACACCCCACAGCTGTGGGCCGAGGACGGCAGCATTTTTCTGACCCAGGATGAACAGATGGGTCTGCGGGCGTTTTTCGAACCGTACAACGGCTACCTCCATTTTCTCCCTCGCCTCATCGCATGGATTGCGAGCCGCACCGCCGACCCGGCGTGGTGGCCGGCCATCTACAACGGCCTGGCGTTTGCCATCAGCGTGGGCGTCTTCGCCCGGATGGCGTCGCGGCGGGTTGAATTGCCCAACCGCCAGGGGTTGATGCTCGCGTTGGTGCTCGTCGTCGGGACCGGCGAAGTGCTGATCAACGTGACCAACCTGCAGTGGATCACGGCATTTTACCTGTTGCTGCAGGTCTTCCTCGCGCGACCGACGACCCAGGCACAGCGATTCGGCGACCTCGCGATCCTCCTCGTCGTCGGACTGAACGGACCGTTCGCAATCGTCATTTTCCCCCTGCTCGCCTGGCGCACCTGGCGCGAACCGCAACTCGACAATTTTCTCGCCCTTGCCGCGCTCGGCCTCTGCGCCGCGATCCAGGGCTGGCTCGTGACGCATAGCGGCAACGGACTCAGTCTGCACGAGGGCACTGAGCCGTTCCGGCCTTTCATGGGACTGTCGGTGCTCGGCAGCCGGATGTTCACCTGGACCTATCTTGGCCCCAATCCAGTCAAGGCCTGGCCGCTCTGGGTGCACGCGGCGATCGGCGTTACGTTCATCGGAGCACTGCTCGCGGGGGCGTTTCGCGCGGACCCGCGGCGGCACGTCCGTGCGATGATCGCGACGGCGTTTTGCCTGGTCACCGCGGCATGCGCGTATCGGGTTCGGGCGGACACCTGGCAGGATGACAACCTAGTGAACGGCGACCGGTATTTCTACATCTCGCGCGTCCTCCTCGCATGGCTGGTAATCCTGGAAGTGGACGCGACCCCGCGGGCGATCGCATACGCCGCCCGCGCACTGTGCCTCGCCGGCGTGCTGAGCCACGCGCCGCGATTCATCCTGCCGGCCCCGCCGGACTACAAATGGGCGGAGCACTGCGATCCGATTCGGCGCGGCGTGCCGGCCAACATCTACACGTTGCCCGAGGGCTGGTGGATCGAATACCCGGGTCGCCCCAAAAAACAGTGAGAGTACGGACGACGTTTCAGATCCTCTGGCTCGTGGCCGGACTCGCGCTGCTCCTCGGCGCCGGACGAGACACGATCCTAGGCCTGATTCCGAAACCGCGCGAGTTGCCGCGATTCGACGGGGCAACCGGCCAACCGTGGATCGCCGGCGATTTTACCGGGCAATTCGACTACCAGTCGATCGCCGAGGCGGCGATCCCCACCGGGATCAAACGCGCGAGTTCATGGCAGGGCACGGATGCGTTCCAAGGGAAGGCGGAAAGTGCGTGGTTCAGGGCGACGCGCTCGGTGATCCACGTCGGCGTGGCGGGTTACCCCCAGCACGCCGGCTGTTCCGTCGTGGCGGAATTCCGCTCTCCAGATGGGAAGATCGCTCGCCTCACCTGTCCCCTCTCAAATGCCGGGGAGCAATGGCGCGTCTGGGAAATTGACCGTCCGCCCGACGCGGTGGCGGTGCGCGTGATCGCAGAGGATCGCGCGAGCGACTACACGGGCTGGGTAGCCGTGACGCATCCGTTCCGCGCGTGGCCATCGATTCTCCCGATTGTCTTTCAGCATCTCCAACTCTATGCCACCTTGGCGCTGGCGCTGGTGTTGATTTGGGGTCCCGGGCTCGCGTGGTATCCTCGCGCGGCGGCGCCGGAGATCCGCACGTTGTTTCTCGTCGGCAACGGCCCGCTGCTGCTCGCGGTCCTCGGCGCCGCCGTGTGGTGCCTGGGCGGCAAAATCGCGCCAACCACGTCCGGGTTTGGCGCCGCCGCGATCGTGTGGTTGATGATTGGAATCGGCGCAAAGCGTCGCGGATTTCACTTCGAAGTCTCTCCCACGATGTCTTCGGCCCTGGCGGTGAGCGCCCTCGTGGTCGTTGCCGTCACGGCCAAGTCGACCTATTCCGTCGGTCCCGCGGGTGAGCTCTATCGCGGGACGATTTCGCGCAACTACACCGTCGGTGACCGGATGGACTCGCGATTCCCGTTCTTCATCGTGCAGGCGGTCGCGCGGCACTCGGGGCCGGCCGCACCAGAAACGGAGCGATATTTTCAACCGTGGACCTTTTTTAGCCGGGGTCCTCTCGCGGGGCTGGCTGCCGTCCCGATCGTGATGGCCACCGGCGGTCGACCGCCGATCGAACGGCCCGAGCAACCGTGGCAACCGTTCGACCCGCAGGGCTTCGCCGCGTACCGCGTGACGATGATGTCGCTCGCGAGCGGCGTCGTCGTCGCGTTCTGCGGCCTGCTCCTCCTCTTCGTCCCGCCCTCGTGGGCGCTCACCGGCGCGGGGCTGTTGGCGCTGTCTCCCTTCGGCGTACACGAAATCATGTTCACCTGGCCAAAGTGGGTGGCGACCGCCTGGCTGATCGCTGCCTTCTCGCTGGCGCACACCCGGCGGCCGTTCGCCGCCGGACTCACGCTCGGAGTGGGGTTCCTATTTCACCCGCTGATATTGTTATGGACGCCATGGATCGGACTATGGGTCGTCGGCCGGACCAATCGCACCTTACCAGAAATCGTCCCCGCGGGGCTCCGTTTCGGAGGCGGCGCCGCGCTTTTGGTCATCCCGTGGATGTTGGCCGGAGTTGTCGCACCTCATCAGCCCGAGGCGGTTCTGGCCGGTCAGGGCGGATTTCTCCGCTACTGGCTGACCGCGGACCGGCAAATCGCCACTTGGGCGACGTGGTGGCACACCCGTTGGCTGAATTTCGCCAACACGTTTGTGCCCCTGCACGTGTACCTCTCCGCCGACAGCTTTCACCACGCCCGCGCCGGTTCCGCCTACGAACCGTCGGGCCGGCTGGTGAAATTCGCCGCCGTCTGGTGGAACACGTTGCCATTTGGCCTCGGATTGGGCCTTTGGGCGGTGAGCCTCGCGGCGATCGTACGGGCCTGGCACACGCTGCGCGCCGCCGTCGTGTTGTTGATTGCCGGACCGGCGCTGCTGATCACGGCAAACTGGGGCTGGGATCCCCTGGGTTTGATGCGTGAATGCGGACACCCGCTCTTCGTCGCCGTCATCGCCATCACCTGCGTGGTTGCGGCAACCGGGAACGGTTGGATTTCGCGGCTCCTGTCCCACCGCGCCGTGCCGTGGCTGCAATTGCCCGAAACCCTGCTGATGCTCTGGCTTACCACCCTCGCGAATCCGCTCCCCTGGCCGGTCGACTTCGGCCGGCTCGATCCCTTGTGTCTGGCAATTAACGCGCTTGCACTGGGGGCCGCAGCTTGGGTTCTCTTTCGCAGCCGCGCACGTTCCGTCGCGTAGCCGCCTTTTCCTTTCATGGCCAAAACACTCCTCGTCACCGGCTCCTCCGGCCTCATCGGCTCGGAAGTCTGTTGCTACTTCGCCCGCGAGCTCGGCTACACCGTTCACGGGGTCGACAACAACCAGCGCGCCGTGTTCTTCGGCCCCCAGGGCGACACCCGCTGGAACCAGCAGCGCTTGGCCGAGGAGCTAAAAGGTTTCGTCCACCACGAACTCGACATCCGCGACCGCGCCGGCGTGCTGGCACTTGTACGCGACGTAAAGCCGAGCGTGATCGTCCATACCGCCGCCCAACCAAGCCACGATCGCGCCGCAGCCATTCCGTTCGACGACTTCGACACCAACGCCGTCGGCACCCTCAACTTGCTCGAGGCGACGAGGCAAGCCGCGCCCGAGACACCGTTTGTGCACATGAGCACCAACAAGGTGTACGGCGACGCGCCCAACCGCATCGCGCTGCGGGAACTCGAGACGCGTTGGGACTACGCCGACGCGGCTTACGAGCACGGCATCGCTGAGACCTTTACGATCGACCAGTCAAAACACTCCCTGTTCGGCGCGTCCAAGGTTGCCGCCGATGTGATGGTTCAGGAATACGGGCGCTATTTCGGCCTGCCGACCTGCGCCCTGCGCGGCGGTTGCTTGACCGGCCCCAACCACAGCGGCGTCGAACTCCACGGCTTCCTCAGTTACCTCGTGAAATGCAACCTTGAGGGCCGCGAATACAAGGTTTTCGGCTACAAGGGCAAGCAGGTGCGCGATAACATCCACTCGCTCGACGTCGCCCGGTTCATGGCGGCGTTCGTGGCAGCGCCCCGCGCGGGCGAAGTCTACAACCTCGGCGGCGGCAAGGCCAACTCGTGCTCGATCCTCGAGGCGTTCACGATCGCGGAAAAATTCTCCGGCAAAGCCCAGCTTCACACCTACGTCGACCAGAACCGCGCCGGCGATCACATCTGCTACTACAGCGACCTCCGCAAGATGCGCGCCCATTACCCGTCGTGGGACATCACCCAATCGCTGGAGGAAACCATCCGACAAATCGTCGCTTCGTGGCGTCAGCGGCAAAATACTTGAAACACCCCGCGGGTTTGGGCGTCGAACCGGACGAGCGCCCTGACCACAGGCCGCGTCCCATGCATCTCCGTCCCACCTTTCTCCTGGTTTTTGCGCTGGCGCTGCTCTCGCCGGCTTCGCACGCCACCAGCGTCGTCCCCCCGACGTTTCCGGAACTCGTCGGCGAGGCGGATGCCATTTATCGCGGTCGCGTGACGGCCACCGAGGCGCGCTACGTGGCGCGCCCCGACGGCGGAAACGTGATTAAGACGTACGTCACCTTCACCATCGACCGGGTCTTGAAGGGCGCGGCCCAAAAGGAAGTCGTGCTCGAATTTCTCGGCGGCACGATCGGCAACGACACCCTCACCGTGAGCGGCATGCCGAAATTCACCATCGGCGATCACGACATCGTCTTCGTGCAGAAAAACGGCGTGCAGTTCTGTCCGCTCGTGGCGGTGATGCACGGACGGTACCGCGTGATGCGCGACGCAGCGGCGGGCCGCGAGTTTGTGGCGCGCGACAACGGCATGCCCCTCACCGACACCTCCGAGGTCGAGATGCCCATGACCCAGCTCCCCGCAACCATCCAGGCTGCCGCGGTCGCCAAGGCGGCGTCACGCGGACTCGCTCCCACCGATTTCGAGACGAGCATTTCCTCCGAGGTGCAAAAACCTACGCGTCGGGCCCGTCCCAACTAGGCGTGATCGCACGGGGACAGCATTTCGGCAAGGGCATCGCTGTTCGGTTCGCACTGGTTCTCCTCGCCGCGCTCTTTACAGTGGCGTCCGCCCACGCGTTCGCCCTTTTCGGCACACCGTTGCCCGACGGTACCACCGTGATGAACCTGCAACTCGGTCCGAACGCCACGCCCCTGTCCGACGGCGCGGCCGACTGGGCAACCGTCGCGGAATCCGCCCTCAACGAATGGAACGCGCAACTCGCTCGTTCCAAATTCACCTCGGCGCGCGACGACACCGCCGCGCTCGCCACGAACAACCGGATCAACAACGTCAGCTTTCGTCCCGACATCTACGGCACGTCGCAATTCGGAGCCAACACGCTCGCGGTCACCCTGACCCGAAACACCGACCGTGACGTGCTCTTCAACGCCGCCAAGTCCTGGGACTCGTATCGCGGTGCGCAACGAACATCCGCGTTCGATCTCCGGCGGGCGGCTTTGCACGAATTCGGCCACGTGCTCGGTCTGGACCATCCCAACGAGGCGACGCCGTTTCAAAATGTTGCCGCCATCATGGGCAGCACCGTCGGCAACGAGGAGTCGCTGCGGACGGACGACATCAATGGCGTGAAATTTCTCTACGATGTCGCACCGACCCGCACCGTGCCCGTCACCGGCAGCTTCACGCTCGCCGCGCCCGCCACCGGCGCCGGGCCCTTCACCTATACGTGGTATTTTCGTGCCGCCGGCACGAATCTACCGGAGACATTTCAACTCGGCACTGGCGGGAGCTACACCATCGGCGCGGTCCAGCCGGCGGACGCTGGAACCTACGCCGTGATGGCCCGCAACAGTGCGGGCACCATCTTCACCAATCTTGCCACCCTCGCCACGACCGCGATCGAATCTTCGCCTGACACGACCTTCGCCAACATCTCGACCCGGGGCGTCGTTGGCACCGGTAACGGCGTGATGATCGCCGGTTTCGTCATCGGCGGCACGACGCCCAAGAACATCCTCATTCGCGCCGCGGGCCCGGCGCTGACGGGCTTCGGTGTCGCCGGCGCGCTGGCCGATCCCACCCTGACGATCCTAAATTCCCAAAACCAAACGGTCGCCCAAAACGACAATTGGGAGTCCGGCAACGACGCCGCTGCGATTACCGCCGCATCGGCCCGGCTCGGGGCATTTCAATTCAAGGCGGGCAGCCGCGATTGCGCCGTTCTCACCGCCTTGCCTCCCGGGAGTTACACCGCGATCGTCAGCGGCGTTGGTGAGACCACCGGCATCGCGCTGGTCGAGGCCTACGACGCCGACCCGGACGCCGCGACGTCGCGTACCCGCAAACTCGTCAACATCGCCACCCGCGGCCAGGTCGGGGCGGGTGAGAATGTTCTCATCGCTGGACTGGTTGTCACCGGCCCCGGGCCGCACACCTTCTTGATTCGCGCCGTCGGACCGACGCTCAGCCGGGCTCCGTTCAACGTTAGCGGGGCGTTGCTCGACCCCTTTCTGCAGATTTTTCAGGGCGACACACTGCTGCACGAAAACGACGACTGGGATGCGCCTTTCAGCGCGATGCCGGCGGTCCGCGCAGCTTCGGCGCGCGCGGGAGGATTTGCGCTGTTGGAGACGCGTTTGAGAAATCCACCCTCCGGACTCGACGCGGCCATGATCATCACGTTGCAGCCCGGAAGCTACACCGCGAAGGTAAGCGGTTTTGAAGGCTCCACGGGCGTCGCGCTGGTGGAGATCTATGAATTGCCGTAGGGGTTCGCCGCGCGAAAACCCAAATTGACGTGGCTTTTCGCGTTACGGGGCCCTTGGATTTTCCCGCAGCAAAAGCCACATGTCCGACTTCAAACATTTCTTCGGCGTCGCGCCGTCCGACCAAAACGCGCTCGACCTCTTTGCCGGCGAATGGTCGTCGCAGCCCCCGGCGAACCGTCCTGACCTGAAAGCGGGTGTCACACCCCTCTTTGACGACCCCAGAATCGCCTGGGCACACCACCGCCTGATGGAGATGGGACTCGAAGGCGGCGTCGTTGATCGCGACGTGCTTGAGCTCGGTCCGCTGGAAGGCGGCCACACCTACCTCCTTGACCGCCTCGGCGCCAAATCGGTCACCGCGGTCGAAGCCAACGCCCGCGCCTACCTGAAATGCCTGATCGCCAAGGAAATCTTCGGCATGCCGAACGCGGCGTTTATTCTCGGCGACTGCCTGGAGTATTTACGCACGACGGACCTCACGTTTGATGTCGGTATCGCGTGCGGGATTCTTTACCACCTCACGAATCCGGTGGAATTGTTGGAGTTGCTGGCGCGGCGCTGCGATTCGATTTTTCTTTGGACGGTGTTTTACGATGCGGAGTTCGTGGCGAAAAACCCGGTTCCGGGGGCGAAGTTTTCCGACGTGCTTGAGATGAAAACCGCCGGGTACAAGCACATCGTGCATCGCTTCAATTACGGCCCGTCGCTCGACTGGAAGGGATTCTGCGGCGGAGGCGAGGTGTTCAGCTATTGGATGGAAAAGGAGCAAATCATCGGGGCGCTCCGGCATTTCGGCTTCACCGATTTTCGCACCGAGCAACACCCCAATGTCCACGGCAGCGCGCTGATGCTGGCGGCACGCAAGGCTTGACGACGACCGCGAACGCGCGAGGTGGAATTTGACGTAACCTTCGAGAGACCTCATTGTCGTTCCAGTAGATTCCGCTGCCACCATGAAGTTCACCCATGCCGTCGTCCCGTTTTTCATGACGGCGCTTCTGTGGGCGGATGAAAAGGGCACACCCCTTCCGAAGCGCTCACCCTTCATGCCCGTCGGCGGAGCCGCGGTCGCAACCGCGGCCGCGAGCGAAACGGTCGAGTTCGCCGGGGTCAGTTCAGTGGGCAAGCGGGTCGATTTGATCTTTTACGACAAGACCGCGAAGAAAAGCCATTGGATCGGAATCGGGGAAACCAAGGAGGGCATTGCGGTCTTGAATTACGATTCCCGTCGCGAGCAGGTGGTCGTAAAATTGAACGGCGTTGAAAAAACCCTTCCACTTCGCAAGGGCACAGGTCCGGTCAATTCCGCCGGTCCAATCCAGGCAATCCAGCCCGGCTTCAACGTGCCGCCGCCGGTCGCACCGCAACCCGCCATGGCGATGCCCACCCCAGTGGCTCCGCCACCAACCGTTGTGGCGGCTGATCCCGCGCCGACGCCCGTCGCGCCGCCGATGAACAAGCCGGAGGCGCCTCCCACGCCGGAGACGCAGGCCAAACAGGAAACGGAAGCCCGGATGCTCGTGAGCGACTTGTTAGAAATCGGCATGGCGCAACGGAAAGCCTACGAGGAAGCGCAGCGCCGAGGAACCGATGGCGGAACCCCGCAACCCAGCGAACCACCGAAGCAATAGCCGACGCAGCCCTGCCGCCAAAGTGGCCTACGCCGCCGGCTTCTTGCCCCAGCCGTAGGCCCAGAAGTTGAGGCGACCGGCCACGTTTACGTCGGCAAATCCGGCACGGCGCAAAAATGTTTCGATTTCCGGCTGGGTGGAGCATTTCGAAATCTGGGCGGGCCGCTCGCGAGGTTTAAAGCGCAGGCGACTTTCCTCGAAAACCGCCCATCCCGCGGGCGAGGCCAAGTCCACGTTGTCGCAATAAAAACGACCGCCGGGCTTCAGGACCCGCATCGCCTCGAGCACATAATTGTAACGGTCCCATTCTTCGAGATGCATGAACACCACCGTCGTATAGACCGCATCGACCGACGCATCCTTGATCGGTTGGAGGTCGTACCCTGAGATTTCCTGCAGCCGGGTGTTCGGCAAACCCAGCAACCGGCGGCCTGCCAACCGGAGCATGTTCGCGGAAACATCGCAGCCGATCCACTGTTTGACGAACGGGGAAATCACACGCCCCACCCGGCCCACCCCGCAGCCAATTTCCAAAAACGTATCGTCCGGCCGGACGCCAACGGTCTCGCGCAAGACATCGACCGTGTCCTCGGCGTCCGCGTGAAATTTATCCTCATCGGTGTAGCCCGAAACGTAAAGATAGGCATCGTGCTTGGAGCCCGAAAGGGAGTTCCAGACCGATTTGTAGTCACCGCGCAGTTGGCTCATGGGCCGGCAATTTGACCACGGATCGCGCGGATATCACGGCTAATCTCGCGCGAGTTCAGGCGGGAACACCGCACTGGAATTACCAACGGCCATTGAGGAAAAAATCGCGCTTCCCGCCTCCGGCATTTTGCGCATGCTGCGCGCGATGCGGATTCTCATCTCTGGCGTTTGCGGTTTCGTGGGCAGCACCCTCGCGCGTGCCCTTGCCGAAACCAACGCCGGACACCACCTCGTCGGCTTCGATAATTTTATCCGACCTGGCAGTGAAACGAATCGCGCGGAGCTGAAGGCACGCGGGGTAAAGCTCTTCCACGGCGACCTGCGTTGTCCGAGTGATCTGGAGACATTGCCGGCCGTGGACTGGGTCATCGACGCCGCCGCCAACCCGAGCGTGCTGGCCGGAGTCGACGGGCGCACGAGCTCGCGCCAGCTCATCGAGCACAATCTTGGCGGCACGGTGAACATGCTGGAATTCTGCAAGCAACACCGGGCGGGCTTCATTTTGCTCAGCACGAGCCGGGTTTATGCAATTGCACCGTTGGCGGGATTGCCGACAGAGGCGTTTGCCAACGCGTTTCGGCTGCGCACACCGGGTGCCGGCGAAGCTCCGCTCCCCCCCGGGGTTGGCCCGGCCGGAGTCACGGAGGATTTTTCCACCGCAGCGCCGGTTTCGCTCTATGGCGCAACCAAACTTGCAAGTGAGGCGCTCGCGCTCGAATACGGCGAGACGTTTAACCTTCCCGTGTTTGTCAACCGCTGCGGCGTCCTCGCTGGTGCCGGGCAGTTCGGCCGCGCCGACCAGGGAATCTTCGCGTATTGGATCAACGCATGGCTGCAGCAACGCCCACTGAAGTACATTGGATTTGGCGGCCATGGCCACCAAGTGCGGGACTGCCTCCACCCCAAGGATCTCGTCCCGGTTCTGGTGCAGCAATTCGGCGCGCCCAAAATCGCCGCGAGCGATCGCGTGATAAATTTCGCCGGCGGCGCCACCTCGGTGATGTCGTTGCGCCAGCTGAGCGACTGGTGCGCTTCGCATCTGGGGAATCATACGGTCGGCGTCGATGCCACACCCCGGCCGTTCGACATCCCATGGATGGTCCTGGATTCGTCCAAGGCATTGCGCATTTGGAACTGGCGAGCGGCGACTCCAACGACGTCGATTCTCGATGAAATCGCCTCCCACGCCCGTGCTCATCCGCATTGGCTGGACGTTTCGGCGCCGCTATAGCCGTCTCACGCCATGTCCGTCGCCCCACCTCTCACCTTGTTCACCGTCGTCATTCCCGCCCGGGATGAAGAGGAATCACTGCCTTCGACCATCGATGACATCTACACAACCTTTACGGCCGAACGCATCCCGCACGAAATCGTCGTGGTCGACGACGGTAGCCACGACCGGACGTGGGCGGTACTGCAGGAACTGAAAGCGAAATATCCCACCCTCGCGCCGACCCAAAATGCGAGCGGTGCACACGGATTTGGCCGGGCGATCATCTGGGGACTCGATCACAGCCGGGGCGATGCCATCGTCATCATGATGGCGGACGCATCTGATTCTCCTTCGGACGCCGTGAAATACTGGAAGCTCCTGAACGAAGGCCAGGACTGCGCGTTCGGCAGCCGGTTTGTCGCCGGAGGCGAAGTGATCGATTATCCACGGGTGAAACTGTTCGTGAACCGCATCGCTAATTTTTTGGTACGAGTCGGATTTAACATTCCCCTCAACGACACCACCAACGCCTTCAAGGCCTACCGCCGGTCCGTAATCGACGGCTGCCGGCCGTTTCTCGCGCCCCACTTCAACCTTACGGTCGAACTTCCGCTCAAAGCGATCGTGCGTGGCTACAGTTTCGCCGTTACCCCCATCTCGTGGCGCAACCGGAAATTCGGTGTCGCCAAACTAAAAATCAAGGAAATGGGCAGCCGTTATTTTTTCATCTGCGCCTATGTCTGGCTCGAAAAATACTTCAGCCGGGGTGATTACCGGAGGAAGTGAGAATGACGCGCCAGAGTTGATAATCCATCTACCTCCGTCGCCGTGTGAATAACTTCCGAGCATTCGGCGCTAGACCTGCTTCACAATTGCCAAAGAGTCCTCTGCACCAACCCACCACACCATGATAAAGTCCTGCAGCTTCCATCCCCGCGCATCGATCACCCGGTTCATCCGTGGGATCGCTTGCTTCGTCGCCGCCGCGCTCGCACCGCTGGCGTTCAGCCAAGGCGTCGTTTCCGCGGGCCTGACAGGCCTCGTACAAGATCCCGCTGGCAAACCTGTTGCTAACGCTACGGTCTCCGCCGTTCACACTCCCACTGGCACGACCTATTCGGCCACTTCAAGCGAGGGCGGCCGCTATAATTTCCGCGGCCTGGTGGTTGGCGGCCCCTACACCGTCTCTGTGACTGCCAGTGGGTTCAAGGGTGTGGAACGGGACAACGTCATGACTTCGCTCGGCCTTGATGCCGACGTCCCGTTTGTTCTCGAACCGAGCAGCGTGGTCGTCATGGAAAAATTCATGGTGAAGGATCAGGCGCTTTCACTGGACGCCGGCGCCACCGGTGCGGCCAGCCTTCTCGATCGCGACCGCCTCCTCCTGCAACCCAGCGCGCAACGCTCCTTCGCCGATCTCGCCCGCACCAACACCATGGTGACGCTGCGCAACGTCTTCGGTGATCGTCAGGAGGGGATGCTTGCCGCCGTCGGCACGAACAACCGCTTCAACTCCGTCATGCTCGACGGCGCGCGCATCAACGATGCCTTCGGCCTCAACGCCTCGGGCCTCCAATCTTTTTTCAATCCGCTCTCGGTCGAAACGGTCGAGCAGTTCTCGATCTCCGTATCGCCCTTCGACGTCCGTCAGAGCGGTTTCACCGGCGCCTCGGTCAACGCCGTCACCCGCAGCGGCACGAATACCTTTCACGGCAGCGTCTACGGCTACTACACCGATCAAAAGTATGCGAGCCGCGACATCGTCGGGGGGCTCGCCGGAAAAGAACCCTTTGATGAGCGCCGGACGTGGGGAGCAACCCTCGGCGGACCGCTCTGGAAGAATCACCTCTTCTTCTTCGCCAACTACGAGAAATTCCATCGGGAGCAGGTCGCACCGACGGCCGGGTTCACCCCCACGTCCGGCGATCTGACCACCATCACCACGGCGGCCAAATCGTTAATCTCCGCTTCCGGCAAGACGATCGATATCGGGACCTTCGGAGGCAGTGGAATCGCTGTCACGGAGGAGGAAAAGAAACTCTACAAAATCGACTGGAATATCACCAAGGACCACCGCCTGTCCGTTCGCTACAACGAAACCGTCGGAGAGCTCCCGCAGTTCGGCCGCTACGGTGTCACCGGGGCGTTTGCCAATCCCATCCTGAGCGGCCTTCCCGCCACGACCGCGGGAACGGCGCTCAGCTCCAACTTCTACGCCCAAATCCGCACGGAAAAGGTCTGGGCTGGCACGCTGAACAGCCAATGGTCGCCCAATCTCAAGACGGAGTTCAAATACAGCGACACCTCGTACCAGCAGCTCACGACCATGCCGACCGTGATGCCGGAAGTGCGGATCATGGGCGTGAGTGGCGTCAATACCGCGGGAGCCAACATCTCCACCGGTGCGCTCGCGATGGGACTCGAACAGTTCCGTCACGGCAATAGGATCGACGTCAGCACAAAGGCCTACTCCGGTAATGCCGATTATTTCTGGAAGAACTTCACGTTCACCGGCGGCTTCGACCGCGAGCAAAGCGAGTTCGCCAATCTGTTCCGCGGCGGCTCATTTGGCATCTTCGACTACGCCTCGGTCGCAGATTTTGTCGCAGATCGGCCGTTTGCGTTTTCGCGGGCATTCTACGTCAAGGGCACGCCGGCGGATGAAGGTACGAAATTCGCCGACACGGGGGTTTTCGGGCAGGTAAAGTGGGAAGTTAGCTCACGCCTGACCCTGACCGGAGGCATCCGCACCGACCTGATCGACGCCGCGTCACGTCCCCTCTTCAACCAAGCGTTCGCGACCGCCTTCGGCGTGCGCAACGACGGCAACGTCGACGGCGTCCAGACCGCTTCCCCACGCGTCGCGTTCAACTGGGCAGTCGACGGCGAGCGCACGATGCAGCTCCGCGGCGGAGTCGGACACTTCGCCGGCCGCTCACCGTTTGTTTTCCTCTCCAACGCGTACGGCAACACCGGCGTCGGCCGCTTCTCGATCACCCAGGGCACCGGGCAGGCGGCTCCGAACAACGTTCCACCGACACTCACCAGCTATCTGCGCAACAGCTTTGATCCGGCCAGTCCGATCGGCCAGGCAGCGACCGACGGGGATCCGACGGCCCGCCGCGGCATCGCGCTGTTGCAGGACGGCCTCAAGCTTCCCTCCGTCTGGCGCGGCAGCCTCGCCGTCGATCGCAAGATCCCCGCGCTCGGCATCAATCTCAGCGCCGAGGCCGTGTTCACCCAGACCGACAAGACGTTCTTCTCGGACAACATGAACATAAAACCGCTCGTCGTCACCGCGACCAGCGGTCCCGCGATCGGCCTCGACGGCCGTCAGCGTTTCAACGGCGCCTCCAACAGCCCGAACTCGTTTAGCACTGCCTTCAACGAGGTCATCCGGGTGCGCAACATCAGTGAAGGGCGAACCTCGTATTACAGTCTTTCGCTCGACCGGCCGATGAAAAACAATTGGGCCTACAACATCGGATACACGGCTGGCCGCTCCCGCGAGGCCCAATCGATCGGGCAGACCGTCGCCCTCGACGGCTGGAGCCGCAACGCGGTCTTCAATCAAAACTCGGTGGAGGTCTCCCGCTCCGACTTCGAAGTCCGCCACCGCGTCCAGGCCACACTCGCCCGGCAATTCGAATTCAAGAAGGGCTGGAAGACGCGGACGTCACTCTACTACGAGGGCCACTCGGGCAATCCGTTCTCGTACACCTACGCCAACGACCTTAACAACGACGGCATCACGACCAACGATCTGGTTTACGTTCCGACCGGTCCGAACGACCCGAAGATCAGCCTTGCCGGGATGAATGCCGCGCAGCAGGCCGCGTACTTTGATTTCCTCGGCACGAGCGGCCTAAGTAAGTTCGCTGGTGGCTACACTCCGCGGAATGCGTTTATCCAACCTTGGATCAATCAGCTCGACCTGAAGGTTACGCAAAAACTGCCCGTCTACAAATCAGTCGAGGTCGAACTGTTCTTCGACTTCATCAACTTCGGTTTCTGGCTAAGCCGACACTATTTCGGCAATGTGGAATTGCTCACGAACACGAATAATGCCGTGTACTATCGCCGCACGATGGGCAACGCCTCCTACAACGCCGCGGGCCAGGTCGTGCCGACATGGACCGCCGCACCTGCGGGTGTCGTGATCGACAACGTCGCCAGTCGCTGGCGGATGCAGTTCGGCGCCTCGATCCGTTTCTAAGGCCCATGATTGATCGACGGTAAAAGCCTCAAACCGTCCACGCTCGTTTCAGCAAACGCCGCGTCCTCCCCGGACGCGGCGTTTTCTTTGCCAAAAAAACCCCTTGTTTCCCCCATCCGAGCCCGTTTCCCTCTCGCCCTGCCATGATCTACTTACTCGGAGGTTCCGGTTACGTCGGCCACGCCTATCAGGCGCTCTTGACGCGCAAAGGCATCCCGTTCCGTAATCTGCGCCGCGCAGAGGTTGACTATACCGATCGGGACACACTGCGGGACGCGATCTTGCGAGACAAACCTGAGTTCCTGATCAACGCTGCCGGGTACACCGGCAAGCCGAACGTCGACGCCTGCGAACTCCACAAGTACGAGTGCCTTTTCGGCAACGCCGTCGTCCCGGGCATCATCGCTAACGCCTGCGCCGACACCGGAGTACCGTGGGGCCATGTCTCCTCCGGTTGCATCTACACGGGAGCTCGGCCGGACGGCGGCGGCTTTACGGAAGCTGACACCCCGAACTTCACGTTTCGCACCAACAATTGCTCGTTTTACAGCGGCACCAAGGCTCTCGGCGAAGAGGTGCTCGCGGGAAAACCCAACCTCTATACTTGGCGGCTTCGGATTCCGTTCAACAACATCGACAATCCGCGGAATTACCTGACGAAGCTGCTGCGCTACCAGCGTCTGCTTGAGGCGACGAACTCCATTTCGCAGCTTGAGGAATTTTGCGCCGCGACGTTCGCCTGCTGGGAAAAACGCGTGCCGTTCGGTACGTACAACGTCACGAACCCCGGTCAGGTGACCACCCACGAGGTCGTCGAAATGATCAAGCAAGCGGGCGTCTCGGACAAGAATTTCAGCTTCTTCCGGGACGAGGGCGAATTCATGCACGTCGCCGCCAAGACTCCCCGCTCGAATTGCGTGATGAACTCCGCCAAGCTCGCGGGCGTTGGCATCGCAATGACCGAGGTCCACGAAGCCGTCACCCGCGATCTCCGCCTCTGGCAGCGCGCTTCCGCCTGATCTTTCCACGCCCATGAACGTACTTGTCACCGGCGGCTGCGGCTTCATCGGCAGCAATTTCATCCGCCAACGCCTCACGGAAAAAAACTCTCCGCTCACGCGGCTCGTCAATCTTGACGCGCTGACATACGCCGGGAACCCCGCAAATCTCGCTGATCTCGCAGGCGACCCGCGTTACGTTTTCGCCCACGGCAGCATCGGCGACACCGACCTCGTGGCTCGCCTGCTCGCGGAGCACCAAATAGACGCGATTGTGAATTTCGCGGCCGAGTCACACGTTGACCGCTCGATCGACTCACCCGAGCCCTTCGTACAGACGAACGTCGTCGGTACGCTGCGCCTCCTCAACGCCACCCGCCTCTATTGGACGAAACTGCCGCAGGCAAAAAAGGACGCGTTCCGTTTTCTGCACGTCTCGACCGACGAGGTCTACGGCACCCTTTCACCCACCGATCCCGCGTTCACCGAGGAAACCCCGTTCGCTCCCAATTCGCCATATGCCGCGTCCAAGGCATCGAGCGATCACTTTGTGCGCAGCTACCAGCACACCTTCAAGCTGCCGACGCTCACCACCAATTGCTCGAACAATTACGGGCCCTATCATTTTCCGGAAAAGCTCATTCCCCTCGTCATCCTCAACGCCCTCGAGGGCAAACCGCTTCCGGTCTACGGCGACGGCCAGCAGATCCGCGACTGGCTTTATGTCGAAGATCATGCTGCAGCCATCTGGCTCGTGCTGCAAAAGGGCCGCGTCGGCGAAACCTACAACATCGGCGGACTGAACGAGCAGCCAAACATCGACATCGTCAAAGGCATCTGCGCACTTCTCGATCGCAAGAGCCCGCGCTCCGACCGTCAGCCTTACACCACGCAAATCACCTACGTCGCCGATCGCCCAGGCCATGATCGCCGCTACGCAATCGACTGCACCAAGCTCCAGCGCGAATTGGGCTGGGCACCACGGGAATCATTCGCCACCGGAATCGAAAAGACCGTCGAATGGTACCTCACCCACCGCGCCTGGGCCGCGGACATCACGGCCAAGAAATATGCCCGCGAGCGGCTCGGAACCGTCGCCTGAACCGGCCCAAACCCCACTGACTACGGACACGAGGGACGCCCTCCGCGATCCGTTCCGAAAACTCCCTCCCAAATCATTATGTCTCGCAAAGGCATCATCCTCGCCGGTGGCTCCGGCACCCGGTTGTATCCGCTGACCATCGCTGTCTCCAAGCAGCTGATGCCCGTCTACGACAAACCGATGGTCTACTATCCGCTCTCGGTGCTGATGCTCTCCGGCATCCGGGAAATTCTCGTCATTTCCACACCGACAGATCTACCGCTCTTCCGGCGCCTGCTTGGCGACGGCACCAATCTCGGCCTGACCCTCTCGTACGCCGAACAGCCAAGCCCCGACGGTCTCGCCCAGGCATTTCATATTGCCCAGGACGTCGGTTTTCTGAAGGACGAGCCCGCCGCGCTCGTGCTCGGCGACAATCTTTTTTACGGGCACGATCTCGTCAAATCACTCGAACGCGCCAGCGCCCGGACGGACGGCGCCACGATCTTCGGCTACCACGTTTCCGACCCGAAGAGCTACGGGGTGGTCGAGTTTGCCTCCGACGGCCGGGTGCTCTCGCTCGAGGAGAAACCCGCGCAACCGAAATCCAACTACGCGATTCCCGGCATCTATTTCTACGATGCCAGCGTCGTCCACCGCGCGCGAGGCCTAAAGCCGTCGAAACGCGGGGAACTGGAGATTACCGACCTCAACCGCCTCTACCTCGAGACCAACCAACTCCACGTTGAGCTGCTCGGCCGCGGCACCGCCTGGCTCGACACCGGCACCCACGATTCGCTGCTCGAAGCTGGTCAATTCGTTTCTGTGATCGAAAACCGCCAGGGCCTGAAGATCGCCTGCCTGGAGGAAATTGCCTGGCGCCAGGGGTGGATTGATCGCGCCGGACTTGAGGCGAACATCGCCAAACTCGGAAAATCCTCCTACGGCGCCTACCTGCGGCGAATTGCTAGCGAACCCGCCGGCCCCCGGTAATAAGGGATTGAGGAATTCCAGCGACCACGGCACTGCTAGTGTTGTTGGTCCCTCAGTCCCCCACTCCTTCAGGCGCTCACTCTCCCCCACCACGTCTCAGCGTGGTGATTCCGCTCTTCAATTGCCTGTCGCTCACGCAGGCAATGTTTTCGAGCCTGCAGGCGACGCTTCCCGCCGGGCTGGAGTACGAAATCATTTTCGTCGACGATGGCAGCACGGACGGCACCCGTGACTGGCTGGCGGGCTTGACGGCGTCGAATGGTGCGTCGTCGATTCGGGTGCTGCTGAACGAACGCAATTTCGGCTACGCCATCGGCAATAATCGCGGAACCGCAATTGCATGTGGCGATTTCCTGGCCTTGCTGAACAACGACCTCGTGCTTCAACCCGGCTGGCTTGAACCGATGCTGGATGCCCACCGATCGCTGGGCACCCAAGCGGGCATCATCGGCAACATCCAACGCGATGCCCGCACCGGCAAAATCGATCATACCGGGATCGTCATCAATCAGAACGGCAAACCGGTGCACGATCACGAACTGCCGACAGGTTTCATGGGAAACCCCGTTCGCGTCCGCCGCGTTCCTGCGGTCACCGGGGCCTGCCTCCTCGTCCACCGGGATCTGTGGCGGGAACTGGGAGGATTTGACGAAGGCTATGTCAACGGCGCGGAAGACGTGGATCTCTGTTTCCGCGCGCGGGCGCTCGGCCGCTCCAACGCCGTCGCCCTCACCAGCACCGTGCTTCATCACATTAGTTCGTCGGCGGGCCGTAAGCTCCGCGACGAGGAAAACTCCTACCGGCTAGTCAGCCGCTGGCGAAGGGAGTTCGTACTCGCAGCAGACGGTCCGTTTCGGGAATGGAGCTGGGACTATTTCGAAAAACACCTGCCCGATCCCCGCCTCGCCAATCCCGCGCTTGCCCGCCACGCGTTGTTCTACGCGCTCGGGCTCCGGCGCACTCCGCCCCCGGATGCAATCGCGTTCATCGAAGAACGTCAGGCCCGTGAGTTCCAGCGTTGGGAGTCTCTGTTTCCCGGCGTTCGGGCCGACAGCATCGGTCGGTGACACCACGAGAACGACCTGACGCCGAACTCGGACCAGTGCGGCACCCGGGCTTGCCAAACCGGCACGTTGGAGCGTTGATGAGATCCTCGAAGCCACGCCGACACCGGTGTCGCGCGGCCCTCCCCCCCCAGCGAAACACGTCCTGTTCACCCCATGAACCTCATCACCCGACGCACCTTCCTCCAACAGTCCGCCCTCGCCGCTGGTTCGATGGCGTTGATCAGCGGCACCCGTTCCTCCGCCAAGGTCATCGGCGCCAATAATCGCCTGCGCATCGCAGTCATCGGGTTGAACGGCCGTGGCAAGAGCCACATTGCCGGCTGGCTGGAACAGCCCAATGTGGAGATCGCCTATCTCGTCGATCCCGACCAAACCGTGCTGGAGCGTTCGCTCAAGAACCTTGAGGGGAAAATCTCCGGCAAATACACCTGCAAGGGGCTGAACGATGCGCGCAAGGCGCTCGAGGATCCCACCCTCGATGCCATTTCCGTCGCGACCCCAAATCACTGGCACTCGCTGATGACGATATGGGGCGCGCAGGCCGGTAAGCACGTCTACGTCGAAAAACCGATGAGCCACGACGTCGCCGAAGGTCGGATAGTGGTCGAAGCCCAGAAGAAATACGGCGTGGTTATTCAACACGGCACTCAGCGCCGCAGCGACGAGAAGATCGCCGGGCTGCACGAGGCGATTCAGGCCGGCAAATTCGGCAAACTAAAAATCTCCTACGGCTATTGCTGCAAGCCGCGCGACAGCATCGGGTTCAAGGCCCCGTCCACGCCCCCCGCCAATCTCAACTGGGATCTGTGGCGCGGTCCGGCGAAGATTTCCCAGTACCACGCCAATCTGGTGCACTACAACTGGCACTGGTTTTGGGCGACCGGCAACGGTGACATGAACAACCAGGGCACGCACCAGCTGGACGTGGCCCGATGGGCGCTCGATGTTAATCAGACCCACCCCGTGCGGGTGATGGCGCTGGGCGGCCGGTTTCACTGGAAGGACCAGGGCGAGACCCCCAACACCATGTTCGGGATCGGCGAATATCCGAACGGCCAATACGCGTTTTTTAACGTGCGCAACGTGAACTACCAGGGGTACGTCCACCAGGTGGAGAACGAGTATTATTTCGAAGACGGCGGGAAGATCATCAAGGGGCTTTATTACGCCAAGGGCGGCGGCAAGGGTGAAAAGCTGAAGCTGCCGCCCGGCAAGGTGACCCCGGGCGGGAATTGGGGCGCGTTCATCGCCGCCTGCCGCGCCGGCAAGCCCGAGATGGCCAACGGCAACGCGGAGGCGGCCCACTACGGCAGCGTACTCGGCCACCTGATGAACAATTCCTACCGCCTTGGCCAGAAAGTGCCCTTCAACGCCAAGGCTGGACGCTTCGGCGACAACGCCGCGGCGGCGGAGCATTTCCTGAAGCTGCACGAGATGATGCGCGACGGCGTTGGCGTGCCGGAGAACGGCGCGGAATACATCGTCGGGCCGTGGCTGACCTTCGATCCGAAGACCGAGCGCCACACCGGCGAATCCAGCAAGGAGGCGAATGCTCTGCTTCAGGACGCGAAGACCCCCGGTTTCGAAGTCCCAGCGATCGGCAAGGTCTGACCCGAATCCAGCCGGACCTCGCAATCAGCCCCCACCGGGTCACTTGGCAGCAAGCGTCTCCAGCAACTGGGGACGCTGAATCGGCTTGCTGAGGAAGGCGTCCATGCCGGCGGCAAGACAGGCATCGCGGTCCTCATTGGCTGCGTTGGCCGTGAGCGCCACGACCCGTACGCGGCGATTGAGTTCACCTGCTTCCCCGGCACGAAGCCGCTGCGTGGCGGCGAATCCGTCGAGCACCGGCATCTGGACGTCCATCAGCACCACGTCAAACCGGCGGGTCGCCATGATTGCGAGCGCCTCGGCTCCATCCCCTGCCGTCGCCGGCACATAACCGAGCGCCTTGAGCATCGCGGTGACGAGGCGGAGATTCACGACATTGTCTTCTACGACGAGGATCTCACGCGGATGCTGCGTCGCGAAGCGCGGCTGCTCCTTCACCGCGGTCGCAGGCTCCACCCGCGCCGGCACGCCGTGGCCCGGGGCGAGGATGCGGGCAACCAGGGAGACGAACTGGAGGTTACGCAGCGGCTTCGTCACCACGGCGGCGAAGAGCCCCTCCGGAACCAGACCGGCGGGCATGATCATCGAACTCACCAACACGATGGGCAGTGTCCGAGTACGCGCCTGACCGCGAATTTTCTGGGCGAGCGCGATCCCGTCCACCTGCGGCATCATGTAGTCCAGCACGGCAAGGTCGAAACCCTGCATCTCCAGCGCGGCCAACGCTCGCTCGGCACCGTCCACACTGACAACCCCGACGTTGTGCGGGGCGAAGAGTTTCTCATACAACCGGCGGTTGGCATCGACGTCATCCACGACAAGCACCCGCCGTCCGCCCAGGGCGGCGCTGATCTCGGCCCCGGTGAACGACGTACGCTCGTGCACCAGACCGGCGACGTCAGCTTCGGCACAAGGGAGCGTGAAATAGAAGTCGCTACCGCGTCACACATCGCTGGATACACCAATCTCGCCGCCCATCAGGCCGACCAGCCGCTGGCAGATGGCCAGGCCGAGTCCCGTGCCGCCATGGGTGCGGGTCACGGACGAATCCACTTGGGTGAACGCCTGAAACAGCCGGCCCACCTTGTCCGACGGAATCCCGGTCCCCGTGTCGCGCACGTGGAAGGTGAGCTGGCGCTGGCCGGCCGACACCCCGCCGGCGAGGGGAAACGGCGCGGCCGTGAGCGGCCCCGCGTCGGGCAGGTCGGCGGGAACGACGGAAATCTCCACGGTTCCCTTGGTCGTGAACTTCACCGCATTGCCCGCCAGGTTCAGGAGAATCTGGCGCAGGCGGGTCTCATCCCCCACCAGTCCCTCTGGCACACCAGCGGCCATCCAGTAACTTAGGTCGAGACCCTTCGCGCGGGCCGTGGCTGCGAGCAGATCGAGCACGTCCTCGATGACATGACGGATCACGACCGGTCGCGTTTCCAGGTCGGTCTTGCCGGCCTCCAGTTTGGAGAAATCGAGAATGTCGTTGATGATCGCGAGGAGCGAATCGCCGCTGGTGACGATCGTGCGGACGAACTCGCGCTGCTGCTCGTCGAGCCGGGTGTCCGCCAGCAGGGTGGCAAACCCGAGCACCCCGTTCATCGGCGTGCGGATTTCGTGGCTCATCATCGCGAGAAACTGGCTCTTGGCCTTCGCGGCGGCCTCCGCAGCTTCGCGGGCGTGCACGAGTTCGGTGATATCGGTTTGGATCGAGATGAATTCACAGGGTCGGCCGTCGGCATCACGAAACGGAAACATCGTCGCATCCACCCAGTACAGTCGGCCCTCTTTGGTTCGGTTCCGCACCACTCCGCGCCAGACGCGGCCCGCCTGAAGCGTCGACCAGAGCTCGCCAAAAAATTTCGGCGAATGCAGCCCTGAGTTAAAGATGCGCGGGCTGCAGCCAACGACTTCCCCCGACCGATAGCCCGTCATGCGGCAAAGCCGCTCGTTCACCGCGAGAATTTTTCCCGCCGGATCGGTGACAACCACCGCGCAATGATCATCAAGGGCGTCACGGATCTGTCCCAGGCGCAGCGAATGACCCGCAGCCTCGGCCTGCGCACTGGCCGCGAGTTTTTGCTGGGCCAGCGCATCGTCCACAAATCCTTGTACCACCGGTCCGACCAAATTGCGCAGAATGAGCCACGCGAGGGGCGTCATCAGCCCGAGAAAGCCAAGGGAGAAGAAAAGCGCCTGCCGCCGCTGCGCTTCAAACTTCACGATCCGGGCCATGAGCACGGCATCAAGTTGCACCACGGTGGCGTCCCAAAAAATCGACGCCGCGCGGTCCGCCTGGTTGAGCAGGTGCCCGAAGGTCTGCGCATCAAAGGTCGGTCGTTCGGACGCGTTGAGTTCGCGAAGCCCTCCCGCGAGGCGGCGCTGCGTGCCGAGAAACGAATCGAGCGCCTTGGCATAATCCCGCCGCAGGCCGGGTGCCGCCACGGCATGTTCCCCATCACGAATCGCGATCCCGCCGCTGCGTTCGATGCGATCCAAATCGGCGTCGTCCAGCAAAGCGGCGTAGAGCGCGGCACGGACGCGGCTGTCGGCCCCCCACGACGCGTCACGCAGCGGTTTGGCGAGCGTCTGCCGGATTTGCAGCAGGCGCTCCATGTGCGCGGGCAGGGCCGACACCGCAATGTCCGTAAGATAGTACGAATCCAAATCGGGATCGAGGATGAGATTGGAACTGTCGCCCACCGTGGTGACGAATTCGCGGAGGGCCTGCACGAGACTGGCCTGGCGCTCCACGGATCCGCGGGACGCGGCCCAAGTCCTGCGAAAATGTCCCGCCCGATCCGCCGGCAAGCCAAGTCCACGGGCATGGGTGGCATCGGCCAACGCCATTGCCGCAAATTGCTCCTCCACCGGAACTCCGGCCTCCGGTGCATCGGCCGCCGCGTCCTGAATCACCGCCTCCAGCAGGCGCACCACCGGGCGAAGGTAGGCCAGACCGGCACGTTCGCGGGCGGCAACCGCCAATTTGTCGTTCAGCCCGGTGGTGAGAAAATAAACTGCCAGCCCGGAAAGGGGCAGCGCATAGAGTGCAACCAGCAACAACGCCCGCTGGTAGAGCTGGCGTCGACGCTGGTTGGGATCGGGACGGGCGACACCCGTGACGATGGAAGGACCCATCCACCGACACTTGGGAGCAAAACTGACGAGAGCAACCCCGCGACCGAACGGAAAACAAAATACCCCTTCAAAGCCACCCTCGCAGGGTTCACAGGCGGGCCCCGCGGGTCTTGAAGCCTGGGAATTTACCGGCTCCGGGTTACGTCCCGAACGACCGACTGTGGCCGTTGGTTCACCGCCAGAAACATCCGTCCTACGTACTCGCCAATCAATCCGAGCATCACCAATTGCGTTCCGGAAAAGATTAGCAGCGCCGCCATGATCCATCCCCAGCCAGACGCCGGGCCCCGGTCGTGCCACCAGAGCCACGCGACTCCACCTAGGGCAACGACCCCCGCCGTGGCGATGAGGAGCCCAATCACCGTTGCCACACGGAGCGGCAAAACGGAAAAATTGATCCACGCGCTCAACCACAGTCTCACCAACCGGCTCAGGGTGTAGGTGCTCTCCCCCGCCTTGCGCACCTCGTGCCGCACCGGGATGGAGCCAATTCGCTGCGTAACCTGGAGCAGCAATCCGTCGATATACGGATACGGCCCGGCAAAAGGCACGACCTCCTTGACCATGAACGCCGTTACACAGCGAAAACTGGAGAGGTAGAAACCGTGCGGCTTGTCGAGCGCCCAGTCGGTCATCCGGTTCGTGAACCAGCTGCCAAAGTTACGCCACAGGGAGTGCTGCTTGACCTCGTAGTGACCGAACACGACATCGAGTCCCGACTCCTGCGCGTGCCGCCAGAGCCGCAGGGCCTCCGTCGGCGGATGCTGCCCATCGTCGTCGAGGTTTACCAGATGCGCCCCGCGTGCATGCCGCCAGCCGGTCAGCACCGCATTATGTTCACCGAAATTGCGGGCGTGCTCAACCAGCGTAATCGGCACGCGGGCGGTTCGCAGCAATTCACGGCAGACCCGGCTCGTGTCCTCACCGCTTCCATCATGCACGAGCACGATCTCGTGGCCGCCTTCAACCTCAAGCGCCTCAATTTCGCGCACCACGCCACCGATGGTCTCGGCGCTGCGGTAAAGCGGAATGATGAAACTGAGGGCGTACTGCGACATGATCGGGAACGCCCCAACGCTGATAACCCCTCACTCCGAGCGCCATCCTAAATCCACCGGCCGCGCGCCGCCGGATTCCCGGTCGCCCCATTTACAAGTAATGCGGCAGTTCCTTGCGGTAATACGCGAGCGTCTGCGTCAGTGCGGAGCGCAAATCTGTCCGCGGCTTCCAGCCGAGTTTCCGGCCAATCAACCGGTCATCCGCGTAGTAGTCGCCGATATCGATTTTTTGCCGCTCGCGGGGGAAATCGCGCACGGTGAAGTCACCCGCGCCGTTGAGTTCAACGAGCAGTTCCGCCAATCGCTGCAACGAGATCGGCGGCGGTCCGCCGAGGTTGAAAACCTGCCCGACCGCCTCCGACCGCGCCGCCGCGAGGAGAAAGGCCTCCACCGCGTCGTCGACGAACGTGAAGTCGCGCAACTGCTCACCGCCCCACACCTCAATCGGAAGCCCCTCCAACAACCGCCGGATCCACACTCCCACAAAGGTCTGCCGCGCATCCTTCACGCGCATCCTGGGACCGATCGTGTTGGTCAAACGCAACGCCGTCGACGCGATGCCGTACACACGGGAGTAGAGCAGGTGAAACGACTCTCCGGCGATCTTGTTGATGCCGTTGACATCGACCGGCCGCAGCGGATGGCGCTCGTCAACCGGCAGGTAGTCCGGTTTCCCGTAAATCTGGCGCGTGCTCGCGAACACAATTCGGACGCCCGGGTTGTGCAGCCGGCAGGCCTCAAGGATGGCGAGCTGCGCGCGACAGTTGATGTCGAGGTCCGTCTGCGGATCCGTCATCGAGTCCATGTGACTCGTCTGTCCCGCAAGGTTGAAAAGGAAGTCCTGCCCGGCGACGAGCCGTGGCAGTCGCGGCCAGTCACGCACGTCCGCAATGTGCACCGTCACCCGAGACGCCAAGCCCGCGAGATTGCGCCGGTTGCCGCCGTATTCCGGCACAAGGCTGTCGACCACAGACACACGCGCGCCGAGCGCGACCAGCGTCCGCACCAGGTTCGAACCGATGAATCCCAGCCCGCCGGTCACCAAGACACGCCGGCCTGAAAATACGCGGCGGAAATTCGTGGAGACAGGCATGCGCCCCAGCAAACACGCCCGGCGGAGGACGCGCCAAGGACAAAAACGCCCGTCGCGACCTGCGCCCTCCGCTCCCGAACGCACTTTGGACTGCTATGCGAGCAGTGCTGCGACGACGGTTCGCCTATTCCCGAGGCGTGACAGTAAAACGGAAAACCGCCACACCGAGCGGCCGGGGATCACCGGGCGTCACGAAAGCAGGCTGCTTCGTTTCCAGGAAAAGTTGTGAAACTCCCGGAGGTATTTCCAGAACCGGCAAGCGCACCGTGCTGCGCTCGCGCCGAATACTCACCGGCAGACCCGTCTCACCACCCTCGCGAACCAAGGCCACGGTGCGTTCCGCCGGACTCCAGCCGTCAATCTGGCACGCGATTGTCCGCGTTTGCGTGTGGGGATTTTCCAGCCGCAAGGTCGCCCCGACCTTCGTCCACTGCCAGCGTTCCTGGGAGCCCGGCGCATGCTCTTCCGGATACCAACCATCCGTCTCTCCGACCGTCACCCGCACAAAAAGCGGATGCTGCGTGTCCACCAAGGCGAACCGAGGCGTCACCTGCCGTCGGGCGTCACCCGGAAGTTCGGTCCGCACCAACCCGCCCTCGAGATCCCATTCGCCGCGCAACGGGGTGTTGAGCCGGCCTTCATATGTGTGCGTCGAGAAAAACTGCTGCTTGCGCAGCAAAAACGCATTCGCCCAGAGGCGCGACCACATGTCGGGAATCAGCAGGTTGACCGACTTCACGTCGGACATCGCTTCAATTTTCCGCAGCTGGCGCAATTCTCCGTCCACCAGCAACGGGGGCCGACTCAGGTTCCAGATGAACGTGCCACAGGCGATGACATTAAAGCCAATCACGACGGCTCCGACGGCGGCCACAAAGAACCACTCATGCAGGCGGCGGCTGCGGCGCAAAGTCACCCACCAGCAGCAGGCCGGCAGCAAGAGTGGATAAAAAACAGCAAACAGCTTGTAAGCATCATAACTCGCATTCGTGCCCAACCGCGCACCGCGGATCTGCAAAAAAACATACCCCGCCAAAACTGGCAGCAGAATCGCCAGGGCCGTCCAAGCGCCGCGCCGCCGCTGTTGCAGGGAGCGAATGAACGCCCAGACAAGCAGACCGACGACACAGAACGACAGCACCCAGCGTACGCCGAAGAAATTCCATGCCGACAAATCGGGCCCCGACACGATGCCGAGCCAGCCTTCCGCCGTCAGCGCGGGTATTCTCCAGCCAAAATCGTAGGTCTGCAGCAACGTGAAACGCTCCGCGAGCCCGGTCACGCGCCCGCTGAAGATCGCTGCGCAAGCCAGCAACGGGGCGAGCATCAGGCCGAGCCAGATCGCAAATCGGCGCCATGCCCGTTGCCAAAGTGTCAGGCCGCCGGCGTACGCGACCGCCGGCACGAGGCAGAGCAGAAGGAAGAAATTGTAGCTGCCGAGTACCAGCCAATAGCCCGTCGCCAGCACGAACGAAAACTGCGCAGCCCGTCGCAGGGTGAGCCGACCACGCCACAGCGCTACGCCCGACCACGTCAGTAACACGACCGCCTGTGCCGCGAGCAATTGCCCCGGGGATACATGGGCCACCGCATACCAGGTAATCGGGCTCGCCCCGAAGATACCGGCAAGGATCACACTCACGCCGCCGCCATAGCCGAGCACGGCGCGCGCGGCCCAAAACACGATTGGCAGCGATCCCGCCAACAACACCGCCACGAGAAGCGTCGTGATTTCATGCGGAGCGCAGCCCAGAGCGGCTCCGTTGAGAGCAATCAGGGCGGACGGCGTGAAATGATTCAGCCGAAGCCAGTAGTCGAAAAAGTTGTCCACGGACGCGATGCGCACCACCTCGGTCAGGCCGATGAAACCGGTGCGGTCGAACCGCGCGAACTCCATCAACACCCGCGCGCCCGCCGCGTAATCCGGCGCGTCGCAGCTTCCCAGGGAAATTGTCGTCAGGCTGCGCGAAGCGATTGCCACCGGAAGCACGAGCAACGCGAGACAGCCCGCCATCGCGGCCCACACCAAGCCGAAACGGCTGAGGTCCACCCAGCAGGACCGCCAGCCTCGCTTCGCCATGGCGATGGCCAGCAGCAACAGCGGTAGCGCTTCACTCCCGGCAACGTAGCTGACGGTGCCGCGCAAGCCAGCATGCGCCCCTGCCCACACCACCGCAGACTGGAGCGCCAATCCCGCCGGCACCACCAGCACGGGCCAGAACCGCCGCCACGGACGCGGCATCGCCAGCGCCGCTGCGCCCGCACCCCAAAACAGCACGTGCAGCAGCAGTGCGAAGGCGACGGGGAAGTGGATCATATCACGGCTTTCGCGCCACGCCAAAGACCGACGTCCCCCAGGCCCAGCGTCCGCCTGCCCGCAACCAGGCGTGTTCCAGCGCCATCAGCCCCCGAAAGCCGGCATCGATCACCGCAGGATATTCCTTCACGTCGCTCGTGTCACGATCGGTGCGGAACAACTTGCGCTTCGCCCACACCACCGGAAAAGGCAGCGCGTTCCAATGCGTGGTCCGCCGGTCCGCAAATCCCGCGCCGCCCAGCAACGCATCGATCTCGGGGCGCGTGTAGCGATGCTTTGTCTGGCAGGTGTCGTCGTGATACGACCACATCCACATGTACGCGGGCACGTTGATAATCACGATGCCACCTGGACGGAGCACCCGGAAGAATTCCGCAGCGGCCACCTCGGGATTGTCCACCTGGCAGACCACATCGGCGGAAATGACCACGTCGAAACTCTGATCGGCAAACGGCAACTCCGTGATCGACGCGACCCGGATGTCCACGCCCGCGCCACAACGCTTTCGCGCGAGGTCACAGGCGATGGGCATGAAATCGATCCCGCTGAATTTCCAGCGCGGATGCCACTCGCGGAAACGCAGGATCAGCCCGCCTGTGCCACAACCGGCGTCGAGGACCGCGGCCTCCGGCTTCACGCCAAAGCCGAGTTCCCGTTCGATGTGCCCGTGCAAGGAACGGAAATACCACATCCGGTCCTCCACCTCGGCCAGCTTCAGATATTCGTCGGTTTGCATCAGCGCCGGGATGCCTCGCAGAGTTGCGGCCCGCGTGCAAGTTTATGGGTGCCGCGAACCGGGTTCAGCAACCTTACCGCCCGATTCCGAGCACGGTGAGGAACCGCTTCCGTCGGCAGGCTGGGCTTCCAGAGGGGAATTCAACCATGCCGCCACGAAAGTTTTGCCAATGCCCCGCGACCACCCTTCGCTCGCCCGTCACATGTCATCCCGAACACGCTCGCAGCCCGTCGCCGGCGCCTTCTCCCGGCGCTTTACCGGCTACTCCGGCCTGTTCTTCGACCAATTCGATCCAAACTCGGCGTGGATTCGCGAAGAGGCGTCGATTCGACTTCCACCATTCGACGGCGTCCGGGGCATCATCATTCATGGCGTGCAACGCGCCCACCCCGAAGCCCGCGGCTTCGAGTCCCTCGCACCAGGAGTCCGGCTTACTGTAAACGGCGTGATGGCGGGTGAAATCGCCGGCGGCCAATCCGGTCCGTGGGAACTGCGCCTGGCGCTGCCTACTGCGGAAAAAATCGAACTTACGCTGCAACTGACCGGCACCGGATGCACCAACACGCTCGCGTGGCTGGGGCGCACGACCGGCCTCGGATTCTGGCAGCGTTTCCGAACCCAAAACAAAAACCGGCAATTGCGTGTGAGCACCATCACGACCGACGACGGCGAGGTCATTTTTGATTTCTCGCGGCGCGATGCGCCGTGCTCGTCGGATTACGCGCGGCGCCATGCCCGGCTCGGTCTCAACATCGTGGGCTTTCTCACCGCGGATCTCGGCGTGGGTGAATCCGCCCGCTGCATGGTCCGCGCCGCCGATGCCGCCGGCATCCCGGCCGCGCTCGTGCCGCTCAAGCTTAACTGCAAGAACCGGCTCGGCGACCAGTCTTATGCGTCGCGCCTGCAGGACGAGAATCCGCACGGTGTAAACGTCATCCATCTCGATCCGCCGGCGTCGCGCGACATCACCCATCACCACGGCGACGCGTTTCTCGCGGGCAAGTACAACATCGCCTATTTCGCGTGGGAGCTGCCCGAATTTCCGGATGCGTGGGTGCCGAATTTCGATTTCTACGATGAGATTTGGTGCCCGAGCGAATTCACCTCGGCCGCCATCGCCCTCAAGTCGCCGCATCCCGTCATCACGATGCCGCACGCGATTGGTTTCGCGGCTCCGACCGGCACGCCAGCGGCACTCCGCGCGCAGTTCGCCTTGCCGGCGGACAAATTTCTTTTCCTCACGCTGTTCGACCTGAATTCGTACGCGGCGCGCAAGAATCCACGGGCGGTGATCGACGCGTTCCGCCAGTCTGGTCTCGAGGGTCGGGGCGCCGCGCTGGTGGTTAAGGTGCAGAACGTCCCGGGCAACGAGGCCGATTTCGCCGCGCTGCAGTCCAGCGTCCGTGACCTGCCCGGCACCGTATTGATCACCGAAACGCTTTCCCGTGCCGACGTCTACGCGCTTGAGGCGGCCTGCGATTGTTTTGTGTCGCTCCATCGCTCCGAGGGATTCGGCCTCGCTGTGGCGGAAAGCATGCTACTCGGAAAGCCGGTCATCGCCACCAACTGGTCGGCGACCGCAGAGTTTGTCACACCCGACAACGGCTGCCCAGTGCGAGCCAGGCTCGTGACGCTGGAGCAAAATCACGGCCCGTACGCCAAGGGCTCGACGTGGGCCGATCCTGATCCCGCCCATGCCGCCGAGTGGATGAAAATGTTGTACGCCGACCGGGCGCTGGCCGCGCGGCTCGGCGCCGCCGCGAAGGAGACGATTGCCGCCCGCTTCGCACCCGCCGTGATCGGCGCACGCTATCGCAAACGGCTCGAGAGCATCGCGACGTTTTGAACGAAAAGCGGCGGGCGATCCCCCGGTCAGGCCAATCGAGGCGGAAAGCCCCCAGCGCTTCAGTCTCCATTACCCCATGAAAAATAATTCCGACATAGTCCGCAGAAAATTTCTGGTTCTTCCGGAAAGTTTAGTCATTTTCTCGGGATCGAAACGGGGACGGCTCAGACCGGCTGTGGAAGGGGCGGGTTTGGCAACTGTCGTACCCGCGTCCTCGCTCGCTCGGGGGCGTCCCGCGTGGTGTCCTGAGCGCAGAG